>NZ_KB912056.1:0-15000 GCF_000383695.1 Thioalkalivibrio sp. ALJ15
AGCGAGTTTCAGCGCCGCCGGCCCGAGGGCCCTGGAGCAAGGTCCCCGGGCGGAATCCGGGTGCCCTTCTTTGGGTACTTTCTTGGGCAAGCAAGAAAGTACCTCGGGGTGCGCTGCCGAGACAGCGCAGGCTGGCGGCCGGACGAAGGCACCGTAAACACCGGATGCCGAACCAGGGCCAGCCTGAACAGCCACAACGTAAGTCGGAAACGAAAAAGGCGCCCGGAGGCGCCTTTGGTGAAGCGGGCAAAAAGGCCGCGTCAGTTGACGGCGTCGAGGTCGGATGCGAGCGATTCGCGCGCACCCTCGGCGACGGCGTCCAGCCGGTGGCTGTAGTTCTCGTGCTCCACCCCGATGGCAATGGCCGCACCGGATTTCGCGGCGGAGACCATCTCCGGGGTCAGCTCGAAGCGCAGGAAGTGGACCGACGAGGTCTTGTCGTCGGTCTCCCGATCCAGGTCCTCGTTCGCGATCGGGTAGACCTTGTCGTGGCCTTCGACCTGAACGTAGGTCTTGCGCTCGATCCCGATCAGCTTGGACAGCTGCACCTTGCGCTCGTCCACGTCCGGGTATTCGACCATCATGGTCGCCTTCCAGTTGGAACCGTCCGGGATCAGCGGATTGTAGGCGTCCAGCTCGTCCTGGATGCCTTCGGCATCGAAGATCTTTTCGACCCGCAGCATCTCCTGGATCTGGTACTGCATGGTCTTGCGATCCTCGAAGTGCAGGGTCACGGCCGGGCCCACCTGCACCACGCGATTGCGCTTGTGCTGCATGACCTCGTTGCGAAACTGGGGCCGCACCTCGTGGTACTTCTCCAGCGAATACAGGTCGTTTCGACTCAGCTTGTCCACACTTGCCTCCATCTCGATACCTCCGTCACGTCGGACTGGTCCGCGGGACCCCTCAGTGGTCGTGGTGTCCCTTCTTCGTGTAGTCCTTGTCGGACCAGAGGTTGTCTTTCAGTTCGTGGTCGAACACCGGGTTATGGCGACGGATCCACTCCAGCACCATTGCCGCGTGTTCGATCTCTTCGTCGCGGTTGTGCGCGAGGATTGCCTTGAGTTCCTCGTTCTTGCAGGCATCGATGCGCTGCTGATACCAGTCCACCGCCTCGAGCTCTTCCATCAGCGAGACGATGGCGCGATGCATCTCGCGCGACTCGTCGCTCAGTTCCTCGACGGGTTCGTGGTAGCTGTCACTGGCCATTTCGTGTCTCCATCCGCGGCGCCTCGGCGGGCGTACGTCGTGTTCTGGTAACCGATACCCGGCGCTACAGCCCGTAGGCCTGGCGCAGCAGGGTCAGCGGGTGTTCGGGCGCCTTGTCCTCGCCCTTGCCCTGCAGTCCGTTCTCGATCATGTGCCCGGCCATCGGGCAGTCACTCGAGTAGTGATCGGACTCGGCCTTCTGCACCCGGTTCACCACCGGACGACAGATCTTGGCCGCAGTCTCGTAGAACTCGCTCTTCACGCCATAGGTACCGTCGTGCCCGGAGCAGCGTTCGATCACGTCGATCTCGGTATTCGGCACAAGCTTCAGCAGGTCGCGAGTCTTGAGCCCCATGTTCTGCACCCGCAGGTGGCAGGCCGCGTGGTAGGCGATCTTGCCGAGCTTCTCGGGGAAGTCGGTGTTCAGCTTGCCTTCCTTGTGGCGCTCCATCAGGTACTCGAACGGGTCGAAGATACGATCGCGTACAGCGGCGACATCGGGCTCGTCCGGGAACATCAGCGGCAGTTCCTGCTTGTACATCAGCACGCAGGACGGGACTGGCGCGACAATGTCGTAGCCTTGGTCGATCATGCGCTTCATCGCCGGGATGTTCGCATCCTTCGCGGACTCGACGGCCTTCAGGTCGCCCAACTCGAGCTTGGGCATGCCGCAGCATTGCTCCTTCTCGACCAGGGTGACCTCGATGCCGTTGTGCTCGAAGACCTTGACCAGGTCCTCGACCAGGTGCAGCTCGTTGTAGTTGCCGTAGCAGGTGGCGTAGAGCGCTACCTTGCCCTGGGTGGCACCGGCCGGCTCGGGGTTGCTCACTCCCTTGGCAACCTTCGCCATGCGCGAGCGACCCTTGCTCGAGTGGTATTCAGGGACCGGGGCATCCGGGTGCACGCCCATAGTCTTGTCCAGCACCTTGCGCATCGCGCCGGTCTTGTTCGCGGCGTTGACTACGCCGGCAACCACCGGGATGCCCGCCAACTTGCCGACGGTATCGGTGCTGGACATGAACTTGTGCGCGGCCTTCGCTCCCTCTTTCTGGAAACGCACGGCCTTGGCACGCAGCATCAGGTGCGGGAAGTCGACGTTCCATTCATGCGGGGGCACGTAGGGGCACTTGGTCAGGTAGCACAGATCACACAGGTAGCAGTGATCCACCACCTTCCAGTAGTCCTTCCGATCAACGCCGTCGACCTCCATGGTCTCGGATTCGTCGACCAGGTCGAACAGCGTGGGGAAGGAGTTGCAGAGGCTGACGCAGCGCCGGCAGCCATGACAGATGTCGTAGACCCGCTCCAGCTCGGCGAACAACGATTCCTCGTTGTAGAACTCGGGATTCTTCCAGTCCAGCGGATGGCGGGTCGGGGCTTCCAGACTTCCTTCACGTTGGTGCGTCGGCGCAGACATGCATCCCTCCGGTATCCGTATCAGTGACGATGCTTCGAGGGAAACACGGAACAACATGCGAACGCAGCCGCAGGGCTGACTTCACAGGCTGTTCCGTACCTCCCGGAAAACGGGGCCGGCGTAGCGGCCCCGCGTGCTTCCGTTACTACCGGACAATCAGTCGTCCAGCTGGTCCAGGGCCTTCTGGAAGCGGTTGGCGTGGGAACGCTCCGCCTTGGCCAGGGTCTCGAACCAGTCGGCGACTTCGTCGAAGCCTTCGTCGCGGGCGGTCTTGGCCATGCCCGGGTACATGTCGGTGTACTCGTGGGTCTCACCGGCAACGGCGGTCTTCAGGTTCGCGGCGGTGGGGCCGAATTCCAGGCCGGTGGCCGGGTCGCCGCAGCTCTCGAGGTACTCGAGGTGACCGTGGGCGTGGCCGGTTTCACCTTCGGCGGTGGAACGGAACACGGTCGCGACGTCGTTGTAGCCTTCCACGTCCGCCTTGGAAGCGAAGTACAGGTAACGACGGTTGGCCATCGATTCGCCGGCAAAGGCCTCCTTGAGGGCTTCTTCGGTCTTGCTACCTTTCAGTTCCATGGGTCTCTCCTCTTGCTGGTTAGGATCCACACACCGGTACGGCCGTTGTGCGGATCGGGCATTTAGACTTTGTCTAAAACACTTCGAAACTCTAGTTAGCACCCGGTCGCATGTCAACCGATTGCCCCGCTGACCGTGGGGGCACGGTCACGAAACTCAAGCCCCCGGCCGCCCGGCTTCTTTCCTCGCCGCGGCGGATCGGATACTTTCTCACCTTTTAGCCCCCGCGATCCAATAAGAACCCAACACGTAATCCGACACCATGACCGACACATCCACCGACAGCCCCGCCGAGTTCGAAGCCAGCCTGGAGGCCCTGGAGGCCCTGGTGGCACGGATGGAGTCCGGCGAACTGGGCCTGGAACAGTCGTTGGAGGAATTCCAGCGCGGCATGGAACTGGTCGGCCGCTGTCAGAAGGCGCTGGACGACGCCCAGGCACGCATCGAGAAACTCGCCAGCGAGCCTTCTGCGGAGGGTGCCGCGTCCGGGAGCGCACCGGACACCCCCACCGATCCCGACGACGTCCCATTCTAGGACCCGGCCTTGAGCATTCCAGATCCATCCGAGGCGCTGAAGGCCTATCAGCGTCGTATCGAGACCGTACTCGACCAGCGGCTCGCGGCCGACTCTTCCCCGGACCCGCGACTAATCGAGGCCATGCGCTATGCCACGCTCTCCGGTGGCAAGCGCCTGCGCCCAGTCCTGGTATACGCGGCCGGGGCCACCTGTAACGCCCCCGATGACGCGCTCGATGCGATGGCGGCGGCCGTGGAGATGGTCCATGTCTACTCGCTGATCCACGACGACCTGCCGGCGATGGACAACGACGACCTGCGCCGTGGCAGGCCCACCTGCCACCGTGCCTTCGACGAGGCCACCGCGATCCTCGCCGGGGATGCGTTGCAGGCCCGCGCCTTCGAGATCATGACCGCCGGCGTCCGCACCCTGCCCGGCACAGCCGGCCTGAATGCCCTGGCCGAGCTCGCCCACGCAGCGGGCCTGCACGGCATGGCCGGCGGCCAGGCCATCGACCTCGGCGCCTGCGGCAAGCCGATCGATCTGGCGGAACTGGAGCGCATGCACCGGCTCAAGACCGGCGCCCTGATCCGCGTGTCGGTGCGCCTGGGCGCAATCGCCGGTGGCGCCTCGGAGGACACCCTTGGCCACCTGACCCGCTACGCCGAATGCATTGGCCTGGCGTTCCAGATCCGCGATGACGTGCTCGACGTGGAGGGTGATCCGGAGGTGCTCGGCAAGGCCTGCGGGGCGGATGCCCGCCTGGACAAGGCGACCTTCCCCTCGCTGCAGGGCCTGGAGGCCTCGCGCGAACGCGCAGTGGCCCTGGTCGACGAGGCGCTGGACGAGCTGCAACCCTTTGGCCAGGAGGCGGACTTGCTTCGCTTCCTCGCGCGGTACATCGTCGACCGCATGAACTGACACGGCCTGCCCATGACCCCCACCCCCCTGCTGGATGCAATCGAATGGCCCGCCGACCTGCGGGCGCACCCGGCCTCGGAACTGCCGGGGCTGGCCGGCGAATTGCGCCAGTTTCTGATCGAGAGCGTCTCGCGCACCGGCGGCCATCTGGCCGCGAACCTGGGCACCGTGGAGTTGGCGGTCGCGCTGCACTACGCGTTCAATACCCCGGACGACCGCATCGTCTGGGATGTAGGGCATCAGGCCTATGCCCACAAGATCCTGACCGGCCGGCGCACCGGGATGGCCAGCCTGCGCCAGTACGGCGGGCTGGCCGGCTTCCCCAAACGCGCCGAGAGCGAGTACGACGCCTTCGGGGCCGGGCATTCCAGCACCTCGATCAGTGCCGCCGCCGGCATGGCCCTCGCCGCCAAGCACGCAGGACTTGACCGCCGCCATGTGGCGGTTATCGGCGACGGGGCGATGACCGCCGGCATGGCCTTCGAGGCGCTCAACCACATCGGCGATCTCGACTGTAATCTGCTGGTCATCCTGAACGACAACGACATGTCGATCTCGCCGAACGTCGGCGCGATGAACCAGTACTTCACCCGGCTGCTGTCCGGGCGGCTGTACAGCTCGGTGCGCGAGGGCTCCAAACGCATGCTGGAGTTCGTCCCGCCGATGAAGGCCTTTGCCGAGCGAGCCGAGGAGCACATGAAGGGCATGCTGGTGCCGGGCACGCTGTTCGAGGAACTGGGCTTTCGCTACTTCGGGCCGGTGGACGGCCATGACGTGAACGGCCTGGTATCGATCCTGAAGAACCTGCGCGGCGGTCACGGTCCGCAACTGCTGCATGTGGTCACACGCAAGGGACAGGGCTATGCCCCGGCCGAAGAGGACCCCTGCCGCTACCACGGGGTCTCCAAGTTCGAGCCGGAGAACGGGCTGACGCCCTCCGGGCCGAAGCCGCCCGCGTATACCGACATCTTCAGCCAGTGGCTGTGCGATCAGGCCACGGCCGACGACCGCCTGCTGGGCATCACCCCGGCGATGCGCGAGGGCTCCGGGCTGGTGGCCTTCTCCGAGCAGTTCCCCGAGCGCTACTTCGATGTCGGCATCGCCGAGCAGCACGCGGTCACGCTGGCCGCCGGCATGGCCTGCGAGGGGCAGAAGCCTGTGGTCGCGATCTACTCGACCTTCCTGCAGCGGGCGATGGACCAGGTGATCCACGACGTCGCCCTGCAGAACCTCCCGGTGCTGTTCGCGGTGGACCGCGCGGGGATCGTCGGCGCCGATGGCCCGACGCATGCCGGCACGTTCGATACCGCGCTGCTGCGCAGCGTCCCCAATATGCTGCTGATGGCCCCATCCAACGAGCACGAGTGCCGCCAGATGCTGTCCACTGGCTACGCCTACGAGGGCCCGGCGGCGGTGCGCTATCCACGCGGGGGCGGCCCCGGCGTCCTGCCGGAAGGGGGCAGCGAGGACCTGGAGACCCTGCCTGTCGGACGCGCCGAGGTCGTACGCGAGGGCCGAGGCCTGGCGATCCTCAGCTTCGGCGCGCTGCTGGAGACCGCCCTGGCCGCGGGCGAGGCGCTGGACGCCACCGTGGTGAACATGCGTTTCATCAAGCCGCTCGACACCGAACTGCTGGCGCGGCTGGCCGCCCGCCATGAAGGCTTCGTGACGCTCGAGGATCATGCCCGCGCCGGTGGCGCCGGCAGCGCGGTGCTGGAATGGCTCTCCGCCGAGGGCCTGACCCTGCCCTGCCAGGTACTGGGCATCCCGGACGTTTTCACCGAACATGGCTCGCGCGAACAGATCCTGGCCGACTGCGGCCTCGACACCGAGGGCGTGCTGGCCGCGATTCGCCACGCCTGCGGGCAGGAGAATTGCGCGGACGCCGGCGGCCGGATAGGCTTCGCGGGCTGATTTTTACCCCGCGACCACCAGCGTCGCCTGCCGGAATCGACCCATGAGCGCCCGTTACACCCTCCGCGTCCTGACCGACTTTGCCTCCGCGCATACCCTGCGCGATTACCCGGGGCAGTGCGCGAACATGCATGGACACAACTGGAAGGTAGAGGCCGAGGTTCAGGCCGAGACGCTGGATGACGCCGGCATGGCAGTGGACTTCAAGGTGGTCAAGACCGCCGCGCGCGAGATCGCCGGGCAGCTGGACCACCGCTATCTGAACGACGTCCCGCCGTTCGACACGGTCAACCCGACCGCCGAGCACATCGCACAGTGGTTCTTCCGCCAGATGGCGGAGCGCCTGAACCGCCCGGGCCTGCGCATGCACGCGCTGACCCTGTGGGAGACCGACCGCGCCTGCGTACGCTACAGCGAGGACGGCTAAGCCTCCCTCGCTTCACCACCCCCACGCCCCGCCACAAGCACCGTCATCGCGAGGAGCGAAGCGACGTGGCGAACTCCGTCCGGAACCATCCGCTTCCATAGCTGGCTCACCACCAGCTTCCGGAGGTTGCCGCGGCCCCTGCGGGGCCTCGCAATGACGGTGCCCGTTTCCCGCTCCGTTGCCGCCCCCAGGCGTGCCTTACCCGCCGTCTACAAATGATTCGAGGCATAGTCCGCCAGCCGCGAGCGCTCGCCGCGGGTCAGTGTGATGTGCCCGCTGTGGGTCCAGTTGCGGAAGCGGTCCACCACGTAGGTCAGGCCGGACGAGGTCTCGGTCAGGTACGGGGTGTCGATCTGTGCGATGTTGCCCAGCGCCACCACCTTGGTGCCGGGCCCCGCGCGGGTAACCAGGGTCTTCATCTGCTTGGAGGTCAGGTTCTGCGCCTCGTCCAGGATGATGTAGCGGCTCAGGAAGGTCCGCCCGCGCATGAAGTTCAGCGAGCGAATCTTGATACGGCTGGTCAGCACGTCGTTCGTAGCTGCCCGGCCCCAGTCGCCCGCGCCCTCGGACTTGGCCAGGACCTCGAGGTTGTCCATCAGCGCGCCCATCCACGGGGTCATCTTTTCCTCCTCGGTCCCGGGCAGGAAGCCGATGTCCTCGCCCACCGGGACCGTGACCCGGGTCATGATGATCTCCTTGTAGGTGTTGTCCTCCAGCGTCTGCGCAAGCCCCGCGGCCAGCGCCAGCAGGGTCTTGCCGGTACCGGCAGCCCCCAGCAGGGAGACGAAATCCACCTCCGGGTCCATCAACAGGTTCAGGGCGTAGTTCTGCTCGCGATTGCGGGCATTGATGCCCCAGACGCTGTGGCGCGGGGTCATATAGTCGTCCACCAGCTCGATCACTGCGGACTCGTTCGGCTGGTCGATCTCCAGCACGATCGCGGACAACGGATTCTCCCCCTCGCGGTAGACGAACTGGTTGGGCTGCCACTCGCTGACCAGGGGCCCGGTGACCCGGTAGTAGGTCCGGCCGGACTCCTGCCAGGAATCCATCTTGGTCCCGTGGGTCTCCCAGAAATCCGCCGGCAGTTCGGTCATGCCGGAGAACAGCAGGCTGACGTCGTCCAGGACCTGGTCGTTGTAGTAGTCCTCCGCGTGCAGGCCGATCACCGCCGCCTTGATGCGCAGATTGATGTCCTTGGAGACCAGGGTGACCGGGAGGTCCGACCACTCCGTCTTGAGTGCCTGGGCGGTGGCCAGGATGTCGTTGTCCGGGGTCGAGCCGGGCAGCGAGTCCGGCAGGCGCGAGGTCAGATTGCGGGTCTGAAAAAACAGCCGCCCGGAGGGTGCAAGCGTAGACTCGCTGAGCGATTCGGCCTGTAGCGGTAACCCGGCGGCAATCTGCTCGTGGGTCGCGCCACTCATCAATTCGTCGATAAAGCGCGAGACCTGGCGCACGTTGCGCGCGACCTCGGAGACCCCCTTCTTGCCACGGTCGAGTTCCTCGAGCACGACCATGGGCAGGAAGATGTCGTGTTCCTTGAAGCGGAACAGCGCAGTGGGGTCATGCATCAGGACATTGGTGTCCAGGACAAACAGGCGTTTCGGGTCCTCCGGTGTTTCGCTCATGGCGCCTCCGCGGCCGGGGTGAGTCGAAAACAAATGGGGCGAACGTCTACTGCCAGTACTCTCGAAGAATTCGCGGGGCGCCTCACTGGCCGGCCATCTCGCGTACCGCGGCCAGGACCTCGTCCACATGCCCCGGCACTTTGACCTTGCGCCATTCCCGGCGCAGCACACCCTGCTCGTCGATCAAGAAGGTGGAGCGCTCGATGCCGCGCACCTGCTTGCCGTACATGTTCTTCATCTTGATCACGTCGAACGCCTCGCACAACTGCTCGTCGGCGTCGCTCAGCAGGTCGAACGGCAGCTCCTGCTTGGCGCGGAAGTTCTCGTGGCTCTTCACGCTGTCGCGCGAGACCCCGAGGATGACCGCGCCGGTGGCGTCGAACGCGGCCTTGTTGGCCGCAAAGTCGCGGCTCTCGTTGGTGCAGCCCGGCGTGCTGTCCTTCGGGTAGAAATAGAGCACCACGATCTTGCCGCGAAAATCACCCGGGCCCAGGGTCTGCTCGCCGGTGGCGGGCACGCGAAGGTCTTCGGGAACGGTCTGGTCAATGGCGATCGTCATTAGGTGTCACTCCGTGTCGTGGTGGGGCCGGACGGCGCCGGATCGGAATCAGGCCTTGATCGGATCCAGCACGCCGTCCAGGTTCAGTTCGTCGCAAAAATCCATGAATTCGCCGCGCAGGCTGGCCAGGTGCTGTCCCGCCGGGATGTCCACCACCATGTTGGCGGCGAACATGCGCGCGCCCGTGTGCTGAGCGGTGTAGACGCGCGTCTGTACGTCACGCAGGTTCACACCACGGCTGGTGAAGAAATCGGCCAGGGCATTGACCAGCCCCGGGGCGTCCAGCGCGACCACGTCCACCGCATAGGCCATCGCGGGCTGGCTGGATTCATCCAGCGGCCCACGGCGCACGGTGATCGCGAGATCCAGCTCGGCCTCCAGCCGTTCCAGGCGGGATTCCAGCGTGGCGAGGGTCTTCCAGTTGCCGCTGGCGCTCAGCGCCATGCAGCAATAGCCGTCCAGGGTCGTAATGCGGCTGGACTCCAGGTTGCAGCCTGTATCGACGATGACACGCGTAACGCCGGCCACCAGGCCAGGCTGGTCGGGTCCGATCAGATTCAGGATCAGATGGGTGTGCGAGCCGGCCCCGACGACCTCAGCCATGCCGGCCCCTGGAGCGCAGAGCGCAGCCGGGCGGCCACTGGCCTGAGGCAATGCTGGACGGGTTGGATGCATCCACTGGCATGATGGCTGGGAACATACCACCTCGCCTGGGTGGCGCCAACGGTCCGGGCGCCATCCAGACGGGGTCTGCGCACGGCTTCTTGAACGCCTTGTCGCGCGCCCGTTAGACTGCACCATTACCGTCGCTGGAGGAGTCGATGTTTCAAGGCAGCATGGTCGCACTGGCGACCCCGATGCACGCGGACGGCAGTCTCGACTGGCCGGCGCTTGATCGGCTCCTCGAATTCCACATCGAGGCCGGAACCGACGCCATCGTAGCGGTCGGTACTACCGGCGAATCCGCCACCCTCGATTTCGACGAACACTGTGAAGCGATTGCCCATACGGTCAAGACCGTGGGCGGGCGTCTGCCGGTGATCGCCGGCACCGGCGCAAACTCCACGCGCGAGGCGATCGCGCTCACGCGCTGTGCCCGCGAAGCCGGCGCCGATGCCTGCCTGCTGGTATCCCCGTACTACAACAAGCCCACGCAGGAGGGCCTGTATCTGCACCACAAGGCCATCGCCGAGGCCGTGGATATCCCGCAGATCCTCTATAACGTTCCGGGGCGCACGGCCGTCGACATGCTCCCCGAGACAGTCGAACGCCTGGCCGAAATCCCGAACATCGTCGGCCTCAAGGAGGCCACGGGCAATAACGAGCGCACCGCCGAGCTTGTCCAGCGCGTGGGCGGCCGCTTCGACCTGTTCAGTGGCGAAGATGCGAATGGGCTGGCCTTTTTGCTGGCCGGGGGACAAGGGGTCATCTCGGTGACCGCGAACGTCGCCCCGGCGCTAATGGCCCGCATGTGCCGCGCCGTGCGCGAGGGACGCGCGGACGAAGCCCGCGAAATCAATCGCCAGCTGGATGGTCTGCATTCGGCCTTGTTCCTCGAAGCCAATCCCATCCCCGTAAAATGGGCCTTGCAGCGCATGGGGATGATAGAGGAAGGTATTCGCCTGCCCCTGACACCCCTTTCCGAACCGTTCCATGCACCGGTACTGGACGCGATGCGCCAAGCCGGCATTGAGGTCTGAGTCCGATCATGAAATTGCCTTTCAAGCCCTATCACTCCGCCACGCGCGCCACCCTCGCGATCGCCACGGGTCTCGCCGTCGCTGGTTGCGGAGGCTGGGGTGGTGATCGCCAGTCCGGCCCGGAATACGAAATGAGCCGGCAGATGGAGGACCTCGAAGTCCCGCCGGATCTGATCGCGCCAGACACCGAGCGGGCCTACCGCCTGCCCGATGACCCGGGCGGCCGCATCAGTGCCCGCGACATGCAGCAGGACACCGCCCAGCGCCAGCAACAACCCGCGCAGGCCCAGCCCGGCGCCCCGACCCGCACCGCCCAGGTACTCCCGGAGTCCGCCGAGGTGCAGCTCATGCGCGACGGAGGCACGCGCTGGCTCCAGGTTGACGGCGATCCCGGCGAGATCTGGGATCGACTGGTCGCCTTCTGGGACAGCCAGAACCTCCGCCTGGAACGCAACGAACCCCAAGTGGGCGTGATGCAGACCGAGTGGGCCGAAGACCGAGCCGGCATCCCGCTGCGCGGCACGCAGAACATCTTCGCCCGCGCCCTTGGCAACGTATACGACGCCAACACCCGCGACCAGTACCGGATGCGCGTCGAGCGCGTGAACGGACAGTCGGAAATCTACATCACCCATCGAGGTGCCGAAGAGCAGGCCGAGGGCCAGTCCTGGCGCTGGGCCATGCGCCCCTCGGACCCGGAGCTCGAAGCCGAGATGCTGAACCGGCTGCTCGTTTACCTCACCACCGGCGATCCGGGTGAAGGGGGCGCACGGGTTGCCGAGACCCTCGTCGACCGCCCGACCGAACTGCAGATGACGGAGCATGATGGTTCGCCCGCCCTGCTCCTGGGCGGTGAATATGAACGGGTCTGGCGCCAACTTGGCACCTTCCTGGACCGCGCCGGATTGCTGGTGGATGAACAGGACCGCCAGGCCGGCATCTACGAGGTCACCTACCGTCCCGACATGACCGGCGACCGCGACGAGCCCGGTTTCTTCGGCCGCATCTTCGGTCGCGGTGGAGATCGCAGGGAAAACGAGCGCTACCAGGTCCGGTTGGAGGATCGGGGCGATGGCGACCTCTTGATCGAGGCTCGCGACATTGAAGGCGACCGCCTGAGCGATCGCGACGCCGAGTTCGTGCTGGAGCGGATTCAGACTCAGATGCAGCGGTAAGCCACCCGGAGCCCGGGGCCACTCCAGCGAAGAAGCAGCGCCGGGGCGAAGCAACCTGCTCCCCCGTGGCGCCTAAGCCTGACAGCGTGCCCGGGTGGTCCACACGTCTACCCTGCATTCACCTTCGGAGCAGTGCGTGATCCGATTTTGTTCACTTGGCAGCGGGAGTGGCGGCAACGCGCTCGTGGTCGAGATCGGCTCGACCCGCCTGCTGGTGGACTGCGGATTTTCCGTACAGGAGATCGAGCGGCGCCTCGCACGTCAGGGGCTCGCGGCCACCGATCTCCATGGGGTGTTCGTGACCCACGAACACGGCGACCACCTGGGGTCCGCGCCGGCCCTCTCGCGCCGTTATGGCCTGCGCGTCTACGCCTCAGTCGGGACCCGACTGGCGGCACGCGACAGCGCATTTGCACACCTCGAAGAGATCCAGCCGGACCTCCCAGTCGAGCTGGACGACGCCCTGGTCATCCCCTATACAGTCCCGCATGACGCCCGCGAACCGACCCAGTTCGCCTTTTCCGACGGCGCGTCGCGCCTCGTCCTGATGACCGATGCCGGCCACATCTCGCCCCACATGATCGAGACGGCCTCCGGCGCCCAGGGCCTCCTTCTTGAATGCAACCACTGCCCGGAGATGCTCGCGTCCGGACGTTACCCTCCCAAGCTCAAGCGACGCATTGCTGACGGGTACGGACATTTGCCCAACCGCGACGCGACCCGCCTTCTTCAACGCGCCGACACATCCCAGCTGGAACACCTGATCGGCATGCACCTTTCGAGCGACAACAACCGCCCCGAACTGGCTGAACAGGCCCTGTGCGAGGGGGTCGGCGCCAGTCGCGACGAGATCGCGATCGCTTCCCAGGACCACGGGTTCGACTGGCGCTGCATCCGCTGAAGAGCACTTGTTCGCTATCAGAGCACGTCAATGCAGTCCAATTGCTAACGGCGCGACTCCCGCAGGAAATACACCCCACCCGCGATGAAGGCGAGCCCGATAATGGTCGCGACCGGCCCGCCAAACCCTGAACCTTCACGGGGCGCAATCGGAGTAAACGCCACCTCGCCTCCGAGAACCGCGTAGGCTCCGATCCCGATCAGCACCAACCCGACCGTCACCAAACCACCGTCTGTCCGCTTCTTGCCTCGAGCCATCTCTTAAAACCGTCTCTAGTCGCCGCGCACAACGCACCTCAGCATCATGCCTGCCGTGTCAGCCATAAAAAAAGCCCGGCCCCCATATTGGGAACCGGGCTTCGGATTAATGCCTGGCGGTGACCTACTCTCACATGGGGAGGCCCCACACTACCATCGGCGCAGAGCAGTTTCACTTCCGAGTTCGGGATGGGATCGGGTGGTTCCTACTCGCTATTGCCGCCAGACAAACTGGCCAGATCACCCAGCGCGTGCGCTGCGTCATCTGAATTCGGAATGCATTCTAGGTGATGTGTACAACAGTGATGTGTCAGACGAGACCAACCATCAACACCTTGGGTGTTATATGGTCAAGCCGCACGGGCAATTAGTACTGGTTAGCTGCACGCGTTACCGCGCTTCCACACCCAGCCTATCAACGTTGTAGTCTTCAACGGCCCTTTAGGGACCTCGAGGGTCCAGGGAGATCTAATCTTCAGGTGGGTTTCCCGCTTAGATGCTTTCAGCGGTTATCCCTTCCGCACATAGCTACCCGGCAATGCCACTGGCGTGACAACCGGAACACCAGAGGTGCGTCCATCCCGGTCCTCTCGTACTAAGGACAGATCCTGTCAAATCTCCGACGCCCACGGCAGATAGGGACCGAACTGTCTCACGACGTTCTAAACCCAGCTCGCGTACCACTTTAAATGGCGAACAGCCATACCCTTGGGACCTGCTTCAGCCCCAGGATGTGATGAGCCGACATCGAGGTGCCAAACACTGCCGTCGATATGGACTCTTGGGCAGTATCAGCCTGTTATCCCCGGAGTACCTTTTATCCGTTGAGCGATGGCCCTTCCATACAGAACCACCGGATCACTAAGACCTGCTTTCGCACCTGCTCGACGTGTCTGTCTCGCAGTTAAGCACCCTTATGCCTTTGCACTCGTCGCGCGATTTCCGACCGCGCTGAGGGTACCTTCGCACTCCTCCGTTACTCTTTGGGAGGAGACCGCCCCAGTCAAACTACCCACCACACACGGTCCCCGACCTGGATAACAGGCCTGGGTTAGAACTTCAAAATTGCCAGGGTGGTATTTCAAGGTTGGCTCCACTGAGACTGGCGTCCCAGCTTCAAAGCCTCCCACCTATCCTACACAAACAAGTTCAAAGTTCAGTGTGAAGCTGTAGTAAAGGTTCACGGGGTCTTTCCGTCTAGCCGCGGGTACACAGCATCTTCACTGCGATTTCAATTTCACTGAGTCTCGGGTGGAGACAGCGCCGCCATCGTTACGCCATTCGTGCAGGTCGGAACTTACCCGACAAGGAATTTCGCTACCTTAGGACCGTTATAGTTACGGCCGCCGTTTACCGGGGCTTCGATCAAGGGCTTCGCCGAAGCTAACCCCATCAATTAACCTTCCGGCACCGGGCAGGCGTCACACCCTATACGTCCTCTTTCGAGTTTGCAGAGTGCTGTGTTTTTAATAAACAGTCGCAGCGGCCTGGTCTCTGCGACCTCGACCAGCTCAGGGAGCAAGTCCCATCACCGGCCAAGGCGTACCTTCTCCCGAAGTTACGGTACCATTTTGCCTAGTTCCTTCACCCGAGTTCTCTCAAGCGCCTTGGGATTCTCACCCTGCCCACCTGTGTCGGTTTGGGGTACGGTCCCGCGTTAACTGAAGCTTAGAGGATTTTCCTGGAAGCAGGGCATTAGTCACTTCGCTCCCGTAGGAGCTCGTCATCGTATCTCAGGATTGTGTCCCCGGATTTGCCTAAGGACACTCCCTACATACTTAAACCGGACACCAACAGCC
>NZ_KB912056.1:20000-756686 GCF_000383695.1 Thioalkalivibrio sp. ALJ15
AATGGCCGCCCCTCTTTCAGGCGTTCGCGCAAATCCTCTTCCAGCAGGATCTCGTCCGCCCCGCGGCGAAACACCTCCAGCTGATCGTCCAGTTCCATCATCTCTCTCGCCTTTGGCGAACCGGGCACCGGGAAGCCGGGCCTGCGACCGATACCGTTCCGCTCTAGAATGCGTGCGTTCGTGAATAACGAGCGCCCGGAGGGCGCGCGCAAAGGGCGCAAGGATACCTTGCGCCCCGCAACGAAGCGAGATGGCTACGCCACCGACAAGGGACGCACGCGAATGACTCAGCGGTTGATTGGATTGATGTCCGGCACCAGCCGAGACGGCGTGGACGCCGTCCTGGTCGAGATTGAAGGAGACGGCTCGCTGCGTACCGCGGGTCATTGCCACCTGCCATACCCGGATGCACTGGAGGAGGACCTCGCTGCGGCCGCGACCGCCGAAGCACTGCGCTTCGAGCACCTGGGCACACTGGACGCCCGGGTCGGGCTGTTCCTGTCCCGCGCGGTCCAGCAACTACTGGGATCCACCGGCCTGAAGGCCCAGGACATCCTGGCCATCGGTTCGCACGGACAAACGGTCCACCATGCACCCGGCGCCGACCCCGCATTCACCTGGCAGATTGGCGACCCATTCCGGATCGCCGAAGCCACGGGCATCGACGTGATCGCGCACTTTCGCCAACGCGACCTCGCGGCGGGCGGCGAGGGGGCTCCGCTGGCCTGCGCGTTCCATGCCGCCTGGCTGGGCCACCCCTCCGAGACACGCGCGATCCTGAACCTCGGAGGGATCGCCAATCTGACCTGGCTGGAGCCGGGCCAGCCGGTACGCGGATGCGACAGTGGACCCGCCAACACCCTGATGGACGGGTGGACCCGACGGCACCTGGGTCAGCCTTATGATGCCGACGGCGCCTGGGCGCGCACGGGACACATCGACCGGCCACTACTGGAACAGCTCCTCGCGGACCCTTACTTTCAGCGCCCTGCCCCAAAGAGCACGGGGCCCGAGCATTTCTCGCCCCACTGGCTCCGCCAGGTTGGCGGCGAACGGCTCGACCGCCTGAACACCGAGGACGTTCAGGCCACCCTGGTCGAACTTACGGTGGAGGGGGTGCGGCTGACGCTCGAATCCCTGCGCACAACCGCACCCGATCGCGTCATCGTCTGCGGCGGCGGCGCCCACAATGGCTACCTGATGGAACGACTGCAAAGCCAGCTGGCCGGCAGCACGGTCGAGACCTCCGAACACCACGGAATCCCCCCTCAGCAGGTGGAGGGGGCCGCCTTTGCCTGGCTGGCGTATCGCCATCTGCAACACGAGGCCGGCAACCTGCCGGAAGTCACGGGTGCCCGTGGACCACGCATCCTCGGCTGCCGGATCCCCGGACGCGCACCGGAATCCACATAGAAATACGCACAAAAAAGGCCCGACCGAAACGGCCGGGCCCTGACAATGCGATAACAGCCCTGGACGTCAGACCGAGAAGCTGGACCCGCAACCGCAGGTGGTCGTGGCGTTCGGATTGCGAATCACGAACTGCGCGCCTTCCAGACCCTCGGTGTAGTCGATCTCGGCACCCGCGAGATACTGAAAGCTCATCGGATCGATCAGCAGGGTCACCCCTCCGTTCTCGACCACGGTATCGCCGTCGCCCACCGTCTCGTCAAAGGTAAAACCGTACTGGAAGCCGGAGCAACCACCACCACTGACGAACACCCTCAGCTTGAGGTTGTCGTTGTTCTCCTCCTCGATCAACCCCTTCACCTTGTTCGCGGCGGCGTCACTGAAGATCAGCGGGCTCGGGATCTCCATGTCCATGTCTGCCTCGGTATTGGACGTCATGGCTTCGGACATTGGGTGCCTCCTGTAAGAATCATTTTCATTCACGCTACGGAATACTGACCGTCAGCGTCAAGAATACCCCACGAATGATGCTGGGCCACCTTTGGCGAAACGCGGGTCGCACCGGCCACCGTCAGGAGACCGCAGTCTGCGGCTCACCCTGCTCCACGGGCAGCTCCTCGAGTTCGCCCTGCAGCGGCTCTTCCATTCGCTCGAGCTGGCCGTCGATACTCGCACCCTCGGTGATCTGCAGACTCTTGTAGTACAGATGCCCGTGCAGCCGCGCGGTCGCACCGAGTTCGACGTACTCGCTCATATGCATGTCGCCGCGCACTTCGCCGTTCACGACCAGGTGCGGCACCATCACCTGCCCCTCGACGACCCCCTGGGGAGCGACCATCAGAACGGCGGAGGGATCACTCGGCGCACGAATGCTGCCGACCACGCGCCCCTCGACATACAAGCCCCCGCTAAACTCCAGCTCGCCGCGCACCACGGCGTTCTCCCCAATCATGGTGTCGACCCGGCGCGTCCGCTTGCTGCCGCGCCCCTTCTTGCGTCCGATCATGCCCCTTCTCCCGCCATGCGGCCCCACTCTCCGCGCTTCATGACTGCGTCGGGGCCATCGTCTTCATCGGGCTCCACCCTAACGGCTACCGCTTCCGGGGTGAAATCCTCCGGCAATACAACGCGTACGCGCGCGTTTCGCAGCAACCGGAAACCCTCGATTGTACGTTCCTGCTCCACGCCCAGGTCATCGTGATCGAGGGTTGCATCTTCATCGTCCCCCTCGAAACGCCCGGTAATCTCTACCGACCAACGCACATCCAGCGACCGGTTCAGGCCCGGTCGGTAGATCTGAAACACGACGTCCCAGACCCCGGACTGGCCTGTCTCCTGCAACGCCAGGTCGCGCAAGCCCAGACTCGAGTCATCATTGTTTTCCGCCAGTCGCTCGTAGAACGCCACTTCATCGCGCAACCGTGCGAGCTCGGTCTCCTGACGCTCGACATCGTCGCGATAGGCATCGACCTCGGTCTCCAGCAGCGACAGCCGCCGCAGCGCACGCTGCTGCTCGGCCTCTGCCTGCTGACGCGCCTCGACCTCGCGCTGCAGTTCGTCCGTCAGGGCATCAATGCGTACCTGGGGGTCAATCACGCCCTCGTCCGGCCAGTGCATCCACAACCAGCCGCCGATCCCGGCCACCAGCAGAAAAGGCGCCAGCAACAACACGCCCAACCCCCAGCGCCGCCGACGCTGTCGCACCGGCCGTGGTGGCGGGATCCGGGGGCGGCGTCGCGGCACCGGCGTCGGGAGCTTGGACATAAGGCAACCGAGCTAAGGGAAGACCGCCAACTCGCGCAACCCCTCGTCCTCCGGGCAATCGAACATGAGGTTCATGTTCTGTACGGCCTGCCCGGCCGCCCCCTTGACCAGGTTGTCGATCACCGACAGCACCACCAGTCGATCCGAGTGCGGCGGCCGTGCCACCGCGATCCGGCAGCGGTTGGTGCCCCGCACGCTGGCCGTTTCGGGATGCGATCCCGGCGGCAGGACGTCGACGAACGGCTCATCGGCGTAGCGTTGCTCGAAGCAAGCCTGCCAGTCGGTCTCGGACTGTCGCGGCCGCAGATAGAGGGTTGCATGGATGCCGCGCGTCATCGGCACCAAGTGCGGCTGGAAGATCAGCCCGACCTCGCCGCCGGCCACACCACTCAGGGTCTGATGAATCTCCGGCCAGTGCCGGTGACCGCCGGCCGCGTAGGCGCGGAAGTTCTCTTGCACCTCGGCGAACAGACCGCCGATCTGCGCCTTGCGCCCCGCACCGCTGACCCCGCTCTTGGCGTCCGCAATCACGTCGGCCGGGTCGATCAGGCCCTGCTCCAGCAGCGGCAGGACACCAAGCGTCACGGCCGTCGGGTAGCAGCCGGGGACGGCAATCAGCCGCGCCGGCCGGATCCGGTCACGATGAATCTCCGGCAGGCCGTAAACGGCCTCGTCGAGATACTCCGGGGCCCCGTGCGCCTGGCCATACCAGTGCGCCCACAGCTCCGGGTCACGTATACGAAAGTCGGCTGACAGGTCGATGACCCGCACCCCGCGCTCCAGCAGCGCACCGGCCATCGCATGCGCCACACCATGCGGCGTGGCAAAGAACACCACGTCGCACTCGCCCAGCACGTCGGGGTCCGGCTCGCGAAAGACCGCGTCCACCGCCCCGCGCAGACTGGGGAACAAGTCGGCTACGGCCGTCCCGGCCTCGCCGCGCGAGGTCACCACCGCCAGTTCCGCCGAAGGGTGCCGGGCCAGCAGGCGCAGCAACTCCACGCCGGTGTACCCGGTCGCACCGACAACCCCGATGCGGATAGGTTTGCTATTGGTTGTTGCTGTCATGCTGCGGCATGATACCGGGTTACCACATGGCACGGAACGAAGGCCCACTCAGGCCAGTCGAAACCGGCGAATCATTCGAACCCAACGGGAACCTCTGTATCCATGAGCAGCTTTCGTATCGACCGCAAGGCCATCATTGGCGGCATCTTCATCCTGGCCCTGATCGGGGTTGCCCTGGCGATCTGGCTGACCGATGACGGCATGCGCCCGGCGCCCGACTTTACCGCCACCACCCTCGATGGCGAGGAGGTCTCGCTGTCGGATTACGAGGGGCGCCCGGTGATGATCTCCTTCTGGGCCACCAACTGCCCATCCTGCGTGCGCGAGATCCCGAAGCTGATTCACCTGCACGAGACCTATGCCGAGAAGGGCTTCGAGCTGCTGGCGGTCGCCGTCTCCTACGACCCGATCAACCGGGTGGAGTCGATGCGCGAGGACCGCGAGATGCCGTACAAGGTGATCCACGACGCTGAGGACGGCATGTCGCAGGCCTTCGGAGGCGTGCGCCTGACCCCGACCACCTTCGTGATCTCGCCCGGCGGCCGCATCGTCTACCAGAAACTGGGCGACCCGGACTTCGAGCAGATCGAACGCCACCTGCAGCGCTGGCTGTCCTGAGCCAGCCACCACCGGCACCCCTGGGAGCTCTGAAGCATGGAAGCCTACAACTGGCTGCTCAGCCTGCACGTGATCTTCATGGTCACCTGGTTCGCCGGGCTGTTCTATCTGCCAAGGCTGTTCGTCTATCACGCGATGACCGACGACGCCCTGGGTCACGAGCGCTTCAAGATCATGGAGCGCAAGCTGTTCTACGGGATCATGACGCCCGGCGGGGTGCTGACTATCGCGTTTGGCGGGGCCATGCTGGCCCTGATCCCGGGGTATCTGAACGAGCCCTGGATGCACTTCAAGCTGACGCTGGTGGCCTTGCTGGTGATCTACCACATCTGGTGCGGCTGGATCGTGCGCGACTTCCGGGATGATCTGAACCGTCGCGAACACACCTGGTTTCGCTGGTTCAACGAGTTTCCGGTGCCGATCCTGGTCGGGGTGGTGGTGCTGGTGATCAACCGCTCCATCGAGGATGCATTGATCGCAATCGGGGTCGTGCTGGCGATCTTTGTGCTGGCCGCACTGATCGGCTGGTGGAAACGCCGGCGCGAGGCCGCCTGACGCAACCGAATCAGTTCTTCCCCGCGCGCACCAGCCCGCCGAGCCCGGCCTGCACCAGGGCATTGTTCAGCAGCGAGCGGATCTGCTCCGCGTTCTCCAGCATGCGGCACTGGGCCAGCAGCGCCTCGGCGCGATCCGTGGAGAAGCTGCGGATCACCCATTTCACCCGTGGGATTGCGGAAACACTAACGCTGAGGCTGTCGATCCCCATGCCCAGCAGCAGGATCACCGCGGCCGGATCGGCCGCCATCTCGCCACAGACACTAACCGGCTTGCCCGCCCGGTGCGCCCCGTCGGTGATGGTTTCCAGCGCGCTGATGCAGGCCGGGTGCAGAGTGTCGTAGAGGCTGGCCACACGCGCGTTGTTGCGATCCACCGCCAGCAGGTACTGCACAAGGTCATTGGTCCCCACCGACAGGAAGTCCACGCGCCGCGCCAGCGTCTCCGACAGATAGACCGCGGCCGGGACCTCGACCATCACCCCGACCTTGGGCATCGGGATCATGAACCCCTCGTCCAGCAACTCCTCGCGGGCGCGGTTGAGCAGTGTCATGGCCCCCTTCAGCTCGTCCAGCGCCGAGATCATCGGGAACAGGATCTGCAGGTTGTCGTGCGCGCAACTGGCCTTGAGCATCGCACGCAGCTGGGTCAGGAAGATCTCCGGGTGGTCCAGCGAGATGCGGATGCCACGCCAGCCCAGGAACGGGTTGTCCTCCTTGACCGGGAAATACGGCAGCGCCTTGTCGCCGCCGATATCCAGCGTGCGCAGCGTGACCGGCATCGGATCGAATGATGCCAGCACCTGTTCGTAGAGCTGGACCTGCTCTTCCTCCCCGGGGAAGCGGTCGCGAATCATGAACGGGACCTCGGTGCGATAAAGCCCCACGCCTTCGGCCCCGGACTCCAGCGACGGCTTGATATCGGCCAGCAACCCGGAGTTCGCCAGCACCGGGACCGCCACACCGTCACGGGTGGCCGCCGGGTCCTTGGCCAGGGCCCGCAGGTCCTCGGCCAGCTCGCGTTCCTCGCGCACCAGACGCTCAAACTCGGTGCGCAACTCCGCATTGGGGTTCACGAACAACCGGCCACGATAGCCGTCGACCAGGATCTCGCAGTTCTCCAGTCGGCCCACCGGCAGCTCAGAAACCCCCATCACCGCCGGGATGTTGAGCGCCCGCGCCAGGATCGCGATGTGCGAGGAGCCCGTGCCCTTGGCCGAGACCATCGCTCCCAGCCGCTCGATCGGCACCTCGGCCAGGTGGGATGCGGTCAGGTCATCACCCACCAGGATGCCGCCATCCGGGAATTCCTCCTGGCTGCGCTCGGCCGGCAACAGGTGCGACAGCACCCGCCGACCCAGGTCTCGCACATCGGACGCGCGCTCGCGCAGGTACGGGTCCTCCATGTCGTTAAACACGCGAACGCTCTCACGCACGGTGTCACGCAGGGCGGCGGGGGCCCACTGGCCGTTGCGAATGCGCGCCTCCGTCTTTTGCACCAGCGAGTCCGAGCCCAGCAGCATCAGATAGGCGTCGAACAGCACCTGCTCGTCCGCGCCAAGGGCCTCGCCCATGCGCTGCTTGAGATCCTCGATTTCGGTGCGCGTCTCGGCCACCGCCTTGGCAAGGCGTTCGAGTTCCTCGTCGACCCCGACCCCCTCGCGGTCCGGGATGGAGTCGAGATCCGCCAGCCGATAGGCGACCACGGCCCGGCCAATCGCAACCCCGGGAGACCCGGCGATCCCGGTCGCCTCGACATTGACGTGCCCAATCAGCGGGGTCTCGGAGGAGATCTCGTCGTTGAATTCCGCGTAGGCAATCGCACCGGCCAACTGCGCGGCCAGGGTAATCAGAAAGGAGACGTGCTCGTCATCGAACTTGCGCGCCTGGTGCTGCTGCACGACCAACACCCCCAGCAGGCTGCGCTGGTGGATGATCGGCACCCCGAGAAAGGCCAGGAAGTGCTCCTCGCCGGTCTCCGGGAAATAGCGAAAGCGCGGGTGATCCTGGGCACTGTCCAGGTTGACCGGCTCGGCGCGCGAGGCGACCAGGCCCACCAGGCCCTCGGAGGGGTCCATCTCGACATGTCCGATGGATTCCTCGCGCAGACCCTCCGATGCCATCAGCACCAGGCGGCCCGACTGCGGCGACTTCAGGTAGATCGAGCAGACGTCGATATCCAGCGCGGCCTTCACGCGGGTCACAATGATATGCAGCGCTTCGAAGAAATCGGCAGCGCCATTCACCTCCTGCACCACGCGGCGCAGGACCTCCAGCATCGAGGGGGGATTCGGGTTCGTCAACGTGGCGACACCGGGGAGACCTGTGACGGGGCCTGATCGCTGGCGTCACGTCCGTGGGCATTGCGCGGGCGCCGGGCTTCCAGTTCCGGGAACATCAGCGGCACCAGCTCGCACAGCGCACGGCGATAGACCTGGCGCTTGAAATGCACGACCTCGCGTGCCGGGCGCCAGTAATCGATCCAGCGCCAGTCGTCGAATTCGGGGGTACCCATCGCATCCAGGATCACGTCGCTCTCGTTGCCCATCATCCGTAACAGGAACCAGCGCTGTTTCTGGCCGATGCAGACCGGGCGGCGATGACGCCGCACCATGCGCTCCGGCAGGCGGTAGCGCAGCCAGTGCTGGGTATTGCCGAGCACATCGACATGCTCGGGCAGCAGGCCCGTCTCCTCGCGCAACTCGCGGTACATCGCCTGCTCCGGCGTCTCTTCCGCGCGGATACCGCCCTGGGGAAACTGCCAGGCATCCTGGCCCACGCGCTTGCCCCAGAACAGCTGGCGCTCCCGATTGCACAGGATGATGCCTACGTTGGCTCTATACCCCTCACAATCAATCACTTGCATCAACCAGACGCTTTCTTCACTGATTGCATTGTTCCACAGCCCGAGGCCCCGCGGCAAAGACCTTGGGAAACGCTGATGAATGTACACACTCGCGTTGGTACCCCAGGTTTTCCGAGACAAGGCGCGCCGTGCAGCGGGTAGTGGTTCTACCCACAAGCGGCGCAACGCAGGATCGGGGAACCTGAGGTACCAACCCCGCAAGCGATTGAATGCCGGGGCTCGGCCGCTTTTGCATGCGCACGGCGTTGCGGCTCCCTTGTGCAGAATGACTGCACGACAGTCGCCGCGCCTTGTTCGCAAGCAAAAGCGACTTGAGCGCGAGCGTGTACATCCATCACCGTTTCCCACGCATCCCCCGTGGCAGGACGGGCAAAGCTGCGTGCGAAGTCATGCCCCGGTAAACTCCCGCCGTCTTCCCAGCGCGACCTCTAATCCGCGGAGCGATCCATGAACCTGGCCCTGTTCGACCTCGACAATACCCTGCTCGCCGGCGACAGCGATCACGCCTGGAACCAGTTCCTGGCCGAGGTGGGTGCCGTGCACCCGACCTGTCACGCCGAGACCAATGACCGCTTCTATCAGGAGTATGTCGCGGGGACCCTCGACATCCACGAGTTCTGCCGCTTCGCGTTCAGCCCGCTGGCCGAGCACCCGCGCGCACAGCTGGAACAATGGCGGGAGCAGTTCATCGAGACGCTAATCCGCCCGATGATCGCCCCCGGCGCCAAGCGTCTGCTGGCCCGGCACCGGGAGGCCGGTGACGAGCTGGTGATCATCACCGCGACCAACCAGTTCGTGACCCAGCCAATCGCCGACATCCTCGGCGTGGATCACCTGATCGCCACCCTGGCGGAAGAACGCGAGGACCGGGAGTTCACCGGTGAGCTGACGGGCGTACCCTGCTTCCAGGAAGGCAAGATCGAGCGCCTGCGTCAGCACCTCGCGGATCACCCGGACCCCGAGGGCACCATCACGCAGGCCAGCTTCTACAGTGACTCGCGCAACGACATCCCGCTACTGGAGCAGGTCGGCCGCCCGGTGGCCGTGGACCCCGACCCGACTCTGGCCGCGCATGCCCGCGAACGGGGCTGGCCAGTGATCTCGCTGCGCGAGCCGGAAGGCTCGGTCAGCTGAACAGACCGGCCATCTGCTCCAGCCGCTGACCGGCCGGAGTATCCCCCTTGCCGGCGGCCACAACCGCATCGCGGTAGCCGGTCACGAGCTCCGGCACCACGGCCGTCACCTGCTTGCGGCGCAGACGCCCGGCGCCAGTGACCGGCCAGGTCGCGCGGAAGTCGCAGTTATCGAGCGCATCACAGACCCACAGGCTCCATTCGTGCCGCGTCACGTCGATCTCGTGCTGGCGGATCACCAGGCGATAGACATGCTCGGCATTCATGTCCGCCATGCCCACCCCGGGACCCACGTGCTCCACCTGCAGCTCGGCGGCGATCCGGTTGATCTCCTGCTCCAGCGCGGCCAGGGCCTGGTCGACCTCCGCATTCAGCGTACCGCCGGCCTTGGCGGCGGCGACCAGGGGACGGATAGTCTCGACTTCGAACTCGTGGCTCATGCTGCGTACACTCCCGGGATTCGGAACAGGAACGCCCCGGGGGTGCCGGGGCGCGCGCAACCTTAGCACGGGAGCCCCCATTCATGAATCATCCCCCGATCGCGCTGACCATTGCCGGCTCCGACCCCGGTGGCGGCGCGGGTCTGCAGGCCGACCTGACCACCTTCACCCGCCTCGGCGTACACGGGGCCACGGCGGTGACCGCGATCACCGTGCAGGACACCCGCAACGTGGTGGATTTCACCGTGCTGCCGCCGGAGCAGCTGCGCGCCCAGATCGAGGTCACCCTGGCCGATCTCGAGGTCGCGGCGATCAAGATCGGCATGCTGGGCGCGGTGGAAAATGTCACCATCGTCTCCGCACTGCTGAACGCACACCCGCACATCCCGGTGGTACTGGACCCGGTGATGGTCGCCGGCGGCGGCGGGGCACTGGCCACCGAGGCGGTCGTCGACGCCACGCGCGAGGCCCTGCTGCCGCGCGCCACGCTGATCACCCCGAACGGCCCCGAGGCCGCCCGCCTGGCCCGCAGCGAAGACCCCGCGCAGTGGGGCCACCAGCTGCGCCAACTGGGCGCGCGCAACGTGCTGGTCACCGGCGGGCACGAGGGCGCCGAGCAGGACCCGATCATCAATCGTCTCTACCGCGAGGACGACCACATGCGCCCGTTCGAGCTGCCGCGCCACCCGGCCGGCTTCCACGGCTCCGGCTGCACCCTGGCCGCGGCGATCGCCGCCTTCCTCGCCCGCGGCCGCGACATCGAACCGGCCGTGATCGAGGCCCAGACCTTCATGAACGATGCCATCGCCCGCGGCTATGCCCCCGGCCACGGCCAGCACATCCCCAACCGCCTGTGCCCGCATGACGACTGACAGCCGAGCGCCCCTGCGCGGGCTTTACTTCATCACCCCCGCGGTACCGGAGGGCGCGGACCCGCGCGCGACCCACCTCGCCCATGCCGCGGCCGCGCTGCGCGGCGGCGCCAGCCTGATCCAGTTCCGCGACAAGGAGCTGCAAGGAGACGCGCGCGAGGCGATCGCCCGCGAGCTGGTCGCCCTCGCCCACGCGCACGGGGCGCGCTGCATCATCAACGACGACACCGAGCTGGCCGCGCGCATCCAGGCCGATGGCGTACATCTGGGCCGCGACGACCCGGACCCGGCCGCGACCCGCACGCTCCTGGGGCCGAACGCGGTCATCGGGGTCTCCTGCTACAACGAGCTGGCGCGCGCCGAAGCTGCCGCCCGGGCCGGCGCCAGCTATGTCGCCTTCGGCACCATGTTCGCCTCCCCGACCAAGCCGCAGGCCGCCCATGCCGGGCCGGAGCTGATCCGCCAGGCACGCGCGGCCCTGGACCTGCCGATCTGCGGCATCGGCGGCATCACCCCGGACAACGCGGCGGAGGTGGTCGCGGCCGGGGCGGATCTGGTCGCCGTGATCCAGGGCATCAGCGCCGCGCCCGCCCCGGAGGCCGCCGCCCGGCGCATCAGCACACTGTTCGACTGACCACTTTGCACCGCCCGGCGGCCGCCGCTATGGTTGCCGGGCCTACCGATTCCATTGAACTACAGGGACACCGTCATGCAGGAAACCGAGCGTCTGTTCGAGGCCGCCAAGCAGCACATCCCCGGGGGCGTGAACTCCCCGGTCCGCGCGTTCAAGGGCGTGGGCGGCACCCCGATTTTCATGGACCGCGCCAACGGCGCCTACATGTGGGACGCCGATGGCCAGCGGTACATCGACTACATCGGCTCCTGGGGCCCGATGGTGGCCGGTCACGCCCACCCCGAGGTGATCGAGGCGGTGCGCGAGGCCTGCAACAACGGCCTGTCCTTCGGCTGCCCGACGCGGCTGGAAAACGACATGGCCGCGAAGGTCTGCGAACTGGTGCCCTCGATGGACCTGGTGCGCATGACCAACTCGGGCTCCGAGGCGACCATGAGCGCGATCCGGCTGGCACGCGGCTACACCGGGCGCGACCGCATCGTGAAGTTCGAGGGCAACTACCACGGCCATGGCGACTCCCTGCTGGTGAAGGCCGGCTCCGGCGCCCTGACCCTCGGCCAGCCGAGCTCCCCCGGCGTGCCGAAGGAGCTGGCCGCCCTGACCAGCACCCTCACCTACAACGACGCCGATGGCGTGCGCGCCTTCTTCGCCGAGAAGGGCGACGAGGTCGCCTGCATCATCGTCGAGCCGATCGCCGGCAACATGAACTGCATCCCGCCGGAACCGGGCTTTCTCGAAACGCTGCGCGAGGTTTGCGACCAGCACGGCGCGGTGCTGATCTTCGACGAGGTGATGACCGGCTTCCGCGTCTCGAAGAACTGCGCACAGGGCTATCTCGGCGTCACCCCGGACCTGACCACGCTGGGCAAGATCATCGGCGGCGGCATGCCGGTGGGGGCCTTCGGCGGCAAGCGCGCGATCATGGAACACCTCTCGCCGCTGGGTCCGGTCTACCAGGCCGGCACCCTGTCCGGAAACCCGATCGCGATGACCGCCGGGCTCAAGACCCTGGAGATCCTGTCGCGTCCGGGCTTCCACGACGAACTGGAGCAGCGCACGAAGAAGGTCGTCGCGGGCTTCGAGGACGCCGCGCGCGCGGCCGGGGTCGCCCTGACCACCAACCAGGTGCCGGGCATGTTCGGCCTGTTCTTCTCGGACCAGAAGGTCACCGACTTCGCCGGGGCCACCGCCTGCGACACCGCCGCCTTCGGCCGCTTCTTCCACGCGATGCTGGGCGAGGGCATCTACCTGGCGCCCAGTGCCTTCGAGGCCGGCTTCATGTCCAACGCCCACTCGGACGCGGACCTCGACGCCACCGTCGAGGCCGCCCGCAAGTGCTTCAAGGCGCTCTGAGCGCCTGCCCCGTTTCTCCGGCCCGGCCGGCTCCATGCTTGCCGGCCGGGCCCTACCTGACGGCCTCACCCTCACGCCCCGAACATGCTTGAGGCCCTGACCCAGTCACCGTTGGCGCTGGCGCTGCTATTTGTGCTTCTGGGCCTGGTTGCCGGCATCCCGGCCGGGATGTTCGGCATTGGCGGCGGGCTGATCCTGGTGCCGGTGTTCGTCGCGATCTTCAGCCTGCTGGCCTTCGACTCGGCCAGCCTGGTGCAGCTCGCGGTCGGCTCCTCTCTGGGTGCCATCATCCCCACCGCGATCCTCTCCGCACGCGCCCATCATCGCCGCGGCGGGGTGGACGGCACGGCCGTGCGCCGCCTGCTGCCGGGGATCATCGTCGGGGCCCTGCTCGGGGCCTGGCTGGCCACGCGCATCGACTCCGACCACCTGGGGCGCATCTTCGGCGCCTTCGAGGTCGCGATCGGGATCTGGATGCTGCTCAACGTTCAGCCGCCGAAAGCGCCCGTGCCGAGGCGCAGCGTCTGGCTGGGCGGCGGCACCGTGATCGGGGCCGTCTCCGCGCTGATCGGCATCGGCGGCGGCACGCTGACCACCCCGTTCCTGGTCAGCCAGGGCCTGGAACTGCGCCGGGCGATCGGCTCGGCCGCGGCCCTCGGCGTGCCGATCTCCATCGGCGCGAGCCTGGTGTTCGCCCTGCCGCAGTGGACCGATCCGTCCTACCAGGCGCCGGAGTGGGCGCTGGGCTATCTCTATCTCCCCGCCATCCTCGGCGTGGTGATCGGCACGGCCATCAGCGTACGCGCGGGTGTCTGGCTGGCGCACTATCTGCCGGTGGGTGTCCTCCGACGCGGCTTCGCCGGCGTGCTGATCCTCGCCGGCATCCTGATGCTCCTGCGCTAGTCCAGCGCATCGCTGCGCCTCCCATACGTGGCCCCGCGGCCTTCTGCCTCCGCCTTGCCGGTTGGTGTCTGGGTCTGGTTCGACCTCGGATGTTTACGGTGGCTTCGTCCGGCCGCCTGCCTGCGCTCACTCGCGAGCGCGCCGCGAGGTACTTTCTTGCTTGCCCAAGAAAGTACCCAAAGAAGGGCACCCGGATTCCGCCCGGGGACCTTGCTCCAGGGCCCTCGGGCCGGCGGCGCTGAAACTCGCTACGCCTTTGGCTTCGCTCAGACAGTCAGCGCCTCTTTTCCGTCCCGAGGACCCTTCCGCAAGGGGCTTCATACGGGGGGATAAGGTCAAGACAACGGCGGTTCTGACGTTCGCGCCAGTGGATGGAGGCGAGGTGTCCCGACATCCTGGGCACGCGCGGCCTTCGGCCCTGGCGTGCCGCGCCCGCGAGCGGGCGCCAGACCCCATGTAGGATGCGGATGAGCGCAGCGAATCGCATCAGGGTTGCCCCGACGCCGGAACGGTGCGTTTCGCTGCGCTCAACGCACCCTACAGTTCGGGCTTGTCGCGGGTGCTCGAATACCGCCTGTTTTGACCTACCCTCCCGATATGAGCCCCTTGTGGAGGGCGTGACAGGCCGGGAGAAGGCGCTGACTGTCTGAGCGAAGCGACAGCGCAGCGAGTTTCAGCGCCGCCGGCCTGGCGCGTCCGGAGCAAGGTCCCCGGGCGAACCCCGGGCGTGTTTCTTGGTTACTTCTTTGCACGAGCAAAGAAGTAACTCGAGGCGCGCTGGCGAAACAGCGCAGGCAGGCGGCCGGACGAAGCCACCGTAAACATCCGAGGTCGAACCAGACCCAGCCTGAAAACGACGGCGCTAGCGGCGCAGGCGCTCCAGGCACTCGGGGGTGGAGACCTGGGCTACCCAGCCGAGGTGCTCGCGGGCGCGCGAGCAGTCCATCTGGAGGGCACCGTCGAGGCCCTGGACCCATCCGGGATCGCCGGCATGGCGGGTGAATCGCCAGGCCAACGGGTGAATCGCCCGGATCAGGCCCGGGGGCACCGGAATGCCCCAGCGGCGCCGGTGTAGCGCCATCCGGCGCATGGACCAGACGGGCTCGGCCCCGAGGTTGAAGATGCCCTCCGCCTGGCGCGTGACCGCTCGTACCACGGCGTCCGCGGCGTCGTCCTCCCACAGGATCTGCACCGGCACCTCGGCGCCACCCGGATACACGCGACTGCGCGCAACCTGGCGCAGCAGCGGGTGGGCATGCGGCCCGACGATTGCCGGGGGCCGGAGGATGCAGGTGGTCAGATCGGGGCACTGCACGCCGACCGCCAGCAGGGCCTGCTCGGTGGCGACCTTGTCCTCGGCGTACGGGAAGCGCGGCCGCGCCGGGCTGCACTCGGTCAGCGGGCGCGGCGAATTCGGCCACGGCCCGTAGACCGCGGCGCTGGAGAGGAAGACGATCTGGCGCACACCGGCCGCGGCGGCTGCCTGAAAGACGTGGCGGCTCAGCTCGACATTCTGCGCACGCACCCAGTCGCGGTCGCGGCGCCGGCGCCCGCCCTGCCCACCCATCAACTGGAAGGCGAGGTGTATCAGGCTGCCATGCCCGGCCAGGTGTTCCGCGCCGAGATCCGCGAGATCGGCTTGTAAAGGGGTCGTATGCGCGTTCGCCACAACCGGGCGGCGGTCGATCGCGGTAACAGAACGGATACCTTCGGCGGCGGCCAGGGCCGGAACAAGCACCTGGCCCAGGCGCCCGGCGGCGCCGGTCACGGCGACCCGCATGGACGGCTATCCAGCCGTGCCGGTGGCGCCCGGGGCGCGTTCGGCAAAGGCCGGCATGACCTCCTCGGCAAAACAGTCCATGGACTCCAGCGCGAGTTCGTGGGGCACGGCCCCGGCCCCGAAGGCCAGCAGGACCTGGTCGACCCCCGCCTCGCGCAGCCCCTCGATGCGCTCGCGACACTCGGCGGGCGTGCCGACCAGCGTCATGCCCAGCATGTCGAGGATCTTCAGGTTGATCCCGGCCTTGACCAGATGGCGGAAACGGCCCAGCGAACGGTAGTAGTCGTAGCCCTCGATCAGGCGCTCCAGCACCGGCAGGGTCTGCTGGAACATGTGGCGATAGAACCACTCGAAGGCGGGCTTGGCCTCGCGGCGGGCGCGCTTGCCGTCGGGCAGGCACAGCACCCCGAGGGTCATCCCGACGCGCGGCGGGTGGGCGATGTCGGTGCGCGTCGTGTCCCAGGCTTCGTGGTACAGGCGGATGTCCTCACGGATCATCTGCCAGGGCTTGAACGGACCCGCCAGCGCGCCGATGCCCTGCTCGGCGGCCCAGGTGAAGGACTCCGGGCTGACCGCGGCGGTCCAGATCGGCGGGTGCGGGTCCTGCACCGGGCGCGGCATCACGGGCACGTCGTCCAGGTGATGGAACGGGCCGTCCTGGGTGATCCGACCGGTGGCGAAGGCCTGGCGTAGCGCATCCAGACCGGCATCGACCCGCGCGCGGGACTCGCTCATCTCGGCGCCGAATGTGGCATATTCGCGCGGCGAGAAACCGCGCCCGATGCCCAGGTCCAGACGCCCGCCGGAGAGCTGGTCGAGCATGCCGACCCGCTGTGCGACCCGCAGCGGGTGGTGGTAGGGCAGCGGGACCACGCCGAGGCCCAGACGCAGGCGTTCGGTGCGCTGGCTGGCCGCGGCCAGTACCAGATCCGGCGCGGTGCTGTGGGAGAATTCCGGCATCAGGTGGTGTTCCACCAGCCAGGCCGTGCCGTAGCCAAGACGGTCGGCCTGCTCCCACAGGGCCAGGGTCCGGTCGATCACCTCGGTCTCGGAGGTCTGCAGAAACTCCGGGACCGAGAGCTCATGAAAGAGGTCGAAGCGCATGGCATCAACTGTGCCGCGCGCGCGTTGGGGATACAAGCAAGCCCGTCAGACTACGGTTGAACGAAGGACACGCGGATGTCGAAGGATCAACAAGCGCTGGAGCTGCAGGCTGCCGGGGTCGCGGGCCCCGGTGAGCCCTGGTGGGAGACCTTTTTCCCGGACGACCTCCCGACCGACTGGCAGCTGGAGTACTACACCCACTATCACAGCCGTCTGTTGCTGCCCGCCACTGCCTGGGCGGCACCGGGTGAAGGCCCGTTCGGGCCCTGGGCCGAGGCGGTCCCCGCCAAGCTGCAGCTGACACTGGAGTGGCCCGGGGGTCTTCCGCCGGAGGCGGGTGCGGCCGCCCTGGCCCGAATCGAGAACGACCTGGGTGAGACGCTGCAGGGTGTGGCCCTCGGTGTCATGGGTGCCGAGGATGCCGCCGCCGTGGAGGCGGCACTCGAGGCCGGCCACGTGAAAACCGCCGTGCTGACCGGACCTGCCGAGGCACACACACTGCCGGGCACCCGCGAGGCCCTGTGGTATCCGGGCCGAGACGGCGCTGGCCTGTGGCAGATCGAACCGGAGGCGGACCTGGACCCGATGGGGTGGCGCGCCTTGGTGGAGGCCCTGACCGCGGCCGGCGGCCAGGCTCCAACACCCGTGTTCCTGAGAGCGAGACCGGATCGACTTTCCGAGTTTCGCACCATCGCCCAGTTGCTGGGGGTGGGATGAACTACCCCCAAACCGGTTTGACCGGGCATCGGTCCCGCGCCAGACTCCCGAGTCCCATAGGCCGTACGGCAAGAGGTGCCCGTGGCTGAGCCGGTCGCCGAAGACAGTCCGCATATCGTCATCGAGAACCTGCGCTTCCGGCGCGGGCGCAAGGTGATCTTCGAGGACCTGTCCATGCGCATCCCGCGCGGGCAGGTGACCACGGTCATGGGCCCGAGTGGCAGCGGCAAGACGACCCTGCTGCGCCTGATCGGCGGCCAGCTGCGCCCGGACGAAGGCCGCATCTGGGTCGACGGCCAGGAGGTCGCACGACTCTCGACCCGACGCCTGTACGCCCTGCGCAAACGCATGGGCATGCTGTTCCAGAGCGGGGCCCTGTTGACCGATCTCTCGGTGTTCGAGAATGTCGCCTTCCCGCTGCGCGAGCACACCGACCTCCCCGAGGACGTGCTGCGCACCCTGGTGCTGCTCAAGCTCGAGGCGGTGGGTCTGCGTTCCGCGCGCGACCTGGACCCTGCCTCGCTGTCCGGCGGCATGGCGCGGCGCGTGGCGCTGGCGCGCGCGATCGCGCTGGACCCGGACCTGATCATGTACGACGAACCCTTTACCGGCCTGGACCCGATCACCATGGGCCAGATCGTGACCCTGATCAGGCGCACCAACCAGAGCCTGGGGCTGACCAGCGTACTGGTCTCGCACGACGTTACCGAGGCCATGACCATCTCCGATCACGTGGTGCTGATTGCCGATGGCCGGGCAGTGGATGCCGGGGCACCCGACGACCTGCGTGCCCGCGCCTCCGACTGGAGCGCACAGTTCCTCGAGGGCCGCCCCGATGGCCCGGTTCCGTTTCATTATCCCGGCGACAGCTACCGCGAGGATCTGCTCGGGGTACGGGAGCGGCGCGATGATTGACGGAATTGCCTCGCTGGGTCGCAGCTCGCTGAATGCCCTGGTGGTCTTCGGCCGCGCGTTCCTCTTTCTGCTCCAGGTGCTCGCCAGCCTCGATATCGTGATCCGGCGGTTCGGGCTGACAGTGGTGCAGATCTATTCGGTGGGCGTGCGCTCGCTGCTGATCATCATCGTCTCCGGACTGTTCGTCGGCATGGTGCTGGGCTACCAGGGATACATCACCCTGGTGAACTTCGGTGCCGCAGAGGCCCTGGGCGGCGTGGTCGCCCTGTCGCTGGTGCGCGAACTGGGCCCGGTGGTGACCGCACTGCTATTCGCCGGTCGCGCGGGCTCGGCACTGACGGCCGAGCTGGGCCTGATGAAGACCACCGAGCAGCTCTCGGCGATGGAGATGATGGCGGTGAACCCCTATCGCCGCATCTTCGCCCCGCGCTTCGTGGCCGGATTCCTCTCCATGCCGCTGCTGGCCGCGATCTTCAGCGCAGTGGGCGTGATGGGCGGTTACATCGTCGGCGTGGGCATGCTGGGCGTGGACAGCGGCGCGTACTTCTCGCAGATGCAGTCGGTGACCGACTGGAACGAGGATGTGCTCTCCGGCGTGATCAAGAGCATTGTGTTCGGCTTCGTGGTGACCTGGATCGCGGTATTCCAGGGCTTCAACGCGATGCCGACCTCCGAGGGCATCTCGCGCGCGACGACCCAGACGGTGGTGGTCTCCTCGCTGGCGGTGCTGGGCCTCGATTTCATCCTGACCGGGCTGATGTTCGGCACGGGCTGACCAACCAGTGTTTTCCTAGGCAGGTGGCAACAATGAAGGTACGTTTCTTCGAACTGGCGGTCGGCGTGTTTGTGCTGCTGGGTGTGGCGGCACTGTTCTACCTGGCGATTCAGGTGAGCAACGTGACCGACTACCACGACCGGGACACCTACACGGTGACGGCCTACTTCGACAACATCGGCGGGCTCAAGACGCGCGCGCCGGTCACGGTCTCGGGCGTGCGCATCGGGCGCGTCGCGGATATTCGCTATGATCCGGAGCAGTTCCGCGCCGAGGTCACGCTGGCGATCCGCGCCGAGCATGACTACCTGCCCATGGACACGCAGGCCGCGATCCATACCGCGGGACTCCTGGGCGAGCAGTACATCGCCCTGGAGCCTGGCGGCGACTACGACACCTTGCAGGACGGTGATGAGGTGATGTTCACCCAATCCGCACTGGTCCTGGAGAACCTGATTGGCCGTTTCATGACCAATATGGGTAGCGACTAAACCCGAACCGGGGACGACACGATGAAGACATTGCGATTTCTGGCGCTGCCGGCGCCGCTCTGGCTGCTCCTGCTGCTGGCCCTCCCGGGTGCCGCGCAGGCGGAGAACCCCACCGAGATCATCAAACAGTCCATCGAAGAGGTCTACGAGAAACTTCGGTCGAACGAGGACCGTGCCCAGGAAGATCCGGATTTCGTGATCGGCGTGATCGAAGACAAGATCCTGCCCGGCGTGGATGTCGAAGGCATGTCCCGGCTGGTGCTGGCGCGACACTGGCGCGACGCCTCCAGCGAACAGCGCGAACGCTTTACCAAGGCCTTCAAGAACACCCTGCTGCAAGCCTACGGCGTGCAGCTGGCGGACCACCTGGACAAGGATATCCGCGTAATCGAGCGCCGCTCGCGCCAGGATGACCGCATGGCCGTCGTTGCAACCGAGATCGTCATGGGCTCGGGGCAATCGAACTTGCAGGTCAACTACCGCCTGCGGCCGGTAAACGGGGAGTGGAAAGTGTTCGACGTCGAGGCCGAAGGCCTCAGCTTTGTCGGCAACTTCCGCAACCGCTTCAACGAGGAAATCAACCGCAATGGCCTCGACGCGCTGATCGAACGCCTCGAGGACGGCGACCGCGAGCTCGTCGATGACGCGATGGAAGGCATCGCCGACGAGGTCGACAACGGCGATGGCTGACGCCCGCCTGCACGCAACACCGGAGGGGCTCGCCCTCTCCGGCACGCTGACGCTGGCCACGGTTCCGGGCCTCGAGTCCCGCATTCGCGCCCTGCTCCCCGGGCTGCCCGCTCGCGCGCGGGTGGATCTCGGCGAGGTGACCCGCATCGACTCGGCGGGCGTGGCGCTGCTGGTCACCCTCTGGCGCCGTGTGCACGAACAGGGTGGCGAACTGGGTTTCCACTCCATCCCGCAGGGCCTGGCACCCCTCGTTGAACTCTACGATCTGCAATCGGTGATCGCCGACTCGGTTCCCGCGGCGCAGACCAACGCGGCCTGACGCCCGCCCCGCGACCGGAAACGCGCGCGCAGCGGGCAGATTCGTTATCATGGCGTGTTTCGCTGGGCCATGCTGGACCCTGCGACCGACCCGGGCTTTCCATGGACAAGCTGATCATCACCGGAGGCCGCCGCCTGGAGGGGCAGGTCTGGATCTCCGGGGCCAAGAACGCGGTGCTCCCGATCCTGTCCGCCACCTTGCTGGCGGACGGGCCGATGACCATTGGCAACGTCCCGCACCTGCAGGACGTAACGACCACCATGGAACTGCTCGGCCGCATGGGCGTAAGCCTGACGGTCAACGAGCGCATGCGCATCGAGGTCGATCCGACCACCCTGACCCAGTGCGTGGCCCCGTATGACCTGGTCAAGACCATGCGCGCCTCCATCCTGGTGCTGGGGCCCCTCCTCGCCCGCTTCGGCGAGGCCGAGGTCTCGCTGCCGGGTGGCTGCGCGATCGGTTCGCGCCCGGTCAACCTGCACCTGCGGGGGCTGGAGGCGCTGGGTGCGGAGATCGACGTCGAGGGGGGCTACATCCACGCCCGCGCCAAGCGCCTGAAGGGTGCTCGCGTCGTGTTCGATCAGGTCACGGTCACCGGCACCGAGAACCTGCTGATGGCCGCCACCCTGGCCGAGGGCGAGACGCTGATCGAGAACGCCGCGCGCGAGCCGGAAGTGGTCGACCTGGCGGACTGCCTGACGGCGATGGGTGCGAAGATCCAGGGCGCTGGGACCGACACCATCCGCGTGCAGGGTGTCGAAAACCTGCAGGCCTGCGAATACGACGTAATGCCGGACCGCATCGAGACCGGCACCTTCCTGGTCGCGGCGGCGGTGACCCGCGGGCGCGTACGCTGCCGCAATACCCGCCCGGAGCTGCTGGATGCGGTGCTGGCCAAGCTGGTCGAGGCCGGGGCGCGCATCGAGACCGGCCCGGACTGGATCGAACTGGACATGGAAGGACGTCGCCCGAAGGCGGTCAATCTGCGGACCGCGCCCTTCCCGGCCTTTCCAACCGACATGCAGGCCCAAATGATGGTGCTGAACACCGTCGCCGAGGGCACCGGGTCGGTCGTGGAGACGGTCTTCGAGAACCGCTTCATGCATGCGCTGGAACTGCAGCGCATGGGCGCGGACATCACCATCGAGGGCAATACGGCGATCGTCAAGGGCGTCGAGCGACTGGTGGGCGCGCCGGTGATGGCGACCGACCTGCGCGCCTCGGCCAGCCTGATCATCGCCGGCCTGGTGGCCGAGGGCGAAACCGCGGTCGATCGCATCTACCACATCGACCGCGGCTACGAATGCATCGAGGAAAAACTGAGCCAGATCGGCGCGGGCATCCGCCGCGAGCCGGCCTGACGCCTAGGGAAACACTGATCAATGTACACACTCGCGTTGGTACCCCAGGTTTTCCGAGACAAGGCGCGTCGTGCAGCGGGTAGTGGTTCTACCCGCCCGTTTCTGATTGATTCGGGGCGCAACGCAGGATCGGGGAACCTGGGGTACCAACCCCACAAGCCATTTAATGCGGGGGCTCGGCCGCTTTTGCGCGGGAACGGCGTTGCGGTTCCCTGGTGCAGAATGACTGCACGGCGGTCACCGCGCCTTGTTCGCACGCAAAAGCGACTCGAGCGCGAGCGTGTACATTAATCAGTGTTTCCCTCACAAACGCGAGACAGACCGACACCCGACATGATGGATCCCAACGCCCTGACCATCGCCCTGTCCAAGGGACGCATCCTCAAGGACACCCTGCCGCTGCTGGCCAGCGCCGGGATCGAACTCCTGGAGGACCCGGACAAGACGCGCAAGCTGATCCTCGACACCAACCGCGAGGACGTGAAGATCGTGGTGGTGCGGGCAACCGACGTCCCCACCTATGTGCAGCATGGCGCGGCAGCAATCGGTGTGGCCGGCAAGGACGTACTGATGGAGCACGGCGCGGCTGGACTCTATGAACCGCTGGATCTGCGCATCGCCGCATGCCGGCTGATGCTGGCCGGACGCCCGGGCCAGCAGCCGGACCCGCAGCAGCGCCTGCGCATCGCCACCAAGTTCGTGAACATCACGCAGAACTACTTCGCCCAGCAGGGCCGCCAGGTCGAGATCATCAAGCTCTACGGCTCGATGGAACTGGCGCCGCTGGTCGATCTGGCCGACTACATCGTGGACCTGGTCGACACCGGCAACACGCTCAAGGCCAATGGCCTGGAGCCGCTGGAACTGATTACCCCCATCAGTTCCCGGTTGATCGTGAACCAGGCAGCCATGAAGATGAGACATAGAACTATTCAAAATCTGATCGAGGGCCTGCGCGAGGCCGTCACGCCCGCGACGACGTAACGAGAGCATCATGACCGCCGATACCGACGACCTGAGAATCCGCGATATCCAGGAGGTGTCCGCCCCGGACACCCTGCGCGACGAACTGCCCATCACCGACGCGGCCTCCGAGACCGTGTTCGCGGCACGCCAGGCCTGCCACCGCATCCTGCATGGCGAGGACGACCGCATGCAGGTGATCGTCGGGCCCTGCTCGATTCACGACGTGGACGCCGCGCTGGAGTACGCCGAACGCCTGAAGGGCCTGCGCGAGGACCTGTCCGACGCCCTGCACATCGTGATGCGGGTGTACTTCGAGAAGCCGCGCACCACGGTCGGCTGGAAGGGCCTGATCAACGACCCGGATCTGGACGGCAGCTTCCACATCAACAAGGGTCTGCGCGTCGCGCGCGGGCTGCTGCGTGATCTGGCGATCAAAGGCATGCCGGCCGCCACCGAATACCTCGACCTGATCAGCCCGCAGTACATCGCGGACCTGGTCGCCTGGGGGGCCATCGGCGCGCGCACCACCGAGAGCCAGGTGCACCGCGAGCTGGCCTCCGGCCTGTCCTGCCCGGTGGGCTTCAAGAACTCCACCGATGGCAGCCTGCGGGTCGCGATCGACGCGATCCGCTCCGCCTCGCGACCGCACCACTTCCTGTCGGTGACCAAGGCCGGGCGCTCGGCGATCTTCTCCACCACCGGCAACGACGACTGCCACATCATCCTGCGCGGCGGCAAGCAACCGAACTACGATGCCGAGAGCATCGAACAGGCCTGCAAGGAGCTGCGCATGGCCGAACTGCCTGAGCTGGTAATGGTCGACTGCAGCCATGCCAACAGCCGCAAGGACCCGAAGCGTCAGGTGGACGTGGCCCGCTCGCTGGCCGAACAGATCGCTGGCGGGGATCGCCGCATCATGGGCGCGATGCTGGAGAGCCATCTGGTCGGTGGCCGCCAGGACATCCTGCCCGGCAAGTCGCTGACCTACGGCCAGAGCATCACCGATGCCTGCATGGGCTGGGACGAGACCGAGACCAGTCTGAAACTGCTGGCGGACGCCGTGCGCGCGCGCCGCAAGACCGCCGTACCGGCCTAGGGAAAACGTCCAGAGGATCCCGACCATGCCCTCCATTGCCCGACTCGATACCCAGCAGCCCGACTTCGATCAGGCCCTGGAGCACCTGCTGTCCTGGGAGTCCGTCGCCGACACCGGCGTACGCGATGCGGTGGACGAGATCCTCGCCGCGGTACGCACCGAGGGCGACGCGGCCGTGCTGCGCTACACCGCCAAGTTCGATCGCCTCGATCGCAGCGCGGTCGCCGACCTGGAGATCCCACGGGAGCGCCTGCAGGCCGCGCTGGAATCGATCCCGGCGGAGCAGCGCCAGGCGCTGGAGACCGCCACCGCGCGTATCCGCCAGTACGCCGAACACCAGAAGATGCAGGACTGGGACTTCACCGATGCCGACGGCACGGTACTCGGCCAGCGCGTGACCGCGCTCGACTCGGTCGGCCTGTACGTCCCCGGCGGCAAGGCCGCCTACCCGTCCTCCGTACTGATGAACGCCGTGCCGGCCAAGGTCGCGGGCGTGGAACTGCTGGTAATGGTCGTGCCCGCCCCGGGCGGCGAACTGAACGATCTGGTGCTGGCCGCGGCCGCCGTGGCCGGGGTGGACCGCGTGTTCACCGTGGGCGGCGCCCAGGCCGTGGCAGCCCTGGCCTATGGCACCGATACCATCCCGGCGGTAGACAAGATCGTCGGCCCCGGCAACATCTTTGTCGCTGCGGCCAAGCGCGAGGTGTTCGGGACGGTCGGCATCGACATGATCGCCGGCCCCTCGGAGATCCTGGTGGTCTGCGACGGAGAGACGGACCCGGACTGGATCGCGGCCGACCTGTTCTCGCAGGCCGAGCATGACGAGCAGGCCCAGTCCATCCTGCTGTCCTGGGACGAGGCCTTCCTCGACCGCGTGGCCGAGGCCATGGACCGCCTGCTGGCCGAGATGCCGCGCGCCGAGATCATCCGCACCAGCCTCGACAAGCGCGGGGCACTGGTGAAGGTGCGCGACTCCGCCGAGGCCGTTGCCGTCGCCAACCGCATCGCGCCGGAACACCTGGAGCTGTCGGTGGCCGACCCGCAGGCGATGCTGGACGCCGGCCTGCGCCACGCCGGCGCGATCTTCATGGGCCGCTACACCTCCGAGGCCCTGGGCGACTACTGCGCCGGGCCCAACCACGTGCTGCCGACCTCGCGCACCGCGCGCTTCTCCTCGCCGCTGGGGGTGTACGACTTCCAGAAGCGCTCGAGCATCATCCACTGCTCGGCCGAGGGCGCGGCGAAGCTCGGCAAGACCGCCGCCGCCCTCGCGCACGGCGAGGGCCTGACCGCCCACGCCCGCTCCGCCGAACTGCGCGGCGGGCAATGAGCCTGCCGCACGAAAGCCGCAGCCCGGATGCCCTGATGCGTCCGGAGGTTCTGGCGCAGTCGGCCTATCAGGTGGCCGACGCGACCGGCCTGATCAAGCTGGACGCGATGGAAAACCCGCATCCCTGGCCCGGCGGTCTGGAAGACGCCTGGCTGGAGGCCCTGCGCGACCCGCAGCTAAACCGTTATCCGGACGCCGGGGCGCGCGAGCTGGAGAAAAATGTGCGCGCCGCTCACGGCGTGCCCGAAGCGGCCGGGCTGCTGTTCGGCAACGGGTCCGACGAACTGATCCAGATCCTGATCATGGCGGTCGCCGCCTCCGGCCGCCCGATCCTGGCGCCGGAGCCGACCTTCGTGATGTACGGCGTGCTGGCCCGCGCAATGGGCGTACCGTTCGTCGGCGTCCCGCTGCACCGCGATTTCACCCTGGACCTCGCCGCGATGCACGCCGCCCTGGCCGAACACGACCCGGCGGTCGTGTTCCTGGCCTATCCGAACAACCCGACCGGGACCCTGGACGACCCGGCCGCCGTGCAGGCGATCATCGAGGCCAACCCCGGCGTCACGGTGGTCGACGAGGCCTATGCCCCGTTCGCCGCCCACAGCTTCCTGCCGGAGGTCGGCCAGCACGACGGGCTCATGGTGATGCGCACGGTCTCGAAGCTGGGGCTGGCCGGCGCGCGGCTGGGCTATCTGGCCGCCTCCGCGGGCTGGATCGATGCGCTGGACCGGCTGCGCCTGCCGTACAACATCAACACCCTGACCCAGCGCTCGGTCACCTTCGCCCTCGATCACCGTGAGGCGCTGGATGACCAGGCGCGCGGCATCATCGAGGAACGCGGCCGGCTGTCCGAGGCGCTTGCGGCGATCGACGGCGTCGAGCACGTGTTCCCGAGCCAGGCGAATTTCATCCTCTTTCGAGTGCGCGAGGGGCAGGGGCACGCGAGCTTCGCGGCCCTGCGCGACGCCGGCATCCTGATCAAGGATGTTGGCCGCGCGCATCCGCTACTCGCCGACTGCCTGCGCGTCACCGTCGGCCGCTCCGACGAGAACGACGCATTTCTCGCGGCCCTGCGCAACGCCCTCGCCGGCTGAACCCTGATTTCCGAGGCTGGGCCTAGTTCACCCTCGGTGTTTACGCTGCCTTCGTCCGGCCTCCTGCCTGCGCTGACTCGCCAGCGCGCCGCGAGGTACTTCTTTGCTCGTGCAAAGAAGTACCCAAGAAACACGCCCGACTGCCGCGACCCCGGCCCGCTGTGCGGGCCGGGCTTTCCCTCGCTCCGAGGCTTTTCGCGGGCGGCGCTGAAACTCGCTGCGCCTTCGGCTTCGCTGAGACAGTCAGCGCCCCCGTTTCTATTTTGAATCGTCCCGCGAAAACCCTCTCCACTCGGCGCGACGACAACGGGGGTGAAGGTCCAAAAAACGGCTGCCCCAGCGACGTAGCACATGGATGGAGGCTGGGTCTTCCGACATCTTCGGCACGCTCGGCCTTCGGCCTTGGCGTGCCGCGTCCGCCAGCGGGCGCCAGACCCCATCGTAGGATGTGATGAGCGCAGCGAATCGCATCAGGGTTTGCCCCGACCGTCGGAACGGTGCGTTTCGCTGCGCTCAACCGCACCCTACGGCGTTGGAGTTGGCTGCAGGCGTAGGGACAGCTTGTGTTTTGACCTTCATCCCCCCGTATGAAGCCCCTTGCGGAAGGGTTCTCGGGACGGACGATTCAAAATAAAAACGGGGGCGCTGACTGTCTCAGCGGAGCCAAAGGCGCAGCGAGTTTCAGCGCCGCCGGCCCGAGGGCCCTGGAGCAAGGTCCCCGGGCGGAATCCGGGTGCGCCTCGACGGGTACTTTCTTGGGCAAGCAAGAAAGCCAGTTGTTGATCAAAAACGGGCGCGGCGCGCTGGCGAGACAGCGCAGGCAGGCGGCGGACCGAAGCCACCGTAAACACCCGAGGTCGAACTAGACACAGCCTCGCAAAGGCATGGCGGCAGGAGAGGGACTAGGCGTCCTCGCCGAAGCGGTTGGCGACGAGTTCGGTGAGGGCGTCGAGGGCCTCTTCGGCGTCCTCGCCGTCGGTGGTGATCGTGACCTCGCAGCCCTGCGCCGCCGCCAGCATCATCACCCCCATGATGCTCTTGCCGTTCACTTCCTGGGCGTTCCGGGAGACGGTCACATCGGACGCGTACTGGCTGGCCAGGCTCACGAACTTGGCCGCCGCACGCGCATGCATCCCCAGACGATTAACGATGGGGACTTCGCGCTGCGGCATCCGAACACTCCTGGTCACAAAGAAGGATGCCATCGTGCCCGCCGGACAGGGCCTTGTTGACCAGCTCCGTCAGCGGCAGATGGCGGTAGTTCAGCACACGGATCAGCATCGGCAGGTTGATCCCGGCAATGACGCGGGCGTTCGCGCCCCGGGCCACGCGACTGGCCACATTGGATGGGGTGGAGCCAAACATGTCGGTCAGGATCAGCACGCCGGAGCCGGAATCCAGCTCGCCCAGGCGCGCCCTCGCGCGCGCCAGCACCTCGTCGGGGTCGTCATTCTGCGACATCGCCATGGACTCGCAATCCTCGGGCAGGTCGCCCAGCATGCTCTGGGCCGTCTGCAGCAGGGTGTCGCCGAGGTTTTGATGCGTGATCAGGATCAGACCAACGCCCATGGACTCACTCCGATTCGAGGGGCAGGGATAGCTCGCGGTGACGGGTGCTAACAGTAACATGTTCGCGCCCCCGCCAGGCAGCCGCCAGCCGCTCCACGAGATAAACCGAGCGGTGACGGCCGCCGGTGCACCCGATCGAAACGGTCACATAGCTGCGGTGATCCTGCCGGATCCGCGGGACCCACTGTTCGAGAAAGCCCTGGATCCCGTCATACATCTCCTCGACCTCGCCATGGCGCGCAAGAAACTCGCAAACAGCCGCATCGCGGCCAGTCAATGGCGCCAGATCGCGCTCGTAGTGCGGGTTGGGCAGGCAGCGCACGTCGAACACGAAGTCGGAGTCCAGCGGGGCCCCATGCTTGAACCCGAATGACTGAAAAAGCAGGGACAGGCGCTCCTCGCCCAGCAGCCCGACGCGGTCGCGCAGGGTGCGCGCGAGATCGTGCATCGACAGACGGGAGGTGTCCACGGTCAGATCCGCCTCGGCCGCAACATGGCCGAGCCAGTCACGTTCGCGCTCGATCGCGTCCACCAGTGGCACGCCGTCACGCGCCAGTGGGTGTCGGCGCCGCGTCAGGTGATAGCGGCGCAGCAGGACCTCGCTGGAGGCCTGCAGAAACATCACCTCGACCTGCATCCCCTTGCCCCGGAGCTCGCGCAGGAGGTCGGCAAAGCCCTCGAGGGCCGTCAGCCCGCTGCGGACATCCACCCCGACCGCCAGATGCCGGTCTTCGTCCGCGTCGTAATCGCCACTGCGGACCTGTTCGATCAGCCCGGGCAGCAGCGGCAGCGGCAGGTTGTCGACACAGAAATAGCCGGCGTCCTCCAGCGTATGCAGGGCGACCGTCTTGCCGGAACCCGACAGACCACTGACCAGCAGGAGTCGCATTCAGCCCTCCGGGTCCGGGTTGGGGACGGTGGTTGCAGGGATCGCGCGGTGGTACGGCGGCTCCTCGGGCTCGCCGCTCATCTGCCGGCGCTGACGTGCGCGCAGGTCGTCGCCGGCGACATAGCCCTGCATGTGCAACATGTGGTTGCGCACCGCCGCCTCGATCATCACCGCGATGTTGCGCCCCGGCGCGACCGGCAGGCTGATCAGCGGGATACGCAGCCCGAGGATGCCGATCTCCCCGCGGCGGCCATTCAGGCGGTCATCCGGCACCGGCGAGGGCTCGCCGTGGTCGCGCAGGTCGATAATCAGCCGCAGATACTTGCCGCCCTTGATCGCCGAATCCCCGTACATGGCGCGGACGTTCAGCACGCCCAGCCCGCGGACCTCGAGCAGGTCCTGCAACAGGGCCGGGCAGTGTCCGCGCACGATATCCGGGGCGATGCGGGCAAACTCCGGTGCGTCGTCGGCGATCAGCCGGTGCCCGCGCGAGATCAGCTCGAGCGCCACCTCGCTCTTGCCCACGCTGGAGGCCCCGCTGATCAGCACGCCAATGCCGAGGATCTCCATGAACACGCCATGGCGCACCTCGAAATGGGCCAGCCGCTGCTGCAGGAAATAGCGCAGCAGGGAGATAATCTCGTGGCTGCTGGTCGAGGAGCACAAGATCAGCGGCAGCTGCTCATCGGGGACGTCCGGCATCTCCGAGAACGGGCAGGTGTCCTCGGCGAAGATCACCGCGGTCGTCCCGGTGCGGGCCATCTCCAGGATCAGTTGCTCGCGCTGATCATCGCTCAGCCGCGCGATATAGCGCGCCTCGAAATCGCCGATCACCTGGATACGGTTAGGCCGGATCAGGTTGAGGTGCCCGGCGAGGGGCAGGTCGTCGCCGTCACCGCCGACCAGGTTGCGATCCGGTGCGACCTGCTCGCCGTGTACGTAGCGCAGATCCAGGCGATTGCCCATCGCCTGGATCAGGACCTCTACGGTGATGTCGCGCGCGATGCCGCCCTCTCCCAGTGCCTCGTTCATGCACGAATCTCCGGCAGTGCTGGCACGGGGCGTCGTAAGAGAGAAAGTACTGCCGGGAGAGCCATGTTCAGGCGTCGCCGAAGGCCCGGGTCAGTTCGCGTTCCAGGGCGTCCGCGTCGCCGGCACGGCGCAGCGAGGCGATATTGTCGGGCTGCGAGAGACCGCGAGCCAGCTGCGCCAGCAGGTCCAGGTGCGCGCTGGTCGCCGCCTCGGGCACCAGCAGTGCGATCAGGATGTCCACGGGTTCGTGGTCCATGGCGTCGAAGTCGACCCCCTGGTCCAGCCGCAGGACCGCGACCCGGGGGGCATCGAGCTCGGCCAGACGCCCATGCGGGATGGCCACGCCATGCCCCAGACCGGTGGAGCCAAGCTTCTCGCGGGCAGACAGGGCCTCGAAGATGGCCCCGCTGGCCGGGCCGGCGGACTCCTCGCCGCCGACGGCCAGCAACTCGGCCAGGGTCTCGAGCGCCCGTTTCTGGCTGGAACACTCGGGCTCCAGCCGGATACGGGCGCGGGTGATCAGCTCGGCAATGGTCATTGCGTTAAAGGGCCTGTTCGCGGTTGCGCTGGGCACCCTCGGCGCGGTGATGGTCCTTGACCTTTTCCTTGTGCTTGATCAGCTGACGATCCACCTTGTCGATCAGGCCATCAATCGCCGCATACATATCCTCGTGACTGGCTTCGGCGTGGATGTGATTGCCGCTGACCTGGAGATTGGCCTCCGCCTTGTTGTTCAGGTTCTGGTTTTTCTCGTGGGTCAGCACCACATGCACGTCGATCACTTTGTCGAAGTGGCGTTCCAGCTTCGCGAACTTTTCGTTCACGTAGTCGCGCAGGGCGTCGGTGATATCGACGTGATGGCCGGTCAGGTTGATCTGCATGGTCAGGCTCCTTTTTGCTTGGTTCCACTGGGCATACTCGCCATCTGCCGGCGTTCGCTGGAAGACGGTATGTGCATAGCCTCGCGGTACTTGGCCACGGTGCGTCGGGCCACATTAATGCCCCGATCCGACAGGATCTGGGCCAGTTTTGCATCACTCAGTGGCTTGTTCGGGGTCTCGCCACCAATCAATTCCCGAATCATGGCACGGATCGCGGTCGCCGAGCATTCGCCGCCATCGGCTGTGCCAACATGACTGGAAAAGAAGTACTTGAACTCGAATACCCCACGCGGGGTGTGCATGTATTTCTGTGTAGTCACCCTCGAGATGGTCGATTCGTGCATCTCCAGGGTCTCGGCGATATCGCGCAGGATCAGCGGTTGCATGGCAACCTCACCATGCTCGAGAAACCCCTGCTGGCGCACGACGATGGCCTGGGCGACCCGCAGCAGGGTGTCGTTCCGGCTGTGCAGGCTCTTCAGGAACCAGCGCGCCTCCTGCAACTGATCGCGCATAAACGCGCTATCACGCGCATCGGAGACCTGCCGCACCATGCCCGCATAGAGATCGTTGATGCGAATGCGCGGCGCAATCTCCGGGTTCAAGTCCACGCGCCAGCCATCGCGGTCATGGCGGACATAGACATCCGGCACCACATATTCCGAAGTGGACTCGCTGATCTGGGCACCGGGCCGCGGATTCAGGGTGCGGATCAGGTCCAGCGCCCGCGCCAGCTCGTCCGGGTCGCGCACGCCGGACTGGCGCTGCAGGGCTCGGTAGTCCCGCTTGGCCAGGCTCTCCATGCCGTTTTCCAGGATGGCTCGAGCCGCGTCACGCGCCGGGGCATCCGGCGCCAAATGGCGCAGCTGGATCTCCAGGCACTCGCGCAGGTCCCGCGCACCGACGCCCAGCGGGTCGCACTGCTGAATCCAGTGCAGCACCGCCTCGACCTCGTCGACCCCCACGGGCTCGTCTTCGCCCTGGCTGATCATCTCCGCCAGCGCCTCGAGTTCACTGTCCAGATAGCCGTCCGGGCTGATCGCGTCGATCAGCGCCGCCCCGATCCGTTGGTCTCGTGGGGTCAGGTGGCTCAGATGCAGCTGCCAGAGCAGGTGGTCCTGCAGGCCCTCGTCCTCGCCGTCGGAGGTATTCTCCAGCGGGTCGCGGTCGTCCAGGCCGCGTGGGCTCGGGGCGGGCTCGTAGATGTCGTCCCAGCGACTGTCGGTGCTCAACTCCTCGGGGATCACGTCATCGCCAGCCGTGTCGGCCTGCATGCGATCCCCGTCGACCCGTTCGCCCCCTTCCTCCGGGCGCTCGGGCGGGGCCTCCTCGCCCTCGTCCTCCACCTGCTCGAGCATGGGGTTGCTTTCCAGCGCCTGCTGGATCTCCGCCTGCAACTCCAGCGTGGAAAGCTGCAGCAGACGGATCGCCTGTTGCAGCTGCGGGGTCATCGTCAGCGTCTGCCCCAGCTGCAGATTAAGCCCGGGCTTCAGCATCGCGGTTTGAGGTCCATGGTGACCATCAAGATCATCTTAAGGAAACACTGATCAATGTTCACAGTCGAAAGTTTTCTCCGAGATACACGCGGCGCACCTGGGGGTCGTCCAGCAGCTCCTGCGGGGTCCCGGCGCTCAGGATGCGGCCCTCACTAAGAATATAGGCCCTGTCGCAGATTCCGAGGGTCTCGCGCACGTTGTGGTCGGAAATCAGCACACCGATCCCGCGCTGGGCCAGATGCCCAATCACGGCCTGGATATCACCCACGGAAATCGGATCCACGCCGGCAAACGGTTCGTCCAGGCAGATAAAGCGCGGGTCACCGGCCAGTGCCCGCGCGATCTCGGCGCGACGACGCTCGCCCCCGGACAGGGCAATCCCAGGGCTGTGGCGCACGGTCTCCAGCTGGAACTCCTCGATCAGGGCATCGCCGATGCGGCGTCGCTCGTGGCGGTCGAGCTCCGAGCGCAGCTCCAGCACCGCCTGCAGGTTGTCCCAAACACTCAGCCGACGGAAGATCGAGGCCTCCTGCGGCAGGTAGCCCAGCCCGGCTCGGGCCCGCGAATGAATCGGGGCCCGGGTGATGTCCCGGTCACCCAGCGTGATGCGGCCACGATTGGGCCGGATCAGGCCGACCAGGCTGTAGAAACAGGTGGTCTTGCCTGCGCCGTTCGGTCCCAGCAGGCCCACGACCTCCCCTGGTGCCAGATCGACGTCGACACGATCCAGCACCGTACGCTTGCCATAGCGCTTGGTCAGCTCGCGGCCGGTCAGATAGCCGGCCATCGGCGCAGATTCGCCACCGGCCGCGGCGGGCGCGCTGGTGTCGAGCTCGTTCATTCGTCGTCTTCGCGGGGCTGGATCCTGATACGTACACGCTCGTCATCGGCCTCGCCACGCTCGGCCTCGATCACATCCGTCTCCAGGTCGTAGACGATGCGCTTGCCGCGCGCTTCCTCGGCTGCCGTGATCACATGCGCCTGGTCGGTCAGGATCACCCGGTCCTCGTTCAGCAGGTAGTCGATGCGCAGCGCGGTGGCGATGCGCATCTCGCCCGTCTCCGGGTCCGGGGACTCCAGCCGCGCGGGCTCGCCGTGGGCCTCCATCTCGTAAGGGCGTCGATCGCGGCTGCGCACATAGACCTTGTCGGCCTCCAGTGTCATGTCCCCGCGAATCACCACCACATCACCGGTATAAGTGCTTACGCCCCGCCGGTCGTCCATCTCCGCACGATCGGCGGTAATCTCCACCGGCAGGGGCTGCTGCTGGGCAATGACCGGCGCGGCCAGCAGCAACAAGGCACTGCCCAGCAGCACGGACCATCCGGCCCGGGCGAGCGACGACCCACCACGTTCAGTCATTTGCGGCTTCCTCCTCGCCCGACTCGCTGTAGAGCGTGTACACGTCATGGAACAGCTCTATGGTATCCCCTCGCGAGTCGACGCGCAGACCCGTTCCCCGCTGGAAAAGGCCAGGCTGCTCCAGCGTCGACGGGGCATCGGAGGTGGCGATCATGGTGTCGGTCGCCACCGTCACATCGGCGGATTCAATCACCGTGCGCACGCGCTCGCCACGCTCGGGCTGCACCCCCCGCGTGGGGCCGATCAGGTCCAGGATCTCGTCCATCGGTCGGTGCAGCGCCTCGGGCGCAGTCCAGTGCCATTCGATACCGCCGGCGTCAAAGATATCCAGGTCGGGGTCGTCGATCAGTTGAGGGCCGTCACGGCCAAACTCGCGCAGCCGCGTCCCGCGCAGGCGGTGACTCAACTCGCCGTCCTCGCCAGTCGCGTGCAGCGTGAAGCCCTCGATCTCCAGCGTCACCTCGCCCTCCGGCTCGTGCTCGCTGGCAACAGCGCCGGCCACCAGCGCCGCCATTGGCAACAGGATCAGCGCCACCGGTCCGGCCACCCACTTCATCCGTCGACATACTCCGCGAACAGGGCCTCCAGCCGCCCCTGGGCCGCCAGCAGGCCCTCGCAGACCTCGCGCACCGCGCCGCGACCGCCGGGGGCCTGCGTAACCCAATGTGCATGCTGCAATACCAACGGGTGGGAATCCGCCACCGCGATGCCGAGCCCCACACGGCGCATCGCTGGCAGATCAACGATGTCGTCGCCCACGAAGGCGGCCTCGTCGGGCGCATGGCCGCTCTGCTCCAGCAACTCGTGCAGTGCGGCCCCCTTGTCGCGCCGCCCCTGCACCAGATGCTGCACACCGAGGTCCCGCATGCGGTGCTCGACCACCCCGGAGGTGCGTCCGGTCAGGATCGCGACCTCCAGCCCTCCGTCCAATGCCAGACGGATGCCGTGCCCGTCGCGCGAATGAAAGGCCTTGTACTGCTCGCCGGCATCTCCCATGAACAGGCTGCCATCGGTCAGCACGCCGTCGACATCCAGGATCAGCAGACGCACCGCCGCCTGGCGGCTGTGCAGGGCCTCGTCGTGACGGTCCATCAGGCCACCCCCGCGCGCAGCAGGTCGTGCATGTTCAGCACCCCGACCAGCCTCTGGTCGTCATCCACCACCGGCAGGGCATTGATCCGCTTGCTCTCCATGGTCTCCAGCGCCTCTACGGCCAGCCACTGCGGACGGGCGGCATGCCCGCCACGCGTCATCACCTGGCCGATGGTCAGCGCCTCCAGGCTTTCGCCACGATCCAGCGTGCGCCGGAGGTCGCCATCGGTAAACACACCGAGGATATGCGCCTCGGGATCGGCGACGATCACCAGCCCCAGCCCCTTGCGCGTAATCTCGAACAGGGCGTCCTTCAGCGGGGCCTCGGGACCCACGCGCGGGATCGCGTCACCGGTATGCATGATGTCCGCGACATGGACCAGCAACCGCCGCCCCAGTCGGCCGCCGGGATGCGAGCGGGCAAAATCGTCGGCGGTAAAGCCGCGCGCATCCAGCACCGCGACCGCCAGGGCATCGCTCATCGCCAGCGCGGCCGTGGTGCTGGAGGTCGGGGCCAGGCCCAGCGGGCAAGCCTCGCGCTCGACCGAGACATCCAGGTGCACGGTGGCATCCTGCCCCAGCCGCGACCCGGGATTGCCGGTCAGCGCGATGAGCGGTACGTCCAGCCGCCGGATCAACGGCAGGATGGTCAGCAGCTCGTCGGTCTCGCCGGAATTGGACAGGGCGATCACCACGTCGTCACGGGTAATCATGCCAAGATCGCCGTGGCTGGCCTCGCCGGGGTGGACGAAAAACGCCGGGGTCCCGGTGGAGGCCAGGGTGGCCGCCAGCTTGGAGCCGATATGGCCGGACTTGCCCATGCCGGTCACCACGACCCGGCCGCGGCATTCGAGGATGTGGCGACAGGCCTCCAGGAACGCATCGTCCACGCGGTCGGCCAGTCGACGCACGGCCTCGGCCTCATCGTTCAGGACCGCCAGGGCCAGCTTGCGAGTGGTATCAGGATTGAAATTCATGCGGTTGCCGTCATTCCGAGATGGACAAGGTAGCCCGCGAACACCACGAGCAGAAGCCCCCCCTGCCAGCGCCGCAGCTGGCTGCCTCGCGCCAGGGCAAAGACGAACAGCGTGGCGGTCATGCCGAGCATCACCGGGTAGTCGCGGACCAGCACCTCGGGCTCGATCGCCAGCGGCGCAATCAGCGCGGGGACTGCCAGCACGGCCAGCAGGTTGAACAGATTGGAACCGATCACGTTGCCGATCGCCAATCCCGCCTCGCGGCGAAAGGCCGCCACCAGGGAAGTCGCCAGTTCCGGCAGGCTAGTCCCGATGGCCACGATGGTCAGGCCAATCACCAGGTCACTGATGCCCAGTTGCTCCGCAATCCCCACCGCGCCCCAGACCACCAGCTGGCTGCTGGCAATCAGCAGCGCCAAACCAAGCCCCAGCCAGCCCAGGGCGCGACCGGTAGAGGTGGTCGCCGGGATGGCCTCGACCATGCCACGCACCTCTTCAGGCGCCTCGGCCGGATCCAGCGCCTGCGCACGCCGCGCGATATGGATCACCCAGGCGGTCACCAGCAGCAACCCCGAAATCAGAAGCCCGCCCTCCAGGCGGCCCAGCTCGCCGTCCAGCAGCAGAAACAGGACAGCCAGACTCACCCCCATCAGGATCGGTAGCTCGCGGCGCACCAGGCCGTGCCCGATAACGAGCGGCGCCACCAGCGCCGCCATCGCCAGCACCAGCCCGATATTCGCGATGTTCGAGCCGATCGCATTACCCACCGCGAGGCCCGGGTTGCCCTGCAGCGTCGCCAGTACGGACACGACGATCTCCGGGGCCGAGGTACCGAAGGCGACAATGGTCAGCCCGACCAGCAGCGCACTCACGCCCACGCTGCGCGCGAACGCCGAGGCACCGAACACGAAGCGGTCGGCACTCCAGGTCAGCAGGACCAGACCGGCGATGACCGCAATAACGGGAAGGACCATCAGCGAGTGCCAGGACCTGAGGTGGGTAGAGCGGGGTGTCTCTTCACCCGCCAATTGTAGCCGATCGCTGTAACCGATCGCCGAGCCCGACCCGCGCGCACTGTCACCCCCCAGGGATCAGATACCCGGCGATGGCGAACCACAGCGGGAGTGTCACCAGCGACAGCGCCGTCGTCAGCGTGACCGCGGCCGCATACAGGCCGGTATCGAGCCGGAAGCGATCACAGAACACGAGCCCCAGGACCATCGCCGGCATCGCCGCCTCGAGCACCGAACCAATCCCGGGCACACCCTCCAGCCCGACCCACCAGACCAGGCCGAGCGCGAACAGCGGTGCGATCAGCAACTGGATGACGGACACCATCACCAGGGGGCGCAGATCGCGGCCGCGGAAACGGTCGAACACCAGCGCCAGCCCCAGCGAGAACAGCATCAGGGGGGCGACCGAGTCAGCCAGGAAGCCGAGCCAGGTATCCAGCCAGGTCACCAGCGGCAGACCGGCCAGGTTCAGCGCCACGCCCAGGACCGCCGCCCAGATCGAGGGGACAGCGACCAGCCCGCGAATGGCCCCGCCGCCGCCATACAGCCGGACCGCCTCCGGGTCCCCGTAACGCCTGGCCAGCAGGATCCCCAGCGTCAGCACCAGGGGCAGGCAGGCGAACAGGTCGTACTGGATCGCCACCGCCCGGCCGGCATCGCCGAACAGACTGTCGAGTACGGGGAGCCCCAGGTAGGTGGCATTCGGCCAGGCCGCGGCCAGCAGCATCGCCCCGACCGCCGCGCGTTCTGCCAGGCAAAGTCGGCAAGCGAGCAGGGTCACAGCCACCATCGCCAGCACGGTCGTGCCGGCCACCAGGGCGATGCGCAGCGAGTCGAGTCCCAGGGGGGCGGTCCACAGCACCTGCAGCACCAGCGCGGGCAGCAGCAGGTAGTAGACCAGGGTGGTGAGCACCCGGCGGGCGGTGTCGGCGTCCAGCCCGCCGGGGCGCAACAGGCGCCAGACGACGCCCGCAACGATGAGCGCCCCCATCTGGGTCATGACCGTCAGCATGGGGGCGCTCGTTTAGGACTATAGGTTTCGCGTCAGAAGGTAATCAGGCCTGGCCAGCCTGCTGCTCCTGCTGCTGGCGTTCGACGTCGGCACGCACCTGGTCCATGTCCAGCTCGCGCACCTTGCCCAGCACCTCGTCCAGTTGCCCGGCGGACAGCACGCCCGGCTGGGAGAAGACAATGATCTGCTCGCGGAAGATCATCAGCGTCGGGATGGAACGGATCTGGAACGCCCCGGCGATCCCCTGTTCCTCGTCGGTGTTCACCTTGGCGAAGACGACGTCGGAATGCTGCTCGGAGGCCGCCTCGAAGGTCGGGGCGAACTGCTGACACGGGCCGCACCAGGGGGCCCAGAAGTCCAGAATGACAATGTTGTTGCCGGTGATCGTGGATTCGAACGTATCCTGCGTGAGTTCCTGAACGGCCATGATGGCGGGCTCCAATGAAAGTGTGTGCGAAACCTTAACAGCCCCGCCGCAGGGTTTCAGGATTTCGATGCCGCGAGCATGGCCGCTCGCAGGCGCTCCAGGCGCTCGATCGGGTCGTCCGCCTCCAGCAGCTGCTGCTTGATCTCGAGATCGATCGGCAGCAGCTCCGTCAGCCGTCCGACCACCCAGGAGGAATCGTCAAAACGACGCTCCAGGTGTGACCAGGGCGTGCCGAGCTGGTCCAGCAGCCGCTCGAGCAGATCCGCCAGTGAGGCATAGTCCACCGGCAGGCTGACATCGGGGCGCTCCTGCAGAGGCTCGACCTCCGCCAGCCAGAGGCCGTCCTCGGCGCGGCGCGGGTTGTGAAGCTGGTGGCGACGCTCGCCCTTGACGAGGATCCCGAGCAGGCCGTCCGGCCGCTGGTCCCAGTCGACGATCGCGACCTCGGTCCCGATCGGGTGGAAGCCGACGGACGGGTCCGTCTCCGCCTCCGGACGAGGCGCACCGGACTCGGTGTCCGGCTCGATCGCGACGATCACGAAGCGGTCATCCTCGCGCAGGCAGCGGCGCACCATGTCGAGATAGCGCGTCTCGAAGATCCGCAGCGGCAGCAGCCCCTCCGGAAACAGCACGGTATTCAGCGGGAACAGTGGCAGAGTTGTCATGCCGGGCCCTCCGGCGGCAACGACGCCTCGCCCCAGCGCGGGCCCAGGGCATGTTCGATGTCCAGATGGTCCAGTACTCGCGCCACCATGAAATCAACCAGATCGTCGATGGATTGCGGCCGATGATAAAAGGCCGGGTTGGCCGGCATGACCACCGCACCCATGCGCGCCAGGCGCAGCATGTTCTCCAGGTGGATCTCGGAGAACGGCGTCTCGCGTACCACCAGCACCAGCCTGCGCCGCTCCTTGAGCACCACATCCGCCGCGCGTTCGATCAGCCCGCGCGAGGCCCCGGTCGCGATGGCCGATACGGTCGCCGTAGTGCAGGGGCAGACCACCATCGCCTCAGGCACCGCCGAGCCGCTGGCCACCGGTGCGGTCCACTGCTCCGGGCCATAGCAGCGGATCTGTCCATCGGCAGCCCCATGACGCTCGGCGAAAAAGCGAGCGATCTCGGCCGGACGCCCGGGTACGTCGAGATCAGTCTCCAGCCCCAGCACCACTTGTGCCGGTTTCGACAGCATCAGATGCACCTGCACCCCCGCCTGTACCAGGCACTCCAGCAGGCGCAGCCCGTAGGGCGCGCCGGAGGCACCGGTCAGGGCCAGGGCGATCGAACGCGGCTTTCCACTCATGCGGGGGTCCCCGAGGGTTCACGTGACTGCAACCCGGCGATCAGGCGCTGGTGCAGGCCATCGAAACCACCATTGCTCATAATGACCAGCGTATCGCCGGGGCGCGCCGTGGCAAGAATCCCCTGCAACAGGGATTCGATCTCGCGCGCCACCGACAGCCGCCCGCCGAGCTGATGCTGCAGACCGTCAGTGGACCAGTCGATCTCCGGGGCATGATAAAGGTGCACCCCGTCGGCGCGTTCCAGGGCCGCCCCCAGGGCCTTGGCATGAATCCCCATACGCATCGTGTTGGAACGCGGCTCCAGCACCGCGATCAGGCGTCCGCCGGGGGCGACGCGGCCGCGCAGGCCCTCGAGGGTCAGGCGGATCGCGGTCGGGTGATGGGCGAAGTCGTCGATCACGCGGATCCCGTCGATCTCGGCGCGCAACTCCTGGCGCCGCCGCACACCGCGGAAGGCCGGCAGGGCCGCGATCCCCGCGGCCAGCGGTACCCCGGCATGGCGGGCCGCCCCGAGCGCGGCCAGGGCATTGGAAAGATTGTGCTGCCCCGTCATCTCCCAGGCCACGCGCCCCTGGGCCACCCCGTTGGCCAGCACCTCGAACTCCGAGGCATCGTCATTCAAAGGCCGCGCCACCAGGGCCACCGTATCCCCGGTGTCCGGGTCGGTGGTGATGCGCTCCACCGGCGTCCAGCAGCCCATCTCCAGCACGCGCTCCAGCGCGGCATCACCTGCGGGCGCCAGGATCAGGCCCTGGCCGGGAACAGTGCGTACCAGGTGATGGAACTGACGTTCGATCGCGGCCAGGTCCGGGTAGATGTCTGCATGGTCGAACTCGAGGTTGTTCAGCACCAGGGTGCGTGGCCGGTAGTGGACGAACTTGGCACGCTTGTCGAAGAAGGCGGAGTCGTATTCGTCCGCCTCGATCACGAAGAACGGGGTCTCGCCCATCCGCGCGCTGACGCCAAAGTTTCCGGGCACGCCCCCGATCAGGAATCCCGGGCTCAGCCCGGCATGTTCCAGGATCCAGGCCAGCAGGCTGGCGGTCGTCGTCTTGCCGTGGGTACCGGCCACCGCCAGCACCCAGCGGTCATGCAGCACATGCTCGGCCAGCCACTGCGGGCCGGAGGTGTAGGACAGGCCGCGATCGAGCAGGGCCTCGATGACCGGCATGCCGCGAGTCATCACGTTGCCGACCACGACCGGTCCCGTATCCGGCAGGGTCGCCGGGTCATGTCCCTCGTGATAGGGGATACCGGCCTGCTCCAGCTGCTCGCTCATCGGCGGATACAGCTTCTGGTCGGAACCGGTGACCTGGTAGCCACGCGCGCGGGCGAGCTGGGCCAGCCCGCCCATGAAGGTCCCGCCAATACCGAGGATATGCAGCTGACCCGTGTTCACTACAGCGCTCCCAGGGCCACCTGGGTGATCACGCTGGAGACCACCACATACCCCAGCGCGATCAACATGCCGACAAAACGGCTGCCCAGCTCCAGGGCCTGCTGCAGGATATGCCCGAACACCAGCAGCAGCCAGCCCACCAGCGTCAGCAGGGCCAGCAGGGCCCCGGTGGAGACCTCCTCCGGGTCGGCCGGGGCATCGATCAGCATCAACAAGGCCATCAGCAGGCCCAGAAGGGCCCCGGTGCCGGCCATTGCGGTAAAGGTCTGCAGCCAGCGGTCAGGCACACCCCCCATGCGCAGCACCACGACGATAAACATATACAGCACGGCGAGATCGAGCACATTCAGGACCAGGGCCTGGCCCGTGCCGTACATCGGGATGCCGACCGCCATGCCCGTGACCAGGGCAATCCCGAGCCAGAAGATCAGCGTAGCGTTATCGGGCGGCAGGTCCTGCGGGCCACTGCGCAGACGCAGGATGTCCAGCATCGTCCAGAGGCTGTTCAATCCATGTCCTCCTCGGCTTCCATCGCCTCCAGGGCCTCGAGCTCGTCGAGTTCATCCAGCATCTCGGTTGCGCGCTCGTCCGACGCCCCGCGCACCAGGAAGTCGCGGCGCTGCAGATAGGCCTCGCGCATGGCGATGTATCGATCGTCGGAGATCTGCGCCAGCATACGCTCGGTCGGTATCAGTCCGGCGCGCATATCAACCACATCCAGCGCGATCAGGCCCACCCACCAACCGGTGTGATCGGTGCGCAGGTTTGTGTGATAGAGGGGGCTGGTATAGCCGTCAACCAGACGCGCCGGGGCATCGCGCGCGGTACTGGGCCCCAGGAGCGGCAGCTGCAGGTACGGGCCACGTGCCACGCCCCAGGCACCCAGGGTCTGACCGAAGTCCTCGTTGTTCTTCTCGAGGCCCATGGGAGTCGCGACATCGATCAGGCCGAGCAGACCGAAGGTCGTATTGAACATGATGCGCCCGGTATCCGAGGCGGCGTTGTCCAGGTTGCCCTGCAACAGGTTGTTGAACAGGACCGTGAAGTCATTGAGGTTGGAGAAAAAATTGCCTACCCCGGTCTGGACGGGCTGCGGCAGCCGCCGATACTGGACTGCGGCCGGGCGCAGCAGGGCCTGGTCAAAGTCGTCGTTGATCTCGAACACCACCCGGTTGTACGACTCCCAGGGGTCGTCCGGATGACGATCTTCGCTGGGCACGGTCGCACAGCCGGAAAGCGTCAGTACCATCAGGGCCGCCAACCCCATGCGTAAACGGGAAACAACCGACATACGATTCCTTTTTCGCTGCGCCCGACCTCGGGAAACACGGATCAATGTACACGCTCGCGCTCGAGTCGCTTTTGCGTGCGAACAAGGCGCGGTGACTGCCGTGCAGTCATTCTGCACAAGGGAGCCGCAACGCCGTGCGCGCGCCCGTTTTTGATAACAACGGGCAGCCGAGCCCCTGCATTGAATGAGTTGCGGGGTTGGCACCCCAGGTTCCCCGATCCTGCGTTGCGCCCCGCATTCATCAAAAACGGGCGGGTAGAACCACTACCCGCTACGCACCACGCCTTGTCTCGGAAAACTTGGGGTGCCAACGCGAGTGTGTACATTAATCTGTGTTTCCCTAGGCGTCAGGAACCGGTAATGGGGTGAATATCCGCCTTGCGGGCCAGACCAACCTGGCCCCGCCCCTTGCCCTTTGCGGTGTAACAAGCGCGATCGGCGGCCACGAAGGCCGCATCCACACTCGGCAGCGTCTCGCCCAGTTGCACCACACCCACCGAGGCCCCAATGGTGACGTCCCGCGCCTCGACCTGCAACGGCCGGTCGCCCAACGCACTGCAGATCCGCTGCCCCAGGACCCGGGCCTGCTCGGCATCGGTCTCGTACGCGATCACCGCAAACTCGTCGCCCCCGATCCGGGACACGGCATCGCGCGATCGCGTCAGCTGCCGCAGGATCGTCGCCACCCGGCGCAGAAGCTCGTCGCCTACCCGGTGGCCATGGCGATCGTTCACGGCCTTGAAGTAGTCCAGATCCACCAGCAGCAGGCTCGCCACCGACGAGTATTCCCGGGCATTGTCCATCGCGCGCTGCATCTCGCGCTCGAATGCGCGCCGGTTCAACAAACCGGTGAGCGGATCGTGACTCGCTTCATGCACCAGCCGATCCACCAGCTCGCGCTCCTCGGAGATATCGGCCAGCACGAGCAGGGTGCGCACCGAACTGCCCGCCACCGGATCCAGCGCTGTGCGGTCGATGCGCACGATCCGTTCGTGGCCGCTGGGCGTCACCAAGCGTGCCTCGGTATGCTCGCCCAGATGTTTGGCGAGCGGCTGGGATCGGTCTGCACCCAGCGGCCGATCGGTCCCCATCTCGCGCAGGTCCAGGACCTGATCCAGGCTGCACCCCAGTGCCTGCAGACGGACCAGCCCCGCCATCTGCTCGGCCGCGGGGTTCATATAGACGATCCCGCCACGGGCATCCAGCGTAATCACCGCGTTCGGGATCGCGCCCATCGCCCGGCGCAGGTTGTGCCCGGCGATGCGCATACGGGCATGTACCCGCAGCACGTACAGGAGGATCGCCGCGATACCTGCCGCCAGGACGGCGAGTAACGCCGCCAGGTTGTCGCGCGCCCATCGCAGCACGGCGAACGGCTCGGGGGCGTAAAGCCCCACGCCCAGGTCGTACATCAGGCCCTGCACGTCCTCGTAGGAACGCGGCGCGGCCCAGCCCGTAATCCCGACCGCCTGGCTCACCGGGTGCTCGGCATCCAGCGCCAGAAGGGCGCGCAGCACTGCCTGAGCGATATCCACATCGAGATCGCCGCGCATCGCCAGCGGCCACTCCGGGTACAGACGGGTCGAGGTCCGGTAGGGGAAGCGGGGCACGGCCCGCTCGCCGATCAGACGCACTTGTTCGACCCGTGGGTCGCCCTGCTCGCGCAGGTCTTCGAGGATCCCGGTGCGAAAGGTCGCGGCATCCACCTCGCCCGCCAGCAGCAGATCCAGTCCCCGGGAAACCGGGAAGCCCGTGAATACCACGCGATCCAGATCGGTCTCGACATCCAGCCCGGCGGCCTCGAGTTCCCGCCAGGCCATCCACCAGCCGCCAAAGCCGTCGGGGTGGACCGCGGAGACCCGCTGCCCGACCAGGTCGCTCAGCTCGACCAGGTCCGTGCGGTCCTCGCGCGCGATGATCACAGCCCCAAAGCGGTCTTCCTCGCGCCCGACCTCGGCCGGGAGCATGGTCGCGATACGGGAGATGCCGTGACGCTGCTCCAGCATCACGTAGGAGCCGGGGTTAGTCAGGACCAGGTCAAAGCGACCCTCAGCCGCCCCCGCCTGCAGGGCATCATTGTCGACCGGCACCAGGCGGACCTGAACGGCCTCCAGCGCCTGCTCCAGGTACTCGGCGAAAGGCGTCCACTGTTCGCGCGCGGCATCCTCGCCCCGGTGCGCCAGCACCGCGAGGATCAGCTCGCGCTCGGCCGCCCCGGCCTTCGCACCGGCCGGCGTTGCCAGCAGCGCGCCAAAGACCAGCCCCCACAGCAGAACGACACCTCCGAGACCGCCCCTGCCGAACCAGGACAGGCAACCAGACGATCGCCGGAAGTACGCACGCGGGCTCATCTCATGTGGGCTTCCGATTGCGGCTGGCGGCGATGCGCAGGCGCAGTGCGTTCAGGCGAATGAAACCCTCGGCGTCCTTCTGGTCATAGGCGCCGGCATCGTCCTCGAAGGTAGCGATCGCGTCGTCGAACAGGGTGTCCTCCGAGCGGCGGCCGGCGACGATCACGTTGCCCTTGTACAGGCGCAGGCGCACCTCGCCGTTGACCACACCCTGGGTGTCATCGATCGCGGCCTGCAGCATGCGCCGCTCCGGGCTCCACCAGTAGCCGTTGTAGATCAGGCTGGCGTAGCGCGGCATCAACTCGTCCTTCAAGTGCGCGGCCTCGCGATCCAGGGTGATCGACTCCAGCGCCCGGCGCGCCTTGAGCAGGATGGTGCCGCCCGGGGTCTCGTAGCAGCCGCGCGACTTCATGCCGACATAGCGGTTCTCGACGATATCGAGACGGCCGACGCCGTGGGCCCCGCCGCGTTCGTTGAGCTTCGCGAGCAGCTCGGCCGCGCTCATACGCTCGCCATTGATCGAGACCGGGTCGCCCTTCTCGAAACCGATGGTCAGCGTCTCGGATTCGTCCGGTGCCGCCTCCGGGGAGACCGACCAGCGCCACATGTCTTCCTCGGCCTCGGTCCACGGGTCTTCCAGCGGGCCGCCCTCGTAGGAGATGTGCAGCAGGTTGGCATCCATGGAGTACGGCGACTTCGTGCCCTTCTTAGCGTAGTCCACCGGGATGTTGTGCTGCTCGGCGTAGGCCATCAGGCGTTCGCGCGAGTTCAGGTCCCACTCGCGCCAAGGGGCGATCACCTGGATGCCCGGCTTCAGCGCATAGGCCCCGAGCTCGAAGCGGACCTGGTCATTGCCCTTGCCGGTCGCGCCATGGGCGATGGCGTCGGCGCCGGTCTCCTCGGCGATCTCCACCATCCGGCGCGCGATCAGCGGCCGTGCGATCGAGGTACCCAGCAGGTACTCGCCCTCGTAGATGGTGTTCGCGCGGAACATCGGGAACACGTAGTCGCGCACGAAGGTCTCGCGCAGGTCCTCGATGTAGATCTGCTTGACCCCCAGGGCCTCGGCCTTGGCGCGGGCCGGCTCAACCTCCTCGCCCTGGCCCAGATCGGCGGTGAAGGTGATCACCTCGCAGCCGTACTGATCCTCCAGCCACTTGAGGATCACGGAGGTATCCAGGCCACCGGAATAGGCCAGCACGACACGGGAAATCTTCGAACTCATGGGAATACCAATCCTTCTTTCTTCTTGAGAGTTATAGTCGTTTTTGTGACGGGCTTCACTACCAGCCCGCGGAGGCCGGGGCGCCCCGGGGAGACTCCGGCGCCGCCCGCGGCTCGGCCGGGGGCAGCTCGCGGCCGGCGTCAACAGCGGTTTCCGCAACGGAAGATGGTCTGGCTGCGGCGTCCGCGCCACCCAGCCACCAGATATCCACCCGGCGCGAACCCTCGCGCTCGCCGTCCGCGTCCGGGTCGACACCACCGGCCTCGACCGTCAATCCATCGCCCGGCACACCCGCCTCCACCAGCGCCGCGCGCACCGCCTCTGCGCGCTGGCGACTCAGACGCTCGTTAACCTCGCGCGGGCCTTCGGCGTCGGTCAGGCCGACCAGGCGCACGCGCGGGCGTTCTACGGTGCGCAGGGTCTCGGCCGCACGGGCGACGGTCTCGCGCCCCCTGGAATCCAGTTCGCGGCTGCCGGTTGCGAAGTACACCGACCAGCGATCCAGCGCCCCGACATCCGGGCCCTCGGCCCCGGTGTAGCAGGCCTCGAAGGCCCCGGCACGCTGGGCAAAACGAATGCCGCGAAAATGCACCGCGTCCTCGGCACCGGGGAAATCGATCCGCACGTCATGCCCCACCAGAAGGCGGGCCTGGAGCGCCTGAACATGCGCGTCCGGAACCCGGAAACGATCGGGTCGTTCGGCCCGCAACTCGAGATCCAGGGGCGACTTCGGACTCGCCCCAAGCCACTCCGGGGCCCCGGTGCGCAATCGCGCGGTGGCGCCCTCGGGCATTGCGTAGGGGGCAAGCCAGAAGGCGCGAAGCGCCAGGCCTGGCTGGGTCTCGAAGCGCAGCGTACCGCCGTGGCGAACGCCCTGCTCGATGCGGCAGGCATCGTCCAGTTCGATCACCTGCCAGTCGCTGCGCTCCAGCGATTCACGGTGAGGCACGACCCCCGCCTGAGCCACCCCGTGCGCCAGCCACAGTCCCCCGAAAACCAGGAGAGCAAGACGGCGCAGCACGGACACGGAACTAGCGACTCTTGGGCGGCAGGATATCGGTGATCGAACCGTGCGCGACCTCGGCGGCGAAGGCCACCGTCTCGCTCAGGGTCGGGTGCGGATGCACGGTCAGACCGATGTCTTCCATCTCCGCCCCCATCTCCAGTGCCAGCATCGCCTCGCCGATCAGATCGCCGGCGGACGGCCCCACCAGACCCGCGCCGATCACCCGGCCATCGGCATCGAACAGCAGCTTGGTCATGCCGTCCTCGGCGCCCAGGGCGATCGCGCGACCGGAGGCGGCCCAGGGGAACACGCCCTTGGTGTACTCGATGCCGTCGGCCTTGGCCTGCTCCTCGGTCACGCCCATCCAGGCGACCTCGGGGTGGGTGTAGGCCACCGACGGGATCGCGCGGGCGTCGAAGTGCACCTTGTGCCCGGCGATCACCTCGGCCGCGACCTTGCCCTCGTGGGTGGCCTTGTGCGCCAGCATCGGCTGGCCGACCACGTCGCCGATGGCGAAGATGTGCTCGACGTTCGTGCGCTGCTGGCTGTCGACCTCGATGAAACCGCGCTCGGTTACCTGCACGCCTGCTGCCTCGGCGCTGATCTTCGCGCCGTTCGGGCTGCGCCCCACGGCGACCAGCACACGGTCGAAGGTGTCCTCTTCCGGCAGGCCCTTGGCCTCGCCCTCGAACTGGCAGACGATCCCGGCCTTGGTGGCCTTGGCCCCGTTCACCTTGCTCTTGAGGAAGATATTCTCGAAGCGCTTCTTCGCACGCTTCTCGAACGGGCGCACGATGTCGCGGTCCGCGCCCGGCATCAGGGTATCGGACAGCTCGACCACCGTGACCTTCGCGCCCAGCGACTCGTACACGCAGGCCATCTCCAGGCCGATGATGCCGCCGCCGACCACCAGCATGCGCTCGGGGATGTCGGCCAGATCGAGGGCGCCGGTGGAGTCCATCACCCGTTCGTCGTCCCAGGGGAAACCGGGCAGCTTGATCGCCTGCGAACCGACCGCGATGATCGCGTGCTCGAAGCCAATCACCTCGCGGCCGCCGTCGCCCTCGACCGCGATGCTGTTGGCGCCGACAAACTCGCCCACACCCTGCACCACGCGCACCTTGCGCTGCTTGCACAGCTGCTTGAGCCCGCCGGTCAGCTTCTTGACCGTCTTGTCCTTGTAGCCCCGCAGGCCGTCGAGATCGATCTCCGGCTCGCCGAACTTGATGCCCAGCGCGGCAAAGCGCTCAGCCTCGTGCAGCACCTCGCCGGCGTGCAGCAGCGCCTTGGACGGGATACAGCCGACGTTCAGGCAGACCCCGCCGATCTGCGGGTAGCGCTCGACCATCACCACGTCCAGCCCCAGGTCCGCGGCGCGGAAGGCGGCGGTATAGCCGCCGGGGCCGGAGCCCAGCACCAGGACCTGGCACTGGCTGTCGGTATTCGGGTCGGCGGCCGCCTTGGGTGCCGCCTTCTGCGGCTCACTCGCGGCGCCCGATTCCACCTTGGCGGATTCGGTCTTCTCGCCACCGGATGCGGGGGCGTCATCGCTTCCGCCCGCAGCCTCGCCACTGGCCTCGAGATCGAGGAGCTTGCTGCCCTGGGAGACCTTGTCCCCGACCTTCACATGCAGCTTCTTCACGGTGCCGGCCTCTGGGGCGGGCACGTCGATGGTCGCCTTGTCGGACTCCAGCGTGATCAGCGGGTCCTCCGGTGCGATCTCGCTGCCCGGCTGTACCAGGACCTCGATGATCTCGACGTCCTTGAAATCCCCGATATCCGGGACCTCGATGGTCTTGGTCTGGCTCATGACAAAGCTCCGGTCGTTACAGCAGCATGCGGCGCATGTCGGACAGCAATGCGCTCAGCGTGGTGGCAAAACGGGCGCCCAGCGCGCCATCGATCACACGGTGATCGTAGGACAGCGCCAGCGGCAGGATCAGGCGCGGCTCGAACTCCTTGCCGTTCCAGACCGGCTTCATGCTGGAGCGCGACACGCCCAGGATCGCCACCTCGGGGGCATTCACGATCGGCGTGAACTGCGTCCCGCCGATCCCGCCGAGGCTGGAGATGGTCAGGCAGCCGCCCTGCATGTCCGCGGGCTTGAGCTTCTTGTCGCGAGCGCGCTGGGACAGGTCCATCAGCTCGGAGGCGATGTCGACCAGGCTCTTGCGATCGACGTCGCGCACCACCGGGACGACCAGGCCGTCCGGCGTATCGACCGCGATACCGAGGTTGTAGTACTGCTTCAGGATCAGGTTCTCGCCGGTCGCATCCAGCGAGGCATTGAAGCGCGGGTACTGCTTGAGCGCGGAGACCACCGCCTTCATCAGGAACGGCAGGAAGGTAACCTTCACGCCCTTCTTCTCGTACTCGGCCTTCAGCGACTTTCGGAAGTCCTCGAGCTCGGTGATGTCGGCCTCGTCGAACTGGGTCACGTGCGGGACAGTGACCCAGTTGCGATGCAGGTTCTTGCCGGTGAGCTTGTTGATCTTCGACAGCGGCTGGGTCTCGATCGGACCGAACTCGGAGAAGTCGATCTCCGGCATCGGCTCGACCCCCAGGCCGCCGCCGGCGCCCTGACTCAGCGCGCGCTTGACGAAGCCCTGCACGTCCTCGCGCAGGATGCGCCCCTTGCGCCCGGAACCCTCGACCTTGCTCAGGTCCACGCCCAGTTCGCGCGCGAACTTGCGCACCACCGGCGAGGCGTGGGCCTTGCGGAAGGCCGATTCGTCGCGGATGTGCTCGGTCGGCGACGGCCGCGGATCGGCCCGGTCGGCGGCCTTCGGTGCCGGGGATGGCTGCGGCTTCTCGGCCGCGGGAGCCGGCTCGGCCGGGGCATCCGTGGAAGACGGCGCTTCCTGCTTCGGCGCCTCGTCCTTGGTAGAGGTGTCCTCGGCGGCGCCCTCGTCGGAGGGCTCCAGCTCCAGGATCGGGTCGCCCTGGTTGACGCGGTCGCCGGCCTTCACCTTCAGCGCCTTCACGGTGCCGCCCTGCGGGGCCGGGATCTCGATGGAGGCCTTGTCGGACTCCAGCGTGATCAGCGGATCCTCGGGGGCCACGGTGTCGCCGGGGCTGACGATGACCTCGATGATCTCGACGTCCTTGAAGTCGCCGATATCCGGGACGTGCACAGTAGTCGTGTTGCTCATGTCTGCTCCTGCCTCGGGTCCGGCGGCCTCAGGCCTGCAAGGGGTTGGGCCGTTCGACGTCGATCTTGTACTTCTTGATCGCGTCGGAGACGGTCTTGACCTCGACGGTCCCGTTATCGGCCAAGGCCTTCAGGGCCGTGACCGCGATGTGGTAACGATCCACCTCGAAGTGGCGTCGCAGCGCGGCACGGGTATCCGAGCGACCGAAGCCGTCGGTCCCCAGCACGCGGTATTCGGCCGGCACGAAGGCACGGATCTGGTCGGCATAGGCCTGCACGTAGTCGGTCGCGGCGATTACCGGATCCTCCGAGCCACCCAGACATTCCTCCACCCAGGACTTGCGCGGCTTGGCCTCCGGATGCAGCCGCGCATGGCGCTCGACATCGCGGCCGTCGCGGGCCAGCTCGTTGAAGCTGGTCGCGCTCCAGACCTCGGCGGCGACGCCGAAGTCCTTATCCAGCAGTTCGGCGGCGGCAATGGCCTCGCGCAGGATGGTGCCGGAACCCAGCAGGCGCACCTTCTTCTTTTTGCGCCCCCCCGCCTGGAAGCGATACAAACCGCGACGGATGCCCTCTTCGGCACCCTTCGGCATGGCCGGCTGCGGGTAGTTCTCGTTCATCACGGTGATGTAGTAGAAGACGCTCTCCTGCTCCGCGTACATGCGGCGCATGCCATCCTGCACGATCACCGCCAGCTCAAAGGCGAAGGTCGGGTCGTAGGCGATGCAGTTGGGCACGTTGGCGGCCATCATCAGGCTGTGACCGTCGTCGTGCTGCAGGCCCTCGCCGGCCAGCGTGGTCCGCCCGGCGGTAGCGCCCATCAGGAAGCCACGGGCACGCATGTCGCCGGCGGCCCAGATCAGGTCGCCAATGCGCTGGAAGCCGAACATCGAATAGAAGATGTAGAACGGCACCATCGCCACGCCATGGGTGGAGTAGGAGGTGGCCGCCGCGATCCAGGAGGACATGGAACCGGCCTCGTTGATCCCCTCTTCGAGGATCTGGCCCTTCTTGTCCTCCTTGTAATACATCACCTGGTCCTTGTCCTGCGGCTCGTAGAGCTGACCGACCGAGGAGTAGATTCCCAGCTGGCGGAACAGCCCTTCCATGCCGAAGGTACGCGCCTCGTCGGGCACGATCGGGACGATGTTCTTGCCGATCTTCTTGTCGCGGGCAAGCAGGGTCAGCAGACGCACGAAGGCCATGGTGGTGGACATCTCGCGCTCGCCGGAGGCCTCCAGCAGGCCGTTGAAGGCGTCCAGCCCCGGGATCTCCAGCGGGGTGGCCAGCGGGCGGCGCACCGGCAGATAGCCGCCCAGGTCCTTGCGCCGCTCGTGCATGTACTTCATTTCTTCGGAGTCGGGGTCCGGCTTGATGTACTCGGCCTTCTCCACCTGCTCGTCGGACAGCGGAATGTTGAAGCGGTCGCGGAACTGCTTCATGTCGTCCGCGTCCATCTTCTTCTGGCTGTGGGTACGGTTCTGGGCCTCGCCCGCCGACCCCATGCCGTAGCCCTTCACGGTGTGCGCGAGGATCACGGTCGGCTGCCCCTTGTGCTCCGCGGCCTCCTTGTAGGCTGCATAGACCTTGACCGGGTCATGGCCACCGCGATTCAGGCGCCAGATGTCCTCGTCGGACATATTGGCCACCATGCGCTTGAGCTCGGGGTACTTGCCGAAGAAGTGCTCGCGGACGTAGGCGCCATCGCGCGACTTGTAGTTCTGGTAGTCGCCGTCGACCGCCTCCATCATGCGTTTCTGCAGCAGGCCGTCAGTGTCCTTCGCCAGCAGCGGGTCCCAGTAGCGGCCCCACAGCACCTTGACCACGTTCCACCCGGCGCCGCGGAAGATCGCCTCCAGCTCCTGGACGATCTTGCCGTTGCCGCGGACCGGGCCGTCCAGGCGCTGCAGGTTGCAGTTCACCACCCAGGTCAGGTTGTCCAGCTTCTCGCGCGAGGCCAGCGTGATTGCCCCCAGGGTCTCCGGCTCGTCCACCTCGCCGTCACCGACAAAGCTCCAGACGCGGCGGTTCTCGGTCTGCGCCAGGCCGCGATCCTGCAGATAGCGCATGAAACGCGCCTGGTAGATGCTCATGATCGGGCCCAGACCCATGGACACGGTCGGGAACTGCCAGAAGTCCGGCATCAGCCAGGGATGCGGGTAGGAGGACAGGCCCTTGCCGTCCACCTCGCGGCGGAAGTGGTCCAGCTGCTCCTCGGTCAGGCGGCCTTCCATGAACGCGCGGGCATAGATCCCCGGCGAGGAGTGCCCCTGGGCAAACAGCAGGTCGCCGCCATGATCGTGCGACGGGGCGTGCCAGAAGTGATTAAAGCCGACGTCATAGAGCGTAGCGGCGGATGCGAAGGTCGCGATATGCCCGCCCAGCTCGGCCGATACGCGGTTGGCCTTGACCACCATCGCCATCGCGTTCCAGCGGATATAGGAGCGGATGCGGTGCTCCACCGCGCCGTCGCCCGGGTATTCGGGCTCCAGGTGCGTAGGGATGGTGTTCACGTAGGCGGTATTGGCCGAATACGGGAGGTAGGCCCCGCTGCGGCGCGCCTTGTCGACCAGGCGCTCCAGCAGGGCGTGCGCCCGTTCGGGGCCGTCGGTCTCCAGCACGGAGGCCAGGGCGTCAATCCACTCCTGGGTCTCCTGCGGGTCGATATCGTGTTCGGTCGCGTTCGGGTCCATGCGTCTACCCCTGAAAACGGGTTGGGAATCAGGATGCCATCACGGCTCCAGGCCACCGGGCGGGCGGGCATTTGCTACCATGCGCCGGTGTTGGGCGGGCATAAAAGGCGCAAGTATCCCGACTGAGCCGCCAACAGGTCAAGCGAAAGCCGCCTATGGCGCCGATCTTCGGGAAAATCTGCGGGAAAAGCCGCAAACATCACGAAAGCCCACGCTCTCGCCGCCAACACCCGCGAATACCGCCCGCCGACCCCATTCAGGACCGAGCACACCGATGGCCGAACCCGTCCAGCTGGACCCACAGCACCGCCCCATGGCAAACCGATTTCGCGGCTTCCTGCCCGTTGTGGTAGATGTCGAGACGGGAGGCTTCGATTGTCGGCGACATGCCCTTTTGCAGGTCGCGGCCGTGTTCCTGCGCCGCGACGAAAACGACCATCTGGTGCGCGACCGCACCGTGAGCCTGCACGTGCGCCCCTATGAGGGGTCGGAGATGGATCCAAAGTCGCTGGAGGTGAACGGGATCGACCCCTACCACCCGCTGCGCGCGGCCTACCCCGAAGATCAGGCCATGGGCCGGCTGTTCAGCGAGGTCCGACGGGAGGTGAAGATCAACCACTGCAAGCGCGCAATCCTGGTCGGGCACAACGCACACTTCGATCTCGGCTTCGTGCATACCGCCGCCGAGCGCTGCGGGATCAAGCGCAACCCGTTCCACCCGTTTTCCAGCCTGGATACCGTGTCCCTGGCCGCACTGGCGTTCGGCCAGACGGTGCTGGCACGGGCGGCCGATGCCGCGGGGCTGGGATGGGATACGGAAGCCGCTCACAGCGCGGCATTTGATGCGGAAAAGACAGCGGATATTTTCTGCCAGATCGCGAACCGCTGGCAGGACGGGGTCGGGGTCCCGCAGAACGCCCTGCGCCTGCCCGACCCGGAAGAGCTGCCGCCGGGGAGCTGACGCCGACCCGGGGTAACACCCACAGATCGCCATGCCCCTGCGGGGCTCGCGATGACACTACCGCAACCCCGTCATTGCGAACCCCGCAGGGGGTGAAGCAATCGCCCGACATTTCGGCGGCGGCAGGGCCCGGGGGCTACGTCAGGAGATCGCCACGGCCCCTGGCGGGGCCTCGCGATGACGGTTTCGGGGTGTGCGACAGCCCTTCGGGCTGACGCACCAGGAGTTCTAACTCGCCGCGCGCTTGGCGTGGGCCTCTTCGACCGCCTTCTTCAGCTCACCGCTTTCGAACATCTCAAGGGTGATGTCGCAGCCACCGATCAGCTCGCCATCCACATAGACCTGCGGGAAGGTCGGCCAGTCGGCGAAGCGCGGCAGGTTCTGCATGACCTCCTGGTCAGCGATCACGTTCACGTAGGCGAACTCCTGCTCGCAGCGCTTGAGCGCCTCGACCGCGCGGCTGGAGAAGCCACACATCGGGAACTGCGGGGTGCCCTTCATGAAGATCACCACCGGATTGTCTTCCACCTGCTGGCGGATGCGGTCCATTACGTCCATCGAAGTACTCCCAAAGATTCGGTGCAAAACAGGGCGAGGCACCAGCGGCACCACACCCGATAATCAATTCGCAGTGTAACGCTCAGACATTGAAGCGGAAATGTACCACGTCGCCTTCGTGCATTAGGTATTCCTTGCCTTCCAGGCGCCATTTCCCGGCGTCCTTCGCACCCTGCTCGCCATTGTTCGCGACGAAGTCGTCATACCCCACCACTTCGGCACGGATGAAACCGCGCTCGAAATCGGTGTGGATCGCACCCGCGGCCTGCGGCGCAGTGGAACCCCGACGCACGGTCCAGGCTCGCACTTCTTTCTCGCCGGCGGTAAAGAAGGTCTGCAGGTCCAGAAGCCGGTAGGCGGTACGGATCACCCGATCCAGCCCCGGCTCCTCGAGCCCGAGATCGGCCAAGAATTCGGCCCGCTCCTCCGGATCCAGCACGGCGATCTCGGCCTCGATGGCCGCACAGACGCTGACCACCTCGGCGCCCTCCTCGGTCGCCTTGGCCCGCACCGCCTCGACCATCGCGTTGCCGCCGGCCAGCGAGGCCTCGTCGACGTTGGCGATATACATCAGCGGCTTGATCGTCAGCAGATGCAGGTCATAGAGCAGGCGCCGCTCGTCCTCGTCCAGGTCCTGGGCCCGCGCCGGAATCCCCTGATCCAGGCCGGCCGCGACTTTTTCGGCCGCCTTCAGCTGCGCGATGGCCGTCTTGTCCTGCGACTTCGCCGCTCGCGCCAGTCGGGTCAGCGCCTTGCTGGCGGTCTCGAGGTCCGCCAGCATCAACTCGGTGCTGATCGTCTCGATATCGGCCAGTGGATCAACCTTGCCGGCCACGTGCACGATGTCGTCGTCCTCGAAACAGCGCACCACCTGGGCGATCGCATCCGTCTCGCGGATGTGAGCAAGGAACTTGTTGCCCAGCCCCTCGCCCTGCGCGGCACCGGCCACCAGACCCGCGATATCAACGAACTCCACCGTGGTGGCCAGCGTACGCTCGGGCTTCACGATCTCGGTGAGCCGCGCCAGGCGCGGATCCGGCACCTCCACCACACCCACGTTCGGGTCGATGGTGCAGAACGGGTAGTTCTCCGCGGCGATCTCCGCGCGGGTCAGGGCATTGAACAGGGTCGACTTGCCGACGTTCGGCAGGCCGACGATCCCGCACTTCAGACTCATGGGGTTTCCTCGGATGTTGCGCGGGCCGCCTTCGACCCGCCGCCATGCAGATTACGTACAGCCTCGTCCCAGCGCCCGGCAATCAGCGCCGGCACCTGGTCCAGCGCGGCATCGATGGCATCCTCGATCGCACGGGCATCGTCCCGACCAGGCCGGTCCAGCACGAACGGGACGACGTCGTCGCGGTGCCCGGGGTGACCGATACCCAGGCGCAGCCGGGCATAGTTCGGCCCACCCATATGGCGATGCAGGTCGCGCAGACCATTGTGGCCACCGTGCCCGCCGCCCATCTTCAGGCGCGCGACACCGGGGTCCAGGTCGAGCTCGTCATGCACCACGAGAATCTCTTCAGGGGCAATACGATAGAAATCCGCGCACTTGCGCACCGGGAGACCGCTCTTGTTCATGAAACTCATGGGCTTGAACAGCCAGCAGTCGCCCTCGGGCAGAGTCAGCCGCGCCGCCTCGCCATCGAAGCGGCCCTCGCTGCGAAATTCGGTGGAATGACGACGAGCCAGGGCATCCACAAACCAGAAGCCCGCGTTATGCCGGGTCTCGGCATAACGCGGGCCCGGATTGCCCAGCCCGACGATCAGGCGAATAGCCATGGGTCAGAAGGGCGCAGGAATGGCCGTGAGGCTTATTCCTTGTCCTCGGACCCGCCTTCGTCGCCGGAGGAGGACGCTTCTTCGCCACCCTCGGCCTCGGCACCCTCGGCCTCGGCGGCTTCGACTTCCTCGCCCTCTTCTTCTTCGGCCTTCGCGGCACGCGGGAGCAGGACACTGACCACGGCGTAGTCGTAGTCCTCGCCGTGCATCAGGGCCACACTTTCCACACCCTTCGGCAGTTTCAGCTCGGAGATGTGGATGGTGTCACCGACGTCCATCTCGACCACATCGATATCGATGGACTCGGGCAGGTCGCCCGGCAGGCACTCGACTTCGATGTCGTTCAGCATGCGGCTGACCATGCCACCACCCAGCTTCACGCCCTTGCATTCTTCCTCATTGTGGAAGTGCAGCGGCACGTGCACACGGATCGGCTGGTTCGCCGACACACGCAGCAGATCCACGTGGTAGATGGTCGGCTTGAACGGATGACGCTGCACGTCGCGCAGGATCGCCTTCTCGCTCTTGCCATCCAGCTTGACCGTCAGGATGTGCGAGTAGAACGCATCATGCTTCAGGTTGTGCACCATCGCGTTGTGGTCGAGGGTGATCGGCTGCGCGTCATTCTCGCCACCGTACAGGATGGCGGGCAGCTTGCCGGCGCGACGCAGGCGGCGGCTCGCACTCGATCCCTGCTCGTCCCGCTTCTCGGCTTCAATGGTAAAACTCATGCTCATCGTTGCTTTCTCCAAATGAACACGCCTCATCCGCGACCAGATGAGGCGTGAAGTTGGGGGACAATCCCCCGAAATCGTGGCGCCAGTAGCGCCTTGTGCCCGAGGCTTCAGTCCACAAACAGCGAACTGACCGATTCCTCGAGATTAATCCGACGAATGGTCTCGGCCAGCATCTCCGCGACCGACAGCTGCCGGATCTTTGCACAGGCCTGGGCATTCGGCTGCAGGGCCAGAGTGTCGGTCACCACCAGCTCGTCCAGCGCCGAACCGTTAATGTTATCAATTGCTGCACCAGAAAGCACGGGGTGCGTGGCGTAGGCGCTCACCGACGCCGCACCGTGCGCCTTCAGGGCCTTGGCCGCCTGACACAGCGTGCCGGCGGTATCCACCAGGTCGTCGATGATGATGCAGGACTTGTCGCGCACATCACCGATGATATGCATCACCTCGGACTCGTTCGCACGCGGACGGCGCTTGTCGATGATCGCCAGATCGGCATCATCCAGGCGCTTGGCAATCGCGCGGGCACGCACCACACCGCCAACATCCGGCGAAACCACGGTCAGATTGCCGGAGACATGCCGCCAGACATCGCCCAGCAGCACCGGCGAGGCGTAGATGTTGTCCACCGGGACGTTGAAGAAGCCCTGCACCTGATCCGCGTGCACATCGATAGTCAGCACGCGATCGGCACCGACCGCCTCGATCATGTTCGCGACCACCTTGGCCGAAATCGGCACCCGCGCCGAGCGCACCCGGCGGTCCTGGCGGGCGTAGCCGAAGTACGGGATCACGGTGGTAATGCGACCGGCCGAGGCGCGCCGCAGCGCGTCCACCATGATGACCAGCTCCATGATGTTCTCGTTGGTCGGCTGCCCGGTCGGCTGGATCAGGAACACGTCGCGACCGCGCACGTTCTCCAGGATCTCGACCTGCACCTCGCCGTCGCTGAAGCGGCCCACAATCGCCTTGCCCATCGGCAGGCCCAGGTGCTCGGCAACGCTCTGTGCCAGGCGGGGGTTCGCGTTCCCCGCGAAGACCATCATTCGGCTCTTGTCGACCACGGTTTTTTCCGGTCTGGGTGGTGCGGAGCGGGTGAACGGGTCACCTGGCTCCAAAATAGACCCCGGCGTGGCGCCGGGGCCTGTGGTGTGTGGCGCGGTGGCGATATCCAGCATCACCACCCGCGTTGTATGGCTGGGCCGGCAGGATTACGGCGCTTCGGGCCGCCGCCAGTGGCGGCGTTCTCTCGCGGCTATGCCGCTCGAGTCGAACCCGGTTCTCATCCTGCCAGCCCTTTGGCCGGTGCCGCGGCGCCGTGCGCCGCGGGTTTCGTTGTATGGCTGGGCCGGCAGGATTCGAACCTGCGCATGACGGGATCAAAACCCGTTGCCTTACCGCTTGGCTACGGCCCAATTACTCGTTGTTGCCTGCCCCAACCCTGTCCAGGTTCCGCTTCCGGAACCGATGACGGATCGGCTACCGCCGATCCGGGCCGGCAGGATGATGGCGCTGCGCGCCACCCTTCGGGCGCCACCTGCGGTGGCGTGCTCTCGCGGCTGCGCCGCTCGGGTCGAACCTGCGCATGACGGGATCAAAACCCGTTGCCTTACCGCTTGGCTACGGCCCAATTACTCGTTGCTCGGCACCATCATCCTCGGCGGCGCTGCGCGGAAGCCACTGCCGCAGGGGCGAAACATTCGCCAGCGGCGTCACCCAGCTCCGCCAGGGACGGGGCTGTGCGGTCTGCGCCTGGCGCGCGGCCGCCTCGTTCGGGAACATCCCAAAGATGCAGCCCCCGGTGCCACTCAAACGCGCGCGCTCCGTTTGCCCGCCCATCCAGTCCAGTGCCTCGCCAATGGCGGGATACTGCCGGCGAACCAGCGGCTCGAACACATTACGAAAGCGCGCGGCATCAATTTCGGGCGAAATTGTCTCGGCGGGACAGTCGCGTGTCAATTCCGCTGAGCCAAACATGGGCCCTGTCGCCACCGAAACGCCGGGGTCCACCAGCAGCAACCAGGCCAGATCCGGCTCCAGAGGAACCAGGCGATCCCCGACGCCTTCGGCCCAGGCCGCCCGGCCGCGCACAAAAACCGGCACATCAGCCCCCAGGCCCAATCCAATCGCGGCCAGGTCATCCTCCAACAGCCCGAGATCGAATAGTCGGTTCAGTACGACCAGCGTGGTTGCGGCGTCGGAACTGCCCCCACCCAGGCCACCTCCAATCGGGATGCGCTTGTCGAGATGCACCCGCACCCCAAAGGATGAACCGCTGGCCTCCGCCAGCGCCCGCGCGGCCCGCAGGCACAGGTTGTGACCTCCATCGAGCGCCCCGGCCGACATCTCGAATCGCCCCCGCTCCAGCGGTTCGAAGCGCAGCGAATCCGCCAGCCCGACGAACTGAAACACGCTCTGCAGCTCATGGTAACCATCGGCGCGCCGCCCCGTGATATGCAGAAATCGGTTGATCTTGGCCGGCGCGGGGAAGGCCACATCGAAATCGCCGCTCATCGCGTCGCCACGTGCCAGTTAGCGATGCGCACACGCAGCTCCACGCCCTCGCGCTCGAGGTCCATGCGCACCGGGAGCGCCATGCCGTCAACCTCATCGAACTCGCCGAACTCGATCACCCAGCCGGACTGCTCGATGCGCCGGGGCAAGCCGTCCTCGTCCACCTCGAGATCGTACTCGGCGCCCGGCGCGAGCAGACCCCGCACCCAGTAGCGCATGCCGGACACCGGTATCGACTCGTTCGTCAGGTAGGCGACCAGAGCATCCGGGTCCTCGGCCTGATACTGCTCGCCGGCTCGCGTGATCAGCACCGCGGGTTGATCCGGGGCCAGCGTCAGACGGCCACCCCCACGTCCCATGGGACCAGACAAGTCGAGGACATGGCGCTCCTGCTGCACGCGCCAATTCAGCTGCGCGGACCAGTATTCCGTCTCGGTGGAGAGCCCCAGACGGGCCGCCAGGCGCCACTCATCAAAGGCCTTCACGACCTCGGCGCGCTCGTCGAAGGCCTGTCGTGCAGCGGGGTCTTCGGTACGAGGCATTGGGGCCGTACAACCGATCAGCACCAGCGCCACGACGACACCTGACACCCAACGGGTCACTCCCGCCCACGAGGGCGCACGGGACTCTGGGGATCCAGACAACATCAATCGAGAAGTTCGTCACGCACCCGCAGCAGGCGCTCGTGATCCGGCTCGCGCTCCAGTGCCGCCTCCAGAATGGAGCGGGCCTCGTCGCGTTCGCCCCGCTCCCAGAGCACCACGGCGAGGTTGCTCGCGATCTCCCCGTCGTCGGAGAGATCGTAGGCGCGGCGCAGGAAGTCCTCGGCCTCGTCGAGGCGCCCGAGGCGATAGAGGACCCAGCCATAACTGTCGATGATCGCCGCGTCGTCGGGCTCCTGCGCGTAGGCCCGCTCGATCAGATCCAGCGCCTCCTCATAGCGGTCGGTGCGATCAGCCAGGGTATAGCCGAGCGCATTCAGCGCGGCGACGTTCTCCGGATCGTTGTCCAGGATCGCGCGGAAATCCGCCTCGGCGGCCTCGATTTCATCCTGGCGCTCGTGCACCAGGCCGCGCATATACAGCAACCGGGTATCGCCGGGGAACTGCACCAGCCCCCGGTTCAGGCGTTCGCGCGCAGCCGTGTACTCGCCCTTTTCACGCAGCAGGTTCGCCTCGCCGAGATAGGCGCGTCGGGCAAGCTCCGTATCCGGGCCCTGCTGCATCTGTTCGAAACGCTCGCGCGCAGCCGACTCGCCCTCGACCTCCAGCGTCATACGCGCCGCACGCAGGCGGGCATCATCGGCGTGGCTGCCGCCCCCGACCCGCTCGTACGCCTGGCGCGCCCCCTCCGGGTCGTCTTCCATCTCGTGCAGCCGCCCCAGGTAGTAGGCGATGTCGTCCTCGCGCTCGCCCAGGGCGTCCAGTCGCTCCAGATAGGTCCGGGCCGGTCCCAGCTGTTCGGCCTCGAGGTTCATCAGCGCCAGGGCCAGCAGCAGCTGCACATCCTCCGGGTCCTGCTCGACCAGGCGGTCCATCTCTTCGCGTGCCATTTCGCGATCATCGTGCTCCGCCAGCATGCGGGCATAGCCAAAACGGGCCTCTCGGCTCTCGGGGTGGCTGGCCACCGTCGTGCGCAGTTCTTCCAGTGCCTCGTCGGACTGCCCCACCTCGTCCAGGGCACGGGCGCGCAACAGACGCAAAGACACGGATTCCGGGAAGCGCTCCACACCCCGAGCGGTCGCCTCCAGCGCCGGCTCGCCGGGCGCGAAGCGCAGTGCGGCCTCTGCAAATACGCGATGGACACCGACGTCGTCCTGACGCTGATCCGTCAGGCTCTCCAGGGCCTCCAGCGCGGCCTCGCGGTTGCGTGTCTGACCGACCACCGCCCCCAGCGCCGCGTAGGGATCTCCACCCTGCACGGTCTGCAGGTCAATCACCGTGCCCATCTGCTCGGCAGCGGGGTCCGGCTGCCCAAGGTCCAGACGCAGCACCGTGGACAGCTGCAGGGCATCCAGGCTCTCCGGTGCCAGCTGGCGCCAGCGCTCGGAAGACTGCAGGGCCTGGTTGCGGTCCTGGGCGAACAGCGCAATGCGGGTGGCCCGTTCGGCGATAGCCGGGTCGTCGCTGAGCAGGGCCGCGGCGCCGTAGTAGCGCGCGGCCTCTTCGTACTGCCCGGAGCGCACAGCAATCTCGCCGACCAGCACACCCAGCATCAGGGCCGCTTCCGGGTCCTGCGCCGGCATGATCGGGAGGATCACGGGGCGATCCACCTCCGGGGCCTCGCCCTCCGAGGCGCCCAGAGGCATGTGGGCGCAGCCCACCAGCACGAGCGCGGCCAGCGCCGCAAAAAGGGGTCGAATCATTTCGGGTCCGATCGGATTACTCCGTTGCATTCTGGGGAGACTCAGATAAGTGCATCACTTAGTTGCATCACTAATGGGACGCCCATCCCGTGCCACGGTTCCAAACCGGCAACCGTGCGGCACACCGGCTGGACACTGTAACGGACGGCACGGGTCGTTACACTACGCGCGTAGCCCTTGGGGAAGCACAAGTATCCTGGGTGACTTGTATGTTTTGGGGGCCTTTTCCGGGTATTTGCGGCACAATAGCGTCAGCATGCTGTTCACTCTTGGTATCAATCACAAAACCGCCCCGGTCGCGATCCGCGAACGGCTGTCGGTGAATGAAAGCCAGCTCGGCGAGGCCCTGCACTCGCTGCGCTCGGGCGTCCTGTTGCCGGAAACCGCGATCCTGTCGACCTGCAACCGCACCGAGGTGTACTTCCGCGAGGGCGGCAAGCAGTCGGAACATCGCGTGCTGGACTGGCTGGGCGGCTACCACGGCATCGACCGCGACGAACTCAGGCCCTACCTCTACCTGCACCACGACGGCTCCGCGGTGCGCCACACCCTGCGCGTGGCGAGCGGCCTGGATTCGCTGGTCCTCGGCGAGCCCCAGATCCTCGGGCAGATGAAGACGGCCTACCAGCATGCCCACGACGCCGGCACGCTGGGCCGCTCGCTGGAGCGCCTGTTCCAGCATGCCTTCGCCACCGCGAAGGACGTGCGTACCCAGACCGCGATCGGGCAGAGCGCCGTCTCAGTGGCCTTTGCCGCGGTCTCGCTGGCGCGCCAGATCTTTGGCGACCTGAAGCCGCTGACCGCGCTGGTGATCGGCGCCGGGGAGACGATCGAACTGGCGCTGCAGCACCTGTCCGGCCACGGGATCGGCCAGGTGATCGTCGCCAACCGCACCGAGGAGCGCGCCCAGGCCGTCGCCGAGCGCTTCGATGGCGAAGCGATCAGCCTGAACCAGTTACCGGATCGCCTGGCCGAGGCCGACATCGTCATCTCGTCCACCGCTGCCCCGCTGCCGATCCTCGGCAAGGGGGCGGTGGAACGCACCCTGCGCAAGCGCCGTCACAAGCCGATCTTCATGGTCGACATCGCCGTCCCGCGCGACATCGAGCCCGAGGTTGGCCAGCTCGAGGACGTCTACCTCTACACGGTGGATGACCTCCAGGAAGTGATCGACGAGAACATGGCCTCGCGCCAGGCCGCCGCCGCACAGGCCGAGGAGATCATCACCCAGCGCGCCAGCGAATTCATGCGCTGGCTGCGCGCCCGTGACTCCGTGGACAGCATCCGCCAGCTGCGTCAGCGCGCCGAGACCGTCAAGGCCGAATCCCTGGCCAGGGCCGAGGCGATGCTGCGCGCCGGCAAGTCGCCGGAAGAGGCCATGCAACTGCTGGCCCACACCCTGACCAACAAGCTGATGCACGCCCCCTGCAAGTCACTGAACACCGCCGCCCACGAGGGCGACGCGCGCCTGCTCAATGCCGCCCATCGGCTGTTCCAGCTTCCCAGCCCGGAAGACGACCCCGGCCACGACCCCGAGTCCGGCACCCGTTCGTGAAGGCCTCGTTCCGCACCAAGCTCGAGGGCCTGGCCGAGCGCCATGCCGAGATCGCACAGCTGCTGGCCACGCCGGACGCCGCCGAGGACGCCGACCAGCTGCGCCGTCTGTCGCAGGAATACAGCCAGCTCGAGCCGGTCGCCGCGGCCTGGAAGGCCTGGCACGACAACCAGGCCGCGCTGGAAGAGGCCCGCGCGATGCTCGCGGAGGACGACCCCGAACTGCGCGAAATGGCCGAGGCCGAGATCGCGACCCTGGCGGAACAGGCCGAGGCGCTGGAGGCCGAGCTCCATCGTCACCTGATCCCGAAGGACCCGCACGACAACGCCAACGTGTTCCTCGAGATCCGCGCCGGCACCGGCGGCGACGAGGCCGCCATCTTCGCCGGCGACCTGCTGCGCATGTATACCCGCTACGCCGAACAACAGGGCTGGAAGCTGGAGATCCTCAGCGCCAGCGAGGGCGAGCACGGCGGCTACCGCGAGGTGATCGGGCGCCTGGCCGGCCAGGGCGCCTTCTCGCGACTCAAGTTCGAGTCCGGCGCCCACCGCGTGCAGCGCGTGCCGGAGACCGAATCCCAGGGCCGCATCCACACCTCCGCGGCCACCGTCGCCATCCTGCCGGAGCTGGACGAGGTCGAGATGCCGGATATCAACCCGGCCGACCTGCGCGTGGACACCTTCCGCGCCTCCGGGGCCGGCGGCCAGCACGTGAACAAGACCGACTCCGCGATCCGCCTGACCCACCTGCCCACCGGCATCGTGGTCGAGTGCCAGGAAGAACGCTCGCAGCACAAGAACCGCGCCAAGGCGATGACCTACCTCGCCGCGCGCCTGTTCGAGGCCGAGCGCGAGGCCCAGGCCGCCGCGCAGAGCGCCGAGCGCAAGAGTCTGGTCGGCAGCGGCGACCGCTCCGAGCGCATCCGCACCTACAACTTCCCGCAGGGCCGCGTCACCGACCACCGCATCAACCTGACCCTGTACAAGCTGGAGCAGGTGATGGCCGGCGACCTCGACCCGGTGATCGACCCGCTGATCCACGAATACCAGGCCGAACAGCTCGCGACTCTCGCGGAGGCGTAATGGAAACGCCCGCGACGCTGGATGCCCTGCTGCGCGAACTTCGCCGCCGCCTGCAGGCGGCCGGATTGGAAGAGCCGGGGCTCGAGGCCCGCCTGCTGCTCGGCGCGGCGACCGGCCTCGACACCAGCGCCCTGATCGCCCGCGGGCTCGATGTCGCCTCCGCGTCGCAGCGCGAACGTGCCGACACCCTGTGCCGGCGTCGCGAGGCGGGCGAACCGATCGCCCATATCCTCGGCCGCCGCGCCTTCTGGACCCTCGATCTTGAGGTCTCCCCCGCCTGCCTGATCCCGCGCCCGGAGACCGAGCTGCTGGTGGAACAGGCAATCGCGGCCATCGACGCCTGCGAACGCGCGCATCCCCGGGTACTGGATCTGGGCACCGGCAGCGGCGCGATCATCCTCGCGCTGAAGGCGGAACGCCCGGCCATCGAGGCCGTCGCCACCGACCGCAGCCCGGACGCCCTGCGCCAGGCCCGTGCGAACGCCAACACCCTGGGGCTGGACGTGACCTTCCTGCAGGGGGCGTGGCTCGCCCCGTTCAAGCCCGAGGACGCCTTCGACATGATCGTCAGCAACCCGCCCTATATCGCCCAGGACGATCCCCACCTGACCCGCGGCGACCTGCGCTTCGAACCGAGGGAGGCACTGGCCGCACCGGAAGCCGGACTTGGCGATCTGTACACCATCATCGATACCGCACTCCTCCACCTGCTCCCGGATGCCCCGCTGCTGCTGGAGCACGGGTTCGATCAGGCCCGAGATGTTCGCGCCCGCATGCAACAGGCGGGCTATCGCGAGGTGCAGAGTTTGCGTGACCCCGCCGGGCACGAGCGCATCACGATCGGGAGCCGTCCATAAAAAAGCCCCGGCGCGAACGCCGGGGCCAACCGTGTGATGCGGGTGCTGCCTAGAACGGCAGATGCAGGTGCAGGTTCATCGAGCCGCTGGGCGAGCGGTGCCGCGGGCGGCTGTGGTAGTGGTGATGATGGTGCTGCTGGTAGCTGTGATAGTGCCGGTGATGATGGCCACGCCCGCGCTTATGCGAGCGCTTGGAATGCTTGTAGCCACGATAGCCGGGATGGCTGCGGGCATGCGGCGGGCCACCATAATGGCCCGGGCGATGATGCACATGCTGCAGAGCATCAGGGTCGAAGGCCGCGGCACCGGTGTGCACAAAGCCGGAGACCGGCTGGGCCGCATGCGCCGGGGCCGCCAGGGCAAACGCCAGCAACGCCGCCGGCGCCAGGGCGATCATCATGCGTTTCATCGTGTACCTCCTTGAACTGCGCAACTGGCAGAATTGCCAAGGTCCAAATTACGGGGTCTTCCTGAACGGTTCCTAACCGAGCCGCCCCAGGAGCGTGACGCCGGTTACACTTTGCCGTACTACGTGACTAAGCCTTGACCCGATTCACACTGGAGAACGCCCCGTGGATGACCCGGAACTGCTGCGCTACAGCCGCCAGATCATGCTGCCCGGTGTCGGAGTCGAGGGGCAGCAGCGCCTGCAGGAAGCACATGCGGTCATCATGGGCCTGGGCGGACTGGGTTCGCCGGTAGCCGCCTACCTCGCGGCCGCCGGGGTCGGACGACTCACGCTGGTCGACCCGGACCATGTCGAGGTCACGAACCTGCAGCGGCAGATCCTGCATACGGACGCGGATATCGGCCGCGACAAAGTGGAGTCCGCGGCGCGGCGCCTGGCGGCGATGAATCCGAACTGCCACGTCGAGACCCGCGCCGAACGCCTGGATGTGGATGCCATGACCACCCTGTTTGCAAAGGCCGACGTGGTCCTGGACGGCACCGACAACTTCGCCAGTCGGGGCGCGATCAACCGCGCGGCCGTAGCCAGCGGCACACCGCTGGTCTCCGGCGCGGTGATCCGCTTCGAGGGACAGCTCACCACCTTCGACTACCGCGACCCCGAGGCCGCCTGCTACCACTGCCTGTATGGCGAGGGCGGCGGGGACGAGGACACCTGTGCGGCCAATGGCGTACTGGCCAGCCTGCCGGGGGTGATCGGCAGCCTGCAGGCCACCGAGGCGCTCAAACTGCTGATCGGGCTCCCGACCCTGAGCGGGCGGCTACTGATGGTGGATGCGGCCGGCATGCAGTTTCGCGAGATTCGTCTGCGCCGCGACCCGGGTTGCCCGGTCTGCGCACAGCGCCCGGCGCGGGCCTGAGCGGCACGCTGAGTCAGGCGCTGGAACGGGGCCGGAAGGCGACCACCTGGCCACGGGGGATACGCTGATCCTCCTGGGCCAGGGCGGCGGTCAGGCGGTCGGCCATACAGTTCAGGGCGCGATTGGTAACCATGGGCGCCATGGAGTGGTAAAGACGCAGCTCGCAGGCCACCGGGCGATGCAGGTTGTGCCGGTGGGCGGCGCGGAAGGCCGTCCAGGCCACCACCGGCATATCGTTGAGCACACGATCCACCACAACCCAGGCATCCGGCTGCAGGATCAGGTCCAGGTGTTTGAGGATTGGCAGGGGCAGACGGATCTCGGGGCCCAGCCGCCGCAGGGCCAGGGCCACCTGGTTGTAATAGCGGGCCTCGACCTGCCATCCGGGTCGGGTATCCAGGGTGGGAATCTCGGTATGCCGGGAATACATGACCAGCCCCCCGCCAGGGAAACACTGATGCCATTACTATCTCTATAGCAAAGACTGTCTCTCGGCGGGAAGATTCCGTGTCCGGTTTATTTGCACCCGGCTACTGGCGCGTGTCGGGGGTTGGCGGCTGGGCTGTCTGGGTGGCGCAGAGGGCCTCGGCATCCACCGGGTCGAAGTGGTATTGCGCGTTGCAGAACTCGCAAGTCACCTCGATCTTGCCCTGCTCCTCGATGATGCCGCGGATCTCGTCCTGCCCGAGGCCGCGCAGGGTCTCGGCCACCCGCTCGCGCGAGCAGGGGCAGTGGAACTGAACCGGGGTCCCGTCGAACAGGCGCACGCGCTCCTCGGCGAACAGCCGGCCGAGCAGCGTGCCGGCATCCAGCTTCAGCATCTCCTCGGGGGTGGTGGTGTCGGCCAGGATGTTCGCGCGGTTCCAGTCCTCGGAGTCACGCGTGACTGCATGACCACCCTCACCCGGTACCGCCTGCAGGAGCATCCCGGCCGCGGACTGACCGTTGGCCGCCAGCCACAGCCGGGTGGGCAGCTGCTCGGAACGTTCGAAGTAGACATTCATCGCATCCGCCAGGGTCTCGCCCTCCAGCTCGACCACCCCCTGGTAGCGCTCGCCGCCATCGCCCGGGTCCAGCGTCAGCATCAACCGGGCGTTGTCGCCGGCACACTGGGCCAGCGTCGCATCCTCGGGGGGCGTCTCGCGAAAGCGCGCCAGGCCGCGCAGCCGACCCTGGCCATCGGCCTGGGCCACGATCATGTGCACGGGACCAGTGCCGGTGATTTGCAGGATCAGTGAACCATCGAACTTGAGCGTGGCGGCCGTCAGCGCCACGGCCGCATAGGCCTGCCCCAGGAGGTCGCGCACCACCGGCGGATACTCGTGGCGTTCCAGCAGGGCCTGCCAGGCCGCGTCCAGGTGTACCCATTCGCCACGCACCCCGGCTTCTTCCAGCATGAAGCGGTGCAGGGTGTCGGTTTCAAGCATGAAGTCCGCAGCCCTGCATCATCCGTCCAGCTTGGCCTTCAGGCGCTCGTTCACCTGAGCCGGGTTGGCCTTGCCCTGGGTGGCCTTCATCACTTGGCCGACAAAGAAGCCAAACAGCTTGTCCTTGCCACCACGGTACTGCTCCAGCTGCTGCGGATTGTTGGCCATCACCTCGTCGATGATCGCGTCGATCGCGCCGGTATCGGTGATCTGCTTGAGCCCCTTGGCCTCGATCACGGTGTCGGCATCGCCCTCGCCGTTCCACATCGCCTCGAAGACCTCCTTGGCGATCTTGCCGGAGATGGTCTCGTCCTGGATGCGCGCCAGCAGCCCGGCGAGGCCCTCGGCGTTCACCGGGGCGTCGGCCAGCTCGACCTCGGAGCGGTTCATCGCGGCGGAGAATTCGCCCATCACCCAGTTGGCGGCGATCTTCGGCGCGCCACAGCCGGCGGCCACGGCCTCGTAGAAGTCGCCCATCTCGCGCGCGGCGGTCAGTACACCGGCGTCGTAGTCGGACAGGCCGTACTGTTCGACGAAGCGGGCGCGCTTGGCATCCGGCAGCTCAGGCAGCCTGGCACGCACGGACTCGATGAAGGCCTGGTCCACGACCAGCGGCAACAGGTCCGGGTCGGGGAAGTAGCGGTAGTCGTTGGCCTCTTCCTTGCTGCGCATGGAGCGCGTCTCGTCACGATCCGGGTCGTACAGGCGGGTCTCCTGGACCACGCTGCCACCACCCTCGATCACGTCGATCTGGCGCTCGATCTCGTGATTGATCGCGCGCTCGACGAAACGGAAGGAGTTCAGGTTCTTCAGCTCCGCACGGGTACCGAACTCGGTCTGGCCCTTCGGCCGGATCGAGACATTCGCATCACAGCGGAAACTGCCTTCCTGCATGTTGCCGTCGCAGATATCGAGATAGCGCACCAGCGAGTGCAGCTTTTTCATGTAGGCGACGGCCTCTTTCGCCGAACGCAGTTCCGGCTCGGAGACAATCTCGATCAGCGGCGTACCGGCGCGGTTGAGGTCGATGCCGGTCATCGACTCGAAGCCCTCGTGCAGGCTCTTGCCGGCGTCTTCCTCCAGGTGCGCGCGGGTTACCCCGATGCGCTTGATCGTGCCGTCCTCCAGCTCGATATCCAGATGCCCCAGCCCGACGATCGGCAGTTCGAACTGCGAGATCTGGTAGCCCTTGGGAAGATCCGGGTAGAAGTAGTTCTTGCGCGCAAACACCGACCGCGGCGCGATCTCGGCGTTAATCGCCAGCCCCAGCATCACGGCCCGCTCGACCGCGCCCTGGTTCAGCACCGGCAGCACGCCGGGCATGCCCAGGTCCACCGCGCAGGCCTGGCGGTTGGGCTCGGCGCCGTAGGCGGTCGGCGCCCCGGAGAAGATCTTGGAGACGGTGTTGAGCTGGGCGTGAATCTCCAGCCCGATGACGGTTTCCCATTCCATGCGGCGATCCTCAGGCGAAGGCCGCCGGCACACGGGTGTGCCAGTCGGTTTCTTGCTGGTACTGGTGGGCAACGCCGAGCAGGCGCGCCTCGTCGAAGTAGTTGCCGATCAACTGCAGGCCCACCGGCAGGCCGTCGATCTCGCCGGCCGGCAGCGACATCGCCGGCAGGCCCGCGAGGTTCGCGGCAATGGTGTAGATGTCCGACAGGTACATGCTGACCGGATCGGCCTTGGCGCCCAGGGCGAACGGCAGCTCCGGCGTGGTCGGGCCGAGCAGGACGTCGACGTCCGCGAATGCGCTGCGGAAGTCGTCGGCGATGATGCGGCGGACCTTCTGCGCCTTCAGGTAGTAGGCGTCGTAGTAGCCGGCGGACAGCACGTAGGTACCGACCATGATGCGGCGCTTCACCTCGTCGCCGAAGCCCTCCCCGCGCGAGCGGGTGTAGAGGTCCATCAGGTCCGCGGGGTTGTCGCAGCGGTGGCCATAACGCACGCCGTCGAAGCGCGCGAGGTTCGAGGAGCACTCGGCCGGAGCGACCACGTAGTAGGCCGGCACCGACAGGTGGCTGTTCGGCAGGCTCACCTCGCGGATCTCGGCGCCGCGGCCCTTGAGCACCTCGACGGCCGCGTCGATCACGCCGCGTACCTTCTCGTCCAGGCCCTCGCCGAAAAACTCCTTCGGCAGGCCAATGCGCAGACCCTTCAGGTCCTGGCTCAAACCGGCGGTGAAGTCCTCGGCCGGGCGCTCGACGCTGGTGGAGTCGCGCTCGTCGAAACCGGCCATGGCGTTCAGCATCAGGCCGCAGTCCTCGGCGGTCGCGGCCATCGGCCCACCCTGATCGAGGCTGGAGGCAAAGGCGATCATGCCGTAGCGCGACACGCGCCCGTAGGTCGGCTTGAGCCCGGTAATGCCGCAGAACGCGGCCGGCTGACGGATCGAGCCGCCGGTGTCGGTGCCGGTCGCCCCCGGCACCAGGCGCGCACCCACCGCCGCGGCGGAGCCACCGGAGGAACCGCCGGGGACGCGCTCGGTATCCCAGGGATTGCGCACCGGGCCATAGAAACTGGTCTCATTGGACGAACCCATCGCAAACTCGTCCATATTCGTCTTGCCGAGCATCACCGCCCCGGCGGCGTTCATGCGCTCGACGACGGTGGCGTTGTACGGCGAGACGAACGGATCAAGCATGCGCGAGCCGCAGGAGGTCCGCACGCCTTCGGTGCAGAAGATGTCTTTCTGGGCGACCGGCACGCCCAGAAGCGGGGTCTGCTCACCATTGGCCAGGCGGGCATCGGCCGCTTCGGCCTGCGCCAGCGCGGACTCGGCGGTCACGGTAATAAAGCTGTTGAGCTGCGGATCGAGGCGCTCGATCCGGTCCAGATACAGCTGGGTCAGCTCGCGCGAGCTGATCTCGCGGGCCTGGAGCTTGCGCGCCCAGCCGGACAGGGTTTCCTGGGACATGGTTTCGGGAACTCTTGTCTAATAAAGCGTGATGAAATCGGCGAAATCGGCCAGCGGTGCCCGCGGCTTACTCGATCACGCGTGGCACCAGGTAAAGCCCACCCTCGACGGCCGGCGCAATCGCCTGGAAACCCTCGCGATTGTCGGTCTCCGTGACCGCGTCCGGGCGCAGGCGCTGCTCGGCATCCAGCGGGTGGGCCATGGGTTCCACGCCCTCGATGGGGGCGCCGTCGAGCTGCTCGACAAAATCGAAGATATCGCTCAGACCGCCGGCAAATTCGCGGGCCTTTTCGTCGCTCATCGCCAGACGAGCGAGGTGCGCGATGCGCTGAACTTCGGAGGCTTCTACAGACATGATCGGCAAGGGCCCCTGTATCAGTCGATGGTGATGCGGAATGCGGCCGGCAAACTTACCACAAAGCCGTTATTGCCCAAACCCCGGGCAGTTGCTAGAGTCTCGGGCTTTCCCGCCCGACCACCAACGCAGGTTTCTTCTTCATGCTCAAACGCCTCCTGGGGTTGTTCTCCAACGACATCTCCATCGACCTCGGCACTGCCAACACCCTTATCTATATGCGCGGCCAGGGGATCGTCCTGAACGAGCCGTCCGTGGTCGCGATCCGGCAGGACCGAGGCCCGGGCGGCCCGCGCTCCATCGAAGCCGTGGGGATCGAGGCGAAGAAGATGCTGGGGCGCACGCCGGAGCACGTGGTGACCATACGCCCGATGAAGGACGGCGTGATCGCCGACTTCACCACCACCGAGAAGATGCTGCAGTACTTCATCAAGAAGGTGCACGAGCGGCGGATCTTCCGGCCCAGCCCGCGGGTACTGGTCTGCGTGCCCTGCGGCGCGACCCAGGTGGAGCGCCGCGCGATCCGCGAATCCGCGTTCGGCGCCGGGGCGCGCAAGGTCTACCTGCTGCAGGAACCGGTGGCCGCGGCCATCGGCGCCGGCATCCCGCTGGATGAGGCCGTGGGCTCCATGGTGCTGGACATCGGTGGCGGGACCTCCGAGGTCGCGGTGCTGTCGATGAACGGCATCGTCTACTCCGAGTCCGTGCGCATCGGCGGTGACACCTTCGACGAGGCGATCATGTCGTATGTGCGCCGGAACTACGGCGTGCTGATTGGCGAGGCCACCGCCGAGCGTATCAAGCATGCGGTCGGCTCGGCCTATCCAGGCAAGGAGCTGCTGGAGATCGAGGTCAAGGGCCGCAACCTGGCTGAAGGCGTGCCGCGTTCGTTCACCCTGAACTCCAACGAGATCCTCGAGGCCCTGCAGGATCCGCTGTACGGAATCGTCTCCGCCGTGCGCACCGCGCTGGAACAGACCCCGCCGGAACTGGGCTCCGATGTCGCCGAGCGTGGCATCGTGCTGACCGGCGGCGGCGCCCTGCTGCAGCAGATCGACCGCCTGCTGATGGAAGAGACCGGCATCCCGGTGGTCATCGCCGACGACCCGCTGACCTGTGTGGCGCGTGGCGGCGGGCGTGTGCTGGAGATGCTCGACGAGAAACAGGTGGACTTCCTGTCCATGGAGTAGACTCCGGGCTGGATCGGGGGATGGGGTGTCGCCCCGCATCCTGGGAAATTGGTGGGGCTCTTCCCATCGCACCTGCCAACCGCGGTGCCGCCCTGACCCAATCACGACCCGCAACCGGAGGTTAAGCCATCAGCAAGCCGCTGTTCAGACTGGGTGTATCGCCCACTCTGCGCCTGCTCGCGGTGATCCTGCTGGGTGTCGCGCTGATGGCGCTGGATCACCGACTGAACGAGCTGCAGACGGTGCGCAATGCGCTGTCCACGGTGGCCTACCCCCTGCAGGTCGCGGTCGATGCACCGATCCGGGCGGGCAGCCGGCTGCTCGAGTCCTTTACCAGCCGCGAAGACCTGATTACCGAGAACCGCATCCTGCGCGAAGAGAACGCTGAGCTGCGGGCCCGCCAGTTGCGCTTCGATGCGCTGCAGATGGAAAACGACCGCCTGCGCGCACTCCTGAACACCGCCGAACGGGCACAAGAGCGCGTCGAGATCGCCAAGCTCCTGGCCGTGGACCTGGACCCCTTCCGCCAGCAGATCGTGCTCAGCAAGGGCAACCGGCACGGTGTCTACCCGGGGCAGCCTGTCATCCACCCCGATGGCGTGATCGGACAGGTCCTGTCCACCCAAATGACCAGCTCCACCGCGCTGCTGATCTCCGACCCCGGCCACGCCTTGCCTGTGCTCAGTGCCCGTACCGGCCTGCGCGGCATTGTCGTCGGCACCGGCAACCCGCGGCGCCTCGAAATGCGGCACGTACCGCCCCAGGAGGACATCGAGGAGGGCGACCTGCTGCTGACCTCCGGGCTCGGCGGGCGCTTCCCGCCGGACTACCCGGTCGCCCGAGTGACCTCGGTCGAACGCCAGCCGGGACAACCCTTTCTTGATATCCAGGCCGAGCCTCTGGCGGCCCTGGACCGCTCGCGCGAGGTCCTGCTGCTGTGGACCAGCGAACGTCCGGACGCGGACACCGATACCCGCCCGGAAGAAGAAGGGGAAACGACCGAACGGGAAGCAGAACCGGAGGGCGAGGCCGACATTCCGGGGGCGGCTGAGAACCCATGAACCACACGCTGGGCATCCCCTGGCTAATCGCCCTGACCCTGGTCGTCGCGCTGGCCCTGGCCATCGTGCCCATACCCGATGCGCTGCCCCCAGCCCGACCTGAATGGCTCCTGCTGGCGCTGGTGTACTGGATCATGGCCTTCCCTCAGCGCTTCGGGGTGCTGACGGCCTTTGTCATGGGGTTGCTACTGGATGCCCTGTACGGCCAGTTGCTCGGGCAGAACGCCATCGCCCTGGCGGTGGTGGCGTACATCGTGCTGCAGATTCATCCACGCCTGCGTGTTTACCCCGTCTGGCAGCAGGCCATCGTGGTGGCCGTCCTCACGGCGCTTTACAAGCTCCTGGCCCTGTGGCCACAGGGCGCGATTGGACTGCCGCCCGACAGCGCCTGGTATTGGGCGCCGGTGGCGACCAGCGCACTGGTCTGGCCGTTGATCTTCGTGCTGCTAAGGGACATGCGGCGGCGCTGGCTGCTCCACCTGAGCTGAACACGGGCCACCCGTTCTGGTCGAACGCCCCCAAAAGCGACTCATGCGCGAGCGTGTACGTTGATCACTAGTCCCCTGACGAATGGAGAGAGACACGATGGACCCGAAGACCCGCACCGAAATCGAGGCCGCTGTATTCCAGCGCCTCTTGCAGCATCTTGATGAACGCAAGGATGTGCAGAACATCGACCTGATGAATCTCGCCGGTTTCTGCCGCAACTGCCTGTCCAAGTGGTACGTCGCCGCCGCCGAGGAACGCGGCGAGTCGATCGATTACGAGGAGGCCCGCGAGATCGTCTACGGCATGCCCTACAGCGAATGGAAGGAGCGCTACCAGAAGGAGGCGACCGCCGAGCAGAAGGCGGCTTTCGAGGCGAGCCAGAAATCGACCCATGCATGACCACGGACTGATCGAGACGCCCGAGGCCCTGCAGGCGTTTCTCGATTCGATCACCGGGACGGACTGGATCGCGCTGGACACGGAGTTCCTGCGCGAGAAGACCTACTATCCGCAGCTCTGCCTGGTACAGGCCGCCACGCTGGATCAGCTCGCCTGCATCGACCCGCTACGCCTCGACATCCAGCAGCTCGCCCCGCTGTTCCGGGACGCGCGCATCACCAAGGTCTTCCACGCCGCCTCGCAGGACATGGAGTTGCTGTATCGCGAGCTGGGGTTTGTGCCCAGCCCCGTGTTCGATACGCAGATTGCGGCCAGCATGCTCGGCTACGGCGAGCAGGTCGGCTATGCCAACCTGGTCAAGAACGTGCTCGATCGCGATCTCGACAAGAGCCAGACCCGGACCGACTGGTCCCGGCGTCCGCTGAGCGCGGACCAGATCCGCTATGCCGCCGACGACGTCCGCCACCTCGCGACACTGTTCAACCGCCTGCTGCACGAGCTGGATACCCACGACCGCATGCACTGGCTGCGCCCGGAGATGGAGGCGCTCAGCAATCCGGCCCTGTACGAACCGGACCCGGAACAAAGCTGGCAGCGCGTATCGGGGGTCAAGCGGCTGAAGCCCAAAGAACGCGCGGTACTCAAATGCGTCGCGGCCTGGCGCGAGCGTACCGCGCAAAGCAGCAATCGTCCCCGGCGCTGGGTGCTGTCCGACGACCTCCTGCTGGACATCGCACGCCGCACACCGGCTGATACCCAGGCTTTGCGCGAACTGCGCCAGTTCCCCGGCGGCATGAAGCCCGACCACATCGAATCGCTTCTGGCCGCCATCCGGGAAGGCCAGGCCCTGCCACGCGAGCAATGGCCGCATTTGCCGGAGAAGCCGCGCCTGAGTGAGCGTGACGAGGTGCTGGTCGATATCGGCATGGCTCTGCTGCGCGAGTGTGCCCGCGAACACCAGATCAGCGCCGCGGCGATCGCGCAACGCAAGGATGTGATCGAACTACTGAAGAGCGACGGCACGGAAGGCCGCCTGGCGAGTGGCTGGCGCCGGGAGATTGCAGGTCAGACCATCCAGCACTGGTTCAGCGGCGAGAGCCGCCTGGCCTGCAAGCCCAGTGGTGAGCTTGATATGGAACCCGTTAGCGAAACGATTGCGACGGAATAGCCGCCGCAATCGTCGCAAGATGCAGATGCAACCCGCTCAGGCCGCGGATTTGTACACACCACGGCGCGGGGACTTCAGACGTCCCTGGCGCTTGAGGTAGGCAAGCGTTTGCGAGATGTTCTTGGTATCCAGGCCGGCCTTCTCGGCACGCTCCTTGATCTCCTTGGTCGCCATCTCGGATTTCTCCGCCACGATCTCGACCAACTGCTGACTGACCGAGCTGCCGCCCCGGCCACCACGGCGACCACCACCAGCACGACCGACACGGCCGCCCAGTTCACGGATCTGGCGCTCAAGCTCGTTGAGTTCTTTGCGATGACGCGCGATCATCTCTTTGCGCTTTTCCATCAGCTTTTCGCGCTTCTTGCGGCGCTCGGCGTCCTGGCGCTCGGCTTCTTCCTTTTCCCGCTGACGGGCCAGTGCATACAGCTCTTCGGCGGAAAGTTCGGAGGCCTTCTTGCTATCCAGACTCATTACTCGTCTCCTCGTTCGGAACTTCTCAATGACCAGAACGGCTTCCAACTCCTCGCACGCCCTGGACGGCACATATCGCACGGGTGAATATGATAAAAATGGAAGTAAATTACAAGAGCCGAGAAATAAATTAACACCCGAAGAGGAATCGAAAATCCGACAAAAGGTGTGCGGCTTTTACATTAAGGCGCATCCGGAACAGTCGAACACGATTCCAGAAGTTCTTTTTAACCTGCGGGGCAAAGCCGCCGGACAATGGCGACTGCGCAACGGGCACGAGCAGCTACGGTTCAACCCCGAGGCGTTCTGTCAGGACTGGGATTCACACTTCCCGGATACCGTCGCCCACGAGGTGGCACACTCGCTCGTGTACCGGACGTCCGGGTTACGCCGCGTACGCCCTCACGGCCCGGAATGGCGGGCCTGGATGGAAACGTTCGGCTGCCAGCCACGCGTTACGCACAACACCCCCCTGAAAGGCAGAAACGTCAGGACCTATACCTACCGTTGCGCCTGCCAGACCCACGCGCTGAGTGCGCGTCGGCATTATCTGATTCAGCGGCGCCGATACCGCTATGAATGCCGAGAGTGCGGACAGCGACTACAGCAGGAGAAATAAAGATCATTAGAAAACCTGGCGGGGCGGTCAATGCAGATCATGCAACCGGCTTTCCAACTCGGCCAATACGCGCTCCACTGCGCCACGCCCCTCCTCGATCACCGTGCGCGCCGCATCACCCATGGTTTTCCGACACTCGGAATCTCCCAGCAAATCCGCGACGGCGCGGCCCAGCGCCTCGGCATCCTGCACACGCCACAAAGCGCCTCGCTCCTCGAGGCGCTCGACTGCGAATGTAAAATGCTCGGTGCTGGGCCCCACAAGCACCGGCCGTCCGAGTGCGGCGGGCTCGAGTACATTTTGCCCTCCCAGGGGAACCAGGCTGCCCCCGACAAAAGCGGCATCCGCAGCACCAAGGTAGGCCCCAATCTCGCCGATCGTATCGCCCACCAGCACATCCAGCGGCGGCCCCGGACATTGCGTGCGCCTCCCGACCGAAAACCCGGCTTGCCGGGCCGCCTCGAAAGCCACGTCAAAGCGATCGCGATGGCGCGGCACCCAGAGCAATAGGGCGTCGGGATGGGATTCGCGCACCGCGCGATGGGCCTCGAGCACGGCCTCTTCCTCGCCTTCCCGCGTACTGACCGCCACCCAGACCGGCACGCCTTCAGGCGCAACAGTCGCACGCAGATCCGCCGCCTGCTCATGGCCGGGCGGCAATGTGCGATCGAACTTCAGGTTCCCCACCACCTGGACACGCGCGTTCGGCGCCCCCAGCTCGCGAAAGCCCCGGGCGGCCGACTCGTCCTGGGCCAGGATCTTCTCGGCACGCGCAAGGGTTTCCCGCACCAGAGGCTGCAGACGCCGGTACCGCTTGATTGAGCGTGGTGATAGCCGCGCACTCACCACCCAGAGCGGAATACCGGCCTGTTCGCAGGCACGATAGAGATTGGGCCAAAGCTCGGTCTCGACGATCAGCGCGACGGCCGGACGGGTGCGCCGCAAGAATCGGCGAACGGCCCCGGGCAGGTCCAGCGGCAGATAGGCGTGCTGGACATCCCTCCCGAGAGCCGCTTCCACCCGGGCGGCCCCCTCCGGTGTCGTGGTCGTCATCAGGAGCGCATGCTCCGGATAGCGGCTACGCAAGGCACGTGCGAGCGGTACCGCCGCCTCCACCTCGCCCACCGAGGCGGCATGGAGCCAGATGGTGCCGGATGTTAGCGGCTCCCCGGCTCCCAGCCATTCGCGCCAGCGGGCCACTGGTACCGCGTTTGTCCGAGCGCGGCGCACCAGCCGCGCCAGCAAGGCCGGAGAAGTCAGTCGCAGGAGGGCCGTATAGAAGATGTGGCGCATCGCGGCTAGCGGCTCAGTCGAGCCACGCAATGGCCTCGGGCAGGGTGCGGATACGGATGTCTCCGTCTTCAGTGGGCAGCGGTTCCGCGCCCGAGGGATCAAACAGCAATCGGGCGCCGACCCCGGCGCGCCGCGCGGCCTCGAGATCGGACGCGCGATCCCCGACGAGCACCGAACCAGGGAGATCCAGATCCAAGTCATCCCGCGCCCGCAACAGCATGCCCGGCTCCGGCTTGCGATCCGGACAGGCCCGACGATAGTCGGGCTGCGCATCATGGGGATGATGAGGGCAGTGGTAGACGGCCTCGATGCGGCCACCGCGCTCGGCAAAGCGCTCGCGCATCCAGTCCGTCAGCTGCCGGAAATCGCTGTCGCCGTAATAGCCGCGGCCAATCCCGGACTGGTTGGTGACGACCACCACCGGCCAGTGCCGGGAAGTGGCGGCCGCCACCAGTTCGAAGATGCCGGGGACGAACTCGACCTGGTCAGGGCGATGCACGTAGCCATGGTCGACATTGATCACCCCGTCGCGGTCGAGAAACAGGGCGCGCGCACTCACGCCGACCCCGAACGTTCCTGATCGGCCACCAGCGCATCCTCGACGATCCCGCACAACAGATGCCCGATCAGCCCGTGGACCTCCTGAACCCGCGCGGTAGCGGCATCGGGCACCCGCAGCACATGATCTGCGGGATGCGTCTCCGGCAGCCCCTTCTCGCCGGTCAGGGCAACCGTAACCAGCCCACGCTTGCGCGCCATCCCGATGGCCTCGAGCACATTGGGCGAATGCCCGGATGTGCTGATCCCGACGAATACATCACCCGGTTGCCCCAGCGCCTCGACCTGACGCGAGAACACATGCTCGTATCCAAAATCGTTCCCGATCGCCGTCAGCACCGAGGTGTCGGTCGTCAACGCGATCGCCGCCGCCCCCGGGCGCACCGCCCGATAACGACAGACAATCTCCGCCGCAATGTGCTGCGCATCCGCCGCGCTGCCACCATTGCCCGCCAGCAGCACCTTGCCGCCGTCGCGGATGCACTGCAGCCAGCGCCGCCCGACCGTCTCGACCTCGGCTACAAACGCCCGGTCTTCAGCCAGCCGCCCGAACAGCCGGCTGGCCGCAGAAAGCTCCGTTGCTACCCTGTTCTGCAAGATCGTTCCCCGCAACCGCAAATCCCGGAGTATAACGCCGCAAGCACGGGCACTGACGAACCACAGGCGAAACCGACGACCAGACAACACAAGCCTCTGGTAGCATGGCGCGCTCTCGTTGCCAAAGTCCGAAGCTTTACGACGACACTCGCCCCCTGATCGACGCAGCTCCCTTGAAGGATCTCTTGGATGAACGCCAAGCCGAAACATCCTCAACTGGCTCAGCCGACGGCCGGCGAATCCTGGACGCTGTACAAGCGCATTTTTGCGTTCGTAAAACCGTACTGGCGCCTGGGTGCACTAGCGATTGTCGCGATGATCCTGGCAGCACTGGGACAGACTGCGTTCGCCTGGGTCATTCAGCCCCTTGTTGACGGGACATTCATCGAACAAGACCCGGATGCGCGCATTTGGGTGCCAGCTGCACTGATCGGTATCTTTCTGTTTCATGGGCTGACTACTTTTGCCTCTGACTACAGCGTTGCCTGGATCGGCCGAAAGGTCGTGAAGGACATCCGTCAGGCGGTATTCGAACAGTATCTACACCTCCCTTCGTCTTTCTTTGACCGGAACTCACCGGGGACTCTGCTTGCCAAGCTGACGTACAACGTCACTCAGATCAGCGCAGCTGCGTCCAAGGCAATCGTCGTGCTGATCCGCGACTCGTTCACGGTACTGTTCCTGCTGGCGTACATGACGTATCTCAGCGGGTGGCTCGTGCTGATTGTATTTACCCTCGCGCCGATCGTTGGGGTAGTGATCGCCAGTGCCAATCGAAAATTCCGCAAGATCAGCCGGCGCATGCAACGCTCAACCGGAGACTATGCCCAGATCGCGGAGGACGGCATTCGCGGGCAGGCCGAGGTCAAGATCTTCGGCGCCACGGATTACGAGGCGCGCCGGTTCGAAGAGACCAACGAAAAATTCCACCGCCAAGCCATGCGCCACAAAGCGGTCCAGGCGGCCGCACAACCCCTTTCGCAATTGGGGGCCATCATCGCGCTTGCCGTGATCGTATATCTGGCAACCATGGATCTGGTTCTCCAGACCATCACTCCTGGCGGGATGGTTTCATTCATCGTGGCCATGGTACTGATGCTCCCGCCCCTCAAACGCATCGTGGGAGTGAACGCTGAAATCCAGAAGGCTCTAGCTGCGGGGGAAAGCGTATTCGAGGTACTCGACACGCCCGCAGAATCCGACCACGGTCAGCGCCCGCTGGACCGCGCACGGGGGCACATCGAATTCAGGCATGTAGGCTTTCGCTACCCCACAAGCCACGAACAGATACTGAAGGACATCAACTTGACCGTTGAACCCGGCCAGACAGTCGCCCTGGTCGGCCGGTCCGGCAGTGGCAAGACCAGCCTTGCACGGCTACTGCCCCGCTTTTACGAGATCGAGGAAGGCGAGATCCATCTGGATCGCCACCCGATCCAGGAATACCGCCTGCGCGACCTGCGGGCACAAATGGCCCTGGTGAGCCAGCACGTCGTGCTGTTCAACGACACCCTTGGCCACAACATTGCCTACGGGCTCAATCGCGAACCCTCGCTGGACGAGTTGCGCGAGGCGGCGCGCGCCGCTAACGCCATGGATTTCATCGACGAACTGCCGGACGGCTTTGACACCATCGTCGGCGAGAACGGGGTCATGCTCTCCGGTGGGCAGCGCCAGCGGGTCGCCATTGCGCGGGCGATCTTGAAGGACGCCCCGATCCTGATCCTGGACGAAGCCACTTCGGCACTGGACACGGAATCCGAGCAGAAGATTCAGAATGCGCTGGAGCGGTTGATGGAAAACCGCACCACGCTGGTCATCGCCCACCGGCTGTCCACCATCGAGAATGCCGACCGCATCGTGGTACTGGATCAGGGCCGCATCGTCGAGGCCGGCACCCACGCCGAACTACTCAATCGCAAGGGCCACTACGCCGCGCTGCAAATGGCCGAGTTCGAAGAAACGCCCGCGTCGACAGATCACGCGGATGACGATGACCCCGCTCCCTGAACCGGGCATCCGCCTATGCGATGTACAATGTGCTGCTTCCGACCCTTACCTGACAGGATCTACTCGGCGCGATGAAAGGCCCGCGTAGCGACAACGCCTTGCACCCGTCCAACTGGGGCCAGACCACTGCGATCGCCGCTCTGTGGTTCATTGCGCGCCTGCCGTGGCGCTGGGCCATTGGACTGGGCGAAGCGTTGGGCATAGCGCTCTACCACGTCGCGAAATCGCGCCGCTACGTCGTACGCCGGAATCTGGAGATGTGTTTCCCGGAGCTGTCGGAGTCGCAACGGGAGAAATGGGTCCGTGCCAACTTCCGCTATACCGGGCGCGGCGTGGCCGAAGTCGCCCTCGGCTGGTTCGGCGGCAAGGCCGTTGACCGGATTCCCTGCCGAATCGACGGTCTGCACCATCTGCGCGCCGCAGCCGAGGAAGGCATTCCCGTGATTCTGCTATCCGGCCATTTCAGTTGCATCGAACTGGCCGGAAGACTGTTCGGCCAGCACGCCGAGATGGCCGTAATCTACAAGCCGATGGAGAAAAAGCCAGTACTCGAACGCGCCATGAAACAGGGGCGCGAGAATAGCCTGAGCCGTGCGATATCCAAGGATGACATCCGCGGCATCCTGCGTACCCTCAAGTCCGGTGTCCCTGTCTGGTATGCGGGCGACCAGAACATCCGCCGTGCCGAGCAAGTCTTCGTTCCATTGTTCGGGATGACGGCCGCGACGACCACTGGGCTTCCCCGTCTGGCACAGATGGGCCGCGCACGGGTGTTGCCGCTGTTTTATCACGTCAACTCCGAAGGCGACGGATACGAGATCGAGATCGGCCCCCCAATCGAGGCCTACCCAAGCGATGACCGAACCCGAGATGCCGCTCGCATGAACGAGGTGCTCGAAGAAGCCATACGCGCCAACCCACAGCAGTATTTCTGGGCCCACCGACGCTTCAAGACCCAGCCCGAGGGATCCCCGGACCCCTATCCGGCCATTCGCAGCAAACACATCGGCCGCCTGCCGTGGCAGAAAAACAAGCGCAAAACGAAGAAAAAGCGGAAGGCGTCCGGTGACGGCTCCTGACGAGTCAGCCACGGCCCCATCGCACCCGATGCCGCCCCGGGAGATCGCCCTGCTGCGCCTCTCGGCGCTGGGCGATACCACCCATGTAATCCCCGTCGTGCGATCGTTGCAAAAGGCCTGGCCCAGCACCCGCATCACCTGGATCATCGGGCGCCTCGAATACCAGTTGCTGGGAGACCTGCCCGGGGTTGAGTTCGTCGTGGTCGACAAGGCGCGGGGGCTACGCGCCTACACAGACCTCCGGCGCGCCCTGAAGGGCCGCCAGTTTGATGTCCTCCTGCAGATGCAGGTCTCCCTGCGCGCCAGCCTGATGGGAATGCAGGTTCCGGCACGGCGCAAGATCGGGTTCGACCGCGAGCGGGCACGCGACTTCCAGTGGCTGTTCACTCGGGAGCGTATCGCCGCCCGGCCGCGCCAGCACGTCCTCGACGCCTTCTTCGGCTTTGCCGAGGCACTAGGCGTGCAGGAACGCGACCTGCGCTGGGATATTCCGATCCCGGCTAGCGCGAGGGAATGGGCCGATCGGCACCTGCCCACCGACCGCCCCGTCCTGGTCATCAACCCGTGCTCCAGCGCGCGCTTTCGCAACTTTCGCAACTGGGCCGCCGAACACTACGCGGCCGTCGCCGAACACGCCGTGGAACACCACGGCATGACCGTCGTGCTGACCGGCGGCCCCACCGAACTGGAGCGGGGCTATGGCGAAGCCATCGCCTCCGTCTGCCGCCACTTTCTGATCAACCTGATCGGGACGACCAGTCTCAAACAACTACTGGCGGTGCTCGAACGGGCTGACGCGGTGGTCTCACCCGACTCGGGCCCGGCCCACATGGCCAATGCAGTCGGCACACGCGTGATCGGCCTCTATGCCGGCTCCAATCCCGAACGTACGGGGCCGTACTGCAGCCGCCAGTGGGTCGTCAACGCATACCCCGAGGCCTGCCAGGCGGCCTTCGGCAAGCCACCGGGGGCGCTGCGCTGGGGACAGCGGGTCCGCGACCCCGACGTGATGGACCGCATCAAGGTCGCGGACGTTACCGCGAAACTGGATTCACTGATGGAAGAGAAGACGACCAATGCCTGAAACCCCATCGTCCCGGATTGCCCTGCTGTTTGCCACCTCGGGACATAGCGGCGTCGACCGAGTGGTCGCCAACCTCGTCCGGGAATTTGGCCACCACCCTCTGGAATTCGATCTGCTGACCCTGCGCGGACACGGCCCTTATATCGACGACCTGCCCCCCAACGTGCGTCGGATACCGCTGCACGCCGCCCATCGCAACACGGCTCTGCCCGCCCTGATCGCCTACCTGCTGCGCCATCGCCCGCAGGCGCTTTACACCGCCAGCCACCGGCTTAACCGCACCGCACTCCTGGCACGCCGCCTGGCCCGGCCCGGCATGCCCGTGGCAATCCGCATGGGCATGTCCATCAGCGCCACCCTCGCCGAGATGAAGCCCCACCGCGCTCGACGCCTCCAGCGCTCGATGCAGCGCTGGTATCCGCAGGCGGACGCCGTCATCGCACCCTCGGAGGGAGTTGGGCAAGAGCTGGGCACTCTCGCGGGCGTGTCTGCCGATCGGCTCCATGTGATCCCCAACCCGATCGTAACCCCACGCCTGCACGAACAGGCCAGAGAGCCCACCGGGGAACCCTGGCTGGATGACGAGAACCGGGAAGTCCCAGTCATCCTTGGCACCGGCTCGCTTAAACCACGCAAGGACTTCGCCACCCTGATTCGGGCCTTCGCCGAAGTGCGCCGACAGCGGGCGGCGCGATTGATCATCCTCGGCGAAGGTGGCGAACGCGATGCGCTGGAAGAGCTCGCCCGAGAACTGGGTGTGCAGCAACACCTGCGGCTACCAGGGTTTCGCCCCAACCCCTATGCCTGGATGTCCCGGGCCGACGTATTTGCCATGACGTCCCGCCGAGAAGGCTCTCCCGCAGTTCTGATCGAGGCGCTCGCCTGCGGTACGCCAGCCCTGACCACAGACTGCCCCTCTGGCCCTGCTGAAATCCTGGATAACGGCCGCCTCGGACCGGTCGTGGGGGTGGCGGATCCCGAAGACGTGGCCCGCGGGCTCGTGCAGTTACTCGACGCGCCGCCGTCACCAACGAGCCTGAGACAAGCCGTAGCACCGTTCAACGCATCCCTGTCGGCCGTGAGCTACCTGAAGGCCCTGGACCTCGCGCACGAGGAAACCGGGTAACGAGTCCGTCCCGAACAGTCTGGCGATATCCGCGGCACTGGCCTGTCCGTGGGCCACTGTGATGTAATCGGCCCGGCCCGCGAGGTCCGCTATTGGCCGCCGACTCAGGATTCAGGAAACTACTAGCCCATGGGCGCCATCGTTCGAAAACGCGGCCCTTTTCGCCGATCAGTTCAAAAAGCCCGCCGCGCCTGGCGCCGATGGCGCGCAGACGTGCACCTGATTTCCTATCCCAAATGCGGCCGAACCTGGCTCGTCTTGATGATCGGCCGCGCCATCCAGCTGCATTACGGACTGCATAACCGGAATCTGCTCAAGCTGCGCCACTTCGTCCGCCCCTGGCGTGACATCCCCTACATCCTGCAGCATCACGATGGAGGCCCGGAATTTCTCCTTCCGGAAGAGCTCTCCGACGACAAGTCTGAATACCGTGGACGCAAGGTCATCTTCATGGTCCGCGACCCTCGCGATGTACTGGTTTCCTCCTATTTCCAAAAGACGCGACGCAACCTGAACTACGAGGGCACCCTCGAGGAATACGTTCACGAACGCCGGGGTGGCATCGAAACCATCACGGCCTTCTACAATATCTGGGCCCGGAATCGGGACGCACCGAAAGCTTTCCTCCTAGTCCGCTACGAGGATTTTCACACCAATCCGGCGATGGAGCTCAGACGGGTACTGGATTTCAGCGGGCTTGGCCATATTCCAGACACCGTCATCGAAGAGGCCGTGGAGTACGCCCGCTTCGACAACATGCGCAAACTGGAATCGACTAATGCCTTGGGCACCAGCGCCCTGGCCGCACGCGACCATCAGGACGAAGCCAGTTACAAAACCCGCAAAGGCGAAGTCGGCGGCTACCGCGAGTATCTCGATGGTGCCGCCCTCGAGCTCGTCGACCAGGTCATTGGGGAGCAACTCGACAACATGTACTCCGACTATATAGCCCCAGCATCCGATGATGACCCACTCCATCGGTACTGGACACCCCTTACGGAATAGCTCTTGAGATCATTTTGATCTCAGTGATGAACCCAGAACCTCAGAAAAAGAAACCACAGCCCGTGACATGAATGTAAAACCCCCACAGGCCCCACTCATCGTGATCTTCGGCTCATTCAGAGATCACGGAGCAATCCAAGACACCCTCGAAAAAATGATCGATAAATGGGTGCAATGGGGTTGCAAAGTCGAAATTGTTTCATTCCGCGAAGGAGAGGGCTTCTACTCTGGCCCATACCCCATTCAGCACGTGCACCTCAAAGTTCGGCACAGGATAACGGCCACCATTGGACTCTGGGTCTATCTGCGACGGAAGAAACCGGCTGCAGCCATGGCTTGCACGCATATAGCAAATACAATACTCGCCAGCACGAGGAGTCTTCCCGGGAAATCCCCAAAAATAGTACTCGGGATACACCAAAATTATGCGGACTCCAAGAAAAATGACAGCCGCCCCCTGAAACAGAAAAACAAGATAAGGGAAATAAAAAAACACTACCCCTCTGCCCACGGAGTAATAACCGTTTCTCACGGCATTCGAGAGTCCCTCGAGAAAAAACATCAAACGGAAGGGATAAACTTTAAAACGATATACAACGGAATCCTGACAGACAAGATCCACGAACTGGCAACACAAAATCCGAACCACTCGTGGCTCCAGGAAGAAAAGTCGGGCCCGGTGATAGTAACCGCAGGCCGACTAACCGAACAGAAAGACCAAAAGACGCTTCTTGAGGCTTTCAAGATAGTACTTCACAGAGCCCCTTCGGCCCGACTCATAATTTTAGGGGAAGGCAACCAGCGCGCCGAACTCGAAGAACTGGCCAGACACCTAAAAATAAGCCAAGAAGTCGACATGCCAGGACACAAAGAAAACCCATACCCCTACATGGAACGAGCTGATGTTTTTGCGCTCTCATCCCGGTGGGAAGGCTTGGGGAATGTCCTGATTGAGGCCTTGGCACTCAGCACGCCGGTGGTTGCCACCGACTGCCCGAGTGGCCCTCGCGAAATTCTCGCGGACGGGTGCTACGGGACGCTCGTGCCGCCCGGGAAGCCGGAAGCGCTGGCCGAGGGCTTACTCAAAGTCTTGCAAGGCAACGCACCTCAATTTGATCGAAACGAGGCTATCGAAAAATTTCGCGCGGAATACGCCGCGCGCGAGTACCTAAATTTCATGGGTATTACACCCCCGAACTCCAGGCCGTGGACACCAGAATGAACACCAAAACCCGAGCACCGGTCATAATTATCGGCATGCACCGCTCGGGCACCAGCCTGCTGACCCGGGTTCTGCAGCAGGCCGGATTCTTCATGGGGGTCGGTGCCAGCCGCAACGAAGAGGCGGCCTTCACCAACGCGATCAACGCCTGGCTCTTCCGCGAGGCCTCCGCGAGCTGGGACCGCCCCGAATCCTTCGACTGGCTGCTGGAAGACGAAACGCTCAGGCCCTGGCTGCTGGACTACATGGACGGGATCATCCGCGGCCCAGCCAGTCTGCGCTTCCTCGGGATCCGCCGAGGCCTGCGCGGCGGTATGCCCGGACAGACTCGTCCCTGGGGCTGGAAGGATCCGCGCAATACCTACACCCTGCCGCTGTGGCTGGAACTGTTCCCTCAGGCGCGGGTCTTGCACATCACACGGCATGGCGTAGATGTCGCGGCAAGCCTGCGCGCCCGCCGCCGCGGCGTTTTCGACAAGCGGGTGCGCCGCTATCGATCAATGCGTGCTTGGTATCGCAACCATCCCGGCGCCCCGACACGTCGCGGCTTCGCACCGCAGGTGCGATGTCACACACTAGAGGGTGGCTTTTCCCTGTGGGAAAGCTACCTGCAGCGAGCCCGGGAGCATGTCCGGTCTCTGGGTCCCAATGCCATGGAGATCGCCTACGAGGACCTGCTGAGAGATCCGGCGCGGCTGCTGCCGCAGGCACTGGAGTTCTGTGGCTGTCCCCACGATATCGGACGGATGACCGCAGCGGCCGCGGGTTTCCGGGCCGACCGGGCCCACGCCTGGCAGCATAACGAAGAGCTGCGCGCCTTTGCCGCCAGCGTGGCCGACCGCCTGGCCCGGCTCGGTTATGCCCCGCCTGCCGTGAACGCCCCGGGCAGAACCGGATAACGGCGGCCCAGCGAGGCGTCACGACCTCGCCGCAGGTCACTCGGCCTTCACGAGCCCCATGACCTGCGCATACCGAAGGGCGACGCGGTCGCTGCGGAAGCGATCCAGACCTTCCCGAATCCGCTCCTCGCCGGGCGGGTCTGCCAGTGTCGACTCCAGGGCCCCGGCCAGGGCACCAGCGTCTCCTACCGGCACAAGCGGTCCGATCCGGCCGTGCTGGAGGATCTCGGCCGGACCTGAGGGGCAATCGGTCGCCACCGCCGGCGCACCGGCCGCCAGGGCCTCGATCAGGACGTTGCCCAAGCCTTCGTAACGCGAAGACAGGCAGAAGACCCCGGCCCGGGCGAAATAGGGCAACGGATCCGGCACATACCCGGGAAGGTCGACGGCCTCCGCCACCCCCAGCCGCCGTGCCTGCCCCAGCAGGGCTTCACGCAGGGGCCCCTCGCCCAGGATCACCAACCGCACCGAACGCCGTTCGCGCACCCGGGCGAAGGCATCCAGCAGCGTGGCAAAATCCTTCTGTGGTGTCAGGCGCCCGGCCCCGACAATGACTGGCGGTCCATCACCGGCAAACCAGGGATGACCCACGGGCGCCTTCACGCGCTCGGGAATATCCGGGGTTACGGTCGGGTTGTAGATCACCTCGATCCGGTCGGGGTCCACGTCAAAATGCTCGATCAGATCATCCCGGACGCCTTCGGAGATTGCGATGATCCGGTCGGCACGCCGGTACAGCCAGCGCGCCGAGCGGCGCTTGAACCTGCGTCGCAATGTCTGGCTGGGGGTGTTGGTCACCTTCACGAACACCGGCGACGGCACCCACCCCAGCATACGCCCCAGCACAGCCACCTTGGCCGAATGGTCCTTGGCGGTCAGCACCGCCGCGGGTGGATCCTGCCGCAGCAGACGCCGCAGCTTGAACAGACTGTCGAATTTGCCCCGGCTGCGCAGATCCACCACCTCCACGGCCGACGGGAGTTCTTCCGGATAGGGCACCTCTCCGCCACGGGTCAGAACAAGCCGGGGCAGGATGCCCAGTTGCAGGAATTCCCGACAGAGGATCAGCATCTTGCGCTCGATCCCGCCCCAGGCCTTGAAGGGCGCAAAAATCACCAATCGCGGGTTCAATTCTGTTCTCCCTATTGCAGGCTGGAGCGAAGACCCGCCCGCTCCATACTCGGTCTCGTGTACACATCCTGCCTGAATTCAGGAGATCCCGATCTTCCCGAAGTTCTGCAGGGGGTTACCTCCAGCCGCAGTCGGCCCGCATGATTTCGCAGGCCCCGATGAATTTCTTCCGGCGCTTGCGCGAAGGTTTCCGGGCGAACTGCGGACGAAACGCGTGGGCCAGGGCATTTGCCAGCAAGACACCCTCACGCCCCTCGGGGTCCCAGGTCTGCCCCGCGGCAGCCCAGACCTCGGCCAGAGGCGGGTCGAAATGGCCGACCAGAAAGGCTCGGCGCAGAAACTGATCGGCGGCATGGGAACCGCGTAAAACGGTCAGGGCATCAAAAAAGAAAGGGACCGACTGCACCGTTTCCAGATCGATGAGGGTTACCGAACCGTCGGGCAGTACGAAAATGTTGCCGCTGTGACAATCCGCATGGCTCGCAAGCAGCGGACATCCCTGCAGCAGGTTTTCCCAGCGAGCGCGATGCTCCTCCACCGCCCGAGAAAGCCATTCCGGGAGGGCCCAGCGATCTAGCTCCTGGCTAACCGTAGCCAGATCAAACCGACCCTCCCATCGGCCGGCGTGCACGCTGCACATTTGCAGCAGGTCGCGATACGCCGTTTCCCAGGCCGCCTTGGGCACCGCGCGCATCATCGTGCCCTCAACAAAGGATTCGGTTACGCCGGCGAAGCCTCGCGGCAGATCCGCCAACGGTTCCAGGCGCGGGCACCGATACGCCGATGACAGCCAGCGCGCGTTTTCCAGCAACCCCTGTACACGTTCGATATCTCGCGTAACGCGCAGAACACGTTTGCGCGTGCGCTCTACCAGAAGGGTCCAGGCACCTCGGTCAATCAGGGTGTCAAACCCCGGATCCTCCCCCTTTGGGCGAATCGTCACACGGACCGGCGGATGACCCCGCTCGCCCTGGCCGGGCAACAGGGTGTCACGCAGATGCTGTTGGTAGGCGTCGGGTTCCCCGTCCGCCCCCGCGGGCAGCCACGCCAGCGGCCCCTCCAGCCGCCAGTCGCCGGGAACAAGACAGCGCTCCAGCGCCCGCAACAGTCCGGCCACTTGACGCTGCTCTCTCCAGCCTTTCCAGAAAACCTTCATGCGACCTGTCCCGTTTGCCGCCGCTCTAGATCAATAAGGTCCAGGTAGGCCACAACTGCGGTTTCCGTGCGAAACCGACGCACCGCGTCTTCCCGGTAAAGATGCCCCTCGCCCCGAAGCACGCGATCGAGCCCCTCAGCCACTGCCTCCGGACCCTGCATCGGTATCAGAACCCCGTCGCGAAAGGTCACGAGCTCCGCCGGCCAGCCATCCCGGGTCCAGATATGGGCCTGGTTCACCAATCGCCGGTAGGCCCCACCCCGCGGCCGAAACATCCCCGAAAGGACGATATCTGGCATGCTGTCCCCAGCCATATGTCTGGAACCGGACTCTAGGCTCCGTGAATTCCGCCGCCATGATACAGCGGCCGACCGCTCAAGGCCCGCCTCCGACTCCAGCGACGCATCCCCCTGCGCCCCACGGGAAACACTGGCAAAATGCCACCCTCTCAAACCCCGCCCTTGGCAACGCCGGCCCATCCATGATGAACATCCATGCCCCTGCATCCATACGGAACTTTCTGCCCGAGGATACCCTCGGCCTCTGGGCCGTCGGAGCCCTCTACGCGGGTGCGTTCGTGGCTCCCCTGTCCATCTCTCTGGGACAGGCTTTCCAGCTGCTCCTCCTGATCCTCGGGATCCTGTTCGTTCGTCGCAACTGGGCATATCTGAAAGGGTCCCCTCTGATCTGGCTCCCTGTCGCTTTTGCGGCTTACGTGGTCCTGCGGACGGTATTTGCAGCCTTGTTCGAACGCCCGGATCTCGCCACCTCACATTGGGACGAGATGGCCACCTGGATGAAGACCGCGATCGTACCCGTGTTGATCTATGGTCTCGCCCTCGCTGCCACGGGAAACTGGCTCCGCCATGGTCTGGTCACAGTAGCCCTGCTGATGGCCGGCTACTGTGTCTATCTGGCAATGCACCTCTCGCCCGCGGACCTGGTGGCAGCCCTCCAGACCACCGATCGGTACAACATGGAACTGGGGTTCCGATCCTCGGCCATCAAGCTCCCGGCCATCATTACGGGCCTCGTAATCACAACCGTTTTCTTTTTCGCCACACTGTCGTCTGCGACCTCACAAACGCGATGGTCCCTTCTGCTCGGCAGCAGCCTGTTTTCCCTGGCGCTTCTTGCTTTCTTCATCGCCTCGATCATCGCAACCAAGAGCCGCAACGGCTGGCTCACTCTGGCGATTGCCCTGGTTGCGGTCCTGGCGTTGAGCATCTGGGCATATCGCAGAGATCTCCACCGCATCCGGGGAGCACTGCTGGGCGCGATGGTGGCGATGCTGCTCGCCGCTGGCACACTGACAACCTTCAGCTGGGACCACATCAGTGAACGCTGGGAGCAGACGGCCGATACGGTACAGCAGACGATCGCTCTGCCTTTTCACGGGAACGTCGAAGAGCTGGAACGCGATTCCGTGGGCATCCGGGTCGCCTACTGGGCATTTGCATGGGAACGCTTCCTCGACCGTCCACTGGTCGGCCGGGGTGCCGCAGACCAGCGCCACTTAACCGAAGAATTCCCGATTCCGCCCCAACTTGAGGATCGCGACGACACCTTCCACAACTCTCATCTCGACATCCTGGTCCGTTTCGGTCTTGTCGGGTATGGCATGATCGCCATCTTCACGGTCTTCCTTGCCGTAGCCGCGTGGCGCATGCTCGGCGTAGCGGGCGGCACTCGTGCTATCGGGATCTACACCCTGGCCTTCCTACCGGCGCTGTTTTTCTGGGCCATGAATGCTCAACTCCTGCATCGATATACCATGGAGCACTTCTACGGTCCGATCCTGGCTCTATCCTTTGCATTCGCAATATCGGAGATGCTGACCAGGAACAAACCCGAGTCACCCCGGCCATCATGATGCGTCCTTTTCCCGGGACACCGGAACGATGGAATCCGTATCCGGATATCGGGACTTGCCGCATCTTGTCTAACCCCGGGATCCTGCGGAAGTGCAAGAGCGACCTGTTCGAACCCGAGGCATTGCGGGCGCTAGGTCAGTGGACCGGCAGCAGCAGCGGCCGACGTGCAGCCCACTTCCTGCATCATGAAGGGCGCGACTGGGTCTTGCGACACTACTGGCGGGGCGGACTGATTGCGCGGGTTGCCACGGATACCTACCTGTGGACCGGGCTGGACCGCAGCCGCCCGGTGCGCGAGTGGCGCCTACTGGCGCGACTGCACGAACTCGGGCTGCCGGTCCCGCGTCCGGGGGCCGCGCGGGTTTGCCGCCGCGGACCCGTGTATCGCGGGGACCTGCTGAGCGAACGCATCCCGGACAGCCACCCGCTGGACGAATGGATCGGAGACGGAAAGGACACGCCCGAACTGTGGGACGCGATCGGGCGAGTGATCGCCCGGTTCCACGCCCATGGCGCCTGGCATGCGGATCTCAACGCCCGCAACATCCTGATCCAGGACAACGGGCAGGTGTGGCTGATCGACTGGGACCGGGGCCGAATGAACACCACCAGAGGATTGAAGCGCAACCTTAGCCGACTGCAACGCTCGCTCGAAAAATGGCCCGAAACCCGCGAACGTGGTCGCGCTGGCTGGCCACACTTGGTACGCGCTTACCGCAAGGCGCAGAGAGTCCAGGATGGCTGACCGGCTGGCAATCCTCATCGCCTATAGCGGCGACGGCGGAGTGGAGAAGATGATGAACCACCTGCTGCGAGGCTTCGTGGACGCGGGCGTCACCGTAGACCTGCTCCTGCTCAAGGCCCGCGGGCGTCACGTCGAAGAGATCCCCGAGGGCGTTAACGTGATCCGCCTGAACGTCCGCACGTCACTCCTCGCACTGCCCGCTGTTGCACGCTACCTCCGGGGCCATCGGCCTGCGGCGCTCCTGGCTGCCAAGGACCGAGCGGGGCGGGTCGCAATTCTCGCGCGCGCACTTGCCGGTGTGTCGACCCGCGTGGTCCTACGCATGGGCATGCACCTTTCGGGTTCCCTGGCCGGGAAAACCCGGCTGCAAAGACTGGCACGCCACATCCCTGTGCGATGGCTGTATCCCCGTGCGGATGCGATCATCACCGTGGCCCGGCCCGTAGCCGAGGACCTCGCCGCGATTGGGCGGATACCGGAATCCCGATTCCATGTGATTGCCAACCCCGTCGTTCCCCCCTGGCTGGACGAACTCGCTGCGGCCCCAGTGGACCATCCGTGGCTGACCGAATCACCACGCAAGACACCGGTACTGGTAGCGGCTGGCAGGCTGCGGCCGCAAAAGGGGTTCGATTTGTTGCTGGAAGCCTTGGCCGAGGTGACCCGACAACGCGACGTGCGTCTGCTCATCCTGGGCGAAGGACCAGACCGCAAAGCCCTGGAAAACCAGGCAGCGGAACTGGGCATCGGTCCGTCCGTGGATTTCGTCGGATTCCTGCCCAACCCCTATTCCATCATGCGGGCCGCCGACCTGTTCGTTCTCTCCTCGAGGTTCGAGGGTGCCCCCAATGTGCTGATCGAAGCGATGGCGCTTGGCACTTCTGTCGTCGCAACCGACTGCCCCAGCGGGCCTCGCGACATCCTGGAACATGGGGCACTCGGTCCTCTGGTGCGACCTGGAGACCCGGGCGAACTCGCGCAGGGCATCCTGCAGGCGCTTGATGCGCCGGTTCCTGCCTCACAGCTGCAGGATGCGGTCGCCCCTTACACCATATCCCGCAGCAGCCGGGAGTATCTGCGTGTCTTGCGGTTGGCTCCGTGCGACCACCCAGCAGACGAGCAAACATGACCTCCCCTCTCCTGATCGACCTGCCCACCGAAAGCCTGCAGCGCTGCCTGGTCAAGCGCGGGGCCATCGACAAGGCTTTGTTCGCTGTCGAGGGACTCCTCCTTCCGCGTGGCGTGAGGCGCGGCCGATGGCACCGGGATGCGATCCCTTTCGAAAATCACCCAGTGGTTCCGATGATGCGTGCACTGCTGGATCCCGAATCAACGGCCGCTCAACAGGAAAACGCCCTGCGCACCTACTATGAGGCGCGTGGAAAGTCGCCGGCGCACGCCGCTGAAAAGGCGCAGCACATACGCGAGGACTACGTGCGCGAGTACCGGGCATTATGGGAAAGCCTGCGCACTCACGGCTACATCGCCGGCGCCGGAAAGGACGAGATCGGTGTTGCGATCGGTCCGGATGGGGAGTTCATCAAGGTCGCCAACGGCAATCATCGACTGGCGGCGGCACGGCTGGCTGGCGTCGATCAGGTGGTCGCGGAGCTGCGGTTTGTCCATAGTGCGTGGCTCCACCATCACGCCCGCGGTCCTGGAACGCCTGGACAGCGAATCGAGGCGGCACTCACCGACTTTAATCCGCGCCGGGACGGGACAGACTAGATGCCAGGCGCGTCAAGCTTGCCAGCGCTAGAATGGCGCCCCAAGCCGGGGTTCCGATAACGAAGAAGCCATGCTGATCTCCTATCGCAAGAATTTCCTGTTCGTGCACATCGCCAAAACGGGCGGGACCAGCATCCGGGCGGCGCTGCGGCCGTATCGCTGGGGCGGGTGGTACACCATTCCGCTTTGGGCGGCGAGCCAGGTCAGTCAGCTGACCCGGCCGCGGCACAAGCTCGGGCTGAAATTCCCCCGCCACGCGAAGGCGATCGCGGCGAAGGAGATGCTGCCGGAGCCGGTCTACCGCGAGCTGTTCAAGTGCGCGATCGTGCGCAACCCGTGGGATCTTCAGGTGAGTTCCTGGCACCACATCCAGCGAGAGAAGCCGGAGGTCCTGAAAGGGGTCAAATCCTTCGGAGATTTCCTGCGCCTGAAGTTCGATCCCGAGCGCCCATACGACTACATGCTGGACACCTCGGCGGAGTTGCAGCACGAGTACATCGTGGATCTGCAGGGGCGGGTGATCGTCGACTTCATCGGCCGCTACGAGAACCTGCAGGAGGATTTCCGCACCATCTGCGACCGCATCGGGATACCTGCGCCGGGGCTGCCGCATCTGCGCCGCGCCACCGGGCGCGACGACTACCGGACCTACTATGACGATGCCCTCGTGGACTTGGTCGCGCAGCATTATCGCCGCGACCTGGACCTGCTGGGCTACCAGTTCGATGCGCCGCACACCTGAAACGGGTGACCGCCCGGATATCCCCGGGCTTGGAACGCTCGCACTGGAACAGTGCATTCACGAGTACCCGGGCAAACGACGGATCTTCCGCGCCCGGCTTGCCAGCGGGCAGCCGGTGGTTGCCAAGTTCTACCTTAGGCGCATCGGCCAGTGGGCCGAATGGCGGCGCGGGACGCGTGGAGCGCGCCTGCTGGAAGCCGCCGGCGTCGCCGCGCCAGCCGTGCGCCACGCCGCTTACTGCCCCCGGTATCGTGCCTGGCTGCTGGTCCTGGATCTCGTCGAGGCGGACGAACCCTGGCCACCGTCCGGAGACGACCCGGGAGACCAGGCCCACGGGCGCCTGCTGGCCACACTGGCCGAACACCATCGCGCTGGCCTCGTGCAGAACGATCTCAACTGGCTGAACTTCATCCCCCGCGAGGGGCGTCTGTTCGCCATCGACGGAGATCGCGTGCGTCGCCGCAACGGGCCGCTCGGCCGCCGAGCGGCCCTCGACCACCTGCAACGGCTGTACGCCTCCAAGACCCGCCTGCCCGAGACACTAATACGGGAGGGCTTCCGGCAGTATCACGAACTGAGGGGCTGGGGAGTGACGGAAGCCGGGTTGCCACGCTTCCTGCGCGACCTGCGCCGCGCTCGTCTCCGGCACGCTCGCCGCGTCGCCCGGCGGGCGTGCCGGGGGTGGAAACACTACCCCCGATTCCGTATGGACGACCTCCGGGTGATTCATGACCGCCGGGCCCTCTCCCGTGGACAGGCCGAACACCTCGCCCTCCAGCTGTACGAAACCGGCGAATTGCCGGATGGGTTCTCCGGGCATGCCGAACGGCCATATCAGGCCCAGCGAATCGAGGCCCCCTGGCAGACTCTGCCCGGCTTGTTGCGCCCTGCACTCACGCGTCAGACGGCCCGGCGGGCCTGGAGCCATGCTCTCACGCTGCGGCGTCTGGGACTCTCGGTGCCCCGGCCGGTAGCGATCATCGCCGCCGATCGCGGCCTGGTCTGGCTGGTCTGGGAGACGGACCCGGAATTGCGCCCGCTGGATGCCGCCAGCGAGCCCCCGGGAGCGGCGGCGGCCGAGACCCTGTGGGCCGGGCTGCGGGATTACGGGATCCGCTTTCGGGGGCGGGACCCGCGCATGCTGGGCAGCGATGGCCAGGCGCTGTGGATCCTGGATCCCCTGCCGCTGGCCTTCGGACGTCCGGAGTCGCGGGGGTTTCTGCGGGCCGCGGAGGGCGACCGGGCATGGCTGGAACGGGTTAGCGAGCCTCGCTGATCCAGCTGGGGCTCAGTCGATTCCCCAGCGACGCTCCTTGGCGTCGTTGGCGACCCGACCCGGCCAGGCAATCAGGTTCTGGATGCGCTGCATGTAGGGCGGGATCACCTGTTTCCAGGCATCGTCGGGCCGGATCTGACTGCCCTCGGTCTTGCGAAAGACATCCGCGGAACCGATGTTGTGGTGCGGCATCTCCGCCCAGGCGTCCAGCTGCGGGCGCTCGAACTCCAGACCCAGCCGGGCCATCAGCTTCGGCAGCTGATCTTCCGGGTCGTACGCCAGCTTTTCGTAGTTCAGCACGATGTGCGGCTCGTTGCGCAGGAGGTAGTAGAGGCGCAGCGAGCGATGCGAATACGAAAACGTGGGGATGTAGTTCTGCTGTTTGCGCTTGCGCAGCGACTGGGCCCGGCCGCGCGGGTCACGCAGGACATGGATCGGGATGACGTCGATGTCGGGCGCGGCCATCAGGCGGCGCAGGCGCTGCACCGACTTGGAGTTATCGGTCACGAACGGGACGCCGCTGACCTCGGAGACCACCTCGAACAACGTGCGGTTGTGCTCGTTGAAACGCGCCGGATCGCGTGCGTGCACATCGAGCGTCTCCAGGGTGCAGCCAAGGCGTTCCTCCAGACGGGCGTTGACGGCCGACCAGAACTCGCACTCCCAGAAACTGGGGGCACCACAGGGGCAGGGATGCTTGCGCGCATAGTGCGCCAGCCGCCGCACCCCGCCCAGCGCCCGAATCTGGCTGTGGGCATCCAGCAGGATATCCGTCAGCGTCGAGCCACTGCGGCCCATACCCACAAGGTAGAGTACTTTCATCGTTGTTCCTGACTCGCTCGTATGCGTTCCACCACGGCGCTGGTGGAACAGGCGTCCATGAAATCCAGCACTCGCACCTCGCCTCCGTTCGCCACTACTGCATCGTGCCCAGCGATGGCCTCAGGCCGATAGTCGCCACCCTTGACCAGCACGTCCGGCAGGGCCTCGGCGATCAGGTCGGCCGGGGTGTCCTCGGAGAACGGGACCACCCAGTCCACCGCGCCCAGGGCCGCCAGCACGGCCATGCGCTGGTCCAGCGGATTCACCGGGCGTCCCTCTCCCTTCAGGCGACGCACGGAGGCATCGTCGTTCACCGCGACCAGCAGCCGGTCCCCCAGGGCACGGGCCTGCGCGAGATAGGCGACATGGCCGGCGTGCAGGATGTCGAAACAGCCGTTGGTCATCACGACCCGCTCGCCCGCTGAACGAGCCCGGCGCAGCACCTCCGCCAGCTCGGCACGGGACAGCATGCCCTGACCGGCTGCCCGGGGGGCGTAGATCTCGCGCTCGATCTCGGCCAGCGAGACGGTGGCGGTGCCCAGCTTTCCGACCACGATGCCGGCCGCCAGGTTGGCCAGCTGCATCGCGTCCTCGATCGTCGCGCTGGCCGCCAGGGCGGCGGCCATGGTGGCGATCACCGTGTCACCCGCCCCGGTCACGTCGAACACCTCGCGCGCTCGGACCGGCTGATTCACGGCCGCCTGCCCCTCGCGGAACAGCGTCATCCCGGCCGCGCCACGCGTGACCAGGAGCGCCGGGATTCCGCAGTGCTCCATCACGCCGCGGGCCGCCCGTTCGAGGCTTTCATCGTCCGGACAGGGACCTGCCACACCTTCCAGTTCGGCGAGGTTGGGGGTAATCAGGTCCGCTCCACGGTAGAGGGAGAAGTCGCGGCCCTTGGGGTCGACCAGTACGGGGACCCCGGCGGCGCGGGCGGCCTGAATCAGGGGTTGGGGGTCGCGCAGCGCGCCCTTGGCGTAGTCGGACAGGACCACGGCGCCGCAGTTGGCCAGCAGGGGCTCGACCTGTGGCAGCAGGTCGGCGGCGCGGGCGCCGGGGAAGCCGTCCTCGAAGTCGAGGCGGATCAGCTGCTGGTGGCGGCTGATCACGCGCAGCTTGGTGATGGTGGCCGCGCCCGCCTGGCGGCGGAAGTGACAGGCCACGCCCGCCCCTTCCAGCAGGCCGGCCAGTTCGGCCGCGGCCTCGTCCTCGCCGGTCACACCGACCAGATCGGCGTGACCGCCCAGGGCGGCGAGATTCAGTGCGACGTTGCCGGCCCCGCCCGGGCGCTGCTCGATGTCGCGCACATGGACTACCGGAACCGGGGCCTCGGGCGAGATGCGGTCGGTGCCACCATGCCAGTAGCGATCCAGCATCAGGTCGCCGACCACCAGCACACGGGCCTGATCAAACGGGGGCAGGGAAAGCTTCATCGGATGCGTGCGCGGGAACGCCCGGGGCGGGCACGATTCACCCCGGCGCAGATGCCAGGGCGCGGGCCCACGATGATCAGGCGTCGTCCTTCAGGATGAACTGGGTGCCGCAGTACGGGCACTGAAAACGGCCGTCCGGGGTCTCGTCGATCGGCAGGAATACGCGCGGGTGCGAGGCCCACAGTGCCATCTTTGGCGTCGGGCAGTGCAGCGGCAGGTCCTTTTTGGTGACCGTGATCTCCGGCTGCGCGTTTGCGGTCTCGTACTGGTCCTGGTGATGGGCGGTATCGGGATTGACCATGGTTTTCGTCTCGCGTGTCAGAGGTAGGTCAGCCAGCCGTCGTGCTGACGGTCGCGGCCCTGTACGACATCAAAATAGCGCGATTGCAGGCGTTCGGTAATCGGCCCGCGGGTGCCGGAGCCGATCGGCCGGTCGTCGACCTCGCGGATCGGGGTCACCTCGGCGGCGGTCCCGGTAAAGAAGGCCTCGTCGGCAATGTAGACCTCGTCCCGAGTGATGCGCTTCTCCACCACGCGCAGGCCTTCCTCCTCGGCCAGCGCGATCACCGTGCGGCGGGTAATGCCGTCCAGCGCGGAGGTCAGGTCCGGGGTGACCAGCACGCCATCGCGCACCAGGAAGATGTTCTCGCCACTGCCTTCGGCCACGTAGCCCTCGGTGTCCAGCAGCATCGCCTCGTCGTAGCCGCAGCGGGTCGCCTCCTGCAGGGCCAGCATCGAGTTCATGTAGTTGCCGTTGGCCTTGGCCTTGCACATGGTCACATTCACGTGGTGCCGGCTGTAGGACGAGGTACGGATGCGGATGCCCTTCTCCATGCCCTCGTCGCCCAAATAGGCGCCCCAGTGCCAGGCCGCGACCATCGCGTGCACATTGAGGTTGTCCGCGCGCAGGCCCATGCCCTCGGAGCCGAGGAAGCACATCGGGCGCAGGTAGGCGCTCTCCAGACCGTTGTCGCGGACCGAGGCGATCTGTGCGTCGTTCAACTCGTCGGCCGAGTACGGGATGGTCATGCCGAGGATCTTGGCGGAGTTGAACAGCCGCCGGGTGTGGTCCTGCAGGCGAAAGATCGCCGGGCCGCGCTCGGTCTGGTAGGCGCGCACGCCCTCGAACACGCCCATGCCGTAATGCAGGGTGTGGGTCAGTACGTGGGTCTGCGCCTCGCGCCAGGGCACCATCTGCCCGTCCAGCCAGATCACCCCGTCGCGGTCGGCCATCGACATGTCTTGTATCCCTCTAGGCGTTCTTGTTGGCGACCGGATCCGGCGCGCCGAACAGGTCATTCCAGGTTTCGATTATGCGGTCGCGCACCGCCAGCAGCTCGTCGTCCGGCTCCTCGACCCGGGCCTCCCGGCCCGCCAGCGTCAGGCGATGGATGCGGTTGCGCAAATCCCGATAGGCATCCGCCAGCGCCTCGCTCAGATCCTCGCCGATCACGCCCTCGCGTCCGAGGGTCTCCAGCGTGCGGATCTTGTCCGGCCAGTCGCAGACGGCGGGATGGTCGTGGGCGGATACCAAAACCCAGTATTGAACCATGAATTCGATATCAGTGATACCGCCCCGGTCGCGCTTGAGATGGAAGCCCTGGCCCTTTTTCGAGGCGTGCTCGGCCAGCATGCGCTGGCGCATCTCGACGACCTCCGCCCGCAGGGCATCGGTGTCGCGTTCGCGGGTCAGCACCTCGCGGCGCAGGGCATCGAACTGCTCGCCCAGTGCAGGATCCCCGGCGACGAAACGGGCGCGCACCAGTGCCTGATGCTCCCAGGTCCAGGCGGATTCGTCCTGATAACGGCGGAAGGCCTGCAGCCCGCTGACCAGCAGACCGGACGTGCCGCTCGGGCGCAGCCGCGTATCCACTTCGTACAGCCTGCCGGCTGCGGTAAAGGCCCCCAGCAGATGAACCACGCGCTGCGCGACCCGGGCAAAGAACTCGGTGTTGTCGATCACCTTCGGCCCGGCGGTCTGCGCGTCCTCGCCCTCGGAATCATGCAGGAACACGACGTCCAGATCGGAGCCATAACCCAGCTCGAAGCCGCCCAGCTTGCCGTAGCCGATCACCGCGAAGCGCGCCGGGCGCAGGTCGTCGCCCTCGCCGCAGCGCGGCTCGCCGTGACGCTCGATCAGCTTGTCCCAGGCGAGCTTGAGCACCCGCTCGAGCATCACCTCCGCCAGCCAGGTCAGGTGGTCGGAGACCTTCATCAACGGCAGAAAGCCCATGATGTCGGCCGCCGCCACGCGCAGCGTCTGCACCTGCTTGAACTGGCGCAGGCGGTCCAGCATCTGCTCGTGATCCTCACCCGGGAACTGCGCGAGCTCCGCCTCCAGTTCCTCGCGCATCCCGTCCCGGTCCGGCGGGGCATACAGGGCACGCGGGTCGAGCAACTCGTCCAGCAGGACGGGGAAGCGCGTCAGCTGCTCGCTGATCCAGGGGCTGGCCGCGACCAGCTTGACCAGCTGCGACAGCGCCAGCGGATTCTCGACCAGCAGCGACAGATACACCGAGCGGCGGGCGATGGTGCGCACCATTTGCAGAGCGCGGGGTAGCACCGTGCCGGGCGCATCCATCTCGGCCAGGGCCCCGATCAGCAGCGGCATCAGACGATCCAGCCGTTGGCGTCCCGTGGTGCTCATCGCGCGCACGCCGGGGCTCTCGCGCAAATCCACGAGCCCCTCCAGGGCCGCTCCGGGGTCGTCGAAGCCGAGGGAGGACAAGGCCTCCCGTGCCACGTCGTCGTCCAGCGAGCCCTGCCACAGGCGATGCAACTGCTGCTCGCGGTCCGCCTCGGGCGAGCTGTCCATGGACTCGGCATCGTCGCGCTGCGGGGCGGTAAACACCTGCTCGAAGTGCGCATGCACCCGGCGCTGTTCGCGCACCAGCGCCGCCTCGAAGGTCACCTCGCTGTCGAATCCCAGCGACAAGGCCAGGCGGGTCCGGTCGCCGGCAGAGCGCGGCAGACGGTGGGTCTGCTGATCGTTGAGCATCTGCAGGCGATTCTCGACCCGGCGCAGAAAGCGATAACTGCGCTCCAGCTGGTCGACCGCGTAGCCCGGCAGCAGCCCGCGCGCGCGCAGCACCTCCATCACGCCCAGCAGGTCCCGCCGCTGCAGGGCCTGGTCGCGCCCGCCGCGAATCAACTGGAACGACTGGGCGATAAACTCGATCTCGCGGATCCCGCCCTCGCCATGCTTCACGTCTTCGTAGCGGCCGCGACGGGCGGACTCGTCGTTGATCATCTGCTTGAGTTCGCGCAGGTTCGCGAGCGTGCCGTAATCAAGATAGCGGCGGTAGATGAACGGGCGCAGGCGCTTCATCAGTGCATCGCCCGCGGCCGCGTCCCCCGCCAGCGGGCGCGCCTTGATCAGGGCGTAGCGTTCCCATTCGCGTCCATGCGCCTGGTAGTAGTCCTCCATGGCATCGAAGTGCATCACCAGCGGGCCCGAGTCGCCGAACGGGCGCAGACGCATATCGACGCGATAGCAGAAGCCGTCCGCGGTCACCTCGGACAGCGCCGCGATCAGGGCACGCCCCAGCTTCTGAAAGTACGCACCGTTATCCAGCACCCGTTCGCCATCGGTCTCGCCGGACTCGGCGTAGGCAAAGATCAGATCGATATCGGAGGAAAAATTCAGCTCGCCGCCACCGAGCTTCCCAAGCCCCAGCACGACCAGCGACTGCGGTGCACCGTCGGTCCCGCGCGGCTGCCCGTGGCGCTCCTGGTAGTGGCGGTCGAGCCAGTCCAGCGCGCCCTGGATCAGGCCCTGGGCAAGCCGACTGAGGTCGTGCATGACCTCGTCCAGGTCCGCGCGCCCCTCCAGGTCCCGCCAAGCGATGCGGATCATCTCGCGATGACGAACCTCGCGCAGCGCCTGCTTCAGCGGCCCTTCGCCTTCGGCCTTCTCCAGCGCGGCACGCAGCATCGCGGCAAAGGCGTCGTCATCCCGCGCGGGCACCCGCCCCTTGTCATCCAGGGTGTCGAGCAGATAGTCCGGATGCCGACCCACCGTCTGGGCGAGGTAATGGCTGAAGGCCAGCGGGCTGGCCGACTGACCCGACAGGCTGCCGGGCCAGTCGGCCTTTTCGCCAAGGTCCTGCAATAGGTGCTCGACCTCCTCGTCCAGGAAGGGGGGCAGGGCTTCGGGGGTATCAGGCAGGGGCTTGTCCATGGGCCAAGCTTAGGGAAACACTGATCAATTTACACGCTCGCGCTCGAGTCGCTTTTGCGTGCGAACAAGGCGCGGCGACTGCCGTGCAGTCATTCTGCACAAGGGAGCCGCAACGCAGTTCCCGCGCCCGTTGTGATCAAAAACGGGCGGCCGAGCCCCTTCGGGGTTGGCACCCCAGGTTCCCCGATCCTGCGTTGCGCCGCTTGCGGGTAGAACCACTACCCGCTGCACGACGCGCCTTGTCTCGGAAAACCTGGGGTGCCAACGCGAGTGTGTAAATTGGTCAGTGTTTCCCTTAGGAAACACCGGCCGACGTGCATGCCACCCCCTTGGAAAGGTGCAAAGCCCCAACTCGGCAGCAGAAAATCGTTGACAAGGATGAGAACACAAATAACAATCGTTCTCGTCTAATTTGATCAATGGAAGATTCAGTATGCCGTTTCGCCCCCTTTCCTGGCTGGTGATGGCCGCCGCGGCCGTGGCCGTCTCCATGCCCCTGGTCGGCTGCAGCCCGGCCGACGAAGATGAAGTGAACCTCTACTCGGCGCGGCAGGAGAATCTGATCCAGCCGCTACTCGAGCAGTTCACCGAGGAGACCGGGATCAAGGTGAACCTGGTCACCGGCAGCGCGGACAGCCTGCTGCAACGCCTGCGCCATGAGGGACGCAACTCACCCGCGGACGTGCTGATCACCGTGGACGCCGGGCGCCTGCACCACGCCCAGCAGGCGGGTGTGCTGCAGGCTGTGGAATCCGACACGCTGGCCGAGAACATCCCCGAGCGCTATCGCGATCCCGAAGGCGAGTGGTACGGCCTGTCGCTGCGCGCGCGCCCAATCCTCTATCACAAGGACCGGGTCGATCCGGATGACCTGTCCACCTACGAGGCCCTGACCGACGAGCAATGGGAAGGTCGTATCTGCATCCGCTCGTCCGACAACGTCTACAACCAGTCGCTGGTGGCCGCGATGATCGCGACCGAGGGCGCGGAGGCCGCCGAGGCCTGGGCCGCCGGCATCGTGAACAACATGGCGCGCCGGCCGCAGGGCGGCGACCGGGACCAGATTCGCGCGGTGGCCGACGGGGTTTGTGATGTTGCCATCGCCAACACGTACTACCTGGGGCTGATGCTGGACGGCGATGGCAGCGACCGCGATGTCGCCGAACAGATCGGCGTCTTCTGGCCCAACCAGGACGACCGCGGCACACACGTGAACATCAGTGGTGCGGGCGTAACGGCACATGCCCCGAACCGCGACAACGCCATCCGCCTGATCGAGTTTCTGACCTCGCAGGAGGCGCAACAGTGGTACGCCGAAGCCAACCAGGAATACCCGATCCGGGATGACGTGCCGGCCAGCGAGATCCTGCAGGGCTTTGGCGAGTTCAAGTCCGACGACATCGAGCTGCACCTGCTGGGCGACAACAATAGCGAGGCGGTGCGAATCATGGACCGCGTACGCTGGCGCTGATGCCCCTCGGGTCCACGCGTTTCGCAAGCCCCCGGCTCCGTCCGGGGGCTTACTGTTTCTGCGAAGCCTTTAATGGAGGAGCGGTCTTGGTGGTATTCGAAACAAGAACCTTTATTATTCGCACTCCATGAGCGCCCAGCCCTCCAACCCAGCCCTGCCCGCTACGCGAACCATTTCTCGGGGCCGGCCGCGACTGTCGTTCAGTCTGTGGTCGGTCGTGGCGATTACGGTGGCGCTGGTGCTCGCACTGCCGGTGCTGGTGATCTTCGGGCACGTGTTCATCCCCGCGGGCGAGGTCTGGGAACACCTGCGCCAGACGGTACTGGCCGATTACGTCACCAACTCCCTGGCCCTGCTGGTCGGTGTCGGCATCGGGGTGCTGCTGATCGGCGTCCCGGTCGCCTGGCTGGTGAGCATGTGCGAGTTCCCCGGACGCAGCATCTTTCAGTGGGCGCTGATGCTGCCGCTGGCGATGCCGGCCTATATCATCGCCTACACCTATACCGGCATGCTGGACTTCTCCGGGCCGGTGCAGAGCCTGATCCGCGACCTGACCGGGCTGGGCTACGGGGAGTACTTCTTCCCCGAGATCCGCTCGCTCGGCGGGGCGATGGTCATGCTGATGCTGGTGCTCTATCCGTATGTGTACCTGCTCAGTCGCGCGGCCTTTCTCGAACAATCGGTCTGTGTGCTGGAGGTCTCGCGCACGCTCGGTCAGGGGCCATTCGGCGGATTTCGTCGCGTGGCCCTGCCGCTGGCCCGCCCGGCGATCATCGCCGGGCTGACGCTTGCGCTGATGGAGGTGCTCGCGGACTACGGTACGGTCGCCTACTTCGGCATCAGCACCTTTACCACCGGCGTGTTCCGCACCTGGTACGGGCTGGGCGACCCAGCCGCCGCCGCGCAGCTCTCGGCGGTGCTGCTGACTTTCGTTTTCATACTCATCGTGCTGGAGCGCTGGTCGCGCGCAAAGGCCCGCTTCCACCACACCAGCCGCCGCTACTCCACCCTGCCGCGCTATCGCCTGCAGGGCTGGAAGGCCGCAGCGGCGTTCACCGCCTGCCTGCTACCGGTGGTGCTCGGGTTCCTGCTGCCCGCTGCCCAGCTCACGATCTGGGCGGCACAAACCACCGACCACTGGATGAACGCCCGCTTCGCCGAGCTGGTGTTCAACACCTTCTGGCTGGCGGTGGCCGCTGCCGTGATCGCAGTAGTCCTGGCCCTGGTTCTGGCCTACGCCAAGCGCATGCAAGGCGGGACCTTTACCAACCTCGCCGTGCGCGTAGCGGGCATGGGCTACGCGATCCCCGGCACGGTGATCGCGATTGGCGTGATGATCCCGTTCGCCGCCTTCGACAACGCCTTGGACGGCTTCATGCGCGACACCTTCGGGCTGTCGACCGGGCTGCTGCTGTCCGGCACCGTGTTCGCTCTGCTGTTCGCCTACGCGGTGCGCTTTCTCGCGGTCTCGCTGCAGACCGTGGAGGCGGGGCTGGGCAAGATCCAGCCAAGCATGGACGACGCCGCCCGTTCGCTCGGCATGCGTCCCCTGCAGACCCTGACCCGCGTACACCTGCCGATCATGCGCGGCACCCTGCTGACGGCACTGTTGCTGGTCTTTGTCGATGTACTCAAGGAGCTGCCTGCGACGCTGATCCTGCGCCCGTTCGATTTCAACACCCTCGCGGTGCGCGCCTTCGAGCTGGCCGGCGACGAACGGCTGGCGGAATCCTCCAGTGCCGCACTGGCCATCGTGCTGGTCGGGCTGGTTCCCGTTATCCTGCTGTCGATGACCATCGGTCGCTCGCGACCCGGTCAGGGCGCACCCGACCAGCGCCCGGACACCGAGGCCGACGCGCCACAGAAACCGCTCCCCATGCCCGCCGGTACGACCTGACATGACACAAGCCGCTACTTCCAACGCCGCCATCCAGGTCACCCATACGCCACTGCTGGAACTGGATGGCATCGACATCGGTTATGACGGCAAGGCTGTGGTGCACGGGGTCTCGCTGGCCCTGCCCGAGGGGCAGATCGGCTGCCTGCTGGGCCCCTCCGGCTGCGGCAAGACCACCCTGCTGCGCGCGATTGCGGGCTTCGAACCGGTGATGCGCGGGGCCATTCATCTGGGCGGGCGGGCCGTCAGCGAGCCCGGACACACGGTGCCCCCGGAACGCCGTGGCGTCGGCATGGTGTTCCAGGATTTCGCGCTGTTTCCGCACCTGAGTGTCGCCGACAACATCGCCTTCGGCATCCGCGACTGGAGCCGCGATGCACGTACCGATCGCGTTCAGACACTGCTGAAGCTCGTCGGCCTGTCCGGATACGGCGAGTCCTATCCGCACGCCCTGTCCGGCGGCCAGCAGCAGCGCATCGCACTGGCGCGCGCCCTGGCGCCGAAACCCGCGCTCCTGCTGCTGGACGAGCCCTTCTCCAGCATGGACGTGGAGCTGCGCGGTGACCTGGCCCGCGAGGTGCGGCGCATCCTGCGTGCGGAGCACACCACCGCGATCCTGGTGACCCATGACCAGCACGAGGCCTTCGCCTTTGCTGACCGCATCGCGGTGATCCACCAGGGCCGCATTGCGCAATGGGATACCGCCTATAACCTGTACCACCGCCCGGCCGACCGCTTTGTCGCGGACTTTGTCGGCGAGGGCACACTGATCCCCGGCATGGTATGCACCGAGGACCAGGTCGACACGGCCTTTGGCGAGATCCAGGGTTCGATGTCCGAGCAGCTCCCGCCGGGCACTGCGGTGGACGTGCTGGTACGCCCGGACGATATCGCCATCGACAACGAACAGGGCACGGTGCAAACCGAGATCCTGGACAAGGCCTTCCGCGGGGCTGACTTCCTCTACACCCTGAGGCTCCCCGACGGGATCAGCGTGCTGTGCATCGCACCCAGCCACGACAACTTCGTGATCGGCGAGCATGTGCGCCTGCGCCTGGACTTCACCCATCTGGTGGTGTTCTCGCGCGGGAGCGGAGTGGACTGCCCGAGCGTCTGAACCCAGGGGAGACACGGACGTGATCCTTGTCGGGAACTCACGTCCGCGGCAAGACACTGATAGGGACGCCCCCTTTTCCCAAAGCCCTGCGGCTTCCCGCTATCATCGATCCATGACCCTTCTTCCTCGCCCGCATCCATTTTCCCTGCTGCATGCGCATGCGGTTCGGCGGATGAGATGGATCGGGATTCTGCTGGCGCTGCTGGCATTCCCCCTGGCGGCCGACGAGGACAATGGCCCGGTACCGGGCCTGGTGCTGGAGGGCGGCACGGAGCTCCAGCGCGAGAACATTCGCAACAGCCTCAACCTGGCGCGCCAGCCCTGCGACCTGCCCGGCTTTCGCGAGCGCCGCCTGCTGCGCGATACGGAGGAGCGCGCCCGCAATGCCCTGCGCGCCGTCGGCCACTACGATGCCGAACTGGACCTGAGTCTGGAACGCGACAACGACGGCTGCTGGGACCTGCACCTGACGTTCGATCCCGGCCCTCCGACCACAGTGGAAACCGTCGACATCCAGGTCACCGGCGAGGGGGTCGGCGATCTCGCGTTCGAGGCCGTACTCAGCCAGACCGACATCCAGGAAGGCGATGTCCTGCGCCATGACCGCTACGACACCCTGCGCAATCGCATGACGCGGATTGCGGCGGATCGCGGCTATTTCGACGCGGACCTGCACACCCGCCGCCTGGAGGTCGACCGCGAAAACCGCACCGCGACCATCCGCCTGCACATGGACACCGGGGAGCGATACCGCATCGGCCGGGTCACGCTGGACCAGGACATCCTGGCGCCAGAGTTCGTCGAGCGCATGATCCCTTTCGAGGAGGGCGACCCCTACAGCTCCTCGCAGATCATCGCGCTGCAGCGAAATCTGAATGACTCGGGGTACTTTTCCGGCGTACGGGTACGCCCCCTGCGTGACGAGGCCGAGGACCGCCACGTCCCGATCGTGGCCGAGTTCGAACCCCGTCGGCGGCACAGCTACGAGGCCGGCATCGGCTACTCCACCGATATCGGCCCGCGCCTGCGCTTTCGTTTCGAGAACCGCTATGCCAACAAGCGCGGTCACCGCTATCACGCGGAGCTGGAGGCCTCCCCGGTACGCTCCGGTGTGGGCTTCAACTACGCGATCCCGCTGCGTGACCCGCTGCGCGAGCAGCTGAACCTGTTCACGACCTACCGCACCGAGGACACCGATACCCAGCAGTCGGACCGCTTCCAGATCGGGGCCAACCGCGTGCTGCAGCGAACCGGCGGCTGGCAAACCACCGAGGGCCTGCGCTACGAGTACGAGGACTACACCGTCGGCGAAGAGACGGATCGCAGCCGCCTGCTGATCCCGTCTTACCGCATCGGCCGCATGGAGGCGGACGACCCGATGACCCCACGCCGCGGCTACCGCTTCGACATCACCGTGCAGGGGGCCCAGGAAGAGCTGCTATCCAGCACCTCGTTCGCTCAGGTGCTGGCCAGCGGCAAAGTCGTACGCGCCATCGGCCCGGGACGGGTCCTGGCCCGCGCCGATGCCGGATTCACCGAGGTGGATTCGGTCCACGAACTACCCAGTTCCCTGCGCTTTTTCGCCGGCGGGGACGCCAGCATCCGCGGCTACGGCTACCAGAAGGTCGGCCCGACCAACGAAGACGGCGACGTGATCGGCGGGCGCCACAAGGTGGTCGGCAGCCTGGAGTACGACATCCCGGTTCGCGGCAACTGGAGCGCCGCCGCCTTTGTGGATGCAGGCAACGTCGTCAACGAATGGACCGAGTTCGACCCGGTCTACGGCGTCGGCGTGGGCGTGCGCTGGCGTTCGCCCGTGGGACCGATCCGCGTCGACATCGCCCACGGCCCGGATTCCGATGACGACTTCCGCATCCACTTCTCCATGGGGCCGGACCTGTGAGGCGCCTGGGCAAGACACTGCTGTGGCTGATCGGCGGGGTCCTGCTGCTCCTGGTCCTGGTGATCGGGAGTTTGGTCGCCCTGCTCGCCTCCGAGAGCGGTACGCGCTGGCTGGTCGAACAGGCCGAGCAGCACGCCCCAGTGGATCTGCGCATCGAACGCGTGGAGGGCACGCTGTTCACCGAGCTCGCAACCCACGGTCTCTACCTGTCCCTGCCGGACGGCCCCCGCATCGAACTGGACGAGGGCCGCCTGGGCATCGACGCCCGCGCCGGCCTGCGCGGTGAGCTGCGGATCCCGGTTGTACATGCGACCGGGCTGCTGATCGACCTGCCACCCGAGGCGATCGATGACGACGAAGAGCCCTTCGAACTACCCGATGCGATCCGCCTCCCATTGGCCGTGCAGCTGGAGGATGTCCTGCTGAGCGACCTGCGGGTGTACCGCGAAGGCATGCCCCTCGTCGCCATCACGCAGATCGCGGCCCAGGCCCGCGCCAGCGGCGCCCTGATCGAACTCCAGCACCTCGACCTGGACATGCCGGAGATCCGGGCACAGTTACAGGCGCGGGTCGAGACCGCAGATGACTACGCGGTGAACGCCGAGGGCACCTGGACCGCCCCCCTGCCGGACGCCGTGGCCGAAGGCCTCGATACCAGCGAGGCACAGGGGCGACTGGAGCTGGACGGACACCTGCGTGAGCGCCTGCGGCTGCATCACGTCCTGAGCGCCGGCGTGGATCTGACCCTGCAGGCCGAGATCGCCAACGCGCTGGAGGACCCGCGCTTCGACGTTGAGGCCACCTGGACCCCATTCACCTACCGTCTCGCCCCGGACCAGACCGCACATGTCGCCACGGGACGGCTGCGTGCTTCCGGCGAGCCCGACGACTGGTCGCTGGGCCTGGATGGCGGTGCCCGGCTGGACGAAATGCCCGCAGTCGAACTCGTGCTACAGGCCCATGGCGATTTGTCCATTGGCGAGATCGAGACACTGAGGCTGGATTCCGAGGCCGGACGTCTGACGCTCGCCGGGCCCATCCGCTTCGACGAAGTCCTCGACTGGGACCTGCAACTGGCACTCGACGACCTCGACCCCGCCCCCCTGGGTCTGAAAATGGACGCCGGCCTGGAACGGCTACGGGCCAACCTGCGGGGCCGCCTCCCGCTGGACAGCGAACAGACACCGCTCGCGGCCCTGGAAGCCGCGATCGACATCGACGAGCTGCGAGGCCACTTCGAGGACCACACCCTGACCGGGCAGCTGGGCCTGACGCTCGCGGACGGTACGGCCCGCCTGCGGGAGAGCGAACTCAAGGTCGACGAAGACGCCCTGACGGCCACCCTGAGTGGCCAGGTCGCGGGGCTGGGCGGGGACCTGGCCGATCCGGAGCACGCGCTGGATCTCGAAATGGACCTGGCACTGGCCGCACCGGATCTCGCTCGCCTGCAGGAAGAGCTGGAAGGCCACCTGGAGCAGCTGCGCATCGCCGTGTCCGGCCGCTATACCCCCGCCTCGGGACAGCTCCAGGCCCAGTTGCACCTGGACCCCCTGCGGGCCGAAAGCCATGGCATTGGAGTGACCGGCGACGGGCGCGTGGACCTGACCGAGACCGGCGCCCGGATCGATCGCCTGGGCCTGGCGATGGACGACGGCGGGCGCCTGGATCTGGCGGGGGACGTGGGCTGGGCCGAGGGTCTCGACTGGGACCTCGCACTGCAGGCCGAGGCGCTGGACCCGGCCATCATCACGCCCGAGGCACCCGGCCGCCTGGATATGACACTCAACACCCGCGGCCGGCAGGCCGAGGACGGCGTACTGCATCTGCAGGCCGAGCTGGAACGCCTGACCGGCACCCTGCGCGAGCAGCCGGTCGAAGGGCGCGGCCGGGCCGAGCTGGAAGATGATGCCCTGACCGTCGAAGAACTGGAGCTGGCACTCGGCGCCAATACCCTGAGCGCGCACGGCCGCTGGACCGAGGTGCTGGATTTCCGCCTGCGGGTAGACGCCCCGGAACTGCACCAGCTATGGCCCGACCTTGCGGGACGACTGAACCTGGATGCACACGTCACCGGGTCTCCCGAGGCGCCACAGGTAGCGGCCGAGGGCGACGGTGCCGGGGTCCGGCTGGGGGATATCGCGCTGGCGCGGCTGCAGCTGAGTGCCGAGGCCGGGCTCGCGGAAGACGCCCCCGCCCGGCTGGACCTGCGGCTGGAGGACCTGGAACCGGCCACCGGGATTCACCTGGCCGGCGTGCACTTGAGGGCCTCGGGGACCGTCGATGACCATCGCCTGGATCTGGACGTGGACGGCCGGGACCTGGGTACGCTGGCACTGGCGCTGGCGGGGGGCTTCGACCTCGAGGCCACGCACTGGAGCGGCCGGCTGACCCGCCTGGACCTGACGCAACCCCAGGCGGGCGACTGGTCGTTGCCGTCCCCGGTCGCCCTGGAAGGCGGCCCGGAGTCCGCACGCCTCGAGCGCCTGTGCCTGACCCGGGAAGGCGGGCGCATCTGCGCCGAAGGTCGCTGGCAGGAGGCGACAGGCGGGGACTTCAGTGCACTCCTGGAGAACCTGGAGCTTGACTGGCTGGAGACCCTGTTGCCGCCTGAACTGGGCATCGAGGGGCAGATCAATGCCGAGGCCAGCGGACGCCTGGATGACCAGGGGCGCATCGACGCGGACCTGGCCGTGCGCCCGACGGATGGGCGGCTGATGGTGCGCGACGAGGATGGGGAGCTGCAGGATGTGCCCTATCGCGATGTCCGCCTTGATGCGCGCGTACGCGACCGCGACGTGGATGTCGACTTTCGACTCAGCTTTCTCGATGGCGGTATCGCACGGGCGGCGCTGGAACTGCGCCCCGACGGCGACGATATGCGCATCGACGGCGACTTCGAGGCCCGCCTGGATGATCTGTCCTGGATTGCGGCGGCAAGCCCCGACATTCAGCGCCTTCGCGGCGTGCTCGATGCCCGTCTGACATTCGGCGGTCGCCTGGACGCCCCGCTGGTCGAGGGCGCTGTGCGCTTTACCGACGGGGGCGTGCTGATCCCGGATGCCGGGATCGACATCCTGATCCCCGAGGTGACCGCAAACGTCGTCTCCGCCGAGGAGATGACCCTGGACGGGCGGCTGGAGTCAGGCGATGGTGCCATCGACCTCGCGGGTCGCGTGGACCTGGGGGGTGATGGGCCGCGTGCCGAGATGCAGCTGCGTGGAGAAGACTTCCTCGCCGTGAATCGGGTGGACGCCGAGGCGACGATCACACCGGATCTGGAGCTGGTGTTCACGCCCGAGGACGGCATCCGCGTGCGCGGCGAGGTGCTGCTGCCCTGGGCCCGAATCCGCCCACCGGACCTGCCCCCGGGCGCGATCCGCGTCTCCGGAGACGAGATCATCCTGGGCGAGGAGCTGGAAGAGGCACAGGCGCTGAAGACGGATATCCGCATCCGCATCCGCCTGGGTGACGACGTGCGATTTGACGGCCACGGACTGACCGCCCGCTTTGCCGGCGAGGTGGATGTCGAGGAGATCGCCGGGCGCCCCACCCAGCTGTTCGGGGAGATTCGCATCCCCGAGGGCCGCTTCAATGCCTACGGCCAGGACCTGCGGGTCGACCGGGGCATCCTGCTGTTCCAGGGGCCCGCGGAAACACCGGAACTGGACCTGCGCGCCGTGCGCACGGTACGCGAGTACAACGTGGCCGTCGGGCTCGAGATTGGCGGGACCCCGGACAACCTGCGCTCCAGGGTCTTCTCGGAGCCCGCGATGGACGAGACCGAGGCCATGGCATTCCTGTTGACCGGACGCCCCCTGTCGGGAGCGTCCGAGTCGGACGGCAACATGATCGCTTCGGCAGCAGCGGCCTACGGACTGGAACAAAGCGCGCTGATCACCCAGCGGATCGGGACGGAACTGGGGTTGGACGAGGTCACGATTGATACTGAAGGCGGTATCGAGGAGAGCGCCCTGACCCTGGGGCTGTATCTGTCCCCGCGCCTGCTGCTGCGCTACTCGGTGGGCTTGTTCGACAATACCTCGCGGGTGTTGCTGAGCTACGAGCTCAGCCGGCGACTGACACTGGAGACCTCCTCCGGCACCACCGAGCAGACCGTAGACCTGATCTACCGGATCGAACGCTAAGCCCGAACCAGGCTCCGGGGCCTGTCAGGATCGCTCCAGCTTCTTCGCGCGTTCCGACCTCTGGTGCGTCTATCTAGCTCGATTCCCCGTTGTGGCGAATAGCCTGCTGAATGCGCTGACGGATCTGGCTGCGGTAGAGCTGCTCGTTGGGGATACCGACTAGCGGCTGGCCCACCGGATTGCCCTCGGCGTCAAAGGCCATGATGGTCGGGACCACACGCGCCCCGTAGGCACGGCCCAGCTCGTGACCGCGGCGCACCTCGCCGTCGAAGTCACGCACCTCGTCACGGTTGAGGATGACCTTGCGAATGTGGATACCCTCGTAGCTCGCATCCTCGCTCATCGGACCCAGGTGCTGGTGTTCCGCCCGATCACAATAGGGACAGCTGTCGGAGGCGAACATGATCAGGGTCGGCTTGCCGTCCCCGTTCTGCACCAGGGACTGGAGATCCGTGGCCCGCTCGATCCCATGCGCGGAGGCGGCGCCAGACAGCAACATGCCCCCGAGCATCAGGACGATCGTCAGGCCGACCAGACGGATGCCCTTGTGTAGCTTGAGCGTATGCAGATTCATGATCAGTAAGGTCCTCCGGTTTTGGAGTTAGTCTAGGACGGAAGGCTTAACCGGAACTTAACGCGCCCCCGCGCCGCAACCACATAACCAGGGCTCCAAGACCCTTCATAAAAAAGGCCCCGCCGAGGCGGGGCCTGATTCCCGGACCATCGGACGAACCGATGGCCGGATACCGACAGCTATAGAGACCTTAGTCGGCGCGCTGACGCACGTCGGAGGTCACTTCCACGCGACGGTTGGCCTCGCGGCCTTCGCGGGTGGAGTTGTCGGCGGTCGGGCGGTCCTCACCGTAGCCCACGGTACGGATGTCGTCTTCACGCACACCTTCGCTGGCCAGGAAGTCGGCCACGGACTGGGCGCGACGCTCGGACAGGCCCTGGTTGTAGTCGGCCGGGCCGATGGTGCAGGTGTGACCTTCGACCAGCACCGAGCTGTACTCGGCGTCGTCGGCGGTCAGGCTGCGGGCCAGTTCACGCAGGGCATCGCGGCCTTCCGAACGCAGTTCGGCGCTGTCAAAATCGAACAGGGCCTGGGCGCTCAGCGTGGTGGTTTCAAACTCGGGCTCGGGCTCGGGCTCGGGCTCGGGGGCCGGATCCGGCTCGGGGGCCTCGGCGGTTTCTTCGATGTAACCGGCGCACTGCGAATGCTTCACGTTTTCCGGAGCCCAGGAACGGGTGCGCACGCACTCGCCGGAGCGATCCACCACGACATTGCCGCTACGGTCGGTGACATTGGCCGCCGGCGGTTCCTGAGCCACGGCCTGGCTCGCGGTACCGATCAGCAGCGTGGCCACAGACGCGGCCAGGATATTCTTAACCAGCTTGTGATTCATGTTCATAGCCTCCTTGTAAAAACAAACGACGACTGATCAGAGACAAGCGCGTTGCCGAACGGTTGACTCCCGACCGGAATCTGGAGCAGCGAGCGCCAAGCCCTCTACAGCAGCTTGATAGTGGCACATGCTTTCCGGTTTTGCACGCATTCGAGTCCAGAATTGTATCGGCATCACAACGTTGTCACATTAAGGAAACACCTGCCTGTGATCAGGCGACTCCCTTCTTCTGTCTGATCAGGGCAACTACCTGCCCATCAAAACGCCGACCTTACCTAGAACCTTGTTCCCTTAAGGACACACAGATTACTTGTGGGTTCCGATGTACAAGAACAGGGTGGCGCGATCCAGACAAAAAGACCCCGCCGCAGCGGGGTCTCCTGTTGCTTGGCGTCACAAAAGGCCGAGCGGCTTACATCATGCCGCCCATGCCTCCCATACCGCCCATACCACCCATGTCGTCCATGCCGCCACCGGCACCGCCGTCGTCCTTCTTCGGCAGCTCGGCCACCATGGCCTCGGTGGTGATCAGCAGGGCAGCCACGGACGCGGCGTTCTGCAGCGCCGAGCGGGTCACCTTGGTCGGATCCAGGATGCCCATATCGATCATGTCGCCGAACTCGCCGGACGCGGCGTTATAGCCGTAGTTACCCTTGCCTTCCAGGACCTTGTTCAGGATCACGGAGGGCTCTTCGCCGGTGTTGTAGACGATCTGGCGCAGCGGCTCTTCCATCGCGCGACGGGCGATGTTCACGCCGGCGGTCTGCTCGTCGTTGTCACCCTTGAGCTTGGCAATCGCCGCACAGGCACGCAGCAGGGCCACGCCACCGCCGGGGACCACGCCTTCTTCAACCGCCGCACGCGTGGCGTGCAGGGCGTCCTCGACGCGGGCCTTCTTCTCTTTCATCTCGACCTCGGTGGCAGCACCGACCTTGATCACCGCCACACCGCCGGCCAGCTTGGCGACGCGTTCCTGCAGCTTTTCCTTGTCGTAGTCGGAAGTCGCTTCCTCGATCTGGGCACGGATCTGGTCGACGCGGGCCTTGATGTCCTTGTTCTGACCCATGCCGTCGATGATCGTGGTGTTTTCCTTGGTCACCTGCACCTTCTTGGCACGACCCAGGTCTTCCACCGTGGTCTTCTCCAGCGACAGGCCGACCTCTTCGGAGATCACCTGGCCGCCGGTCAGCACGGCGATATCCTGCAGCATCGCCTTGCGGCGGTCGCCAAAGCCCGGGGCCTTCACGGCGGCAACCTTCACGATGCCGCGCATGGAGTTCACCACCAGCGTGGCCAGGGCCTCGCCCTCGATGTCCTCGGCGATGATCAGCAGCGGCTTGTTGGACTTGGCCACACCTTCCAGGATCGGCAGCAGATCACGGATGTTCGAGATCTTCTTGTCGAACAGGAGGATGTAGGCGTCGTCCAGCTCGGCGCTCATGTTCTGCTGGTTGTTGATGAAGTACGGCGACAGGTAGCCGCGGTCGAACTGCATACCTTCCACGACATCCAGCTCGTTCTCCAGCGAGGAGCCTTCCTCGACGGTGATCACGCCTTCTTTGCCGACCTTGTCCATCGCATCGGCGATGATCTCGCCAATCGCGGTGTCGGAGTTGGCGGAGATCGAGCCGACCTGAGCGATCGCCTTGTGCTCGGTGCACGGCTTGGACAGTTTCTTCAGTTCCTGGGTCGCGGACTTCACGGCCTTGTCGATGCCGCGCTTCAGGTCCATCGGGTTCATGCCAGCGGTGACCGCCTTCATGCCTTCACGGACGATGGACTGAGCCAGCACGGTCGCGGTGGTGGTGCCGTCACCGGCGGCGTCGGAGGTCTGCGAGGAGACTTCCTTGACCAGCTGGGCGCCCATGTTCTCGAACTTGTCATCCAGTTCGATTTCCTTGGCCACGGACACGCCGTCCTTGGTGACAGTCGGGGCGCCGAAGGCCTTGTCCAGGACCACGTTGCGGCCCTTGGGACCCAGGGTGACCTTCACGGCGTTGGCCAGGGTGTTCACGCCCTTGGCCATGCGGGTGCGGGCGTCGTTACCAAAACGGACTTCTTTAGCACTCATGTCTCGTTCTACTCCTGCAAAAAATGGGGATAGGGGCGGATCCGCGGGGCTTAGCCCTCGATCACGGCCATGATGTCGTCTTCGCGCATCACCAGGACGTCTTCGCCTTCGACCTTGACCTCGGTGCCGGAGTACTTGCCGAACAGCACCTTGTCGCCAGCCTTCACGTCCAGGGCGCGGACTTCGCCGCTTTCCAGGATCTTGCCGTTACCGACCGCAACCACTTCGCCGCGAATCGGCTTTTCGGCCGCCGAGTCCGGGATCACGATGCCGCCGGGGCTGGTGCGTTCTTCTTCCATACGCTTCACGATGACGCGATCGTGCAAAGGCCGCAGGTTCATGGTGCGAACTCCTTATATCGATGTTCTTAACAGGTTGGAGGATGTCGGGTAGGCGCCCTGTTAGCACCCACCCCGAACGAGTGCTAATAATAGGGGCACACCAAGCCGAGTCAAGGGCGCGGGGAAGGAGAATTCTCAGCGGCGGTCGTCGTGGTCCAGGCGATCATCGGGCGCGGACTCGTCGCCGGCGTCGTGGCGACGGAACTCCCCCTCGATCGGGCCGCCCGGCCCGGCCGGACCCGAGCCACTCGTGCGTGCCCGGATCATGCCCCGACGCAGGATGCCCTCGGCCGCCCAGCGCCGCAGCGGCGGCACCAGCAGCACAAAGCCCGCCGCGTCGGTGAAAAACCCGGGCAACAGCAGCAGGACCGCCGCCGACATCAGCAGCCAGCCCTCGACCAGCCCGCGCGCAGGCATCTCGCCGCGGGCCAGGCTCTGCTGCAAGCGGCGCCAGTGGTAGAAGCCCTGCAGGCGAAACAGCAGCAGACCCGCCGCGGCCGTCGCGATCACCAGCGCCACCGTGGCGAGCGCCCCGACAGCGTCGCCCACCCAGGCAAAGCCGAAGATCTCGAGCAATACCAACCCGAGAAAAACAAACAACGGGAGGAAGGGGCTGCGCATGAATAACGGGTTCCATACAAGAAGAGCAGAACATTGGAACACGCCCCCAAACCGCTGTCGAACAGCCCTCTCAGGGGGCATGCCACCAACGCTCGCTTCGCTCTCTTTTCCTTGCAACCGAGAGGGAATTGAGGGACGCTCTGGCCCGTCTTAACTGTGAACGTCTTCAGAAATCCGGAGCCCAGCCGCATGAGACCGCGCCGCATCATTTCCCTGCTCCCCGCCCTGCTGGCGGCCCTGCTCCTGCTGCTCCCGGGATTGGGCAGCGCTGGCGTGGAAGACCCGCGCGATCCGAACCACCACTTCTTCGACCCGACCTTCGGCGACTTCCAGGAAGAACTGGAAGAGGCCCGCGAGGCCGGCAAGAAAGGCATCCTGCTGTTCTTCGAGATGGATGACTGCCCGTTCTGCCACCGCATGAAGAATCAGGTCCTGAATCAGCCGGAAGTGCAGGAGTTTTACAAGGACCGCTTCCGCATCTTCGCGGTGGATGTCGAAGGCTCGATTGAGGTCGTCACCTTCGAGGGCGATACCAAGACGATGATGGACTTCGCCACCCGCGATTTTCGGGTGCGTGCAACGCCGGTATTCCAGTTCTTCAACCTGGAAGGCGAACCCATTGCTCGCTTCACCGGGGCTACCCGGGATGTCGACGAATTCCTGCTGCTGGGCGAATTCGTCGCCGAAGGGCATTACGAAGACGGGAATTTCACCCGCTTCCGTCGCGAACGCGCTGGACGATAGGTACTCCAATGCATCCAGCACATGCGGCGCGCCGGCAAGCGCGGCGTCGAATCGTAACGCCCCTTCTGGCCAGCCTCGTCGCACTCGGCGTTGCGCTTTTGCCTGCCACCGGTGGCGCACTGGACACTCCGGCAGATGGCGTGATCGATCCCGAACCACTGCCCGAGCCGTTGCGGCTGCAAAGCGCGCTGACCGCGGTCGACGCCCTCCACCCACAGGTCCGACGGGCGCGGGCGGAACGCGAGATCGCCGAACAGGAACTGGCCGGCACCCAGGCCGGGCGCGACGTCACGGTGAATGCGCGGCTGGAGGCTCGCTGGATCGAGCCCAATGACCTCGCCCCGGATCAGAGCCGCAACGACTCGCGGGCCACCATCGTCGCCCGCAAGCTGCTGAGCGACTTCGGCCAGTCGAACGCGCGCGAGGCCGCCAGCACCCAGCGCCTCGAGGCCGCCCGCGAGATGGAGGTTCTGGCGCACGCCCGGCACTCGCTGCATGTCATGGAGCGGTACTTCAACGTCCTGCTCGCCGATCTCGGTTTTGCCCGCGACACCGAGGCCATGGCAGCCGCATTCGTCAGCAAGGAGCGTGCGGAAGAACGCGCCGAGCGTGGACAGGTCTCGGATATCGAGGTCTTTCGCCTGGAGTCGGAGTACCAGACCCTGCGCGTGCAGCGCCAGCGCGCGCTGCAGAATCAGCGCCGAGCCCGCGACGAGCTGGCCGAGGCCCTGAACCGACCCGGCGAGCGCATCCGCACCGTCCTGGCGCCCGCCCTGCCGCTGGATCTCCCGGACCTCCCGGGCCTGGACGACCTGATGGCCGAACTCGACAGCGCCAATCCAACCCTTGCCGCCGAGCGCCTGCAAGTAGAGGCCGCCGCACGCGGCGTGGATGCGGCCCGCGCCCAGCGCCGCCCACGCCTGTATGCGGAGGCCGAGACGGGCTACTGGAACCGCGAGTTTGGCGGCGATCGCAACCCCTTTGCCGCCGGGCTCGTGCTGGAAGTGCCGTTGTACGAGGGGCGCCGCCAGGACAGCCGGGTCGGGCATGCGGTCGCGGCCCGGCAGCGCGCGGAGGCGGACCTGGGGCAGGCACGGATCGAGGCCCGCAACCGCCTGCGCGAGCTCTATCACGAGGCCCAGGCCCTGCGGATGCAGCGTGACGAGGCCGAATGGCGCATGGATTATCGCCAGCTGTATATCGACCGCGCCCGCTACCTGTACGACATCGAGGACCAGGCCGATCTCGGCGACTCGATGGTCCAGCAAAGTGCGGCGGCTTATTTCAATGCCCAGACCGAGTTCGAACTGGCCATGGTCTACGAGCGCCTCGCGCTGCTGACCGGCCGTAGCGACCTGAGCCCCTTTCGCCTGGCCGGCACGGCCATGGCAGAACGGGAATAACGAATGCGCGCCCGCGGGCGCCCCGAGGGAGAACACCCGATGTCCATCGATCGCCTGATCCCGGGCAACCCAGGCCGACGACTGCTGCTCTCGGCGCTCGCTTGTTGCGCCCTGCTGGTACTGCCCTCCACGGGGTTGGCGACCGACGACAGCGACGCACTTGAGGGTCAGCTCGACTGGGGCCAGACCTACCGCATCACAGCACCGGTGGCCGGCAAGATCGAGACGATCGAGGTCCGCCCGGGCGAGCATGTCGACCAGGACGCCGCCCTGTTCCGCCTGGATACGCGGAGGGTCGAGGCGGACCTGCGTGCCGCGCAGGCCGCCATCGAGCGCCTGCAACTGGAACTGGACGAGGCCAATCGGGAGGTCGAAAAGGCGGAGGACCTGTACGACCAGACCCTGATCGCCTTGCGCGAGGTGGAACTGGCACGCATCCAGCAGGCCACCGTCGCCGCGCGCCTGGCCGAGGCCCGCGCCCAGCGCGACCGGGCGCGCGCCGATCGCGACGACGCCACAGTCCGCGCGCCAGCCAGCGGCCGCGTCACGCGTATTGATGTCTCCCCCGGCCAGTTCGTGAATCCCGCCCTGGCGCCGGCCGTGCTGGCGGTACTGGGGGCCGGGGACACCATGCGGGTCCGCGCCCTGGTGGCACCGGAGCGCATTCAGTCGCTCAGCGAGGGGCAAGAGGTCACGATTACGGTTGGCGAGCACGAGTTTTCGGGCACGATCGACCGGATCGGCTGGGAACTTGTAGGCAAAGACGAGGATCAGGGATACCGGATCGAGGCCGAATTCTCGCCGAGCGACGATGCCGTGCTGCGCCCCGGCCAGCCGGCCCGGATCGAACTTCGCACAAACTCCTGATGCCCAAGAGTCGATGATGCCGGACAAGGAACCCGACAACTCGAACGTGCGCGCCTGGCTGGTACTCACCACACTGGACGACCCCACCGAGGCCGAGACCCTGGCGGGTGAACTGGTCCAGCGCGGCCTGGCGGCCTGCGTGCACATCCTCCCGGCCGGACGCTCAATTTACGTGTGGAAAGGGAATATCGAGACCGATTCCGAAGTCACACTGCTGATCAAAACCTCCGTCGATGCCCGCGATGAGTTGCAGGCCCACCTGACGGAACATCACCCGTATGAGACCCCGGAGATTATCGCCGTGCCGATCACGCACGGGTCCCCGGATTACCTGAACTGGATAACGCAATGCACCTCCTGAATCTGCGCAACTGGCTGGCGACCTTCCTGGTCGCGTTCCTGCTGACCCCGGCCCTGGCGAACGCCATCTTCGATGACGATCTGCTGGACCCGGATGATGCGTTCAGCCTGAGCGCGGAGGCCATTGACGCCGACACGATCCGCCTGACCTGGGAGATCGCGGACGGCTACTACATGTACCGCGAGCAGTTCGAGTTCGAACCCGAGAGCGAAGGGTTGGAGCTCGGCGAACCGAACATCCCCGACGGCGAGAAGAAGACCGACGAGTTCTTCGGCGAGGTCGAGACCTATCGCGACGAGATCAGCATCGAGCTTCCGATCCTCGCGGCCGAAAGCACCGAGATCGAACTGACCGCGCGCTCGCAGGGTTGCGCCGACCTCGGCGTGTGCTATCCGCCCCACTTCCAGACCGTATCGCTGGAGCTCCCGGGCCTGCCGGGCGAGAACGGTGAAGAGGCGACCGAAGACGAAGCCGTCGATGAGGAGCGCAGCGCCCTGGACGAGATGGGCGACCTCTCCGGCGACCTGGGTGCCGCCGACGACCTGCTCGAGCCGGAAGAGGCCTTCGCCGCCTCGCTCGAGGCCATCAGCCAGAATGCGGTCATCCTGCGTTTCGAAATCGCCGAGGACTACTACCTCTACCGCGACCAGCTCGACGTGCGCATCGCCGAGGGCGACGGGATCGAGCTGGGACCGGTCAACCCGCCCGAGGGCGAACGTCACGAGGACGAGTTCTTCGGCGAGACCGAGATCTATCGCGACCAGGTCGAGATCCTGGTCCCGATACTGCGCGACGCGGACGACGTCTCCGAGATCACTCTGGCGATTGACTACCAGGGCTGCTGGGACGGGGGCGTGTGCTACCCGCCGCTGACCCAGGAGGTCTCGGTCAGCTTCGACTCCGACCTGGCCGCAGAGGCCGACGAAGACGCCCTGCCGGAGACCGGCGACGAAGCCCTGGACGAGATCGAGACCACCGATGCCGTCCCGGAAGAGGACGACAAGGCGGCCGCCCCCGTCACCCAGCAGGACCGCATCGCGGCCCAGCTGGCCGATGGTCAGATCTGGCTGGTGGCCCTGGCCTTCTTCGGCTTCGGGCTGCTGCTGACGTTCACCCCCTGCGTGTTCCCGATGATCCCGATCCTGTCGAATATCATCATCGGGCAGAAGAACCTGACCACCCGCAAGGCATTCCTGATCTCGCTGGTGTTCGTGCTGGCGATGGCACTGACCTACACCATCGCCGGGGTATTCGCGGGGCTGGCCGGGGCCAACCTGCAGGCGGCCTTCCAGAACCCCTGGATCATCGGCACGTTCGTGGCGATCTTCATTGCACTGGCGATGTCGATGTTCGGCTTCTACGAACTACAGATGCCGGCCAGCGTGCAAAGCAAGCTGTCGCAGATCAGCAACCGCCAGGAAGGCGGCACCTACATGGGCGCCGGGATCATGGGCTTCCTGTCGGCCCTGATCGTCGGCCCGTGCGTGACCGCGCCGTTGATTGGCGCCCTGCTCTACATCAGCCATACCGGTGACGCCGTCCTGGGCGGCATCGCCCTGTTCTCCCTGAGTATGGGCATGGGTGCCCCGCTGCTGGTGATCGGCACCTCGGCCGGCCGCCTGCTGCCGAAGGCCGGCCCGTGGATGGACACCATCAAGGCGGTATTCGGTGTGGGTCTGCTGGCGATCGGGATCTGGCTGCTCGAACGGGTGATCCCGGGCGAGCTGGCGATGTTCCTGTGGGCCATCCTGCTGATCGTGACGGCGGTGTACATGGGCGCGCTGCGCACCCTGCCGGAGGGAAGTTCGGGCTGGTACACGCTGTGGAAGGGCCTGGGTGTAGTCCTTCTGATCTACGGCATCCTGCTGATGCTGGGCGCGGCCACCGGCGGCAAGGACGTCTTCCGCCCGCTGGCCACACTCAACCAGCCGACGATGACGGCCAGTGGCGAACGCTCCGGCCCCACGGAGATGGAGTTCACCTACATCGACAGCCTCGATGACCTGGAACGCGAGCTGGAACAGGCCCAGAACAACAACCAGCCGGTGTTCCTGGACTTCTATGCCGACTGGTGCGTGGACTGTGTGCGCCTGGAAAGAACGACCTTCCAGGACCAGCGCGTGATCAGTGCGATGGCGGACGTGCACCTGCTCAAGGTGGATGTGACCGACAACACCTCCGAGCACCGGAGCCTGATGCGCGAGTTCAACCTGTTCGGGCCGCCCGCGATGATCTTCTGGGATTCCGACGGTAACGAATTGCGCAACTACCGCAACGTGGGTTACCTGAACGCCGACCGCTTCCTGGCCCATGTAGAAAATGCGCTCGGGGTGACGCCATGAAGCATCGCTCGCACACATTTGGCTGGATCGCCCTTGCCGCCGCCAGCGCCTTCTTGCTGGCCGGTTGCGAGGACCCCACGCCGGAAATGGATACCGCCGAGGCGAATGGGGGTGAAGCCGCGGAGGCCGCCGCCGAAGAGGCCCAGGGCGACCGCCGCATCGACTTTACCCTTCCGGATCTGGACGGTAACGACCGCCAGTTGAGCGAATGGGATGGCGACCTGATCGTGCTGAACTTCTGGGCCACGTGGTGCCCGCCGTGCAAGAAAGAGATGCCGCTGTTCCAGGAGATCTGGGAAGAACATCGCGATGATGGCTTCACCATCGTCGCGGTCGCCGTGGATGAACTCAGCGCGACCCAGCACTTCGTCGATGACTTCGGGATCGAATTCCCGATCCTGATCGGCCAGGACGAGGCCGTGGAAGTCGGTCGCAAGTACGGAAATCGGATCGGCGCACTGCCCTACACGGTGCTGATTGACCGTGACGGCATCATCCGTGATACCCATCGCGGCGAAGTCGAGGAAGAAGATCTGCAGGCCTGGCTGGACGACTACCTCTAAGGAATCAGTGTTTCCCTATCGGCGTCAGCCGCTGCCGAGGGCATCGAATCCCGTTTGCTGGAGCTTGCGTTCTGCCAGGCGCACGCCCGCCACGAGCGCCTGCTCGGGGGGCTCGCCCGAGACCAGTGCATCAACCAGGCCGGCATTGAACGTATCGCCGGCCCCCACGCTGTCGACGACACGCAGACCCGGTGTCGGCGCGCAGTACACATGCAGGTCATCCTGTGCGAGCCAGGCACCCTCGGCCCCGGCCGTGACGGTCACGATGCGCCCGGGGTAACGGCGGGCCAGTTCGGCCGCGGCCTCTTCTGGGCGTGCGGCAATCCCCTGCGCCCAATCGCGCGACAGCATCAGGACATCGGCCCACTCCAGACACGCCTCCAGCCCTGGGCGACGCTTTTCCAGCTCCAGGGAGATCGGCTGATCCGTTACGGCTTCGCGGACCCGGGGCAGAATCTCGCGCAAGGTCTCCGGCTGGCGCCCCTCGAAATGCAGCCAGTCGTACTCCTCCCACGCGATCCGCCGCAGATCGGCTGCACTCAGCTCGGGCAGGTCGCGGTGGTGCACGATGGTACGGCTACCCGAGTCGCGCGAACGCAGGATATGCGAGGTCGGGGTCGCGCCCGGGTGCCGCACACACGCGCCGGTATCGACGCCGCTCGCCTCAAGGCGTTCCCGCAGCCAGTTACCCGACCCATCCTCCGCGAACACGGCGGCCAGGGCCGCACGATGACCGAACTGCGCAAGGATGCGGGCAGTGTTGGTCGCGTTGCCCCCTGGCTGAGAGGAGCTGGCCAGGGCGCGAATTTCGTCGTCCTCGCGCGGATAGCGCTCGACGTCCAGAGTGTGATCCAGGGTTGCAATGCCCGTTGTCAGGATACGCGCCATGCTGCTCTCGTCATTCGACCGGGCTGTATTGTGCGGGCCGCGAAGCCCGGCGTCATCCGCGACATCCCGACGACAGCCTGCGACAATGTGGCCTCACCCGATCACGACGAGCGGCATGGCAACCTTCCCCTCCCCGGAAACCGCCGAGGCGGCGTTCTACGAGGCCTTTCAAGCAGGCGACTCCGACGCCATGCGCACGATCTGGCTGGACAGTCCCGAATGCGTCTGTATTCACCCCGGGGGCGAGCGCCTGCTCGGGACCGACGTCATCCTCGAGAGCTGGGACGACATCCTGCCGAACATGCGAGGCGTCGTGATCCACCGCACCGAGCTGAACATCATCCCGGGGCAGGACCTGGTGATCCACACCCTGCGCGAAAACCTCTACGTCAGCGGCGAACGCCGCGGCGTGATGCTGGCCACGAATGGTTACCGCCTCGAGGGCGAGAGCTGGCGGATGTTCCTGCATCATGCCAGCCCCGATCCCGACCCGCCGCCGGCCTGGGATACAGGACGGGTGCACTGATGGGCGGGGCGAGCGACGAACGCCTGGCGGCCTACTACGAGGCCTTTCGTGCCGCGGACATTGAGCGGATGATGCGGTTATGGGCAGAACGCCCGGATATCGTCTGCGTGCACCCGGGCAGCCCACGCGCGCATCGCGGGGTTTCCGAGGTGATGGAGAGCTGGCTGCTGGTATTCGCACGCGAGCTGAATATCGGGATCGAGCCGCGCATCGTCGGGCGCCAGGAAACGACCGAAAGCCTGAGTCTCGTGATCGAGGAGGCAATTACCCGCCCCGGCGATGTCGCGGCCACCGGGACCATCCTGATCAGCCAGACCTGGCGCCGCAGCGGCGATAGCTGGCGACTCCAGTTTCACCATGCCTCGCACGGACGCCGCGCACCGCCCTCGCAGCAGGGGATGTTCGTGCCGGATGGGGGCGGCTCCACCCGGCACTGACGTGCAAGCGGTTCTGGCGCGAAAGGCTCAGCCCTCTGAACGGGGCTGGCACAGATCCGGACGCTGGACCTTGAGGGCATCACAGACCCCGCGAACGGCATCGCGCACGCGTCGTCCCCGTCCCTCCAGTGTCATGCTCGCAATCTCCCGATAAAGCGGATCACGGCGCTCGAACAGTTCCTGCAGCTTGGCCCGTGGGTCTGCCACCTCGTTCAGCAGGGGGCGTTTGCGATTGCGGCGCGTGCGCCGGAACTGCTCGTCCACCGGGACGCGCAGGTAGATCACGAAGTGCTCGCGCAGGAGGTCAAGGTTCTCCGGGCGCTCGACGATTCCGCCGCCTGTGGCGATTACCGCTCCATCGCGTTCCAGTAGCGATTGCAGCATCGCCGACTCGCGCTTGCGAAAACCCGCCTCGCCCTCGAACTCGAAGATCGTGGGTATATCCACGCCGGTACGCCGCTGGATCTCCTGATCGGTGTCGAAGAACGGGCGCCGCAGCAGCCCCGCCAGCCCGCGCCCGATTGTGCTCTTGCCGGCCCCCATGGGCCCTACCAGGACAATGTTCTGCATGGCGGCAAGGCTACTGGCCTCGCTGGCCAAAGAAAAGCCGGGGACAGGCCCCGGCTTCTTCATTTCATCACTCGGCTTTGATTCACTCGATGATACGTGGCGTTACAAAGACCAAGAGCTCTGCCTTCCGGTTCTCGTTCTGTCGATTTCGGAAGAAGTTACCGAGGAACGGGATGTCGCCAAAGAAAGGCACTTTCTCCAGCACATCCGAGCTTTCAATCTCATAGACACCACCCAAGACAACAGTCTCTCCGTTTCCAACGAAAACCTGCGTCTCAACCTCCCGTTTGGAGATGCCCGGTACACCTTGTACGGGCGGTTCGTTACTGCGGTTATTCCGCGTAACTAGGATATCCATGATGATGTTCCCGTTCGGCGTAATCTGAGGAGTCACCTCAGTCTTCAAAAGCGCCTCAATGAACTGTGTAGAAGTAGCCCCTGATGCGGTCGCCTCCTGATAAGGAATATCTTCACCTTGCTCAATCCGGGCCGTCTGACCGTTGGCAGTTACAACGCGAGGGCTCGATATTACCTCGCCACGGCCTTCTACCTGGAGAGCCGAGAGCTCAAGGTCGAGGAGTACTCCACTTCGAAGGATGCTGAATCCCACCCCTGCCGCACGGGTAGGTTCGGCCGGAAGGGAACTGCTGAGTCGATTCCCCATCCCAAACTCATTGCCGTAGTTATATTCTTGATACCCATCTGCGGCTAGACGACGACCCAGTGCGGCAGTCCCTCCATCTCGAGCTACGTCCGCTGCAGCCAAGGAACCTCCCACTCCGGCCTGAGTGCGCCGGCCTTGACCTCTAGTTCCACTGATCCCAAATCGGGCGCCCAAATCGCGCTGAAAATTATCCTCAGCAATCACGATTCGTGTCTCGATCAGCACCTGCTGCACCGGGACGTCTAGGGTTTGCACCAAGCGGCGCACATCCTCAATCCGACTGTGCGTATCCTGCACCAGCAGGGTATTGGTGCGGCTGTCGATGGTGATGCTACCGCGATCGGACAGGAACTGGCCGGTCTCGTCGCCGCGGATCAGCGAGGCGATCTGCTGGGCCTGGGCGAAGTTGATCTGCACGAACTCGGTGCGCAGCGGCTCCAGCTCCTGGCGGTCGCGTTGTGCCTCAAGCTCCAGGCGCTCGCGCGCCGCGATCTCTTCGCTCGGGGCCACATAGAGCACGTTGCCGTCCATGCGCTTGTCGAGCCCGCGGGAGCGCAGGATGATATCCAGTGCCTGATCCCAAGGCACGTTGTTCAGGCGCAGGGTGATATTGCCACCCACGGTATCGCTGACCACGATGTTGAGATCGGTAAAGTCGGCCAGCAGCTGCAGGACCGAGCGCACCTCGATATCCTGGAAATTCAGCGACAGGCGCTCGCCCTCGAATTGCTCTTCCTCGCGGCGCCGCGCCTCGCGCTCCGCCTCGGTGATCGGCGCAACCTCCAGCACAAAGCGGCGATCGCTCTGGTAGGAGAGGACTTCGTATTCGCCATGCGCGCCCACTTCCATGCGCACACGCTCGCGCTCGGCCACGGTGTCGATGGTGCGAACCGGTGTGGCGAAATCGAGCACGTCCAATCGGCGCTCCAGGGATTCGTCCACACGAGCGCGCGGGAACGTCAGTTCAACCTTACCCGCCTGCTCGCGCACATTAACCTCGGCCCCCGAGCGCGACAGGTCGATCTCGACTCGGCCTTCGCCCTCGGAACCGCGACGAAAATCGATGCCGGTAATCTCGACCGGGCGCGCACTGCGCGTCGCCCGTTCGGAGGGCTCGCCGGCACGATCGACCACCTGCTGGACATCGCTGTCGGCCTCGGAAACCCCGCGGCCCAGCGTCAGGATTAGGTTGTTGCCCTCGACCCGGGTCTGGTACTCGGAGGGCTGGGTCAGGTTCAGCACCACGCGCGTGCGATCACCGGATTCGACCGCCGTGGCGGTCAGCAGCGGGCCCACATTGAGGTCCGTCTCGCGGCTGCGCAGCGCATTGCCAGCGTCCGGCAGGTCCAGTGCGATCCGCGGCGGGGAGTCGATGGCAAAGGCCCGCACGTCTTCGGGCGGAGTCCCGGAAAAGCGCAGATTCACCTGCACCCGGTCACCGCTAATGCTGGCCGCCCGAATCTCTTCCAGTTCGGTCGCCGCCACCCCCTGCGAAACCATGAACAGCAAAGCCGCCATCACGGTGCCCGCCAGCGCGCGCATGGAAGAACCCATGTGTAATCCCCTGTAGTTGTTGCCGGTCTTGCGGCCCATTCGGTTCATCATTGTTCTGCTCCCCCAACCGCTAGTCGGCCAGCGCCACGGAGTTTTCGCGTTCCACGTGCCCGCCGAAGGCGTCCGGGACCACCTCGACCAGCTTCACCCGGGTGGCTGTGATCTCGACGATACGGCCGTGGTTTTCACCCATGTAATTGCCAACTGTCACGCGCTGAATACCCCGATCGGGGGTACGGACCAGGGCATAACGCACCTCGTCCTGCTCCAGCGACCCCACCATGCGCAAGGAATCCAGCGGGAAGCTCTCGAGGAATTCGCGGGGGCGATCCGGGTCGACCTCGGCGTCGCCGGGCTCGCCCTGGGCTGCCGCCAGCTCGGGCTGCGCAATTACGGAGGAATCGAACGGGGAGCGGGTGTGCCCCGGATACAAGTAGGGCTCGTGCGGCTCCAGTGTCGGGATCGGGTCGATACCGCTGCCCGGACGCTCATTGATCTCCGCAATGTAGCGCTGCAGGTCGCTCTTGTCGGGGGCGCAACCCGACAACCCGAATGTGGCCACCAGGCCCAGCGCAAGGGCCGCCCCCAGGGATCGCTGTGCAGGGTTCCGCATCAGTGGTCCTCCAGGTAGCGGTAGGTGCGCGCAGTGGCGTCCATCAGCAGATCGTTATCGGAATTGCCCCGACGAATGTGCATGTCGTGCATGGTGACGACGCGCGGGAGCGCCGAGGTCCCGCTGACGAATTCGGCCAGATCCTCGTAGTCACCGCGCACCCGCAGCCGAATCGGCACCTCGGCATAGAAATCCCGTCGGTTTTCGCCGCGCGGCTCGAACAGCTCGATCTCGAGCCCGGCCTGCAAGCCGGTCTGCGAGATATCCACCAGCAGGCTGGGGATCTCGGCGCTGCTCGGCAAGAGCTCCAGCAACGAGGCAAACATCCGCTCCATCTCTTCGAGCTGTTCCTCGTAGGCCCCGAGATTCGCGGCCCGCTGCTGCTTGTCCTCGAATTCGGCGCGCAGTTGCTCCTCGCGATTCTCGGCGCGTTCCAGATCGGTGCGCTGATCACCGATGAAGAAGTAATAGGACAGCCCCAGGATGGCCAGAACGATGACGATCAGGATCAGCGCCTTTACCGCCCAGGACGCCTCACCAATGTTGTTGAAGTCGATCTCGTTGAGTTCCTTGATATTCATCAGGAATCCTCCTCAACATCCGAAGGCCGCGCCTGATTGGCGTCGAGGCGGAAGTCACGTACCTGCAGGCTGCCGTCTTCACGTGTCTCGATGATCTGCAGGTTGGAATCGGCCAGCCAGGGCGAGGCGTCGATGCGGCGCATCAGCGTCGAGATCCGGGTGTTGGATTCGGCCCGCCCCGTCAGACGAATGCGTTCGCCCTCCTGGCGCACCTCGTTGAGATAGGTGCCGTCCGGCAACGTCTCCACCAGCTGATCGAACAGATGTACGGCCTCTGGGCGGCGCGCCTGCAAGGTCTGAATCACTTCCATGCGCGCGATCAAGGCCTGGCGCTGCTCGTCCAGATCGCGGATGCGAGCAATCTTTCGATCCAGCTCGCGGATCTCGCTCTCCAGCATCTGGTTACGCGACTGCTGGTGGTCGATCAGCGCACTCATAAAGGTGTGCGCGCCGAACGCCAGCAACACGCCGACCACGAGCGCGCCGCCCACGGCACCGAAGAATTGCTTGCGCCGCTGCTCGCGGGCCTTCTCGCGCCAGGGGAGGAGATTGATGTAGATCATCCGGCGTACCCCCTGATGGCCAGGCCACAGGCCGTAAGCAGCGCGGGGGCATCATTGGCGAAGCGCTGCTGATTCACACGACGGGAAAGCGCCATGCCACGGAACGGGTTGGCGACGGATACCGGGGTCCCGGAACTTTCCTCGAGCATCTCGTCGACACCCGCGATCGCGGCACAGCCGCCACCCAGCAGGATGTGGTCGATCGAGTCCTGCGGGCGGGTCACGTAGAAGTACTGCAGCAGACGCTGGATCTGATCCATCATCGTCTGCTTGAACGGCTCGAGGATATTGCTGACGTAGTCGGCCGGAAGGTCACCGCTCATCTTGGCGGAGCCGGCCTCCTGATAGTTCATGCTGTAGCGGCGCATGATCTCCTCGGTCAGCATGCGGCCGCCGAAATTCTGCTCGCGGGTATAGATCACGCCCTCGGTCTGGCTGACGACATACACCGCCGTCACCGATGAGCCGACGTCGACAATCGCGACGATGGGCTTGTTCTCGCGATCGGGGATCTGCTCGACCAGTCGTTCAGAGGCGTGCTCGATGGCGTAGGCCTCGACATCCACCAGCTCGGGGGTGAGCTTGGCGGATTCGGCGATCGCCACACGCGATTCGACGTTCTCGCGCCGCGAGGCGACGACCAGGACGTCGACCAGCTGGGGGTTCTTTTCGTTCTTGCCGAGGACCTGGAAGTCGAGATTGACCTCTTCCAGGGTGTAGGGGATGTACTGATCGGCCTCGACGAACACCTGGCCCTCGAGCTCAGTGTCGCTGAGCGTGGCCGACATCTGGATGGTCTTGGTGATGACCGCCGAGGACGGCACAGCCATGGCGCAGTGCTTGAGCTTTGTGCCGGAGCGCTTCACCGCGCGGGCGAGTGCGTTCCCCACCGCCTCGGTGTCCTGGCAGACCTTGTCCACCATCACACCATCCGGCAGCGGCTCCACCGCAAAGGCCTCGACACGGTAGCCCTTACCTTGCCGGGCCAGCTCCAGCACCTTCACGGCGGCGGAGCTGACATCCACGCCCAGCAGTCCCTGCTTGCTCTTTCCGAGACTCAGCACACATCCCCCTGTATACCCCAATGAAAGTAACTGGTAGCGTTACAATCAAGTATGCTAGCTCGTTCACAATATACACTCCAAAATCCGGGTTGCAAGTTGCTTTGAAAGCTGATTCTTAACTTGGCCCCACTTTTTCTACAGTCATGAAGCCGATTCTCAAGATTTTTGCGGCGTTGCTGGCCCTGATCCTTGCGGCCGGAATCGGCGTATCCGCAGCCATTGCGGCCCTGTACGTGCACTACGCCCCGACCCTCCCCGAAGCGGAGGCGGTGCGCGACGTGCGCCTGCAAACCCCATTGCAAGTCCGCACCGCGGACGGCCTGCTGATGGGCGAATTCGCGGAAGAACGCCGCATTCCCCTGCCCATCGAGGACATCCCCGAGCGCGTCCGCCAGGCGTTCATCGCGGCCGAGGACGAGCGCTTCTACGACCACCCCGGGGTCGACATCGTTGGCCTGGCACGAGCGGCGATCAACGAGATCTCCACTCGCGGCGAACGCAGCCAGGGGGGCTCCACCATTACCATGCAGCTGGCGCGCAATGTCTTTCTGACCCGCGACCGCACCTACGAGCGCAAGCTGCGGGAGATCTTCCTGGCCATTCGCATGGAACAGGAGATGAGCAAGGACGAGATCCTTGAGCTGTACCTGAACAAGATCTACCTGGGCCAGCGCGCCTACGGGATCGAGGCAGCCGCTCGGGTCTACTACGGCCGCTCGATCGATGAGCTGGAGCTGGACGAGATCGCGGTACTGGCGGCCCTTCCGAAGGCGCCGTCCACAACCAACCCCGTTGCCAGTGCCCAGCGCGCGGAGATCCGCCGCAATTACGTGCTGCGGCGCATGCTGGATACCGGCGCGATCAGCGAATCGGAATACGAGGAGGCGGTGGCCCGCCCGGTATCGTCCGAGCGGCACGTGGCCGCGACCGAGGTCGATGCCCACTGGGTGGCGGAGGCGGCCCGCCAGATCGTCTTTAACCTCTGGGGCGAGGACGCCTACCGGCGCGGCCTGCAGGTCCATACATCGATTGACTCCCGTTACCAGGAAGCCGCCAACCAGGCCCTGCGCGAGGGCCTGCTGGAATACGACGAACGCCACGGTTATCGCGGGCCCGAAGATCAGCTGAGCGACGAGACCATGGCCGACGCCGAGGCACGCCAGCGCGCCCTCAAGACACAGGGCGTACACGGGCGCCTGCTGTTTCCCGTGGTCGTCGTGGAACGCGACGGAGACGGCACGCTGCACGTCGACGGCGGCCAGATCGGCGAACTCACCATCGAACCCCGCGATCAGGAATGGGCACGCAACCCCGAGTTCGAGCCGGGCGACGTGATCCGCGTCAGGCCCCACACCGACGGACGCTGGCGCCTGGCACAGAAGCCCGAAGTCACTGGTGCGGTAATCGCCCAGTCCCCGGCCGACGGGGCCATCGTTGCGCTCGCGGGAGGCTTCGATTTCTTCGAGAATCGCTACGATCGCAGCACCCAGGCGCAACGACAGCCCGGCTCTGCGTTCAAGCCGCTGGTGTACGCGCTGGCGCTGCAGGATGGCTACCGCCCGGACGGCATGCTGGTCGACGCCCCGATGGTCTTTGACGACCCCGCGCTGGGTGCGGAGTGGCGCCCGCAGAACTACTCGCGGCAGTTTCAGGGCGAGATGAGCATGCGCGACGCCCTGGCTCAGTCGCGCAATCTGGCGTCGATCCGCCTGCTCAACAGCCTGGGTCCGCAACGCGTGCACGAACAGCTGCCGCGGTTCGGTCTGGATCCGGACAAGCACCCGAGCAACCTGTCGATGGTGCTCGGCACTGGCGGGGTCACGCCCTTGCAGCTGAACAATGCCTACAGCGTTTTTGCCTCCGGCGGGAAACTGTACAGCCCGTGGATCATCACGCGCATCGAGACGGACGACGGCGAGGTCCTCTACACAGCCCCGACCGAACGCGCCTGCCCCGAACCCTGCGAGAACCCGGCCGGCCAGGACCTGTACCTGAACGCCAGCGGGGGTCCGCTGCAGTATACCGACCCGGCACAGGTGCTGGACCCGGGTGCCGCCTGGCAGATGAGCAACATGCTGGGGCACGTAATCACCGCAGGAACCGGGCGTCAGGCGCAGCAGCTGGGACGCTCGGATCTCGCCGGCAAGACCGGCACGACCAACAGCTATCGCGATGCCTGGTTCTCGGGGTTCAACGCCGACATCGTCGCGACCGCCTGGGTCGGGTTCGACGACAACCGCGAACTGGGCCGGCGCGAGAGTGGTGGGCGCACGGCGCTCCCGCTCTGGATTCGATTCATGGACTCAGTGCTGACCGACACACCGGAGCGCCCCGTGGAACGTCCCGATGACCTGCAGCGCGTGGCAATCCTGCCAGACGGCCGCCGCGCACCAAGCGAGGAGACCCCGGGGGCGAATATCCAGTGGCTGATCCCGCAGCAGGTACCGGAACGCGGCCAGGCCCCGGCGGGCCCCCGCGGGGAGAATGGTCAGGGCCCGGCCGAGTCGGTGTTCTGATGAGCCCCTCGCGTATTCGCCAGGAACTGGCACAGGAGGCCGCGCGGATCCTGCTCGACGATGGCATCCGCGACTTCGCGCTGGCCAAGCGCAAGGCTGCCGAGCATCTGGGTGTCGAACCGCGCCACGAGATGCCGCGCAATATCGAGATTCAGGAGGCTGCGATCGAACGCAGCCGCCTGTTCGCAACGGACGACAGCCGCCAGGCCTACCGCGAACGCCTCGAGGCCGCCCGGATCGTCATGGAGCGGCTTTCGGCACTGGAACCCCGCCTGGTCGGCCCGCTGCTGGACGGCATCGTCGAACGCCAGCCGCTGGTCAATCTGCATGCATTTGCCGAGACGGTGGAGGAGGTCATCCTCGACCTGGGCGAGCGCGGAATCCGCTGCCAGACGGGCGAACGCCGCTATCGCAGCCGGCAGGGGCGTGAGCAGCGGGTACCGTTTCTGAGTTTTCGCGGGCCGAATGACACGGACATTGAACTGACCGTATTCCCGCTGGATGGGCTGCGCCAGGCGCCGCCGTCGCCGGTAGACGGCAAGCCCATGGCCCGCGCAGGGCGCGCGGACGTGGACAGGCTGCTGGCCGCCGCGAACGCCGACGCACCAGCGGCGGCCGACGCGTCCTGACGCCAGGAAGGCGCCGCTGCCTTAGTCGCGGCGGTAGGAGGTGACGGTCTCAACCAGGGTTGCCACCCGTTCCGGGTCGATCCCCGGATGAATCCCGTGCCCCAGGTTGAAGACATGACCGGTGTCCCGGTCGAAGCCGTCCAGCACCCGCAGGGCCTCCTCGCGCACCACCGCATCCGGCGCGTACAGCACCGACGGATCGAGGTTGCCCTGCAGCGCCACGCGATCGCCCACACGACGGCTGGCCTCGGCAATCTCGATCGTCCAGTCCAGCCCCAGCGCATCGGCACCGGTCTCGGCCTGCGCCTCGAGCCAGGCATCGCCACCCTTGGTGAACAGGGTAACCGGCACGCGGCGGCCGTCGTGGTCCCGAATCAGGCCATCCACGATGCGCTGCATGTAGGCCAGCGAGAATTCGCGATAGCCGCGCGGCGTAAGCGAACCGCCCCAGGTGTCGAAGACCATCACGGCCTGCGCACCGGCGCGAATCTGCGCGTTCAGGTATTCGGTAACCGCGGTGGCGACCTTCTGCAGCAAGGCGTGCATCGCCTGCGGTTCGCCGTACATCAGCCGCTTGGTCTCGGCGAAGTCGCGCGAGCCCTGACCCTCGACCATATAGGTGGCCAGCGTCCACGGGCTGCCGGCAAAGCCGATCAGCGGCACTTCGCCATTCAGTTCACGGCGGATGAGGCGCACTGCATCCATCACATAGCGCAGCTCCTGCTCGGGATCCGGCACCGGCAGGTTCTCGATCGCCTCGAGCGAACGGATCGGGTCGCGGAAACGAGGGCCCTCGCCGGTCTCGAAATAGAGTCCCAGGCCCATCGCATCCGGGATAGTCAGGATGTCCGAGAACAGGATCGCCGCGTCCAGCGGGAACCGGCGCAGCGGCTGCATGGTGACTTCGCAGGCCAGCTCCGGGTTCTGACACAGATTCATGAAGCTGCCGGCCTGGGCGCGGGTCTCGCGGTACTCCGGCAGGTAGCGCCCGGCCTGGCGCATGATCCAGATCGGCGGGCGATCCACGGGCTCGCGCAGCAACGCACGCAGCAGACGGTCATTCTTCAGGGTCTGGGACATCGAAAAACTCAAACGCCGAGGTATTCAAGGATGCCTTCGGCGGCCTCGCGGCCCTCGAAGACGGCGGTCACAACCAGGTCCGAGCCACGCACCATGTCGCCGCCAGCAAAAACCTTCGGGTTGCCGGTCTGGAAGGCGTGCTCACCGACGGCCTGTACACGCCCGCCCTCGTCCACGCCGATCTTGTATTCGGCGAACCAGTCCGCCGGGGACGGACGGAAACCAAAGGCGATCAGCACGCGGTCGGCCGGGATCACATGCTCGGAGCCCGGCACCGGCTCCGGACGGCGGCGGCCGCGCTCGTCCGGCGCACCCATCTGGGTGCGCACCACCTTCACGCCCTCGACCTTGCCGTCGCCGACGATCTCGACCGGCTGCACGTTGAACTCGAACTGCACGCCCTCTTCGCGGGCATGCACCACTTCCTTGCGCGAGCCGGGCATGTTCTCTTCGTCGCGGCGATAGGCGCAGGTCACCGAGGCCGCGCCCTGGCGGATCGAGGTGCGGTTGCAGTCCATCGCGGTGTCGCCACCGCCAAGGACCACCACACGCTGGCCGGCCACGTCGATGAAGCCGTCTTCATCGTGCTCCCAGCCCATCACCTGGCGGATATTGGAGATCAGGAACGGCAGCGCCGGGTACACCCCCGGCATGTCCTCGCCGGGGAAGCCACCCTGCATCGCGGTGTACGTGCCCATGCCGAGGAACACGGCGTCGTATTCCTCCAGCAGGGTGTCCATCTGGATGTCGCGGCCGATCTCGGTATTCAGGCGGAACTCCACGCCCATGCCCTCGAGGATCTCGCGGCGGGTGCGGATCACCTGCTTTTCGAGCTTGAACGGCGGGATACCGAAGGTCAGCAGGCCACCGATCTCCGGGTAGCGGTCATAGACCACTGCCTGCACGCCGTTGCGCGCCAGGATATCGGCGCAGCCAAGGCCGGCCGGCCCGGCGCCAATCACGGCCACGCGCTTGTCGGTCGGGGTGACATCGGACAGGTCCGGGCGCCAGCCGGCCTTCAGGGCCTCGTCGGTGATGTACTTCTCCACCGAGCCGATGGTGACCGCGCCAAAACCGTCGTTCAGCGTGCAGGCGCCCTCGCACAGGCGGTCCTGCGGGCAGACGCGGCCGCAGACCTCGGGCAGGGAATTAGTCTTGTGCGAGAGCTCGGCGGCGGCGAACAGGTTGCCCTCTTCCACCAGCTTCAGCCAATTCGGGATGAAGTTGTGAACCGGGCACTTCCATTCGCAATACGGATTGCCACAGGCCAGGCAGCGGCCCGCCTGCTGCCCCGCGGTCGCCGGGTCGAACTGACCAATGATCTCGCCGAACTCGTGGATACGAATCTCGGCAGGGGTCTTCTGAGGGTCCTGGCGCGGCAGGTCCAGGAACTGCATCGGATTGGAAGCCATGGATCACTCGCTCCGACGGGAACCGGCGGCATGACGCCACGGGGTTCAACCGTTCATGCGTTCAGGAAAGGAACGTTTCGCTCAACCGAGCGTAACGGTCAAGAAATCCCCAGCGCGGTACGGACCTTCTGACTGACGACGCCCATGTCCGCGCGGCCGAAGACCCGGGGCTTGAGCACGCCCATCACCTTGCCCATATCGCTGGGGCCGGCCGCGCCGGTCTCGGCAATCGCCTCGCCGATCATCTGCTCCAGCTCGGCGTCGCCCAATTGCTCGGGCATGTAGGCCTCGATCACCGTGATCTCGGCGGCCTCGCGCTCGGCCAGGTCCTCGCGACCGCCCTTGCGGTACTGGTCGATGGAGTCGCGGCGCTGCTTGAGCATCCGGTTCAGGATGGCCAGCACCGCGTCGTCGTCGGCCTCGCGCCGCTCGTCGACCTCGAACTGCGAGACCTCGGCCTGGATCAGGCGCAACGCCCCAAGGCGCTCCTTCTCCCGGGCCCGCATGGCCTGCTTGACGTCATCCTGCAACCGGGCCTTGAGCGACATTGAAGGGTCCTCGATCCGGGCCTGAGGCCCGAGAGACGATTCTTAGTACAGACGCACCCGACGGGTCATATCGCGGGAATTCTTCTTCAGCTGGCGTTTCACCGCTGCGGCGGCCTTGCGCTTGCGCTCGGTGGTCGGCTTTTCGTAGTACTCGCGGCGGCGGACTTCCGCGACCACGCCGGCCTTCTCACAGGTGCGCTTGAAACGGCGCAGGGCAACCTCGAAGGGCTCATTCTCGCGAACTCGTACGTGCGGCATACAATCTCCGGATGCGAATGCTGATTCGTCTACCAAAACAAAAACGCCACCCGAAACACTCCGGGCAGCCATGCAGAACTCCCTATGGTAATCCAACCGGCGCCATTTGCAAAAGTCCGTGAAGCGATGCCCATCCTGACCGCGCACACGCTTACGCCCAAAGCGGCACGCACGCTATGATGCCCCTGATGAACGCACCCGGCACACAGAACCTGAACGTCGAGCTGGGCGAGCGCAGCTACCCCATCCGGATCGGACCGGGCCAGCTCGCCGCCGCCGACACCCTGCGCCCGGCGCTCGAGGGCCGCCGCGTGGCGGTGGTGACCAACACCACCGTGGGCCCGTTGTACGGCGAGGCTCTGCGCGAAACGCTCGGCCAGTGCGAGATCGCCGGCGAGATCCTCTGGATCGAACTGCCCGATGGCGAGGCCCACAAGACCCTGGCCACAGTGGAATCGATCATCACCCGCCTGCTGGAGGCCCGGCTTGACCGAGGCAGCCGCATCGTCGCGCTGGGCGGGGGCGTGGTGGGCGATATCGCCGGCTTCGCCGCTGCGATCTACCAGCGCGGGATCGACTTCGTGCAGGTGCCGACCACCCTGCTGGCCCAGGTCGACTCCTCGGTGGGCGGCAAGACCGGGGTCAACCACCCGCTGGGCAAGAACATGATCGGCGCCTTCCACCAACCGCGCGCGGTGCTGATCGACACCGACACCCTGAAGACACTGCCCGAGCGCGAGCTGCAGGCCGGGCTCGCCGAGGTCATCAAGTACGGGCTGATCCGCGACGCCGAGTTCTTCGCCTGGCTGGAAGCGCATATCGACGAGCTGCGTGCCCTGGAACCCGAGGCGCTGGCCCGGGCCATTCACCGCTCCTGCGCCTGCAAGGCCGAGATCGTCGCCGCCGACGAACGCGAAGGCGGCATCCGCGCCCTGCTGAACCTGGGCCACACCTTCGGCCACGCAATCGAGGCCGGCATGGGCTACGGCGAATGGCTGCATGGCGAGGCCGTGGGTACGGGCATGGCGATGGCCGCGCGCATGTCGGAACGCATGGGCTGGATGAGCACGGCCGAGCGCGAACGCGCCGAGGCCCTGATCCAGCGCGCCGGCCTGGCCCTGGATCCACCGGACAGCATGAGCGCCGAGCGCTTCCGCGAGCTGATGGCGATCGACAAGAAGGTCGCCAGCGGCCGTCTGCGCCTGGTGCTGCTGCGGGGGATCGGCCAGGCCGAACTCACCGACCAGTTCGACGTGTCGGCGCTGGACGCGACGCTGCACGAGGGCGCCCGTGTCGCCTGAGGCCCTGGCCACCACACCCCGGGTCGACCGGGCCTCCGGGCTCGCGTCGTACGCCGCCGACCCCGCGGCCTCGCGCGGGCGCGCCCACCCGGAAGCGGCGCCACGCCACCGCAGCGATTTCCAGCGCGACCGCGATCGCATCGTGCACTCCAGCGCGTTTCGCCGCCTGGAATACAAGACCCAGGTCTTCATCAGCCACGAGGGCGACCTGTTCCGCAACCGTCTGACCCACTCGCTGGAGGTCGCGCAGATCGGGCGCTCGATCGCGCGTGCCCTGCGCCTGAACGAGGACCTGGTCGAGGCCATCGCCCTGGCGCACGACCTCGGCCACACCCCGTTCGGCCATGCCGGCCAGCATGCCCTGAACGACTGTATGAAGGCGTACGGTGGCTTCGAGCACAACCTGCAGTCGCTACGCATCGTCGACCTGCTGGAGCGCCACTATGCGGAATTCGACGGCCTCAACCTGACCTTCGAGGCACGCGAGGGCATCCTCAAGCACTGCTCGCCACAGCGCGCTCGAGAACTGGGCGCGATCGGGGTGCGATTTCTCGAGAAGCAGCAGCCCTCGCTGGAGGCGCAGCTGGCCAACGTGGCCGACGAGATCGCCTACAACAACCACGATGTCGACGACGGCCTGCGTTCCGGGCTGCTCGACATGGACCAGTTGACCGAGGTCCGCCTGTTCCGCGAGTGCCTGGAGGCGGTTCGCGCACGTTACCCGGACTTGGAGCCACGACGGATTCAGCACGAGACCGTCCGCCGCATGATCGACGCCCTGGTCTCCGACCTGATCGAGAGCAGCCAGGCCGCGATCGATCTCCAGCAGCCCGACACCCCGGACGACGTCCGCCAGGCCGGCCAGCCGCTGATCCGCTTCAGCCCGGAGATGGCCGAACAAGCGCGCGAGCTGAAGGCGTTCCTGCGCGAGAACCTGTACCACCACCATCAGGTCCACGCAGTGATGCACAAGGCCCGCCAGCTGATTCAGGAGCTGTTCGCCGCGTTCGACTCCGAGCCGCGGCTGATGCCCGAGCACTTCCAGCGGCATGCCGAGCAGATCGCCGAGGCCGATCCGCATGCGCCGCAGCGCGCGATTGCCGACTACATCGCGGGCATGACCGACCGCCACGCCATCCGTGAACACCACCGCCTGTTTGATCTGGGCACGCTGACCTGAGACTGAGACCCATGGCGCTCTCCGACCAATGCCTGAAACAGCTCGGCCTGCACACGGCGCCGTTCGACGAGACCCCGGATGAACACTTCATCTACAGCGACCCGTTGCTGGACGGGCTGCTGGAGTCGGCGCGCGCCGCCCTCGATGCCCCGGGCGCCATCGTGATCATGACCGGCGAGAACGGCTCCGGGCGCAGCCTGCAGTTGATGCGCCTGCTGGCCATGCTGCCCGAGCCCTTCGAGCTGATCGCCTTTCGCGCCCGCATCAACACCCAGTTCGAATCGGTGGACAACACCATTCGCAACTACCTGCGCTCGCACAACGCCGATGACCCCGACCGCCCGCTGACCGAGCTACTGGCCGAGCGCGTAGCCGTCGGACGCGACCCGGTGATCGCGATGGACGATGCCCACCTCGTCGGCACCGACATCGTGAACAACCTGATGCGCATGCGCAGCGAGGTGCTCGAGTCCCAGGGCCGCGCCCCGCGCATCGTGCTGGTGGGCTCCGGCGGCCTGCTCCGCCGCCGCCTGTACCTCCCGGACCCCTCCGACGAGGACCAGGTCACGCGCGTCAACCTGCGCGCCTTCAACCTCGAGCAAACGGCCGCCTATCTGCGCCACCGACTGCAAGCGGCGGGCCTCGACGACCCGGAACGCCTGCTCGACCAGGACACGATCCATCATCTGCAGACCACCAGCCAGGGCCTGCCGGGCAACCTGAACCGCGAGGCCAACCAGGTCCTGGAGCGCCACTGCCGCAGCGAACGCCATGCCGCCAGCGCGACCGGCACCACAGCGCCCGGCATCGCGCTGGGTGACGAGGCCGAGCGCGAAGAGGAGCCGTCACCCACGACACCCGAGGCCGCCGGCGTCACCATCGACTCCGACGCCGGCCTCGACCGCGAAACCGACGCCGAGCCCGTGCTTCGTGCCCAGCGCGAAGAGGACGAATTCACTCCGGCCGCCGAGGCCCTCGCGCACTCGGATGCCGATGACGAACCGGACTGGCCGCCGGAGCCCGACCACGAACTCGACGAACCCCCGGAGGAAAAGCGCACCGCGCCCTTCTGGAATCAGCGCTGGTTCGTGCCAGCGGTTGCCGCCACGGTCGCGATCGGTATCGCCGCACCCGTCGCTCTGCAGTTGATGGACGGTGGCGAAACCGAGGCGGAACAGGAGGTCGTCGAACTCCCGCTGCCCGAAACCCGCCCCCCGGCATCCCCCGAGCAGGACGACCTGGTCGCGCCCGACCCGCTGGAGCATGCGGACGACACGCTGACCAGCCCGGGAATCGAACCCCTGCCCGGCCAGGAACGCCCGAGCGGCGATCCGATTGCCGGCATCGAGGCCGAACCCGCCGCTGAACCTGAGCCACAGCCCGAGCCAGAACCCGCTCCGGAGCCCGAACCTGAGCCACAGCCCGAGCCAGAACCCGCTCCGGAGCCCGAACCGGAACCCGAACCAGCACCAGAGCCGGACCCGGAACCGGAACCGGAACCGGAACCGGAGACGACGACCGAGGCCCTGGCCGACGAGGATGGTGACAGCGAGCGCCTGCGCGGCGATCTGGAGTGGCTCGGCAACCAGTCCTCCGATGCGTTCACCATCCAGTTGATTGCGGCTCCGGACATGTCCACTGCCCGTGGCTATGCCGATCGCCACAACCTTGGCGGCATCCGCTACATCCCCACGCGAGTGAACAATCGCGACTTTGTGGTCGTGCTGGCTGGATCGTTTACCAGTCGCGAGGCCGCCGAAGGCGCGGCGTCCGACCTGCCCGAGGCGGTACGCAACGAAGGCCCCTGGATCCGCTCCATCGGCTCCGTACAAGGCGTGGCACGCGAGTAGACTCGCCGCCTCGGCACCCGCCAACCCGCACCTCCCCGTGCCTACTTGACCGGCCCCGGTTTGCCGGGAGAATGACGGTTCGGCTATATTCCTGCGCCTTTTTTCGTGTTCTTTTCCAGCCCGACGGCCCGCCTTTCGCGCGCCGTGACCGGAGTTCACCGATGCGACAGAACCAACTGAACGGCACCCTCTACCGCCCCGAATTCGAGCGCGACAACTGCGGCTTCGGCCTGATTGCGCACATGGACGGCGTAGCCAGCCACTGGGTGGTGGACACCGCGATCAAGGCCCTGGAACGGATGACCCACCGCGGCGCGATCGCCGCGGACGGCAAGACCGGCGACGGTTGCGGGCTGCTGATGAAGACCCCCGAAGCCTTCCTGCGCACCCTGGCCTCGGAGTCGAACATCGAACTGGCCGAGCGCTTCGCCGCCGGTATTGTGTTCATCAACCCGGACAAGATCGCCGAGACACGCGCCGCCGTGGAGGGTGCGATCGAGCACGGCCCGCTGAAGCTTGCCGGCTGGCGCGAGGTCCCGATCAACCCGGAAGACGCCTGTGGCGCCGAGGCCCTGAAGAGCCAGCCGCACATCCTGCAGGTGTTCATCAACGCCCCGGCCGACATGGACGGCGACGCCTTCGAGCGCGCGCTGTTCGTAGTGCGCCGCCGCGCCGAGATCGCAATGGGCGACGACCCGGTGTTCTACGTGCCGAGCCTGTCCGCGCGCGTGGTCTCCTACAAGGGTCTGGTGATGCCGGAGAACCTGCCGGTGTTCTACCGCGACCTGCAGCGCCCGGAGCTGGAGACCGCGATCTGCGTGTTCCACCAGCGCTTCTCCACCAACACCTTCCCGCAGTGGGGCCTGGCGCAGCCGTTCCGCTTCCTCGCCCACAACGGCGAGATCAACACCGTGCAGGGCAACCGCAACTGGGCGGTTGCGCGCCAGCACAAGTTCGCCACCGAGAACCTGCCGGAACTGGCCGAGCTGGAGCCGCTGGTCAACCTGGAAGGCTCCGACTCGCAGAGCCTGGACAACATGCTCGAGGTCCTGCTGGCAGGCGGTATGGATCTGTTCCGCGCGATGCGCCTGCTAGTGCCGCCGGCGTGGCAGAACGTCGCGCACATGGACTCCGACCTGCGCGCCTTTTACGAATACAACTCCATGCACATGGAGCCCTGGGACGGCCCGGCCGGGATCGTGCTGACCGACGGCCGCTACGCCGCCTGCACCCTGGACCGCAACGGCCTGCGCCCGGCGCGCTACGTGATCACGAAGGACCGCCACATCACCCTGGCCTCCGAGATCGGCGTGTACGACTACGCCCCGGAGGACGTGGTCGCCAAGGGCCGCCTGAAGCCCGGGCAGATGCTGGCCGTGGATACCGAGTCCGGCGAGCTGCTGCAGCCCGAGGACGTCGACCGCATCAACCGCACGCGCCAGCCCTACCGCCAGTGGCTGCGCGCCCACGTGAAGCACCTGAAGAGCCAGCTGGACGACAACCAGCTGTTCTCCGGCGAGCCGATGCCGGCCGAGCGCCTGGAGACCTACGAGAAGCTGTTCGACGTGACGTTCGAGGAGCGCGACCAGATCCTGCGCGTGCTGGCCGAGGCCGGCCAGGAGGCCGTGGGTTCGATGGGTGACGACACCCCGTTCGCCGTGCTCTCCAGCCACACCCGCTCGCTGTTCGACTACTTCCGCCAGCAGTTCGCCCAGGTCACCAACCCGGCGATCGACCCGCTGCGCGAGAGCATCGTGATGTCGCTGGAGACCTGCTTCGGCCGCGAGCAGAACCTGTTCGAGGAGACCCCGGACCACGCCCACCGCCTGGTATCCGACTCCCCGGTGCTGTCCGAGGCCAAGTTCCGCGAACTGTGCAACCAGACCGAAGACGCCTTCCGCGTCGAGCGCATGGACCTGAACTACGACGTCCATGCCGGCTCCCTGGAAGACGCCGTGAAGGCCCTGACCGACAACGCGGTGGAGGCCGTGCGCGGCGGTGCCGTGGTGCTGGTGCTATCGGACCGCGGCATCGACCCGGAACGCCGCCCGATCCCGGCCTCGCTGGCCGTGGGCGCGGTGCATCACGCCCTGATCCGCGCCAAGCTGCGCACCGACGCCAACATCGTCGCCGAGACCGCCACCGTGCGCGACCCGCACCACTTCGCGGTCCTGCTGGGCTATGGCGCCACCGCGATCTACCCCTACCTGGCCTACTCCGCGCTGCACGGCATGTGCGAGTCCGGCGAGATCCCGAACGCGGACCCGCTGACCCTGGCGCAGAACTACCGCCGTGGCATCAACAAGGGCCTGTTCAAGATCCTGTCGAAGATGGGCATCTCCACCATCGCCAGTTACCGCGGCGCGCAGCTGTTCGAGATCGTCGGCCTGGCCGACGAGGTCGTGGACACCTGCTTCACCGGCACCACCAGTCGCATCAAGGGCACCCGCTTCGCCGACATCGAGGCGGACCTGGAGACGCTGTCCAAGCGCGCCTGGAACCCGCGCAAGAGCGCCGGCCAGGGCGGCCTGCTGAAGTACGTCCACGGTGGTGAGTACCACGCCTACAACCCGGACGTGATCCAGACCCTGCACCGCGCCGTGCAGTCCGGCGACTACGGCGTATACAAGGAATATGCGGACCTGGTGAATGAACGCCCGGTGACCGTGCTGCGCGACCTGCTCAAGGTCCGCGACGACATCGAGCCGATCGCGCTGGACGAGGTCGAGTCCGAGGCCGAGATCCTGCCGCGCTTCGACTCCGCCGGCATGAGCCTGGGCGCGCTGTCGCCGGAGGCCCACGAGGCCCTGGCCACCGCAATGAACCGCCTGGGCGGGCGCTCCAACTCCGGCGAAGGCGGCGAGGCCGTTTCCCGCTACGGCACCGAGCGCATGTCCAAGATCAAGCAGGTGGCCTCCGGCCGCTTCGGCGTGACCCCGCACTACCTGGTCAACGCCGAGGTGCTGCAGATCAAGGTCGCCCAGGGCGCGAAGCCCGGCGAAGGCGGCCAGCTGCCGGGCCACAAGGTCAACAAGATGATCGCGGAACTGCGCTACTCGAATCCGGGCGTGGCCCTGATCTCACCGCCGCCGCACCACGACATCTACTCCATCGAGGACCTGGCGCAGCTGATCTTCGACCTCAAGCAGGTCAACCCGGATGCGCTGGTCTCGGTGAAGCTGGTCTCCGAGGCCGGTGTCGGCACCATCGCGGCCGGCGTGGCCAAGGCCTACGCCGACCTGATCACCATCTCCGGTTACGACGGCGGCACCGGCGCCAGCCCGCTGACCTCGGTGAAGTACGCCGGCACCCCGTGGGAGCTGGGCCTGACCGAGACCCACGCGACCCTGCGTGGCAACGACCTGCGCGACAAGGTGCGCCTGCAGACCGACGGCGGCCTGAAGACCGGCCTCGACGTGATCAAGGCGGCGATCCTGGGCGCCGAGAGCTTCGGCTTCGGCACTGGCCCCATGGTCGCGCTGGGCTGCAAGTACCTGCGGATCTGCCACCTGAACAACTGCGCAACGGGTGTCGCCACGCAGGACAAGGTGCTGCGCATGAACCACTTCATCGGCCTGCCCGAGATGGTCATGCACTACTTCCAGTTCGTCGCCCGCGAGACCCGCGAGTGGATGGCGAAGCTGGGCGTGCGCAGCCTGACGGATCTGATCGGCCGTACCGATCTGCTGGAGATCCTGCCGGGCGAGACGCCGAAGCAGCAGCACCTGGACCTGAACGGCCTGCTGGCCAGCGGCGACCTCGACGACAAGCCGCGCTTCTGCAAGGAGCCGAAGAACGAGCCGTTCGACAAGGGCGAGCTGGCCGAGAAGATGGTCGCCGAGATGCTCGAGGCCATCGAGAACAAGGCCGGTGGCGAATACCGCTTCGACGTTGCCAACACCGACCGCTCGATCGGCGCGCGCCTGTCCGGCGAGATCGCCAAGCGCCACGGCAACCAGGGCATGTCCGATGCCCCGATCACCGTGCGCATGAAGGGCACGGCCGGGCAGAGCTTCGGCGTCTGGAACGCCGGCGGCCTGCACCTGTACCTGGAAGGCGATGCCAACGACTACGTCGGCAAGGGCATGACCGGCGGCAAGCTGGTGATCCGTCCGCCGGAAGGCTCGGGCTTCGCCAGCCAGGACACCACCATCATGGGCAACACCTGCCTGTATGGCGCAACCGGCGGCAAGCTGTTCGCGGCCGGCCAGTGCGGCGAACGCTTCGGCGTGCGCAACTCCGGCGCGATCGCCGTGGTGGAAGGCATCGGCGACCACGGCTGCGAGTACATGACCGGCGGCGTGATGGTGGTGCTGGGCAACACCGGCATCAACTTCGGCGCGGGCATGACCGGCGGCTTCGCGTTCGTGCTGGACCGGGAGAACGACTTCCCGGACCGCATCAACAACGAGCTGATCGACCTGCACCGCCTCGACACCGAGGACATGGAGGCCCACCGCAACTACCTGGAGGAGCTCATCACGGAATTCGTGCACGAGACCGACAGCGCCTGGGGCCGCGAAATCCTCGAGCAGTTCGACCACTACCAGGGCTCGTTCTGGCTGGTGAAGCCCAAGGCCTCCGAACTCCGGGGCCTGCTGGCCAACCTGCGCCAGGCCGCCTGACCCGCCACCCGGCGGAACGTTCAAACGGGCCCCTCACGGGGCCCGTTTTGTTTGCAGCACCCCAAAACCCGTCATTGCGAGCGCAGCGAAGCAATCGCTTGATGCTGTGTTCTGGTGGCAGTTCCTGGAGATTGCTTCGCTGCGCTCGCAATGACCTGGCAGCACCCGGACACCATCCCGCGACCGGAGGCTGACGGATAGCGATTGCTTCGCCGCCCCCGGCTCCTCGCAATGACGCCGAGGTAAAAAGTAGCGTCATCGCGAGGAGCGAAGCGACGTGGCGATCTCCACGGGCAACCCCGGCGTCCGCCCCGGAGACCACCGGGGCTCGCCGCATCCGCTGCGGCGTCCCGCAATGACGTGTTGCGCCCCGACCCTGGGCTATCATGCGAACCTGACGACGAGCACACCCCCGAGGAATAGCCGGCGACACCATGGCAGGTCTCATCCCACAGGCATTCATCGACGAGCTGCTCGAACGTAGCGATATCGTCGAGGTGATCCAGCGCCGCGTGAGCCTGAAGAAGGCCGGGCGCGAGTTCGCCGCCTGCTGCCCGTTCCACGGCGAGAAGACGCCGTCGTTCTATGTCTCCCCGCAAAAGCAGTTCTACCACTGCTTCGGCTGCGGGGCGCACGGCACGGCCATCAGCTTCCTGATGGAGTACGAGAACCTGAGCTTCCCCGAGGCGGTGGAGCAGCTGGCCGAGCAGGCCGGACTGGAGGTCCCTCGCGAGGCCGGAGCGGACGACAAGCGCGAGGCCCACGCGCCGCTGTATGAGGCCCTGAACGCGGCCGCCGACTACTACGTGCAGCAGCTGCGCCAGACGCCGAAGGCAGTCGAATACCTGAAAAACCGCGGCATCGACGGCACCACCGCCCGCGACTACCAGATCGGCTGGGCCCCGCCCTCGGGCCTGATCGAGGCACTCAAGCCACGCTTCACCCCGCAACAGCTGGTGGAAGCCGGCCTGGCCGCGCGGCGCGACGACGGCGGCATCCGCGAGCGCTTCCGCGCGCGCATCATGTTTCCGATCCGCGACCGGCGCGGGCGCATCACCGGCTTCGGCGGGCGCCTGATCGAGGACGGCGAGCCGAAGTACCTGAACAGCCCGGAGAGCGAGGTCTTCCACAAGGGACAGACCATCTACGGCCTGTTCGAGGCGCGCAAGGCTGGCACCCGGCTGGATGACATCGTGGTGGTCGAGGGCTACATGGACGTGGTCGGGCTGGCGCGCGCCGGCTTTCGCCGCGCGGTGGCCTGCATGGGCACCGCCCTGACCCGCGCCCACCTGGACAGCCTGTTCCGCCAGGTCTCGCGCATCACCCTGTGCTTCGACGGCGACGCCGCCGGGCGCCGCGCGGCCTGGCGCTCGCTGGCCGAGGCCCTGCCCGCGATCCAGGGCCTGCGCGAGGTGCGCGTGCTGTTCCTGCCCGAGGGCGACGACCCCGACAGCCTGGTGCTGCGCGACGGCCTCGCCGGCTGGGAGGAACGCCTCACCGGCGCCCTGCCCCTGTCCGAGACGCTTGTGCGGCTGTTGCGCGAGGAACACCCGACCGAAACCGCCGAGGGCCGCACCCGCTTCGCGCATGCCGCGATGAAACTGGTCTCCACCACCCGTGACCCGCTGTTCCGCGACCAGCTGGTCGAGCGTGTCGCCCAGGAGACCCACCTGAGCCCGGAGCGGCTGGGCGAGCAACTGCGCGAGGCCGAAGACGGGAACGCCCGCGCGACGGGCCCCGTCTCCGCGCCGGCGGACATCCCCGATGCCCCACCCGCCGAGCCGGCGGGCGCGGCGCAGGAGACACCCTCCGCCCTTTGGGGGGCGCTGCTTGCGCGCATCCTGCAGCACCCCGAGCTCGAGTGGTCCCAGTCCGAACTGGCCGACCTCACGGCCTTCCCCGGCACCGCCGCGCAAACGCTAGGCAAGCTGCTGGGAGCCCTGCAAGAGCGTCCCGGCTGTAGCAGCGCCCATCTGCTGGAAAGATTCCGCGACGATCGCCACTTCAACCGCCTGCAGGCCCTGGCCGCCCGGGAACTTGGCGATGGCGACCCGAAGGTGACCCAACAGGTGGCCATGGACTGTGCCCGCCAGCTCCTGCTCCAGCAGGCACGCACGCGGATTCGTGAACTCACTCGCGCAGACGGCGGGCTCACTACGGAACAACGCGAGGAGCTCGCGCGTCTTAGTGCACTACTGCAGAAGAGAAACCCCGGTTAGATTCCCCCGTAGCACGCGGCCCAGAGGCCGTAAGCGATTGAAATTGAAAACTCCGCCCCCAGAGTACTTACCGGGATTTCCGCGACCCGGCAGAGGGTTTGGCGGGAGAATCCCGGCAATATAAGAATCTTCTGCTACAATGTAGGATTGATTTTTCTGCGACCCGGAATGATCCGACCCATTCAGCGACCCAGGCACCTCGGAGTACGACCGTAATGAATCGTGAAGAGCAACAATCCCAGCTCAAGGAACTGATTGCCAAGGGCAAGGAGCAGGGATACCTCACGTATACCGAGGTCAACGACCACCTGCCCGACTCGATCATCGACTCCGACCAGGTCGAAGACATCATTGCGATGATCAACGACATGGGCATCGCGGTGCACGAGCAGGCCCCGGACGCCGACAGCCTGCTGCTGTCCGATGGCTCCGTCTCTGCCGACGAAGACGCCGAGGACGCCGTGGCCGCGCTCGCCTCGGCCGATTCCGATTTCGGTCGCACCACCGACCCTGTGCGCATGTACATGCGCGAGATGGGCACGGTCGAGCTGCTGACCCGAGAAGGCGAGATCCGCATCGCCAAGCGCATCGAAGAGGGCCTGATGCAGGTCCTGTTCGCGCTCGCCCATCACCCGGGCGCGATCGAGCGGCTGATCCACGAGTACGATCAGATTGTCGCGAACAACGGCCGCCTGACCGATCTGGTGGTCTCCTTCATCGACCCGAACGACCACGCCAACGGCGAGGCCGTGGCCCGTGGCCTGGTGACGCCGGAACAGTCGCAGAAGGCCCAGGACGAGCAGAAGGCGGCGGCCGCGGCCGCCGCCGAACAACAGGCCAGCGCCGAGCTGGACGCCATCGTCGACGAGGTGGAGGACGCCGAGGAAGACGACGAGGCCGCCGAACCGGTCGACACCGGCCCCGACCCGGAAGAAGCCCGCGAACGCTTCGAGAAGCTGCGCAAGCTGCACGCCAAGGCCCACAAGGCCTTCGAGAAGGGCAACCGCGAGGCCTACGCCGTCGCGCGCGAGGCCACTGCCAAGTACTTCATGGAGTTCAAGCTGGTCCCGCGCATGGTCGACCAGCTGACCAGCCAGCTGCATGGCAGCATCGACCAGATCCGCCGCCATGAACGCCGCATCATGGAACTGGCCGTAAACCAGGCGCAGATGCCGCGCAAGGCGTTCATCGACAGCTTCCCGAAGAACGAGACCAACCTCGGCTGGATCAAGGAGGCCTGCAAGGCCAAGGGCAAGTACACCACCGCCCTCGCCGAGCACGAGGAAGAGATCGTGCGCCTGCAGAAAAAGCTCGCCGAGACCGAACACGAGGCCAGCCTGAACATCTCCGAGATCAAGGAGATCAATCGCCGCATGTCCATCGGCGAGGCCAAAGCTCGCCGCGCGAAGAAGGAGATGGTCGAGGCCAACCTGCGCCTGGTGATCTCCATCGCCAAAAAGTACACCAATCGCGGCCTTCAGTTCCTCGACCTGATCCAGGAAGGCAACATCGGCCTGATGAAGGCGGTGGACAAGTTCGAATACCGTCGCGGCTACAAGTTCTCGACCTACGCCACCTGGTGGATCCGACAGGCCATCACCCGCTCCATCGCGGACCAGGCCCGGACCATCCGCATCCCGGTGCACATGATCGAGACCATCAACAAGCTCAACCGCGTCTCCCGCCAGATGCTGCAGGAGATGGGCCGCGAGGCCACGCCGGAAGAGCTGGCCGAGCGCATGGAGATGCCCGAGGACAAAATCCGCAAGGTGCTCAAGATCTCCAAGGAACCGATCTCCATGGAGACCCCGATCGGCGACGACGAAGACTCCCACCTGGGCGACTTCATCGAAGACGAGAAGGTCGCCTCGCCGTCGGACTCCGCCGCGCGCGAGAGCCTGTCCGAGGCCACCCGCGAGATCCTGTCCACGCTGACCCCGCGCGAGGCCAAGGTCCTGCGCATGCGCTTCGGCATCGACATGAACACCGACCACACCCTCGAGGAAGTCGGCAAGCAGTTCGACGTCACCCGCGAGCGCATCCGCCAGATCGAGGCCAAGGCCCTGCGCAAGCTGCGCCACCCGACCCGCGCCGAACTGCTGCGCACCTACACCGACGCCGAGTAACACCCGGCCGGCTCCCCGCCGGCCACCCTCTGCGGCGCCATCTCTCCCTTTCCGGGTAGAATGGCGCCGCAGTCGTTTGTACCCTCCCCGATTACGGGCCTGTAGCTCAGTTGGTTAGAGCAGGGGACTCATAATCCCTTGGTCGTCGGTTCGAGTCCGACCGGGCCCACCACTCGCTTGCGCTCCTGTTGGGCGGGTCGGACTATTCCAGTCGCGCGCCTGCCGGCGCACGCCGTTCCGGCCTCGCGAAGACAGGCTTCGCGCCGCTGCGCGGCCGGCCTCCACCCAACCGGGCCCACCACTCGCTTGCGCTCCTGCTGGGCAGGTCGGACTATTCCAGTCGCGCGCCTGCCGGCGCACGCCGTTCCGGCCTCGCGAGGACAGGCTTCGCGCCGCTACGCGGCCGGCTTCTACCCAACCGGGACCGCCACTCGAACCCTTGCTTGCAGCACGGGGGCATTCCGGGGCCGTTGCGCTCAGGCCGCCTCTGCGGTGACGAGGCCGCGCTGCAGGTCAACGGTGATCCGTTGGCCCTCGATGACCGTGGCGCAGGCCAGCAGGAAGATCTCCACGAACTCGTTGCGCTCTTCCTCCGGCATCTCCGAGGAGGTGTTGGAGGCATTGAAGGTGCCGAACATGGTGTCGTGGGCGCCGGCCGAGTACAGGATCAGGCGCTGCATGGCGGCCTGGTCGTCCGGCGATGGGGCCGCGGTATCCAGGACCGGCTCGCCGAGCTTCTGCTTGATGGTGGAATAGAGATGAAACAGGTATTCCGCCGCGCTCTCTCGGCCCCGCCGATCCTGCAGGGTGAAGTTAGCCGAAACCGCCTCGCCACTGCGAGCACGCAGGAGGATGTGCTTCGGCTCGGGCTGATCGTCGGCGTACGGGTTCAGGATGTTGACCACGATGTCTCCAGCGGGGTTAGGCAGATGGCGGGCCAGAGTACGAGACCGCCTGCGAGATTTCCATGACGCCCCCGCCAGCTATGCAGCTATCCACTGTGGGGGATGCGCAGCCATGCTGGGCCGGCCTCTACCCAACCCTGCGCGCCCGCTCACGCACCTCGACGAAGGGACTTGAAGGGACGCACCCTTGCTGGCACGTTTCAAGTCAAAAGCGTGTTCGTACCGATCCCGGTCACCAGTGGAGCACCACGATGGCGAAATCCGTTTTGATGTGCCGACCGGAACACTTCGCCATCCACTATGAGATCAACCCCTGGATGGACCTTGAGTGCCCCGTGTGCCCGGACGCAGCGGCCCGGCAGTGGGAGGCGCTTTATCAGCTCTATACGCAGACCCTTGGCTGGGAGGTCCATCTGATTCCGCCCGTCGAGGGGTTTCCGGATATGGTCTTCACGGCTAACGGCGCGCTTGTCGTGGGTGACAAGGTGGCGCTGCCAACATTTAGGCATCCAGAGCGCCAGGGCGAGACCTGGTGGTTCGAAAGCTGGCTGCGCGAGCAGGGGTTCACGGTGCTCTACCAGCCCCGCCACGATTTCGAGGGCGAAGGCGACGCGCTGATCTGGAACGACACGCTCTTTGCCGGCTATCCCTGGCGCAGCGACCAGGCGGCGCATGCCGAGCTCGCGTCATTTCTGGATCTGGAAGTGGTCAGCCTCCAGCTAACCGATGCCCGCTTCTACCACCTCGACACGGCTTTCACGGTGGTCGATCACCAAACCGTTGCGCTCTATCCGCCCGCCTTTACCCACGAGAGCCTGGAGGCGGTACGGCATCGGGTGCCCAATGTGATCGAGGCGAACGAGGCCGATGCGCTGGCCTACGGCCTCAATGCGGTCAGCGATGGCGAGCGAATCGTCCTCAGCGACCGGGCCACGGGACTCGCCGAACGCTACCGGCAGCACGGCATGGAGGTGCACCTGGTGGCGATCGACGAATTTCAGAAATCCGGTGGCGGCATGAAGTGCCTGACGCTGGACCTGAAAGGAAGGCTGCAAGGCCGATAATCAAGACTCTCGCCCCTTGCCCTGGCTGTTCGAGCAGACACCGTCGCGACAGGCGGGCGACTGTCGATGGCGCCGAAGTGGCCGACCCGCGCCGATTCGGACGGTTTGCGGCGGCTTTCCCTTGGATACCCATCATGGCGCAACCTGCCCTGCCTTTACGGGGTTGCGGCAAGGTTGGGATACTGCCGGTATGTGATGGCGCGCACGGTTTGCGGGCGGTCGCCGGAAACTCACCTGCCGACCGAGAGAGCGACCTCCGCCGCCTCCATGCGCCTGCTCAAGCACCCTGTATTCTTCGGCTGCCTGCTTTTCCTGGCTACGGCCGCCGGGGCGAGCAGCCTGCCTGCGGAATCCGGCAACGGCGTCGCGGGGCCCGCCCCCATAGTCGGCTCCGGCGATCAGTCGGCGGACGGGCCACTGAGGCTCACGCTGCGCGATGCACTGCAACTGGCCATCGCTCGCAATGCGTCGCTGCGCAGCGCGTATCTAGGCCGCGTGCTCGATCGGGCCAACCTGGATCTGGCCGAACGCACGTTCCAGCCCCGCAGCTCGGTATCGCTCGAGGCGCGGGAAGACCGCTCGGCCGGCTTGAACGGCACACGCACGCGGACCGCCAGCGTGGCTCCGGGAGCCAGCATGGCGCTCCCAACAGGTGCACAGGCCAGCCTGAACTGGCGCGTGGAGCGAGTGCTGCAATCCAGCGCGCCCGATGGGACGGAGGACAGCACGTCCGAGGTCACGCTGGACATCAGGCAACCGCTACTGCGCGGCGGCGGGCTGGAGATTGGGCGGGCCCCCGTCGAGCGGGCACACCTGAATGAAGAACGGAACGTGCTGGTCCTGGAGTCGCAGGTCACCAGCACCCTCGCCCAGGTGATCCAGTCCTATCGCACGCTGATTCTGGAGAACCAGCGAGTGGAGCTAGCCGAACTGGCCCTGGAGCGCAGTCGCCAGAACCTCGAAACCCGCAGCGAACTGGTGGACCGCGGTCGGCTTTCCGCGGCCGACCTGGCGCCCGCGCGCGAGAGCCTGGCGCGCCAGGAACTGCAACGCGAGCAGACCCTTGAGCGCCGAGACCAGGCCGAGCTGGAACTGGTACGCCTGATCGGACTGGAACCGGGGACGACGGTCGAGCCGGAAGACACCATCGACATCCGCTCCGTACAGGCGCTCCATTCTGACGCACCCAGCCTGGACCAGGCGCTGGATATAGCCATGGAGCAGCGCCCGGAGCTGCGCCAGTCGCTGGTCACCCAGCAACTGGCCGCGCTCGATCGAACGCTGGCCGAGGATGCCAACCGCTGGCAACTGGACCTGTCCGCCTCGGTCGAGGTCAGGGGCGATGCCCCTTCCACCACGCGCGCGATCGAGCAGGGCTTCGAGGAATCGCCCGGCCATACGGTAGGCCTGCAACTCAGCATCCCCTGGGGCGACCGCCCCGCTCGCCAGCAGCGCCTGGGTACGGCGCGTGTAGAGCAGCGCCAGGCGCGCCTGAGCACTGAAGAGCTGCGAACCTCCATCCGCATCGAGGTGCAGCGCAACCTGAACGCCCTCGAGAGTCGCTGGGATCAGTTGCGCCTGGCGGAGCAATCGCTGGAGCTTGCGCGCCAGTCCGTGGCCGTCGAACAGGAAAAACTCGGCGTGGGGCGATCCTCGGGATTCGAGGTGGAAAGCGTAGAGCGCGATCTTCGCGAAGCGGAACAATCCCTGCTGGATGCCGCCATCAACTACCAGAATGCCCGAACCGATCTCGATCGCGTCATGGGTGTCGTGCTCGAGCGCTGGGAACTGGCGATCCCTCAGCCGACGAGCTGACTCGGTCTCCCACATCTCCCCCGAACACCCCGTGTACAGCAATCCCCGGGGCGCTCCACCTCACGCCGAACTAACCATTCCCGCGGGGATTACAACCTTGCTGTGCTAGGTTGAGCCACTCCAATCGACAGTCCGCACGGAGGCCACCCCGCATGATTGATCAGCCGCTTCGACGCGCCGCGCTAATGGCAGGCGTTGTAACCGCCCTCACGGGCATCTCGGGCTCGGCCATGGCCTCAGGCGTATCCAGTGCGAGCGTGGGCGACACGCTCCGCGCCGGGGACTCTGTAAGGGTCGAGGCCGCGATCGGCTCCACGGGTTGCATGGGCCTGCGCGGGCTGTCCGACAGCGAGGTCCAGGGATACCAGTTGGTCGTCTCCTACAGGGGAGGGGACCCGATCACCAAGCAACGGGGACGCGAGAGCTGGAGGGAAGGAGAAACCAAGCGCTTCGACTTTCGCACCTCCGAGATCCGTGTGCTGTCCGGCGCCGTAGAGATCACCGAGATCAGTAATACCGGTGGCGGCTGCCCCGACCGGCTTGGACTGCGCGTCAGCTGACCGCGGCCGCGCAAAACAAAACCGAACCCACCGAAACAGGATCCGGAATGCCAAAGATCACCCAAGCTCTTGTCGCCATGGCCCTGCTCTCGATCGCCGCTACCTCGCCCGCAGCCGCCTCGGGGGGCGGAAGCTCGGCCAACGAAGGCGATGTCCTGCGCAGCGGCGATCGCGTGCAACTGGCTACGCAAAGCTTCGCGACCGGGTGCATCGGCTTTCGCGGGCTCGAGTCCAGCGAGCTGCAGGGATACGCATCCGTAATGGACGATGACTACCCCCACCGGGAACGGATGACGCTGGAGGCCCGTGACCGGGAAAGCTGGCGTTCCGGCGAGACCAAGCGGCTCGACTTTTCCCACCGTTCGGAGGTTCACGTGGTCTCCGGAGAGGTCGAGATCACCGAAATTCGCTATAGCGGTGGCGGCTGCCCGAACCGCCTCGGCATACGCTGACCCGCTCGACCTCCCCGACCGGGGAAGCCGCCCGCGCGGCGGCCCTATCCCCGCCGACTGCCCTGTTTGCGCTCGCCCGCGGTGCGTTGCTGGCGGGCTCCGCGATCCTCTTTCACCTGAGTTTTGCCGAAGGGCCGCTCCCCGGGGTCTTCACTCTGTTCTCCATAAGCCTGCTGGGGCTCGCGCTGCAGGGGCTTAGGCCGGGGGCGGCCGCCGCGGCCGGGCTGCTCGCCGGCCTGGGCTACTGGTTGCCATCGGTGGGATGGGTGGTACCGGGCATGGAGGCATGGCTGGACCTTCCGTGGGCAGTGGGCGGTCTGACCGTGCTCGGGATTGCGCTGTTCCAGGCGCTCCCGTATGCCGCGTTCGCCGCGACGGCCTCGCTCCTGGCGCTGCGCCTGGAGCGACCCGCGCAGGCCCTGCTTGCGGCGGGTCTGCTGACCGTCATCCTGTCGTTTTCGCCGCAGATCCTTCCCGGTCATTTCGGCTATGCCCTGCTCGCCCATCCACGCCTCGCTCAAGTGGTCGATGTCGGCGGCATCCCGCTCCTGCTGTTTTTTGCGGCTGCGCTCGGCTTTCTCGCCGCCGGCATCCTGACCGGGCTGCACCGTCGTACGCTCGCGCCGGCTGCACCGCTGCTGCTGGTACTACTGCTCGCCGCCCTGCTCGCATACGGAAGCTTTCGCCTGGACGCGCTGGACCAGGCCGCGCCGGAGCACAGCTCGCGCCTGGGACTGGTGCAGCCCAATATCCCGGTCCATGCGCGTCGCGACGACATGCCAGCGGCCGACCGCGACAACGACATCGAGACCGCGATCGAGATGACTCGACGGCTGCATGCGTCCGACCCCGACCTGGATCTGGTGATCTGGCCCGAGGCCGCGATCACGATGCAGGCGGCGCCGGAATCCTGGGGTCATCGCGCGCTCGCCGATCTCGCCGACGAGATCGGGGTGCCCATACTGGTCAACGGGACCGAGCAGCGCCGCGACGGGGATCATGTCGTCCACAATGTCGCCCTGCTGTTCGAGCCCGACTCTGGCCTGTCCGGGACCTACCGCAAGCGCAAGCTTGTGCCATTCGGGGAATACCTGCCTTTTGAAAAGCAGCTCCCCTGGCTGCGCACGCAGCTCCCGCAGGCCTCGCGCTTCAGCCCGGGATCGATGGCGGCGCCGCTGACTGGCCCCGATGGCATACCCCTCGCTCCGGCGATCTGTTTCGAGAGCCTGTTCGCTGACTTGGTGCGGGAAAATCTGGCCGGGCAGGCCGGCCTGATCGTGAACATCAGCAATCACGCCTGGTTCGGCTCCCCACGGACAGCCGATGCCCACCGGGCCATCGCCCGTGCACGCAGCCTGGAAAACCGCAGCCCGTTGATCATGCTGCACAACACCGGGGGTGGTGCCGCGTTCGATGCCGCCGGCCGGGTCGTACCCGGAAGCGAGACCCCGCATTGGGAAAGCACGACCCGAAGCATCGATGTACACACCGTAGCGGACCGGCCGTTCTATCAGCGCCATGGCGATCGTGTCCTGCAGGGCCTGGCCGTGCTGGTGATGCTGGCCGGGCTCTACCGGGGATGGCGGCGGTTTGCGCGGCCTACTCGCTGCGCAACGCGATGATCGGATCCAGCCGCGAGGCCTGCAACGCGGGGTAGTAGCCGAAGGCCACCCCGGTCAGGGTCGACACGGAGACGCCCAGCGCGACCGCCACGGGTGCCGCCACAAAGGCATTGCCGGTGAAGTGTGCGAAGCCGTATGCCACGCCGGTGCCCAGCACGGCGCCGAGCAAGCCGCCCAGCAGGCACAGCAGCACGGCCTCGACCAGAAACTGCCGTCGGATGTCGGCATTGCGTGCCCCGATGGCCAGACGGATTCCGATCTCGCGACGGCGCTCGGTCACCGATACCAGCATGATGTTCATGATGCCCACCCCTCCGACGATCAGGGCGATGCTGCCGATCGCACCGAGCATGACGGTAAACATGCGGCTTTGCGCCTCCATGTTCTCCAGCAGTTGCTCGGCGCTGTTGACCTCGACCCGCAAGCCCGGGACACGATCGGAAAACCAGTCGATGATCTGCTGCCCCAGGGCGCTGTGATCGACCTCGTTGTGCACCCGTGCAAGGATGCCGTCCAGGTCCCCGTCCGGCTCGAATCGCTGCAGGGCCTCCAGCGGCAGAAACACCGTGCTGTTCGGTGACACGGGGCTGACACCCCCGCCCCGCGGGTAGGGTTCGAGGATCCCCGCGACGGTCACATAGTACGCCCCGATACGGACCCGCTCGCCCACCTCCAGCGGACTCCCGGCCTCGCGCGCATAGCGCTGCGCCACCTCGGCGCCGAACACCCCCTGCAGGCTGACGCCATCGATATCCGAGATCCAGCGCCCCTGGGCGAGGCGCACCCGCAGCAGGTCGCGCAGCGATTCGGTCGCGCCCGTCAGGCGCAGGTTGTGATTGCCCGCGCCCATTTGCAGCTGGGCGCTACCGGTACTGAACGGCGCCACGCGCTGCAGGCCATCGGTCTCGCGCCCCAGATCAAACGCCAGCTCCGGAGTCAGCGATACCGCTTGGCCATCCTCTTCGCGCTGAAAGCGCTCGCGGATATTGACCACATTCGTGCCCATGGCACGAAACTGCTCCAGCATCGCGTTCTGCATGATCGTGCCGACATTCAGCATCGCGATCACCGAGGCCGTGCCGATCACGATCCCCAGCAGGGCCAGCAGCGATCGCTGCTTGGTCGCGGCGATGTTGCGCAGGGCCTCGCCCAGCAGCACACGGGGCCTCATGCGCCATCCTCGTCGACCACCCCGTCGCGGATGACCAACTGACGCCGGCACTGCCGCGCGACATCAGTATCGTGAGTGATGATGATCAGCGTGACACCCTCGGAATTCAGCTCGAGGAACAGATCCATGATCTCCTGCCCCACGCGGGAATCCAGCGCCCCGGTCGGTTCGTCGGCCAGCACCACCGAGGGGCTGCCCACCAGGGCGCGTGCAATCGCCACGCGTTGACGCTGACCGCCGGAGAGCTCGTTCGGCCGGTGATCGCCGCGATCCCCCATGCCGACCCGCTCGAGAATGGCGCGAGCACGACGCCGCATCTCGCGCTTGCCGACATCCTGATACATCAGCGGCAGGCCGACGTTGTCGACCGCAGTCAGGCGTGGCAACAGGTGAAAGGTCTGGAACACGAAGCCGATCTGGTGATTGCGATAGCGGGCGAGGTCGTCGGCGCTCATCCGGGAGACATCGTGGCCGTCGAATTGGTAGTCACCAGCCGACGGGCGCTCCAGCAGCCCGGCAATGTGCATCAACGTGGACTTGCCGGAACCGGACCCGCCCATCAGCGACACCAACTCGCCACGCTGGATGTCCAGATCGACCCCGCGCAGGACGTGAACGTCGGATGGCCCGACGCGGTAGCGACGGTGTACATCCCGCATCTGCACCAGGGGCTGAGCGCTCACGACCCACCACCGGGCGGCGCGATCAACCGATCCCCGGCCTCCAGCCCTGCACTGACCTGTACGCCGTCAAACCGCGAATTTCCCAGCTCGACCGCGATCCGTTCCGGCTCGCCATCGTCGCGCTGGCGCCATACCCAGTACTCGTCGCCGTCGCGCTCGACAAAGGCGTGCGGGATGACAACCGCATCGGGTTCCTCCTGGGTGACCACATCCACCGAGGCCGACATCCCGACGCGAATCCGCTCCAGCGCCTCGGCGTCCAGATCGTCGATGCGGGTGATCAGGCGAAACACCGGCAAGCCACGCCCGCTCGACTCCTGTGCCTGCGAGGAGACATACGACACTCGGGCCGGAAACTCCTCGCCGCCCCCGCGTGCAATCCGCACACGAGCGGACTGACCAACGCGCACGTCGTGGATATCCAGCTCGTCCACACTGCCCTCGATCTCCATCGACGACAGGTCGCCCACCGCCAGCAGGGCCTCGCCGCTGTTCACCCGCGACCCGGACTCGACCCGACGATCGCCGTCCTGTTCGTCGTCGATCGGGGCCAGCACGATACCGTCCACCGGCGCGATGACCCGCTTGCCCTCCATCTGAGCACGCACCTGCTCGTATTCAGCACGCGCGTTCTCGGCCTCGGCGCGCGCGCGCTCGAGCTGACGCGTACCGCCGCGGCGCTGGGTCTCGGCCATGTCCTCGCGCGCCGCTTCGACGCGCACTTCGGCTTCCTGCACTCGGTCCTCGGCCGCGCGCAGCTCGCGCTCCGGCACGATGCCACGCTCGAACAGATGCTCGACGTCATCCAGCTCGCGGCGGTCATTGTTGAGCGAGCGCTCCGCCTGGCGCAGGCTGCGCCGGGCCGAAGCCATGTCCCGGCTCTGCTCCCAGTCTTCCAGCGATTCCACCTCGGCCTCGGCATCCGCCAGATCGCTGCGAGCGCGGCGGTAACGAATGCGGACCTCGGTGGGGTCCAGCTCCAGCAGTACGTCGCCTTCGGATACGCGTTCGCCATACTCGACGTGGCGCGACAGCACGGTGGATTCGAACGGGGCGACCAAGGTAATCACATCGCCCGGCCGGAAGCGCCCCGAAAAGCCCGTCGTCGATTCAAGCGAACGCGCCTGCACCTCGAACACACCCGGATCCACAACATCCGGCGCAGCGCGCGAAGCCGTGGTCTCGCCAAAGTCCGGTAGTGAGAGGCTGGGCATGGCCCAGTACGCGGCCAGGGCAAACACGCCGATCACGGCGACGGTGGCGGCCAAACGCAGACGGTGAGTGCGTCGAAAGACATGCTGCAGGGCTTCGTTGCTGGACTCGACCTGCACATAGGCATCCTGCAACTCCCGGTGCTTGCCGCGCAGCTCCTCGGCCAGTGCGTGCTCGCTGCGCCGGGCGGCCTCGAGATCGGTGACATCCGTGAACACGGCCAGGACCGCCCGCTCCCCGCCGGCCGCCCCCTCGTCGAGGTAGGACGTGGTCAGCTTGAGGGAACGGGTCTCGCCGCCCAGTTCAACCGCCACCACACGATCGGGCACCATCTCGCCGGAGTAGATGGCCTCCAGCAATACATCGACGAACTCGCCATAGCCGGATTCGCCAAGGAAGACCTCGGCCAGACTGCGCCCCAGGGTGGACTCCGGCGACAACGAGAGGATGCGGGCCGCAGCCGGATTGAGCGTTCGAATCATCCCGGCGGCGTCCACGACCAGGACGCCATCGGCCATCGCATCGAGGATGTGCTGACTGACCGGTTCCTGTTGACTCATGGCATGACTCCGGCTTCGGGGAGTGCCAGGCCCCAGGTGTCCAGCGTGGTGCCCAGCACACGATCCAGCACACTCTGGGCATTCAAATACGCCACAACCGCATTGAGCAACGACTGCTCCGCCTCCCGCAGGCTGCGTTCGGTGGCATTGACCTGAAACGAGGTGCTGCGCCCCACCGACAGCTTTTCGCGCTCGATCTCGAGGCTCTCGCGGGCCAGCTCCAGCGATTGCCGGGCAAAGCCGATCTGGCGCCAGCGGCTATCAAGGTCGTTGAGCGCGCGCTCAACCTCCAGACGCAGTTCGGTCTCGCGTTCGGCAAACTGGATATGCGCCTGCTGCAGGCGGATCTCCGATTCCAGCAAGCGCACCGGCCGCTCCGGATCGAACAGCGGGACCTCCATCTGCAGCCCGGCGCTGTAGCCGGGACGCTCGTCCAAGGTGGCCTCAAGAGCGCTGCGCGCGGAATCCCCCTCGCCACCGGCACCAAGACTGGCGACCAGGTCCAGCCGCCAGAGATGATTGTTCTGCGCCAGCATGCGGTTGACGTCCTCGATGGCGCGCCCGAGGCGCAGGCGCAGGTAGTCAGGGCGATTCTGCAGTGCGATATCCAGCGCTTCATCGACCGCCGGGGCGTCCACGCGCAGGGTATCCAGCTCATCGAGGTCGATGGTGTCCAGGAGCCGCAGCCGCGTGTCGCGCCCGAGGTTCAGCAGACGCAGCAGCTCCAGCTCGGCCTGTTCCAGAGTCTCCTCGGACTGGCTCACATTGAAACGCTGATTGGCCAGACTGGCCTCGGTCTGTACCAGTTCATTGCGCGCCATGCGCCCGCGCTCCACCATCGCCCGATTGCGTTCCAGCTGATCCTCGGTGCGCTCCAGTGACAAACGGGCGATCTCCAGGCGCCGCTGCTCCTGCAGCAGCGAACGGTACGCGTTGATCACGCTCTCGATCACCGTGACAACCTGTTCTTCAAGGCTCAACGCACTGATCGCTTCCTGGATACGCGCAATCTCGAGTGGCGCACGCCCAACCGCCAGCCCGCCTCCGCGCAGCAGCGGCTGCGAGAGATCCAGCGACAGGTTGGAGACTCGCGAGCTGGCTGCGGCCAGCCCGGTCTCGCCATGCGACTGGGCCAGGTTCCAGCTAAAGCCGATCCGGCCGCCGGTCGGCAGTTCCGCCTCCAGGGTGGGTGACAGGGTCGAGCTTCGCTGCGTCTCGGCATCGTCGCCGGGCGATCGGCTCTGCTGCGCCGACAGGTCAATCGTGCCCTGCGGCCGGAACTGCGCCTCCGCCACGGCCAGGTTGAGCTGATCCACGACCCGGTCGAGATAGGCGCTTTGCAGCTGCGTATTCCGGCGCAGAGACAACGCCACGGCCTCCGCAAGCCCAAGCTCGATGGTGCTGCCCGCGAGCGGGGCCGGGGCATATTCCATCGCCTGTTGTTCGAAGGCATCGGTGCCCGCTACGGCCTCGACAGCCGGGCCCAACAACAGCAAAGGGCTGAGCAGGAACAAGCCCCGCACAGCCCACCGAACGACCCATTCGATCCCTGTCCCGTTTTCAGTCACTCAAAAGATCATGGCGCTAATAGAGGCATTGATTGACGCGCTTCCCGACGGCCGGTGGCCACAAACACCGGCCCTGGCCTGCCGGCAAACGCCACGCAGCTGAATCGGACAGGAGGGCGCCGGCGCGCCACAGATGGAGAGATCGATGCGGATCAGGGCCAGTAGCAGGGCTCGCCGCACTCGATCTCGTGTTCCACCCCGTCGTCACCGTCGAAATAGGTGATCGTGATGTCGTTCGACAGGTAATCGCGGTTGGGAAAACGGGACTGAAAGCGCACCACATTGGGTGACTCGCCATCCAGGTTGTACACGTATTCGTGATACCAGCCGTCCCATTTCAGATCCGTTCGCGCCCCCGGGGCGAGATTAAAGGAACGCTCGGTGTAGCTGGAGAGTTCCAGCACCGAGCCCTGGATCGACTCGCTGGAGCGATTGTCGACCTCAACCACCGAGGAATCGGCCGCGGCGATCGCGCCGACGCCCAACATCGCCGCACCCACGGCAACCGCCGCACCCCACTTCGCCTTCCGCCCCACATTATTCATGCGCTGTCCTCGTTGCCTGAAATGTGCCCCCACGAACCGAGACTGGGCGACCAGGACCGTTGCACCCCTGCCGCCGCGTCTGCACCCGAATCGGGGATCCCGGACCCTGTGTATCACCCGGCCGTGGGTGGGCGCAAAACGCGGCATCACGACGGGCTAACGTCCGCCGTAGGCGGCCGCCCCTCAACGACCGATAACGCGCCGGGTAATCCTTACCCAGGAACCATGCTCAGCACTTCGAGTAGCCGCAGTCGCGACAGGTGGGACAGCCGTCGATGATCTCGAGATGGCCATCGCACTGCGGGCAAGGGGTGACAGTGGCCACCAGGTACGGGGCTTCCAGGATGCCGGAGGCTTTCGGGGTCCGGTCGCGGTAGTTGGCGACCAGTTCGCGTAGCGGGCGGGGGTGGCCGTCGGGATCCAGGAAGCCGCGGCGCTGGAGGATGCGCTGCAGGGCGTGGGCGATCGCGGCGACCTCGGAGGGGTGGTACAGCGGTTTGCCGTATTCGTTCTCGCCGCAGCGAACCGGGCCGCGGTCCCAGGTGACCTTGCGCAGGTCGCGCAGGGCGCGGGCGGCGTAGCCGCCACGGGCCGCCAGCGACAGGCTGCGCATGGTCGCGGAGATCCACTGGTAGGACTCGGAGTGCTGCCCGGTGGGCAGGAAGAATTCGATCGGGCGCTCGATGGTCACGCGCTCGCCGCTGACCGTGCCGGAGACGGCGACGAAGCTGACCACCAGATAGACCGTCTGCGGCCCGTCCTGGGTCCAGTAGCGCACCTTCTCGGTGACCGACTCGAGTTCGCCCTCGGGGCGCGACGGGATGCGCTTGCCCAGCGGGTGGTCGTCACCGCTAGACGCGCCCTCGCCCTGCGGGGTGTCCGAGCGGCGAAAGGCGATGATGGGCTGGTCGATCCGGTGCATCGTGTCCTCCCCGGCGGCGTCAGACGTCGTCGTAGTAGCCCTCGTCCAGCGCGGCGAAGAGATTGGCGGCGGTGTGGATCTGGCCTTCGTACTCGACCTCTTCGTCACCGCGCAGGGTCAGCTCCCGGCCATCCGCCAGGGCGAAGGTATACCAGGTGCTACGCAGGCGTTCGGGGTCCACCAGCACGCCCATCTGCGCCTGCGGGTTGGGCCGGTAGGTGGTGCAGCCCTTGAGCCCGGCGCGCCAGGCCTGCAGGTAGACCTGCTGGAAGTCCTCGAACGGGATATCGCTCGGGACGTTGAGCGTCTTGGAGATAGCCGAGTCCACCCACGGTTGCGCGGCGGCCTGCATGCGGATGTGGGCGTCCACACTGACCTGGTCCGCAGTGATCGCGTGGGCGGGCAGATCCCACGGTCCCGCCTCGGCATCGACCCAGGCGCGGTAGGCCAGCAGCTCAAACGAGTAGCAGTCCACGGCCTCGCGGGTGCGCCGCCCGGGGCGGCGGATGTTGCGCGTGGTGTGATGGAGAAAGGTCGGTTCGATGCCGTTGCTCGCGTTGTTGGCGACCGAGAAGCTGATGGTCCCGGTGGGCGCGATGGAGGTGGCGTGGGTAAAGCGCGCGCCCTCCTCGGCCAGCGCCGCAACCAGCGCCGGGTCCTCCTCGGCGATGCGCTGCATGTAGGGGCTGAAGCGGGCATGCAGCTCCCGACCCTTCAGCACGTCGCCCACCTGATAGCCGGCCTCGTCCAGCGCCGGCTGACGCCGGAGCATGTCCGCGGTCAGCGTGAAGTCCTCGTCCATGATCGGGGCCGGACCCTTCTCGCGTGCCAGATCCAGCCCGGCCCGCCAGCTCTCCAGCGCCAGGCGGCGACAGACCTCTGCGGTGAAGTCGGCGGCCGACTCCGAGCCATAGGTCTCCCCCAGCATCGCCAGAGCCGACCCGAGCCCGAGGATGCCCATGCCGTGGCGGCGCTTGCGCAGCATCTCGGCGCGCTGTTCCGGCAGCGGCAGCCCGGAGATGTCCGCGACGTTGTCCAGCATGCGCGTGAACACGCGCACCACCCGCTCGAAGCGCGTCCAGTCGAAGGTGGCGTCTGCGGTGAACGGCGCGGACACGAACCGGGTCAGGTTCACCGACCCCAGCAGACAGGCCCCGTCCGGCGGCAGCGGTTGCTCGCCGCAAGGATTGGTCGCCCGGATCACCTCGTCGAACCAGGCGTTGTTCTGGCGGTTCACCTGATCGACCAGGATGACGCCGGGTTCGCCGACGTCATAGGTGCTGCGCATCAGGGTGTCCCACAGCTCGCGGGCGCGCACGCGGCGGTAGATACGGCAGGCGACCCGGCCCTGGTCGTCGACGCGGTAGCCGTCCTCGACCACCGGCCAGTCGCGATAGACGAGATCGGAGGCGGCCACCGCGTCCTGTTCCAGAGGCAGCAGCGGGAAGGCCAGCGCCCATTCGTCGTCGCGCTCGACCGCCTCCAGAAAGGCATCGCGCACCAGCACGGACAGGTTGAACTGGGTCAGCCGCCCCTTGCGGCGCTTGGCGAGGATGAAACGCTCGATATCCGGATGACCGATGTCCAGCGTTGCCATCTGTGCCCCGCGGCGACCTCCGGCCGCGCCGATGGTGCGGCAGGTCTGGTCGAAGATCTGCATGAACGCGACCGGACCGTTGGTCGGCGCGCCCGCACCCGCGACCAGCGCACCCTTCGGGCGCAGGGTGCTGAAGTCATAGCCGATGCCGGCCCCGGCCTTGAGCGTCAGCCCGGCAGCCGTATTGGCATCGAGGATGGCCTGCAGCGAATCCCGGATCGTGCGCGAGACGGTGCAGTTGATCAGTGTGGTCTGCGGCTTGTACGCCTCGGCCCCGGCATTGGCCAGTATCCGCCCGGCCGGGATGGCGCCGTTGTCCAGCGCCCAGCGGAACTCGCGCTCGATCGACGCGCGCTTGTCCGGCGCCTCGACCGCGGCGAGGGCCCCGGCGACACGGTCGAACATCGCCCCGACCGAGGCATCCACCGGCTCGCCCCGGGCGTCACGCAGCTGATAGCGCTCGGCCCAGATCGAAGCCGACGAGGGCTGCAGGGGCACGTCGGGCGACGTGTCTCGTGAGGTGCGATCGTTGTCCTGCCATTGCCGGATCTTGCCCATATTGGCCCGCCGCATTGCGCTCGACCGAAGGGCGCGGAGCGCCCTTCCCCGATCATGGGCGCCGTCGCCGCAGGCTGCAAGAACGCGCCGCGGCCGGTGTCAGAAGCGTCAGAAGCGGTCGAGCCCGGCGAGCGGGTTGGCAAGCTCGCGCACACGCATCCAGGAGGCGATGCTGGCGCGCCAGCGGCGGGTGGGCAGCACTGCGTGCGGCACGGTCTGGCTGAGGAACATCACCAGGGTACCGGCCGTCGGCTGAATGCGCTGGCATTCGCGGTCCGCATCGTCGTAGATCGCGAGCTGGCCGCCGTCCTGCTCGCGCCAGTCGCGGTTCAGATAGAACACCAGCGACAGCCGGCGGCAATTGCCAGCCTGGAAGGCATCTACATGGCGCTCGTAGTGGGTCCCGGGCGGGTACAGGGCAAAGTGCGATTCGGTCTCGAACAGCCCCGGGATCAACGACCGGCTCACCTGCAGACGGATCTCATCCAGGCGTGCCATGAACGCCTGCTGCGCCGGGCTGGCGCCATCCAGCCAGTGGATCCAGTCGCCGCGGGTGGATCGGTCGCGATGGCGCTCGCCACCCCGACCGATCCGCGCCTGCGCCAGCTGCGCGGCATCACGCAGGGCATAGACCTCGTCGTGCAGCGCATCGACCGTCTCCGCAGGCAGGAAGTCAGGCCAGACGCACCGCTGATCGTGCACCAGCGCATCCAGCCAGCCCTCCGGCTCGCAGGCTTCGGGCACTCGGGATTCGATTACACCCGGCGCACGCGCCGGAAGCGTCTCGACAGGGTCCGACCACATGGGGTCAGGAACAGGCAGGTTCACGGGCGGGGTCTTCCATTCGGGCCGCGAACGCGGCACGCAGGCAAGTGCCTGCCCAATGCAATATACCGGGAAAGCAGGGGCGCGCAAGCCCCCCACTGGACCGCGCGACACTACCCTGTCAGTGGCTCAGAAAGCCCCCGGAAATTAGCTGCTGGCGCAGCGCGGCCAGCCCCTCGGTGACGCGGGCGCGGGGGCCGCGCAGACCCAGCTCGACCTGCGGGGCCTGGCGGTCCATCCGTGGCAGACAGGAGATGCGCAAATCGGGGAATGCCGCCTCCATGGCCTCGAGCACCGGGACCAGGCGGCTCTCGGTCACGTTCTCGAGCACCAGCACCTCCTCGACCGAGCCGGCGGCGGCATCGCGCCCGGGGAAACGCTGGTCCAGCACCCAGCGCACCATCGGTTCGGCCATGACCGGGAATCCCGGCACGCAGTGATGCCGCTGGCAGCTGAGCCCCGGGATGCCGTTGACCGGATTCGGGATCAGGCTGGCCCCTTCCGGCAATTCGGCCATGCGCACGCGATGCGGCCAGGCCTCTGCGCCAAAGCGTTCCTCGAGGATAGTCATGAAATCCGGGTGCGGCCGCAGGGGAAGCCCAAGCGCCTCGGCGAGGCAGGCGCGGGTGCGATCATCCGGCGTGGCCCCGATCCCGCCAAAGCTGAAGACCTCCGCCCCGGTTGCCAGCGTCTCGCGAAAGGTCTGCGTCAGGCGGCCGGCGTGGTCCCCGACAATACGGATCCAGGCCAGCTCTAGCCCCTTCTCCGCCAGGGCCGCGGTGAGGTGTTCCTGGTGCCGGTCACGGCGCTTCCCGCTGAGCAGCTCGTCGCCGATGATCACGGCGCCGATCTCGGTCTCGCCGGGTTCGCCGACTCGCCCGGGCGCGGTGGTCTCGTCCATCGCGGCCTACTGCTGCGCGCCCAGGGCCAGCGCCCGTTCGCGGGCGGCGGCGCGTGCCTCGGGGGCATTGTCCGGATCGTCCAGCCACGGGGCGATGTGCTGGCGGGCCAGTCCGGCCAGGAAGTCGAGGTGGTCGGACCGGTCGTTCAGCGCCGGGATGTAGTGGAAGCGTTCGCCACCGGCCTTGAGGAAGATCTCGCGGTTCTCGTCGCCGATCTCCTCGATGGTTTCCAGGCAGTCGGCCGAGAAACCGGGGCAGATCACGTCCACCGTGCGCACGCCCTCCCTGGGCAGCGCCTTCATCGTCTTGTCGGTATAGGGCTTCAGCCACTCCTCGCGGCCGAAACGCGACTGGAAGGTCACCTGCCACTGGTCGTCGTTCAGACCCAGCCTTGCAGCCAGTTTCTGGCCGGTGGCATGGCACAGGCAGTGGTACGGGTCACCCTTGAGCAGATAGCGCTTCGGGATGCCGTGGAACGACATCACCAGGCGGTCCGCCCGGCCGTGCGCATTCCAGTGCTCGCGCACGCTGCTGGCCAGTGCTTCGATATAGCCGGGCTCGGCGTCGTAGGCGGCGACGAACTGAAGATCCGGGACCCAGCGCCAGCCCTTCAGTACGTCGGCCACCGCGTCGAAGGTGGAGCCGGTGGTGCTCCCGGAATATTGCGGGTACAGGGGCAACACGATCACGCGGCGAACGCCCTGGCGGCGCAGCTCGTCCAGGCCCGCCTCGATGGAGGGGTTGCCGTAGCGCATCCCCAGCGCGACCGGTACCTCCTCGCCGACCTGTTCGGCCAGACGCTTGCGCACGCCCTCGGCCTGGCGCCGCGAGATGGCCAGCAGCGGTGAGCCGTCGTCGGTCCAGACGGTGGCGTACTTGGCGGCCGAACGCTTCGGGCGGATATTGAGGATGATGCCGTTGAGAATGAGCCACCACAGCGGGCGCGGGAACTCGACCACGCGCGGGTCCCAGAGGAATTCCTTCAGATAGCGCTTGAGCGCCGGGGCGGTGGGCTCGTCCGGCGTACCGAGGTTGGTCAGCAGTACGCCCGCTTTGCGCGGCTGGCCGTGGCGGTAATCCGCTTCTCCGAAGTACTTCATGGTGCTCCCTGCGGCAATAGAGGGTGGATGACTCCTGTCGGAGTCACGCCAGTTGCGTTGGTTCCCTGCCAAGGATAGCGCGAGCCGCGCACGAGGCGCGCGGGTGCGATCAGCCGAGGCGGCCGCGCAGGGGGCTGGTCCGGGGGAAATGCGCCAGCAGGAACTCCATCTGGTCGGCCAGCACCCGCTTGCCTTTCAGATAGATGTACTCCGCGTGGGTGGGCGTGAATGGAATCGCCAGCAGCTGCATGTCGGCCTGCTCGGGGGTGCGCCCGGCCTTGTGGTTGTTGCAGCGTTTGCAGGCGGTGACCACGTTGTTCCAGGTATCCGCCCCGTTCTGGCTGATCGGGGTGACGTGGTCGCGCGAGAGATCACGCTCACAGAAGTGCTGGCCGCAGTACAGGCACAGATGTGCGTCGCGGCGAAACAGAGTGGTGTTGTTGAGCGGCGGGATGTAGTGATTGAAGCGGGACTGGCGGGTGCCGAAGGTGGCGATGATCGAGTTGACCTCGACCCGGGACTGCAGCCCGGTACGGGCGTTGATGCCGCCGCGCACGCGATACAGCAGACTCCCGCAGGCGTAGGCGACCTGCTCGGTGTAATAGAGGCGCACGGCCTGTTCCAGGCCGATCCATTCCAGTGGCATGCCCGCAGCGTCCGTACGCAGGACCTGATGCTCGGTCGGCAACATGACCTCGTCCCGTCTCCAAGGAAACACGGATTTGCTCACGCGGAATTTGAGCAGGCCCGACGCCCCGGGCGTGAGCAAATCCATGTCCCCTTCGCCGAGTCGACCGCTGGCGCGGCGCGGGATCGCACGAAACTTGCTTGACAATAAACAGGCCGGGCGTTCAACGCAATTACAAGGGCATAAATACCGGTTTGAGCCGCCGGCGGTGGCCCGGAATTCGCGACAAATGGGTGGGCTGTTTAAGCGCGAAGGCGATTCCGCTACACTTGCTGGCCGTTTTTTCCGCCGAATGGGCCACAAAAGCCTTATTCGGCGTCCTTATTACCACCCGCGAGCGCGGCCGAACGTCCCGGAGGGATTGCGGGAACGCTTGGCCCGGGGAGAGAGCGCATGGCAATCAAATTATCCGTTCCCAAGGAGAGTGCCAGCGGCGAGCGCCGCGTGGCCCTGGATCCGACGGTGGCGGCCAAGTTCGCCCAGTTGGGCGTCACCGTGCAACTGGAGAAAGGGGCTGGCACCAACGCCCATTTCCCGGATGACTCTTACGAGTCGGCTACCGTAGTCGACACCGAAGCGGCCTACGGCCAGTCGGACCTGATGGTCCGCGTGGCGCCGCCGACGGTGGAAGAGGTCAATCAACTGCCGGAGGGCTCGACCGTCGTCAGCCTGTTCCACGCCCACCGCAACCCGGACGTGGTCAAGGCGATGCAGGAACGCAAGATCCTGAGCTTCGCGATGGAACTGATCCCGCGCATCTCGCGCGCGCAGAGCATGGACGTGCTGTCCTCGCAGGCGGCCGTGGTCGGCTACAAAGGCGCGATCATGGGCTCGGATCTGTCCTGCCGCTTCTTCCCGATGCTGACCACCGCGGCCGGCACCATCCGCCCGGCCAAGGTTATCGTGATCGGCGCCGGCGTGGCCGGGCTGCAGGCGATCGCCACGGCCAAACGCCTGGGCGCGATGGTCGAGGCCTACGACGTGCGCTCCGCGACCAAGGAGCAGGTCGAATCGCTGGGCGCGAAGTTCCTGGATCTGGGCGTCTCCGCCGAGGGCGAAGGCGGCTATGCCCGCGAACTGACCGCGGAAGAGAAGAAGCAGCAGCAGGACGCCCTGGGCGAATACATCGCCAAGGCGGACGTGCTGATCACCACCGCCGCGATCCCGGGCCGCGAGTCCCCGAAGCTGATCCCGAAGGACATGGTCGAGGGCATGAAGCCAGGCGCGGTGATCGTGGATCTCGCAGCCGAGGGCGGCGGCAACTGCGAGCTGTCCAAGCCGGGCAAGACCAGCAAGCACAAGGGCGTGGTCATTCACGCGCCGCTGAACGTGCCTTCGCAGGTCCCGCTGCACGCCTCCGAGATGTATGCCAAGAACCTGCTCAATTTCCTCACGCCGATGATCGCCGAGGGCGGCGAATTCAAGCCGGACTGGGAAGACGAGGTCATCGCCAAGAGCGTGCTGACCCGCGACGGCGAAATCGTGCACGAGGCCACCCGTGAGGCCCTGAAGGGAGCGCAATCATGATCATCGAAGGCTTTATCGCGCTGTACATCTTCATGCTCGCGGCCTTCACCGGCTACGAGATCATCTCCAAGGTGCCAGTCATCCTGCACACCCCGCTGATGTCCGGTTCCAACTTTGTCCACGGCATCGTGCTGGTCGGGACCATGGTCGCGCTGGGCCATGCCCAGACGCCGCTGGAACAGGCCATCGGCTTTGTCGCCGTAATCCTGGCCGCGGGCAACGCCGTGGGTGGCTATGTCGTCACCGAACGCATGCTGGAGATGTTCACGACCAGCAAAAAGGACGACAAGAAGGGAGATAAGGCATGAGTCTGATCATCAACCTCGCCTACTTCGCGGCGGCGGTGCTGTTCATCGTCGGCCTCAAGCAGATGTCCTCCCCGACCACCGCGCGTCCGGGGATCATCTGGGCCGGCGTGGGCATGGTGATCGCCACGCTCGTGACCTTCGTGCATCCGGAGATCTCCGGCGGCGTGAACTACACCCTGATCATCCTGGGTATCGCCATTGGTGGTGCGCTGGCCTGGTGGAGCGGCAAGAAGGTCGCGATGACCGACATGCCGCAGATGATCGCGCTGTACAACGGCATGGGCGGCGGCGCCGCGGCCGGTATCGGCGCGATCTACCTGCTGCAGGCCACCCCGGAAACCGTCACCAACACCGGTCTGGCGATCGCCGTGACCGGCTCGCTGATCGGCTCGGTGGCCTTCTCCGGCTCGCTGGTGGCCTACGCCAAGCTTGAAGGCCTGATGAAGAAGACCTTCACCTTCGGCGGCCAGCAGGTCGTGAACATCGCGATCTTCGCGATCACCGTGCTGCTGGGCTTCATGATGGCCACCAGTGGCGGCGAGATCGGCTCGTTCACTCTGCTGCTGTTCTTCGTGCTGTCGCTGGCCTTCGGCATACTGATGACCCTCCCGATCGGCGGCGCCGACATGCCGGTGGTCATCTCGCTGTACAACGCGCTGACCGGCCTCGCGGTCGGCCTTAAGGGGATCGTCCTCGACAACCCGGCCCTGATGATCGCCGGTATCGTGGTCGGTGCGGCCGGTACGCTGCTCACGCAGCTGATGGCCAAGGCGATGAACCGTCCGATCAAGAACATCCTGTTCAGCCAGTTCGGCGGCTCCTCCGGGGGTGCCGAGGAAGAGATCGAAGGCACGATGAAGGAGATCCAGGCCAACGATGCCGGGATCATGATGGCCTACGCCGAGAAGGTCATTATCGTGCCGGGCTACGGCATGGCCGTCGCGCAGGCGCAGCACAAGATCTGGGAGTTCACCCAGCTGCTGCAGAAGCGTGGTGTGGACGTGAAGTTCGCGATCCACCCGGTCGCGGGCCGCATGCCCGGGCACATGAACGTGTTGCTGGCCGAGGCCGGCGTGCCCTACGACATCATCTTCGATCTTGACGAGATCAACGAGGAGTTCAAGACCGCGGATGTCGCAATGGTGATCGGCGCGAACGACGTCGTGAACCCGGTGGCTCGGACCAATCCGGAGTCGCCGATCTACGGCATGCCGATCCTGAACGCCGACCAGGCCCAGAACGTCATCTGCGTGAAGCGCGGCAAGGGCGCGGGGTTCTCGGGCATCGAGAACCACCTGTTCTATGCCGACAACAACCAGATGCTGTACGGCGACGGCCAGAAGGTGGCCGCCGAACTGGTGGCCTCGGTCAAGGCCCTCGGCTAGGCCCGGACCGGGCCTGGCGCCCGGTCCTCGCTTGCGAGCCCGGCCCCCGTTTTCGGCGGCCGGGCTTTTTTGTGCGCAGCCCTCCGGCAGATCAATACCGGACCAACACCTGTACACGACCTGTACAGGATACCCACAGGCGGATACAAACGATGGCAGTTAGGTGACACAACAGCCAACCGATATCACCAATACCTCACAAGCTGTTGATCTAAATACACAAAAACACTTTGGTCGCTTTTTGGCCATTCTGATACGAACCAAGCAGCAACAGGCGTTTAGCGCGTTTCACCCCATTTCCTCCACAGAGTTATCCACAGGTTTTGTGGATAACGGTCACACTCTTGCGCCCCTGCGGACTGGCGTAGACTAGTCGCATGCCCGAGAACGGAATTGCCCAGGTCGTACTCGACCGACCGCTGGACCGCCTGTTCGACTACCGGATCCCCGACGACACCGATCTGAGGCCCGGGCAACGGGTCCGTGTACCCTTCGGGCGTGGCGAGGCGATCGGCATCGTCGTCGCACTCGCGAACCAAAGCGACGTGCCCGAGAACAAGCTGCGCGAGGCACTGCCCTCCCCCGATCCGGGGCCGATCCTAACGCCGACGGTTCTGGAACTCCTGCGCTTTGGTGCCCGCTACTATCACCACCCGCTGGGCGAGGCCCTCCTCGGCGCGCTGCCACCCGGCCTGCGGCGGGGCCACCTTGTACCCACCCTGACCCCTGAACCCCTCTGGCGGCTCACCCCGGCTGGCCACACAGCGCTGGCGGAAGGGCAGGTACGGGGCCGCCGCCAGCTCGCCATCCTTCGTGCCCTGCCCGCGCTCGGGGCCGCGCTGGACCGGACGACGCTGTCCACCACGGCCGCCCTGCAGATCACCGCCAAGGACCTGCGACAGCTGGAGGCACGCGGCTGGCTGGAACAGACGCGCGCCGATCCGCGCGCACCAGCGCCCCCCACCAGTATCGACTACACCCTGACCCCCGAGCAGGAGGCGGCCATCGCGGCGGTGTCGCCGGACGATCCCCGCCCGATGCTGCTGGAGGGCGTCACCGGCAGCGGCAAGACCGAGGTCTATCTGCGCATGGCCGCCGATGCGGTAGCGCGTGGCCGTCAGGTCCTGTTCCTGATCCCGGAAATCGCGCTGACGCCGCAACTTGCAGGGCGCATCCAGCAGCGCTTTCCGGGACAGGTCGCACTGCTGCACTCCGGCCTGGCCGAGGGCGAGCGCCTGCGCGCCTGGGAGGCCGCCCGCCAGGGCGAGCGCCGCATCGTCGTCGGGACCCGTTCGGCCCTGTTCGTCCCGCTACCCGAGCCGGGCCTGATCATCGTCGACGAGGAACACGACAGCGCGTTCAAGCAGCAGGACGGCTTTCGCTACAGCGCGCGGGATCTGGCGGTCAAGCGTGGCCAGTTGGAACAGGTCCCGGTCGTGCTGGGCTCGGCGACGCCCACCCTGGAGACCCTGCACGCCGCGCGCCAGGGCCGCTACACCCATGTACATCTGCGCACCCGCCCAGATGGCACGCAGCCACCTGGCGTGGAGACGATCGACACCCGCGTGCACAGCCCGGACGAGGGCCTGACCGCTCCACTGCTGGATGCGATGCAGCAGACCCTGGCCGAGGGCCAGCAGTGCTTTGTCCTGCTCAACCGGCGCGGCTTTGCCCGGGTGCTGACCTGCGAGGGTTGCGGCTGGGTCGCCGACTGCCCGGACTGCGATGCCCACCTGACCGTGCATGCCCATGATCGCCGCGCGATCTGCCACCTGTGCGGGCACCAGGAGCCCCGCGCCGAACACTGCCCGGAATGCGGCGAGACCCTGGCCCACCGCGGGCTGGGTACCCAGCGCTTGGAACAGGCGCTGGCTCGGCACTTCCCGCAGACACCAATCATCCGTCTCGACCGCGACAGCGTGCGTCACAAGGGGGCCCTGGAGGCCGCACTGGATCGCATCCGGCATCTGGATGCCGCAATCGTCGTCGGCACCCAGATGCTGGCCAAGGGGCACGATTTCCCGCGCGTCGGACTGGTCGGCGTGGTCGACGTCGATCAGGGGCTGTTCAGCGTGGACCTGCGTGCCACCGAGCACACCCTGCAACTGATCGTGCAAGCCGCCGGGCGCGCGGGCCGGGGCGACGGGGGCGGGCGGGTACTGCTGCAGACCGGCCACCCCGATCACCCCCTGATGCGGGGGCTGGATGCCGGTAACTACCCGGCGATGCTGGAGCCGCTGCTGGCCGAACGCGAGGCGGCCGGGCTGCCGCCGTACGGGCACCTGGCCCTGGTCCGCGTCGAGGCCGCCGAGGCCGCGGCGGCGCATCGCCACGCGGAGACCATCGCGGGACACCTGCTCGCGACGCGGCACGGGGACCTGCGCGTGCTGGGTCCGGCGCCCGCCCCGCGCCACCGCGTGAACCGGCGTTTCCGCGAGCAGATCCTGCTGCGCGCGGCCGAGCGCCAGGCCCTGCACCGGACGCTCGCGCAGGCGCGGCATTCCTGGCAGACCGAGGATCTGCCGCGCGGGGTTCGCATCGCGATCGACGTGGACCCGGTCTCGCTCGCCTGAAACCCGCACAGAACAGGCATCGGGCCGGCATTCTGGTTAGAATGCCGGGCTTTTGAGACGACGGACTCGGTTCCCTTGAAAGACGCCCTTACCCAGGCCCTCGCGGCCGCCCTGGAGACCCTGGTGGCCGATGGCCGCATACCCGCCGATCACGGTGTCGAGGTGCAGGTGACGCGTGCCCGCGACCGCGAACACGGCGACTTTGCCAGCAACCTGGCGATGCAGCTCGCGCGCCCGGCGAAGACCAAGCCCCGTGACCTGGCCGAGGCCCTGTGCACCGCGATGCCCGAGGTGCACGGCCTGGCCGGTACCGAGATCGCCGGCCCCGGCTTCATCAACTTCCGCCTGGCCGCGGATGCCCGCACCCAGGTGCTGGGCCGCATTGCCACCCAGGCTGCCGACTTTGGCCGCTCGAGCGTAGGCAACGGCCGCCCGGTGCAGGTGGAGTTCGTCTCCGCCAACCCCACCGGCCCGCTGCATGTCGGCCACGGGCGCGGCGCGGCCTTCGGCGCCACCGTCGCCGACCTGCTGGACTTCTGCGGCTTCGACGTCACCCGCGAGTACTACGTGAACGACGCCGGGCGGCAGATGAACATCCTCGCCGCCAGCGTCTGGCTGCGCTACCTGGAACAGCACGGCGTACAGGTCCCGTTCCCGGCCAACGGCTACCAGGGCGACTACATCTATCCGGTCGCCAAGGCCCTGACCGCACAGATCGGCGACCAGGCCGTGCACCCGACCGAGTCCGTGACCCGCGACCTGCCGCCGGACGAGCCGGCCGGTGGCGACAAGGAGGTCTATATCGACGCGGTGATCGCCCGCGCCCGCGAACTGCTGGGCGTGGCGCTGTACCGCACGGTGTTCGACTGCGGCCTGAACGCGATCCTTGAAGACATCCGCGACGACCTGCGCGAGTTCGGGGTCGAATACCAGTGCTGGTTCTCCGAACGCAGCCTGGCCGACTCCGGTGCAATCGATGCCGCGGTGCAGGACCTCGAGGCGCATGGCGCGCTCTATGAAAAGGACGGGGCCCTGTGGTTCCGCTCCTCCGACTACGGCGACGACAAGGACCGCGTGGTGCGCCGCGAGAACGGCGACTACACCTACTTCGCCTCCGACATCGCCTACCACCGCGAGAAGTTCCAGCGCGGCTTCGAGCGCGTGATCAACATCTGGGGCGCCGACCACCATGGCTACGTCCCGCGCGTGCGTGCCGCCCTGCAGGCCCTGGGCCTGGAGGCCGATCGCCTGGACGTGCTGCTGGTACAGTTCGCGATCCTCTACCGCGGGGGCGAACGCCTGCCGATGTCCACCCGCGCCGGGCAGTTCGTCACCCTGCGCGAGCTGCGCGACGAGGTCGGGTCGGATGCCGCGCGCTTCTTCTATGTGCAGCGGCGCTGCGACCAGCACCTGGACTTCGACCTGGACCTGGCCAAGTCGCAGTCCAACGACAACCCGATGTATTACATCCAGTACGCCCACGCGCGCATCGCCAGCGTGCTGCGTACCGCCGCCGAGCGCGGCCATACCGCCAGCGCGCTGGACGACGCCGGGCTGTCCGCACGCCTGACCGAGCCGCAGGAAGACGACCTGCTGGATCGGCTCGACCGCTTCCCCGAGGTGATCGCTGCGGCCGCCGAGACCTGCGAGCCGCACCAGATCGCCCAGTACCTGCGCGAGCTGGCCGCCGGCTTCCACACCTACTACAACGCCGTGCCGTTCCTGAATGCAGAGGACGCCAACGTCATCGGCGCGCGCCTGGCGCTGCTGACCGGCATCAAGCAGGTGCTGCACAATGGGCTGCGCCTGCTCGGCGTCACCGCCCCCGAACGGATGTAGCCCATGGCCCAGGCCCGCCGCAAGCGCCGCAAGACGACCCCCGCCCGCGCCTCGCGACCGATCCCGGGCTGGGTCTGGATGTTCGCCGGCCTGCTGATCGGGCTCGGGATCGCCGCCGTGCTCTATCTCCAGGGGGCCGATCGTTCACCCGACATCGGTGCCCTGTTCGGCGAACCGGAGCCCCCGGCCGAGCGCGCACCGGCAGCGGAGCCGGAGCGCCTGCCCACCGATGACGAGCCGCGGTTTCGCTACTACGAGCTGCTGCCCGAAGACGAGGTTCGCGTCCCCCGGGGCGAACGCGAAGTCCCGCAGGATCAGGTGGTCCCGCCCCCGGCCTCCCCGGCCGAGGGCGATCCTGTGATCCTGCAGATCGGCTCGTTCCGGCGGTTCGAACAGGCCGACGAGATGAAGGCCCGCATCTCTCTGCTGGGCCTGAGCCCGCAGGTGCACGAGGTCGAGATCGAGGGCGACACCTGGCACCGCGTCTTTGTCGGCCCCTTCACCCAGGAGGACGACGTCAACCGCGCCCTGGACCGCCTGCGCTCGGAGAACATCGAGGCCCTGCGCCTGCGTCATCGGGACGGTTGATGGCCGCGGCCGGCCCGGACCTGGACGCGCTGGCGAGGACCGTAGAGGCCCTGCCGCAGGGCAGCGAACGCCGCGAACTGGGCGAACTGCTGCGCCGGGCCCGCCAGCGGCACAAGCGCGGCCAGCCCTGCGACCGGCTCGTCTCCACCCTGACCGAACGCCTTGCACACGCCGAACAGGGCGCCGCCGAACGCGAACGCCTGCGCCCGCAGCCCGTCTATGCCGGCGACCTGCCGATCCATGCCGAGCGCGAACGGATTATCGCCGCGATCCGCGAACACCCGGTGCTGGTGCTATGCGGCGAGACCGGCTCCGGCAAGACCACCCAGCTACCAAAACTGTGCATCGAGGCCGGACGCGGCGAGGCCGGGCTGATCGGCCACACCCAGCCGCGCCGTATCGCGGCCCGCTCGGTCGCCAGCCGCATCGCCGAGGAGCTGGGCACCACGCTCGGGGGCGACAAGACTTCCACCGTCGGCTTCAAGGTCCGCTTCTCCGACCAGACCGGGCCGAACAACTGGGTCAAGCTGATGACCGACGGCATGCTGCTGGCGGAGCTGGCGCATGACCCGGAACTGCGCGCCTACGACACCCTGATCGTCGACGAGGCGCACGAACGCAGCCTGAACATCGATTTCCTGATGGGCGTGCTCAAGCGCCTGTCGAAGAAGCGCCCGGAGCTGCGCATCATCATCACCTCCGCCACGCTGGACCCGGAGCGGCTGTCGGCGTTCTTCGACGACGCCCCGATCCTGACCGTGGCGGGACGCACCTACCCGGTGGAGCTGCGCTACCGCCCGATCGAGCCGGAAGAGACTGGCGAGGACGAGAACACCGGCCGCGGCGAACGCGACCTGTTCGACGGCATCCGCGACGCGGTCGCCGAATGCGAGCGTGCCGGCCCCGGCGACATCCTGGTGTTCCTGCCCGGCGAGCGCGAGATCCGCGACGCCCACAAGGCCCTGCGCGGCCAGGTGCGCGCGGACACCGAGGTCCTGGCGCTGTACGCGCGCCTATCCGCCCGCGAGCAGTCGCGGGTCTTTCAGTCCCACGCCGGGCGGCGCATCGTGCTGGCCACCAACGTCGCCGAGACCGCACTGACGGTCCCCGGCATCCGCTTCGTGATCGACTCGGGGCTGGCCCGCGTCTCGCGCTACTCCTGGCGCTCGCGGGTGCAGCGCCTGAGCCTGGAGCCGATCTCGCAGGCCGCCTGCGACCAGCGCGCCGGGCGCTGCGGACGGCTCGGCCCCGGCATCTGCATCCGGCTGTTCGCGGAGGACGACTACAACCTGCGCCCCCCGTTCACCGACCCGGAGATCCAGCGCTCCAACCTCGCCTCGGTGATCCTGCAGATGGCCGCGCTGAAGCTCGGCCAGCCGCGCCAGTTCCCGTTCGTGGACCCGCCCGACCCGCGCCTGGTCAAGGACGGCTACCGCCTGCTGGAGGAGCTGGGCGCGGTGGATGCGCGCGGGCGCATCACCCCGCGCGGCCGCCAGCTGGCGCGCATGCCCATCGACCCGCGCCACGGCGCGATGCTGCTGGCCGGGGCCGATCACGGCTGCGTGACCGAGACCGCGACCATCGCCGCCTTCCTGTCGCTGCAGGACCCGCGCGAGCGCCCGGCCGAGGCCACGCAGGCCGCGGACCAGGCCCATCGCGAGTTTCAGGTCGAGGGCTCCGACTTCATGGGCATGCTGAGGCTGTGGGAGGCCTGGCACACCGCACGCGAGGACCTTGGCTCGAATGCGCTGAAACGCTGGTGTCGCGAGCACTTCCTGAACTTCCTGCGCATGCGCGAGTGGCAGGAGCTGCGCGTGCAGCTCCTGCGCCAGGCCCGCGAGATGGACCTGAAGCCGAACCACCAGCCCGCCGACGCCGAGCCCGTGCACTGCGCGCTGCTGACCGGACTGGTCAGCCAGATCGGACAGAAGACCGAGCGCGGCGACTATCTAGGCGCACGCAACCGCCGCTTCCAGATCCATCCCGGGTCGGTCCTGGCGAAGAAGAAACCAGCCTGGGTGATGAGCGCGGAGATCGCCGAGACCACGCGCGTCTACGCCCGCGACAATGCCCGTATCGAGCCCGACTGGATCCTGGGCGCGGCCCCCCACCTGCTCAAGCACCACATCTTCGAGCCGCACTTCCAGCGCCGCAGCGGGCGCGTCGGGGCCTTCGACCGCATCACCCTGTATGGCCTGGTCGTCGCCCCTAAAAAGCCGGTGGACTTCGCGAAGCACGACCCGGCCGAGGCGCGGCGCATCCTGATCCGCGAGGGCCTGGTCGGCGGCGAGCTGCGCACCCGCTCGAAGGGGGTACAGGCCAACCGCGAGGCCGTGGCCGAGATCGCCGAGCAGGAGGCGCGCGGGCGCCGGCGCGACCTGCTGGTGGAAGAGGATCGCCTGTTCGACTTCTATGATGCCCGCCTGCCGGCGGAGATCACCGACGGCACGAGCTTCGAGACCTGGGCACGCAAGACCGAGACGAAGGACCCGGACGCCCTGCGGATCGACCGCGCGGAGCTGCTGAACGAACCGGACACCGCACTCCCACAAGGGGCCTACCCTGACCACCTGGAGGTCGAGGGCCTGCGCCTGCCGCTGGCCTACCGCTTCGAACCGGGCCAGCCGGACGACGGCGTGACCGTGACCATCCCGATCGCGGCGCTGAACGCGGTACCCGACTGGCTGGGCGACTGGCTGGTACCGGGGCTGCTGGAGGAGCGCGTGACCGGCCTCTTGAAGAGCCTGCCCAAGGGCCTGCGCCGCCAGTTCGTGCCCGCGCCGGACTTCGCGCAGGCCGCGCTCGCGCGCATCGAGCACCGCCAGGGCCCGCTGATCCCGGCCTTGGCCGAGGCCCTGCGCGCGATGACCGGTACCGAGATCCCGCTGGATGCCTGGCGCCCGGAGAACCTGGAGCCACACCTGGTGATGCGCTTCCGCATCCTCGACCCGGAAGGCAACGAGCAGGCCAGCGGCCGCGACCTGGCCGCGCTGAAGCGCCGGCTGGGCGACAGCGCCGAGGCCCACTTCGACGCCAGCCGCCCGGACGAGATCACCCGCGAGGGGATCACCGAATGGGACTTCGGCGCATTGCCGGAGAGCGTCGAATTCGATCACCAGGGGGCGCAGCTGCGCGCCTTCCCGATCCTGGTCGATCGCGGCGACGCCGTCTCGCTGGAGCTGGAACCGGACCCCGCGCGGGCCGCGCGGGCGCACCGCGCGGGGCTGCGCCGGCTGTTCCTGCTGGGCGCGCGCAAGACCGCCCGCGATCTGCGCCGCCAGCTTCCGGAGATCGAACGCGCCTGCCTGAACTACTCGACGCTCGGCAGCTGCGAGGCCCTGCGCGACCAGATCCTGGAGGCCGCGGCCGACCGCGTGTTCCTGGCCGATCCCTGGCCACGCGATGCCGAAGCCTTTCAAGAACGCCTGGAGGGTCGCCTGCCCGAGTTCTCGCCCACGGTGATGGAGCTCTCGCGCCTTGCCGCCGAGATCCTGCGCCACTGGCACGACCTGCGCACCCGGCTGCAGGGGGATCTGCCGCTTTCCTGGATCGAGGCCGCACGCGACATCCGCGGGCAGCTCGAGGCCCTGGTCCCGGCCGATTTCCTGCTGCGTACCCCGCATGACGTGCTGCCCGAGCTGCCGCGCTACCTGCAGGCAATCGACAAGCGCCTGGAACGCCTGACCCAGGCGCCGGACAAGGACCGCGCCCGTCGTGTGGCGGTCGAGCCGCTGTGGCAGCAGGCCCAGGAGCTGATCGCGCGGGCGCCGGACCACCCGGACGTGCTCGCGTTTCGCTACCGCATCGAGGAGTTTCGCGTCTCGCAGTTCGCCCAGGAACTGGGCACGCGCGAGAAGGTGTCGCCGAAACGGCTGGAACGCGAATACGCGGACGTGATCCAACGACTGGCAAGTGGTACATGAGCGTTCTTGATAAGGGAAGCAGCGGATGCGCGTAGTCGTGATCGGGGCCGGCGTGATCGGTGTGACCACCGCCTGGTACCTGCAGGAGGCCGGGGCCGAGGTCGTGCTGGTGGACGCCGCCCCCACCCCCGCCACCGGCTCCAGCCAGGCCAATGGCGGCATGCTGCATGCGAGCCACGCCGAACCCTGGAACACCCCCGGCGTCGGGCTGGACCTGCTGCGCTTTCTCGGCCGCACGGAGTCGCCGCTGCTGTTGCGCCCGCGCGCCCTGCCGGGGCTGGCCGGCTGGGGCCTGCGTTTTCTGTGGCACAGCCGCCGTTCGCTGTTCGAGCAGCACACCCGCCTGAATGCCCGACTGGCCGCGTTCTCGCTCCGTGAGATCGACCGGCTGCAGCGGGAACTGGCGAGCGAGGGGCTGGACTTCGACTTTCGGCGCTGCGGCATCCTGAAGCTGTTCCAAGACCCAGCCAGCCAGGCCCACAACCGTGCCGCCAGCGAGGCGATGCGCGACGAGGACGTGCGCTTCGAAGACTGGGACGTGGAGCGGATCATCGCCGAGGAGCCGGCATTGGCCCCAGTGCGCGACCGCCTGTGCGGCGGGCTGTTCTTCCCCGGGGATGCGATCGGCGACGCGGCCCGCTTCACCGAGCAACTGCTCGCGATCGGCCAGCGCCGGGGCACCCGCTATTACCCGAATGTCGCGGTTCGACGCCTGCGCACCCACCGCGGCCGCATCGATGCGGTGGAGACCTCCGAAGGGCCGATCGCGGCGGCGGCCTGCGTGGTCGCCAACGGCTACCACGCCCCGGACCTGCTGCGCCCGCTGGGGCTGCATCTGCCCGTCGCCCCGGTGAAGGGCTATTCGCTGACCCTCCCGATGAACGCCGACTGCCGGCTGAACCTGCCGCTGATCGATGACGCCAACAAGGTGGTGATGACCCCGCTGGGGGAACGCCTGCGCCTGGCCGGCACCGCCGAATTCGCCGGCCGCGATCGCCATCTGAATACCAAGCGCGCGGCGAATGTCCTCGATCAGTGTCGGCGCACCCTGACCGGCCTACCCGCGACCTTCGACCCGCAGACGATGGCACCCTGGACCGGGCTGCGCCCGATGAGCGCCCGTGGCACGCCGATCCTCGGCCCGACCGCCATCGAGGGCCTGCACCTGAATACCGGGTCCGGGCACCTGGGCTGGACGTTTGCCTGCGGCGCGGCAGCGCTGGTTCGTGCGGGGGTGCTGAACGAATCGCCGTCCCTTCCGATGGAAGACCTTAGGCTTTGATCTCGGCCCGGGGCGATGCGTTTCGCTGCGCTCAACACATCCTACAGCCCGCCCTGCCTATCGTAGGATGCGTTGAGCAACGCGAAACGCATCATGAGGCCATGCAGGCCACCCGGTTTAAGACGCCGGGAACACCATCCGGATGCGGGCACCATGCAGCTCCGGTGCCTGTTCGATATGCAGCTCGCCACCGTGGTCCTGCACCAGGGCCTGGATGATGCTGAGCCCCAGGCCCTGGCCGGCCTCGGCATCGCCGCGCACGTCGGCGCGCTCTCCCCGCTCCAGTACCCGGGCGCGATCCGCTGGCGCGATGCCGGGCCCATCGTCATCAATGGTCAGGGTGACGGCCTGCGGCGTGCAATGCGTCGAGATCCGCACCCGGCTGGTCGCATGGCGGATCGCGTTGTCCAGGGTGTTGCCCAGCAGTTCGAAAATCGCACCCGGCTCCATGCGCAGGGCACAGCCAGGGTCGAGCTCGCTGTCCAGGTCCACGCCCTGCTGGCTGGCGAGCCGTCCGAGCGCCTGGCAGGTACGCTCGATGATGGGGGCCAACGGCTCGGGCGCCTGGAACGGCGCCGGACCCAGGCGCTGCGCCTGACTGAGTTGGTGCTGCACCATGGCCTGCAGCCGGTCGACCTGGCGCCGCATGTCCTCGGGGTCGGGGTTCTGGCTCTCCAGGTTGAGACGCAGCGCGGAAATCGGGGTCTTCAGGCTGTGGGCCAGGTCAGCCAGGGCGTTCTGCTGGCGGTTCAGCCGCGCGCGCTCGAACTCGATCAGATCGTTGATGCTTCCGGTCAGGGCCTGCACCTCGGTCGGGTACGGGCCCTCCAGTCGCCCATGATCCCCGTGCCGCAGCGCCTCCAGGTCGCCCTGTACGCGGCGCAGCGGCCACAACCCCCAGAACCACAGCGCCAGCCCCAGGGCGACGATCAGCGAGAACGTCATCGTCATCAGCCCCTGCCAGAGGCTGGCGCGATACTGCTCCACCTGTTCCTCGAAGGCCTCTCGGTCCTCCAGCATCTGGAAGGTCAGCCCGACCTGGCCACCGTCCAGCTCCCACTGCACGGGGAGGCTGAAGGCGAAGAAGTCGTCCTCCGACCAGCCGCGCAGGGAGACCCCCACCGCGGACGGGGAGCGCCAGAGTGTGCGACCGTCGGGACCGAGGATGCGGGCATAGAGGCCACTGGCGGGCAGTTGCAGGCGGCTCTCGGGCAGCATATCGGGGACGCGGACCTCGTTGCGCCCGACGACCTCGACCAGCCCCATCAACAGCAGGACCTGGGCCTCCAGGCGTGTCTCGACGGCATCTGCCGCGTTGTCGCGAAAGGCGGCCTCCAGCACCCAGGCCGTCAGCAGGGAAAACACCAGCACGGTAGCCCCCGCGACCAGTGCCAGGCGCAGGGTCAGGCTGCTGCGGATCTGGCGCAGGGGGCGTCTCATGAGATGGCGGACGAAGGGGCGATGCAGCCTGAATGCGGCGTCATGAGTCCGAGGTGGAATCGGACGGGGTCGTGGCATCCGCCTCGCGCACGAAACGGTAGCCCCGACCGCGCAGGGTCTCGATCAGGCCCAGGCTGCCGTCCGGGTCCAGCTTGCGGCGCAGGCGGCCGATCAACACCTCGATCACGTTGCTCTCGCGATCCTCGTCGTGCTCGTAGAGGTAGTCCGCCAGCACCTCCTTGCTCAGCACGCGCCCCGGCTGGCGCACCAGCGTCAGCAGCAGGCGGTACTCGAAGGTGGTCAGCGAGACCGGCTCGTCGTTCAGGCGGACATCGTCGGTGGCGGTGTCGATCACCAGCGGCCCGAACAACAGCCGTTCGCGGCCGGCCTGCAGGCTGCGGCGAGCCAGGGCGCGCAGGCGCGCGACCAGCTCCTGGATGTGAAATGGCTTGGTCAGGTAGTCATCGGCCCCGGCCTCGAGCCCTTCAACCTTGTCCTGCCAGCGGTCACGGGCCGTGAGGATCAGGATGGGCAGTTGTGGCTTGACCTCGCGGGCCTTGCGAATGACGTCGAGCCCGTCCATGCCCGGCAGCCCCAGGTCCACCACCGCGATATCGCAGTGGTACTCGGTCAGCAGGTACAGGCCGGTGTCGCCGTCCGAGGCGGTATCCACGCGACAGCCATTGTTCTCCATCTCTTCGGCGATCTGGCTGCGCAGAGCCAGGTCGTCCTCGATTACTACCACGCGCAGATTCATGGGTCGAGCTCCGTCCCTTCCTCGATCTTGATCGTTCGTACCTGCTGGTTGTCGGTCAGGATACGCACGATAAACACGCGATTCCCGTACTCGGTCAAATCTTCGCGTGCGGACAGGACTCGCCCCGGGTAGTTGGCCTCCACCCGCGACACCGCCTCGTCCAGGGTCCAGACGGCCGCGCGCGGGTCTTCGGTGATGAACTGGGCCTGCGCCGCGAAGGGCGCCACCAGGATCGCCAGCAGAAGCCCGAGCACACCCGCGCCGCCGATGACTCGGCGTCTCCGGCCACCGCCTTTGGCAACGGTCTCCGGTCCGGGGCGCATAGCGGTAGTCTCCGTGACGGTGTGGGCGAACAAACTCTTGCAGCTACAAGGCTATAGGCCTAGCCTGAACGTTATCTGAAACCGGATGTTCCCGTCATGACCCAAGCCCCTGCCCCCTCCGAACCCGAGGTACCCCTGGAGGAAGAAGCCGGCCCCCTGCGCTGGGACGAACTGATGCCGCATTTCGCCCGTGGTGTGGTGATTCGCGTGGCCCCCGAACTGGACCTGATCGAGGTGGCCCGCGCAATTCGCGACGATGCCACGCATCAGGTCAGCGAATGGCTGGCCAGTGATCAGGTCGCCCGTGCCACAGATGACGACGCACGGCGCTGGGCGGCGAACAACCCCGTCTTTACCGCCATCGTCGCCGCCCCCTGGGTACTCGCCCAGGAGCGCAGCACGGCGCACTGACCCGGCCATGGCCTCCCCCCTGGGCATCGAGGACGACACGCTGGCCCGCCTGATCCAGGCGGCGCGGGAGTTCCACGCCAAGGAGGAGGTCGTGTTCCCCGACTCGAACCCCGACACCTCGGACGATGACTGGGCCATGCAGGTCCTGGCGGACCACGCGGGCGATCTGACCCTGCGCGAGCTGGAGGACACAATGAGTGGGCTCGGGCCGGAATACCAGGCGGAGCTGCAAGCGCTCAGTGCGGTCGGCCGAGGCGACTACGCAGTCGAGGAATGGGAAAGCGCTCTGGAGGATGCCCGCGACGACTGGAGCCCGGACACAGCCCACCGCCTGGTTGCCAATCCGATGATCGCGGACGAATGGGAGGCCGGGCTGGAACAGATGCAGGCCGCCGATCAGTAAAAAGCGCTCCGGGCTCAGCCGGAGTCGAATTACACCCCCAGCGCGGCAGAATCGAACTGTACGGCGACCCCGTCTTCCATCACTCGCACCACCTGCGCCTGCACCCGCGGCGGTTCACCGCCATCCCCCAGCAGGCCAAACACCTGCAACATAAACTGATCGCCCGGACTCAGTCCCTTCAGGACATCAATCCCGGCCTGATCACGATCCTCCCAGGCCAGGAAGGCCCCACCGCCGGAGATATCGTTTGTGGTGAGCCGTACCTGGCTTCCATCACTGCATTCCGCCACCACCTCGACGGTCATCGGGATGCGCGGATGGCGCCGACGTTCCCCTGTCATGGCCTCTCTCCTGCTGCAGATGCCTTCTCAAGGCATCGAAAAGATGGATACGTTGTGCTATATCCCAGAACAATGATCGTTCCATCACACGATCAGGCGCAACTCCGGGCGAACACACCCGGAAGTGCATACCGGCCCGGCAACCGCACCGGGCAGTAGAAACAAGGCAGTACCGAGATAGCTGTCGCCATATAACAAAGTCACTTCACGACGGAGGAGTCCGTTCACATGAAGCAATCACGTTTGTTCGTGGCGGGGCTGGTGGCCTCGCTGGCGATGGCGGGTACCGCATCCCAGGCTATCGCCGATAATGACGAAATCACCCGTGGCCAGCTGATGGCCGCTTCCTGCAAGGCCTGCCACAACGCCGCCGGCGCCGAAAAGGGCGTGCCCGATCTGGGCCGAATCCCGCCGGAGGTAATCCAGAGCCAGATGCGCGCATTCCGCGATGGCGACCGTGACGCGACCATCATGGATCGTCACGCCAAGGGCTACACGGACGAAGAGATCGAAGCGATGTCGGTCTACTTCTCGCGCTTCTGATCACGGGGGATGACAACAATGCACAATTTTACTCGACGCCATTTCCTGAAGGCCTTCGGGATCACCAGCGCGGCCGCCCTGACCGGTATTGGCTGCGCCCCGCGTGCCGCCCGTAACGGCGCCAAGGCCCATGTGGTCGTGGTCGGGGGCGGCTCCGGCGGTGCCACCACGGCGCGCTACCTGAAACAGTTCTCTCCGGACATGATGGTCACGCTGATCGAACCCAACGCCACCTACGTCACCTGCTACGGCAGCAACTGGGTGATCGGCGGATTCGAGAGCATGGATGCAATCACGCACGGCTACGACAACCTGCGCGACCGTGACGGCATCGACGTGATCGAAGACAAGGTCGTTGGCGTGGACGCCGACAGCCGCACCGTCCGGCTCGAAAGCGGCGACAGCCTGCAGTACGACAAGCTGGTCATGTCGCCGGGAATCGACTTCAAGTACGACGACATGCCCGGCATCGAAGAGGCCGACGCGGAGACGATCCCGCACGCATGGAAGGCCGGCTCGCAGACCGAGCTGCTGCGCTCGCAGCTACTGGAGATGCCGAACGGTGGCGTGTTCGTCATGGTCGCGCCGCCGAACCCGTTCCGCTGCCCGCCGGGGCCGTACGAACGCGTCTCGCTGATCGCGCATTACCTGAAGGAGCACAAGCCACGCTCCAAGATCATCGTGCTCGACGCCAAGGACAACTTCTCCAAGCAGGGCCTGTTCGAGGAAGGCTGGGAGATGCACTACGGCGACATGATCGAATGGCGTGCCGCGTCGGATGGTGGCCTGGTCGAGGAAATCGATGTCGGCGAGATGACCGCCCGGGCCGACAGTGGCTTCGAACGCGTGCGCGCGGACGTGATGAACTTCATCCCGGCGCAGCGGGCCGGCCAGATCGCCCACGATGTCGGCCTGACCAACGACGAAGGCTGGGTCCCGGTCGACCAGCGAACCTTCAAGTCGGAGATGGACGACAACATCTACGTACTGGGGGACGCCAGCGTGGCGGGCGCCATGCCGAAGTCCGGCCACTCGGCCAACAACCAGGGCAAGATCGTCGCCGCGGCGATTGTGCGCGAGTTGATGGACCAGGAGCCGCTCGATCCCTCGTCGGCCAACACCTGCTACAGCCTGATCACCCCGGAACACGGGATCAGCGTGGCGGCCGTGTACAAGTACCAGGATGGTGCTCAAGCAGGCGTCGAAGGCTCTGGCGGTGTCAGCCCCTCGGGCGAGACCTCCAGCTTCCGCGCTCGCGAGGCCGCGTACACTCAGGCGTGGTACGCCGGGATCACCCAGGACATCTGGGGCTAGCCTCACTCACAGCCATGACGGCTGTAAACGACGGATGAAGACGGCGCCTGCGGGCGCCGTTTTCTTTTGTGGGACGGCTCAGGCGTTCAGGTCAGGGATCAAGCGACTGCGCAGCCGCTGGATGGCGTCTTTCAGCTGCAGCTTGCGCTTCTTCAGCCGCTGGATCGCGAAGGCATCCGGTGCCGGTTGCTCGTGCATCACCGCGATCGCGGAATCCAGCGCCCGATGCTCGGACTCAAGCTCCGCCAGTCGTGCACGAATCTGACTCTCCGTCTCCAACAGCCCCTCCTCGCTTGTCTGTGCGGTCACGAGATACTTCCAGCTCGCGTATCATCGCAGACCCACCCCGCCCGGACCATCCCGCGCCCATGGCCATCCGCAACACCAGCCTGCCCATCGACACCCCCCGCGGCATACGCCTGAACGGCGTCCTGGTCGAACCGGATGACGGTCCGCTGCTGGGCCAGGCCTGTATCGCACACTGCTTCGCCTGTTCCAAGGACTTCCCCGCGACCGTACGCCTGGCGCGCGCCCTGGCGGAGGAAGGCATCGCCACGCTGCGTTTCGACTTCGCCGGCCTGGGCGACTCCGAGGGCCGGTTTCGCGACAGCACGCTGGATACCTATTGCGAGGACCTGAACGCGGCCCTGGATGCATTGAAACAGGCGACCGGCGAGCCCACCGACCTCCTGATTGGCCACAGTTTCGGCGGGGCCATGGCCATCCACGTCGGCAGCCAGCGCGAAGAACTGGGCGGCATTGTCACCATCGCCGCACCCAGCCGGCCCGGCCATGTCGCGCACCTGTTTGGTGACATCGCTGACACCATCGAGCGCGAAGGCTTCGCCCGCGTCAATATTGGCGGCCGCCCGGTCGAGATCGGACGGGCATTCCTGGATTCGATCGAAGAGCCGACACTGGACAGTGCCCTGGAACGCATGACGCAGCCGCTGCTGCTGCTGCACGCCCCCGGCGATACGGTGGTGAGCGTCGATCACGCCCGCCGGATCTTCCAGCAGGCCCACCACCCCAAGAGCTTCGTCGCCCTGCACCAGACCGACCACCTGCTCTCGCGCCCGGAGCACACCCGGTATGTCGCCGGGCTGATCCACGCCTGGGCCGCCAACCTGCTCGATTAGCCCCAGCGCACGCCACAATTTGTAGGAGGCCAGCCCTCTGGCCGATCGGGCGCGGGTAAAGCCCATCGGCCAGAGGGCTGGCCTCCTACACCATGACCCAGGGCCTACCAGTAATTCTCGGTGGTGATGTGTCCCGGCTTGCGGCGGCGGTTCTTCTCCAGCCCGCGCTCGCGGAGGATGGTGGCGGTGTCCTTTACCATGGCCGGGTTGCCGCACAGCATCACCTGCGAGTGCTCCGGCGCGATCTCGAGCCCGGCGTGATGCTCCAGGCGGCCCTCGGCAATCGCCGCGGGGACGCGGCCCTCGAGCCCGCCCGGGCAGGGTTCGCGGCTAACGAACGGGATGTACTGAAACTGTTTCGGGGCGCGTTCCTGGAACTGCCGGATCGTATCCTGGTAGGTCAGTTCGTCCGCCTTGCGCACGGCGTGGACCAGCCGGATGTTCTCGAAGCGGTCCCACGGGGTGTCGGTCTTCAGCATCGACAGGAAGGGCCCCAGCGCGGTGCCGGTGGACAGCAACCACAGGTCGCGACTGTCCGGCAGCTCGTCCAGGGTGAAGAACCCCGTGGCGCGAGGCATCAGCTCAACCGTATCCCCGGGCTCCAGCTGCACCAGCCGGTTCGACAACGGGCCCTCCGGCACCGTGATCAGGTAGAAATCCAGCGGGGTTTCGTCCGGCGCGTTCACATAGGAATAGGGGCGTGCGACCGGCTCGCCGTCGATCTCCAGGCGCAGCCGGTTGAACTGCCCGGCCTTGAACGGCTCCACATCCGCCTCTACCCGCAGCGAGAAGAGGCGATCCGTCCACTGTTTGCACTCCTGCACGGTCCCCGTGACCCAGCCCATATTTCCGACTCCATGACTCAAGTATTATCCAGACTGGTGCCGCGCCCGGATGGTTTCAAGCTGTCCTTCAGACGATGCGGATTAATCCGCCCCGCCCCAATCCGTATAATCGGCGCCCGAATCCCCAATCAAAGCTTAACGGAGCAACCATGGCCCGCACCCCCTCGCAGATGATCGAACTGGGCACCGAGGCCCCGAACTTCTCCCTGCCGGACGCCATCTCCGGCGACACCATCAGCCTCGACAGCTTCCCTGACGCGAAAGGCTACATGATTGCCTTCATCTGCAATCACTGCCCGTTCGTGCAACTGATCCGCCACGAGTTCGCGCGCTACGGCCGCGAATACTCGGACAAGGGCATTGCGGTGATCGCAATCAACTCCAACGACATCCAGGCGGTACCGGACGACGCCCCGGACAAGATGCGCGACGACGCCCGTCGTTTCGGCTACAAGTTCCCCTACTGCCTGGACGAGGACCAGTCCGTGGCCAAGGCCTACCACGCCGCCTGCACCCCGGACCTGTACCTGTTCGATGCCGACCGCAAGCTGTACTACCGCGGCCAGTTCGACGAGACCCGCCCCGGCTCCGACACACCGGTCACCGGGCGTGACCTGCGCGCCGCCAGCGATGCCCTGCTGGCCGGTCAGCCGGCCCCCGAGCCGCAGCACCCGAGCCTCGGCTGCAACATCAAGTGGCGCCCGGGCAACGAGCCAGACTACTACGGCTGACGCACCTGCCGGAGCGGGCCGGCCCGCGCAGCGGCCGCGCCCGCCGTATACTGAACGCACACCCTGAACCATGGCCACCGCATGCCGCCCAGCAACGTGATCGACGGCCCGCGGGTCGCCACCTGGCGCTGTCCCTCCTGCCAGGAGGCCGTCCCGCGCCTGCTGCCCAATGGCGAGAGCAACCGCATCCCGATCCCGCCCGCGCGCATGGTCTTGCCGGACAATACCGTGCGTCAGGCCTGTGAACGCGTGCAGGGGTTGCGTGCGCCGGAGATCTGCTTTGCCTGCGGCCAGGCCTACCATGAGCTGCTGGGCACGCTGGTACGCCCGCCAGCCGAGTTGGGCGATGCCCGTGGCGAGCCCGGGCTCAATGACACCGGGATCATCGGGGCCCTGCTGCCGATCGCCGACCAGGGCACACAGATCCTGATCTTCAACGTGGTCGACCAGGAACTGCGTTGCACCGAGATCGAGCGCCTGGCCAGCTTCAACCCCGACCGCCTGACCTACCCCGGTTCGCGCGGCGCCATCGCCCCGCGCATCTGGACCCTCTACGAAGACCACCTGGCCCAACTGCACGCCCGCACACCGGTCCCGTACCACCCCGAATAGCACTTGTCACCGCGAGGCGCGCAGCGCCGTGGCCATCTCTTGGAGCAGCATGAGTCCATGCCCTCTCGCCGTCATCCCGGAAACCGCGCCGCGGTTATCTAGGATCTCGTGCGCCAAGGCGATGGGAACCGCGGGAGACTCCGGCTCTACGCTGCGCTCCGGCCGGAATGACACGGGAAGCGCACTGACCGGAAAAAGCCAGTGCCTCAGGCGTCGTCGTCAGCATCCACGCGCGCCAACATGCGCATACCGCCGACCATGCAGCGCAGCGCCTCCAGGGTCTGCAGATCGAAATCTGCCCCGGTCTCGCCGGGCAACTGCCAGCACTTTGGCCGGCAGGTCGCGGGGCGCTGTGACGGTATGGCGCGGGCCGCGGCCGTATCCAGCGCCACCAGCAGATCGGCCCAGGCCAGATCGGCGTCCGTCACCTCGGCCATCGCCTGCGCCGGGCGCACCTCGATCCAGTTCTCCAACTCGGCCGCCGCGGCCAGCTCCGCCACTCGCGCGGCGCGCCCGTCGGGGCGTTCCGCGGCCACCAGCAGCCGCGCACGACGCTTATACATCTCCGCCACCGGGCAGGTGCTTTTGAATGGTACCGCTGACCACCGTCAGGCTATAACGCAAATGATCGAAACGGAGAACGGACGGCATGGCCCACCTCGACTGGTCGCATTATCCGGTGAATGAACTCAAGCTCGTCTACAGCACGCTGCACGCGCAGCTTACGCTGGCGCCGGAGTTGATGGATTCCGAACTGATGGCCGACCTGCAGACCCACCTGCAACAGGCCGCGAAGGCCGACGGCGTGGACGTCTCCACCCACTCCCAGTGGGCCGCCTGGCTGAACGACCGCTGAGCCCCAAGGGCATCACTGCGCACAAGTGCCCGACTGGCCGGAGGGCTGGCCCTCTACAACGAGGCCCGCCACAGAAAAGCACTGATCACTACAACGCTTGCTGCATCTTCTCAAGGCGGCAGACCAAAGCGGGAAGGTGCTCATCTACCAGATTCCAGATCGTGTCGCTGTCGATACCCAGATACGCGTGAATCAACCGGTTTCGGGTCGCGACAATCATGCGTCAGGGGATATCCGGGTGCGCCTCCCGCGCTTCGGAAGGAATATGCCCGGCCGCCTCACCGATCAGTTCGAGGTTTCGAAGCACCGCATCGTAGACCAGCTCGTTCTGTACGAACGCATCACGATCAAGGCCATCCGTATAAGCCATGGCCTTGCGTGCAAATCGAATCATGTCGTCAAGGTAGAAGTGCCACTCGCGCGCTCCCATTGAGTCAGACACGAATCGCCTCGCGCTCGACGTACGGACGCAGCTCGGCGCGCAGGGCCTTTTCGGAGATCAGATCCACCGGGTGTCCTAACAGGTCTTCAAGATAGAACTGAACGCCAAAATACTGCTGGGCTGAGGCCGGACCGTCGTAGCCGACAAGAATATCCACATCACTCTGCTCGCCGGCTTCGTCACGGGCCAGCGATCCGAACAACGCCAGCCCACGTACACCGAATTCACGCTCGAGATGGGCCCGATGCTCCCTTAGCGCCTGCAATACGGCAGCACGACTCAGGCTACGAGATGGTTGGTCCATTGCCTCGTCCTGTTGTTGCACGGCGGTCTTACCCATTCAAATATTCAGGCGTCGCCTTCGGTGGCCTTGCGGTGTTCGGCGGCAAAATCGAGCATGCGCTGCGTGGCCACCAGGGCCTTCTGGCGCGCAGCCTCGTCGACGAAGATCTCGTTCTTCGCGGGTTCCGCGGTGTCTTCCAGCGTCTCGGCCAGCGAGACCAGGTCGTTCATGGCCATCCACGGGCAATGGGCGCAACTGGTGCAGGTCGCGCTGTGGCCGCCGGTGGGGGCCTCGATCAGAGTCTTGCCCGGGGCCGCCTGCTGCATCTTGTAGAAGATGCCCTTGTCGGTGGCGACGATGAACTCCTGTTCCGGACGGTTCTTCACCGCCGCGATCAGCTGGCTGGTGGAGCCGACTACATCGGCTTGATGGATCACTTCCCGCGGGGATTCCGGATGCACCAGCACCGCGGCACCGGGGTGGCGGCCGCGCAGGTCCTCCAGCGCCCAGGCGCGGAACTCGTCGTGCACCACGCAGGAGCCGTCCCACAGCACCATGTCGGCACCGGTGGTGCGGCGGATGTAGTCGCCCAGATGCTTGTCCGGGGCCCACAGGACCTTCTTGCCCTGATCGCGCAGGTGCTCGACCAGCGGCACGGCAATGCTCGAGGTAACGACGTAGTCGGCCTGCGCCTTCACATCCACCGAGGTATTGGAGTACACCACCACCGTGTGGTCCGGATACTGGGCGCGAAATTTCGCGAACTCCTCTGCCGGACAGCCAAGATCCAGCGAACACTCGGCCTCCAGCGTCGGCATCAACACGCGCTTCTCCGGGCTCAGGATCTTGGCCGTCTCACCCATGAAGCGCACCCCGGCAACCACCAGCGTCTCGGCCGGGTGTTCCTTGCCGAAGCGCGCCATCTCCAGGGAGTCGGCTACGCAGCCGCCGGTCTCGTCCGCCAGCCGCTGCAGCGACTCGTCCACGTAGTAATGGGCCACCAGCACGGCGTTACGCTCGATCAGCAGGCGCTTGATGCGGCGCACCAGCTCGTCACGCTGGGCATCGGTCAACGCATGCAGCGAAGCCGTCACGTGATCCGTGCGCGGCACTTGGAAGATCGGAATTTCGGCCACCGGTGCGGTCATGGGTCCTCGACATCCCGGCATGCGGGGCAAATTATCGTTAGCTAATAGTACGACAGGCCCCAAGGCGCTGTCGTTCCTACACATTGTGGGGGCGTGCCCGCGCATCCCAACCCGGGCGCCTATAATGCCCACGCGATGGACGACCTCACCCGCCAATACAAGGCGCTGTCATTTGAAGAGCGCATGGACCTGGCCCTGTCCGCGGACTTGGAGGCGCACTGGCGCCCCCTGCTGGTCCGCGACCAGCACGCACAGGTGAAGGCCTACTTTTCCCGCCGCATGGACCTCACGCCCGAGGAGGTCGCCCTGCTGCTGGCCGACCCCAACCAGACCGTGCGCCTGAACTGCGCCAAGCGCCCCGACCTGACACCGGAACAGGTCGAGGCCTGCGTGAACGACCGCGACCCGAACCTGCGCTACTTCGTCGCGCGCAATCCGCTTCTGACCGAAGCGCAGCGGGAACAACTGATGGATGACGAAGACGAACTGGTGCGCATTGCGGTGCGCAAGGGCCCGAAAAAACGCGGGACCCGCGCCCGCCCCGGACAAGCCGAGATGATCCGTTGACCGAGACTCGCCCCGAAAAACCGCAACGCCCGAAGCCTTCCCGGCGCCGCCGCGCCCTGAGCTGGGGCGTCCAGATCGGCATCGCGCTGTTGATCTTCCTGGCCGTACGCGCCTGGATGGCGCGCGACATGGTCGAGGGCCCGGCACCCGAATTCGAGGCACAACTGCTGGATGGCACGCCAGTAACGCTCGCCGACTACGCGGACGAGCCCATGCTGCTGCACTTCTGGGCCACCTGGTGCCCGATCTGTCGCCTGGAGGAAGGCGAGATCGTGCGCCTGTCGCAGAGCCACCCGGTACTCACGGTCGCCATGCAGTCCGGCACGCCGGAAGAAGTGCTGGAGCACCTGAACGAACGCGAGCGCGAACTGGCCGTGATCAACGACCCGCAGGGCGAGCTCGCTTCGCAGTACAACGTCCGTGGCGTACCCGCGACCTTCATCATCAACCCCGACGGCGAGATCGTCTTCCGCAAGCAGGGCTACGCCCCGCCCCTGGAGTTGCGCCTGCGCCTCTGGCTCGCTCGTTGGCTGTAGGGAAAACTGAGCAGTCTCACGTCGAGACGGTGCAATTCGCTGCGCTCAGCGCACCCCACGCCGACCTCATGTCCACCCGCGCCCTCGCTGCCGCCACTCAAGCCGCCCGCGGCTCAATTTCACGACGCACGCGTTCCGAAAGTTCGAGTTGCGCCTGCCTCAGTTCATACTCGAGCTGGAGGTTCAGCCAGAAACGCTCGGAAGTGCCGAAATAACGCGCCAGCCTCATGGCCGTGTCAGCCGAAATGCCACGACGCTCGCGCACAATGTCGTTCATGCGCGTCGTCGGAACATGCAATGCCCCAGCAAGCGCGTTCACACTGAGATCCAACGGGGCAAGAAACTCCTCGCGCAGGACCTCGCCTGGATGGATGGGTCGCATACCGCTTGTGCTCATGGTCTAACCTCCTTCCGGAACCCTTCAGTGGTAATCGACGATCTCCACATCCTCGGGACCTTCGTCCGTCCACCGGAAACAGATGCGCCACTGGGCGTTGATTCGAATGCTGTGCTGCCCTTCGCGGTCGCCAGACAGGGCCTCCAGCCGGTTCCCCGGCGGAGACCGCAAATCCTGCAGTGTCTCCGCCGCTTGAAGCTGAATCAGCTTGCGCTCCACGATTGGTCGAACGCTCGACCAACGCCGACTCCTGCCCGTTTCGAACAGCGCCCGGGTTTCCCTACACCGAAAGCTTCTGATCATGGAAACAGAATATAACGCTTAACGGTAAGCAGCAAACCAATGGTGCAGTTCGCTGCGCTCAGTGCATCCTACGCTTCACACCCCAACCGTAGGATGCGTTGAGCAAAGCGAAACGCATCGTGCTCAGGCAACCGAGCGCCTAATCATCCAACTCCCGCAGGACGCGGAAGCCGAGATTGGTGTCCATCTCGTCGATGTTGCGGCGGCGCCGGGCGGCGCTGCGGGTGGCGACTGCCGGGTCGAACCACGAGCCGCCCTTGACCACGACCCACTCGTTGTCCGGGTCGCGACGATAGACGCCATCGCGCGGCAGGCTGGTATGGTTGTCATGCCAGGGTGAGGAGGTGAACTCCTGCACGTTGCCGTGCATGTCGTACAGGCCCCACAGGTTCGGCTGGAAGCTGCCGACATCCAGCGGACGGGACAGCGGGAAACAAGCCGGGATGTACCACCTGCGGCGCTGGCGGCGCTCCTCATAGGGAAACAGGGAGTTGAAGTGCACGTCGCGGCAGCCCACCACCTCGCCGAAGGCAAAAGGCGTGCGCGTACCGGCCCGGCAGGCGTATTCCCACTCCGCCTCGGTGGGCAGGCGGTAGCGCTTTCCGGTCTCCTCGCTCAGCCATTCGAGATACTGCTGGATCGACGCGGGCTTGATGTTGAAGATCGGCGTGCGCGGCGTCCGCGGCCACACCAGCCAGTCCCAGGGCTCCCAGCCTGCCGCCTCGGCGAAGGCATCCCACTCCTCGCGCGTAACGGCAAAGCGGCCCAGGGCAAAGGGCTTCTCCAGCACCACATAGCGCCGCGGCGACTCGTGCTCCTGATGCCCGTACTCCGAGGCGTCGGAACCGATCTCGCACTCGCCCGCCGGGATCACCTGCAACTCGGGTGTCAACGCACCCGAACGCGCCTCGTCACGGAACGTGACATCCAGCCGCGCCTTGCGCGCCGCCCGCTGCTGCAGATCCAGCAGATCCGCCTGTTCCATCGCCTGAACGCTCTTGGCCATTGGCTCCTTCCAACCCGTACTTAAACCGTTAAGGGCACCCGCCAATCGGGCGCGTCCATTCTATAGGCAACGTCCGCCTGGGGCCGTTCCCCGGGAAGGACTGGTGGAAGACGTGAAGGTGGTCTAGGCTCGGGCTTGCACGCGATCTCAGGGAGGAGAAGCGATGCGCCACCAAGGCTTCACGGCCATCGAACTGATGGTCACCATTGGCGTGCTCGCCATCCTGGCAATGCTGGCCGCCCCGGCCTTCAGCCAGATGCTCGAGCGCCAGCGCGTCATCGGCGCCACCAACAGCCTGCTCAACGCCATGCACCTGGCGCGAAGCGAAGCGCTCAAGCGGAACGAGCGCGTCACCCTTTGCCCGTCCAACGACGGCAAGACCTGCCGCGATGACGGCGTCTGGGCAGATGGCTGGATATGGTTTGCAGATCAGGGGAATACGGGAGACCGAATGGACGGCGAGCCGCTCATCGGGCACGCCGCGCCGGGTCTTACAGACGTGCAGATCAGCGGCAATTCACCGGTGCGGAACTACGTATCGTACGTACCACGTGGCACAACCCAACGCACCAGCGGCGCCCTCCAGATGGGCAGCTTTACCATATGCGGGCAATCGGCGGAGGGCCGAAGCGTGATCGTCAGCAGCATCGGCCGGCCGCGGAGCGAGCCCTTGCAAGGATGCTGACACCGCTCCCGGCGCGCCACAGAGAGAAGGGCAACATCCAACTACCAGCATTCCTCTCGCGATGGTTTGGCATCCCGCTTAGCGGACCCGCCAGTCACAGTCAACGAAATCGACGTACAAACATCCTTTTTCTGAAAGCTGCTGATCGGCTTCGCCGTCACCGTGTAGCCGGACCTGGAAACGCCGTCCAGTGTCAGGCTGTAGTGCTCGTCGTCCGACATGTCGTTAAGCCCAAGGTCTCCGAAAGATTCCGCATACTCGGGATTATTGGCCCTGTGCCGTTCCTGCCGTAGCTGCACCTGCATCAAGGCGTCATGGGCATCGGCTCGCTGCGCCTTAAGGACATAGTTTTGGTAGGCGGGGTACGCAATCGCCGCCAGAATCCCGATCACCACCACTACAACCATAAGCTCGATCAGCGTAAATCCGGCCGTCTGGCGTCGTATCTCTTTCATCCCGATCTCTCCCTCTGAAAACAGCCCTGGAGCCTCCACCCGATTCCACCACAAGCCGGGCCGATCGCCCTCAAGCAGACCTGCGAAGGGTTTATTTTGCCCCCTGAGCGGTAGCCGCAGCCCATGCCGAACATACCCCAAACCGTATAATAGAAGACGTTATATTCCGGCACTCCGAACAGGAGCCGTGCATGGCCACCCCTCCCCGACAGTCCGGGTTCACGCTGATCGAGCTGATGGTCACGATCGCCGTCATGGTGATCCTGCTGACCTTCTCCGTCCCGGTCTTCAACATGATTGAACAGCGACAGGTGGTCGGCGCCGCCGAGAGTGCACTGCACCAGGTCCAGCTCGCCCGGACCGAATCCATCAAACAGGGCCGCGATGTCTATTTCGTCGCCGAAGGCGGGGAGCAGTGGTGTCACGCCATTTCGGACTCGCCCGACTGCGATTGCACGGTGGCTGATTCCTGCAGGGTGCTACTGGCAGGCGACGAGGAACCGGTTGAACGCACTGTGCGCGCCGACCAGTTCCGCAATATCACAATGCCGAGCGGGAGCGTCGAAATTCAGTTCAGCCATGTCCGCGGGACCGCCATCAATGGTGCCCCCGCCGAGATTGATTTTGCCTCTCCCCGGGGTTTCGGCATGCAAGTTCAGGTCAACACCATCGGACGTCCCCGTGCCTGCGGCATCGACAGTGGACGGGCGGGGTACAGCACATGTTGAGACGCCGCAGCCTGACAACAGTCCCCAACAGGGCCCCTGGTCGGGGAGGCCAGCATGGCTTCACGCTCGTGGAGCTCATGGTCGGCATTCTGGTCGCCACCCTGGTCATCGCCGCCGTCGCTGCGCTCTACATCACCGTCATCCGCGGCGCGATTTTTGTCACACAAGAAGCCCGTCTGACCCAAGAGACACGGGTGGCAATGGACATGATGATCAACGACATACGGCGATCCGGCTACTCTCACCCCAGCCGCATCCGGCAAGAAGAAAACGACCTTCCGGACAATCCGTTCATGCGCGCGGACGACCCACCGGTACGTGACATCCGAATCCACGGCGATGACTGCCTGCTGATGGCATATGACCCCACCTTCAGTTATGCGCCAGGCGAAAACCATCCCTACGACCTGAGCGACCTTTCGGCCGAGAACGAGCAGTACGTATTTGGCTATCGGCTCCGCGATGGCGTCATTCAGATCCTCCATTCCAGCCACGACCAAACCTCCAACAGCGTGTGCAACCGGAGCAGTGGCTGGGAACCCATCACGGACCCGGAAACGACCCGGGTGTCGCAGCTGCGATTTTCCACTGCGGGGTCCGTCTGCATGAACGCATCCGCCGACAACGGCGCCTACCGCCAGGTCACGGACAGCGAAACCTCGACGCCCGCCTGCAGCAACCCGCCAGATGAGACCCAGTCGGGTGACGTACTGGTGGAAATGCGCCGCATCAACATCCTGCTTGAGGCCGAACACGCGCAGGACTCGTCCACCCGCACGTTCCTGAACGAGAGCGCCAAGGCGCGTAACCATCGTGTGATCTGGGCACCCTGATCCGAACCTCCGGAGCGCAAAATCCATGTTTGCAGCCAGATCCAGCTACCACCACCTCGGCAATCGCAGCGATGGCGCCGCATCGCTCCTGATTGCCCTGATCATCATGGTGGCCGTCACCCTGACGGTCATCTTCGCCGCACAGACCTCGGTGCTCGAACAGCGCATGTCGGGTAACGAGATCCGGGCCAAGCAAACCGCTGCGGCCGCGCAGAGCGGTCTCGAGACTGCCATGGACCACATCCGCCGGGGCAACTACGACCCGGCTACGGTCAACAGCAATGCCAACGGCCCCTATCGCGTCGCGTACTACTCGCTCGACCAGGATCCCGATGGCTGCTCCAAGACCACCGGCGAGTTCTCGGCACCCGCCCTGCCTTCGGACTTTAACAACCGCGAGTTTGTCGTCATGGCCTGCGGCTGGAGTGATGACGAATCGGCCTCGCAGGCGGTACTGGTCACCATGAAAGCCGGGCCGTCACTGGGCAACCCGCCCAACAATCCAATCATCACTCGCGGGGGGCTCGATATTCGGGGCAACGCGAAAGTGTTGAACGCCTACAACAACCTCACAATCAGAACCGGTGGCGCGCTGGACATCTCCGGAAGCGCGGGCACGACCTACATGCGACAGCTTGACCGGAACGCACCTTCTCACGACGACCCTGTACCCGAGCCGGGAGATTCCATCTATCGAGAGATGAGCAACATGAACCGAACCGGGGTAGACGTTCTTGATTTTGACCCATCCATGAACATATCCGGGGACGATTTCTTTGAAATGTTCATGGGCGCGTCACGGCAAGAATACAGAGACAACTTCGTGACCCACCACTTTGCCGAGGGCGAGCTTCCGAGAGAACTCGGACCTGAATACAACGGCCAGACCATCTGGGTAGACGGAGACGTTGACGGACTCTCAGGCACCATCGGATCCCGCGACAATCCGGTTGTAATGATCGTGGATGGGAATCTGAATGTGACCGCCGGGGGGCGTCTAGAGGAATTTCACGGCGTCCTCTACGTAAGAGAAGACCTCATCTCACGAGGAACGCCCAAATTCTACGGTGCAGCCATCGTGGAACGGGAAGCGACGATCGAGGAACAAGACGACCCCGAGTTTCAAGCCGGTAACGCCCGCTTCATTTTCGACCCTGTTGCCGCAGGCGGCGCCAGCAACGTAGGCCGCCGCGGGGCGGTAACGGGCTCGTGGCGCGACTGGCTTGCCCAGTGAAGCGCCCTGAAAGCTCAATGCCCCGCATGACGCAGGGAACGAGGAAAACATCATGAATCGTCTGGCAACCCCTTGTGGCCGCACGCGAATCGCAGGGATCACCCTGATCGAAGCGTTGATCGCCCTGGCCGTTGTATCGGTAGGCCTGCTGGCAATCGCCAAACTGCACGGCGAGCTCATCACCGGCGCAGCCGAGACCAAGACACGCTCCGAGGCCGTACGCCTGGCCAGCGCGGAGATCGAACGCCTGCGCGGAAACCCGGAGCGACTGATCACCGGCGGCAGCAGCGACAACCACGAGGGCACCAACGCCGTTTTCTCCATCGAACGATCCATCGCCGAATATCCCGACGCCGGAGACAACCCCGCGTTGCATAACGTCGAAGTCACCGTCTCCTGGGACAGCCCCTGGGGCCAGCGCGAGCAGATCAACGTGACCAGCAACATCGCCTGGGACGACCTCGGCGATATCGGCAACATCGCGCGTGGCCGCCTGCCTGGCGGGGAACAGGATAGCCCGGACAGTGGACGCGAACGCACCGGCACCGAGCCACTCGACCCCGGCGACCCGGATGTAACGACCCGCACGGTTTTCCAGGATTACGAGGAGCGCTATCGCGGCGAGGACGGGCGGCGCCAGATTGTCCGCAGCGACGACGTCATTATCGAGATCACCGACCCCGATGGCATCGGCTTTGCCACAATCTCGGGCTTTGTGTTTCGTGCGGGTGACGACGACGATCAAAACCTGGAGGATTTCGAGGTCGTCCGCTCCGACACTCGAACGATTCAAGCCTGCATCAACAGCCGAATCGACGCGGATCAGATCATCGCCCCCGAAAACTTTGTCGAGGACGTTCTCGAGCTCAGCGGTTCCGGCAACAACGATTTCGAAGGTGCCGCCTTGATGTTCTATCAATGCTTTGCCGGCGCCAACTGGTATGGAAACACCGAGCTGCTGCGCCGGGACTTTAGCGCTACCGGTCGACAGCCCAGCTACAACGTCTGCCTAGGGGACCCGGACGAGGCCGAACCGGCGGGCTACCCCGTCGAGGGCTGGGGATCTCGCCACCTCATCGACATCGACCGTCGCCGCTACCGCGCGGAAACGCCCCAGCAGGGCATTGCACAGGGCGCGGCGCTCGGCGCCCAGGCAGGCTTCAGCGTTTCCGCGGAGGCTCTACCCGGGGAAGAGTATTACAACCCCGGAGAGTCCACAGATGGATTCGGGCACCATTTCGCTCTCACAGACGGTTCCTGCGGAAATCTCCCTGAAGGCCTACGAGCGCTTCTCACAGAAAACCGAAACATCGGACAAAACTACTGCTTCACCCCGGAAGGGGACGATCACAATGAGGAGTGCGGGGAACCCGATTTCTGACGATTCAGGGCCTCAAGCTGCCGGCGCGAGATGACATGCCCCTGGGCGGCGCTGCGCCGCAGCCACTCCAGTCCCAGGCCGGGGTCCAGCGCGACTCCCTCGCCCGACACATAGCAGCGCCCCAGCCAGTGCATCGCATCGGCATGCCCGGCCTCGGCCGCGCGCTGCAGCCAGCCGTGGCTCGCCTGTGCCTCGCCCGCCTCCAGCAACAGCAAGGCAAGATCGTGCATCGCCTCCGGATCGCGCCGGTCCGCTGCCTCCAGCACCGCAAGATCATCACCCGCCGGCTCGAACAACAGATCCCCGCGCAGGGCCTCCACGGCGATCTGCGCCCGCTGCAGGGGCTCGTCAAGGTTGCGCTTCCACTCCGGATGCCCAGCCACGCGCCGCCAGAGCGTGCGCCGAGCCAGTCCCGTTATCCGCATCGCCGTATCGATCGACACCCAGTGCATCACTGCCTCCCAACCTCTCCAGTACAGAGCACGCCAGCCAACTTGTGACGAGTGTCACACGTTACAACCTGTGCCACCACAAAGCATGTCAGGTCGGAAACCTGTGCCACATCCGCCCGGAACCTGTGCCACCGGCACTCGGCGCGCCTCGCTTCACAGAAAAAACCAAGCCAAACCACCGATTCCCAATTGTGGCACGCTCCATGCTTAACATTTAACGGGCTCCGCACGGACGCCTCTATCAAGAACACAAGGGGATCGACATGACCAAGGCACCAACCAACCAACAGGGCTTCACCCTGATCGAACTGATGATCGTCGTCGCGATCATCGGCATCCTGGCCGCCATCGCGCTGCCGGCATACCAGAACTACACTGACCGCGCCGCCGGCGGTGCGGACCTCGCCGAAGCGCGTGGCGTTCTGACCTGCGTGGCCGAAGCGATCCAGACTGGGCGCGACACGGACTCGGACTTCTGCTCGACAAGCGCAGTTGATGCCGATCTTACTGGTAGCTCCCCGAATTGGGACGGGGCCACGATCGTATCCGACAGCAGTGGCCGCGGATCGATCACCCTGAACGTGAACGACGAAGGCATCGTCGACACTTGCGTCGCGGACGGTTATGGCGACCAAGACATCCGCGGATGCGAAGACTGATGCCCCTGGAAATAGCTAACCCCCGTTAGCAGAGCATGGTAGGGCCCCGGGTTTCCGGGGCCTTTTTTTGCCCGCGAAGAAGCTCTCACCTCAACCCCGGAGGTTTCACCCCCGTATCTCATAGATCTGTAGGTGAAGGCACACGCGGCAGGCCTTTGCCCCCCCCCACGAAAGCGACCACCGCGACGCTTTCGACCGGCTACTGGCAGCTCGGATGGAACCGGAACAGACCCCTCTGGTGACTACCGATCCAGCACAGAGGGATCAGAGCCTGCCTTTTGCCTGAGGCCCTGCAAGACGAGTGCGGCCAGAGGGGTCAGAGCTTGTCTCTTGCCTGATACACCGCAAGGCGCGCGCTGACTATAAACACAAAAAAAGCGCCCAGCGGATGACCCGACCGGGCGCTTTTTCCCTGGCCCACTGACGGGGCGCTGGCGTAGGCCTTATGCCGAGGCGGCGCGGGCGGCCTTCTTGCGTTCGTGCTCGAGCAGGAACTTCTTGCGGATGCGGATGTTTTCCGGCGTGACCTCGACCAGTTCGTCGTCGTCGATGAACTCGATGGCCTGCTCCAGCGTCATGCGGATCGGCGGGGTCAGCTGAATGTTCTCGTCCGTGCCGGCGGCGCGGATGTTGGTCAGCTGTTTGGCCTTGAGCGCGTTGACGACCAGGTCGTTCTCGCGCGAGTGCAGGCCGATCACCATGCCTTCGTAGACCTCGTCGCCGGGGCCGATGAACAGCTTGCCGCGATCCTGCAGGTTGAACAGGGCAAAGCCGAGCGCCTTGCCGGCGGCGTTGGCGATCAGCACGCCGTTCTGGCGCGAGGCGACCGCACCCGGCTGATAGGGGCCGTAGTGGTCAAAGATGTGGTGCAGGATGCCAGTGCCGGAGGTCGCGGTCATGAACTCGGTCTGGAAGCCGATCAGCCCGCGCGACGGGATGATGAAGTCCAGGCGCACGCGGCCCTTGCCGTCGGGCACCATGTTGGTCATGTCGCCGCGGCGTTCGCCGAGCTTTTCCATGATCGTGCCCTGGTGCTGCTCCTCGACGTCAACGGTGACGGCCTCGTAGGGCTCCTGCTTCACGCCGTCCACTTCCTTGATGACCACTTCCGGGCGCGAGACGCCCAGCTCGTAGCCTTCGCGGCGCATGTTCTCGATCAGGATGCCCAGGTGCAGTTCGCCACGCCCGGAGACCTTGAACTTGTCAGCGTCGTCGGTCTCTTCCACGCGCAGGGCGACGTTGTGCTTGAGCTCTTCCAGCAGGCGGTCGCGCAGCACACGCGAGGTCACGTACTTGCCTTCGCGCCCGGCGAACGGCGAGGTGTTGACCTGGAAGGTCATGGTCACCGTCGGCTCATCCACGGTCAGCGGTTCCATCGCCTCGACGTTATTCGGGTCGCACAGGGTGTCGGAGATGTACAGCTCGTCCATGCCGGTGAAGGTAATGATGTCGCCGGCGCGGGCCTCCGCGACCTCGACACGCTCCAGGCCATGGAAGCCCATGATCTGCAGCATGCGGCCATTACGCACCTTGCCCTCGCGGTCTACCACCTTGACCGGGGTGTTCGGCTTGATGCGCCCGCGCTTCACGCGGCCGATGCCGATCAGGCCCTGGTAGGAGTTGTAGTCCAGCGAGGAGACCTGCATCTGGAACGGGCCGTCGGCGTCGACGTTCGGCGGGGACACATGCTCGACGATCGTCTCCAGCAGACAGGTCATGTCGCCTTCGGTGACACTGGAATCCATGCCGGCGAAGCCGTTCAGGGCGGAGGCGAACACGATGGGGAAGTCCAACTGTTCGTCGGTCGCGCCGAGGCGATCGAACAGGTCGAACACCTGGTCCACGGCCCAGTCCGGGCGCGCGCCGGGGCGGTCGACCTTGTTGACCACCACGATCGGCTTGAAGCCCATCGCGAAGGCCTTCTGGGTCACGAAGCGGGTCTGCGGCATCGGGCCGTCAACCGCGTCCACCAGCAGCAGCACGGAGTCGACCATGGACAGGACGCGCTCGACCTCGCCACCGAAGTCGGCGTGTCCGGGTGTGTCGACAATGTTGATGCGGTAGTCCTGCCATTCGATGGCCGTGTTCTTGGCCAGGATGGTGATCCCGCGTTCTTTCTCGATCGCGTTCGAATCCATGATCCGCTCGCCGTGGTCGCCGCGCGCATCGAGCGTGCCGGACTGGCGCAGGAGCTGGTCGACCAGCGTGGTCTTGCCATGATCAACGTGGGCGATGATGGCGATGTTGCGAAGCTTCTCGGTCATGGAATACGAACTCTGGATACTGGCAAAAGGGCCGACACTATACAGACTTATTCGTGACCGCGCTGCGACTTCCCTGTTTTGTGCGCAGGCTCCTTCGCCTTCACTCGCCGCCAGGGAAGCACAGCGGCCACCCGCCCTGCATCGGTAACCGGCGCCCTCGGCCGCAACCGATTCACCTCGTTACCCCGCCCACAGTCACCCTGCCCTGGTCATCCCGGCCGCAGCGCAGCGAAGAGCCGGGATCTCCCGCGCCGGATCGGCCTCAAGGGTTGGGAATACCCCGACGCATGAGATCCCGGATAACCGCTTGGCGGTTTCCGGGATGACCGTGTGGAGGCTTCGAGGGTCCGGGATAGCCCGAGCAAGGGTCGGTTCGAGGGGGTTGGCGGCGCCATGTGCGGGCGACCGCGCGGGAGATCAGGTGCTGGGTTCGTCTTCCGGGGGCGGGAGCTGGAGGTGGAAACCCTGCTCCTCGAGGTTGGCCAAGACCTTTTGCGGGTCTTCCTGGGCCAGGGCGCGCTCCGGGGTCAGCTCGAACTCCAGGGCGAATTCGAGACGGCCGAGGGCGCGGGTCAGGCCATCGGGGAGCTCGGAGAAGTCGTCCTTCTGCGGCAGGTAGACGTAGGTATCGGCGCGCCGGGTCGCGCGGTAGACATAGCACTGCATGGGTTCAGTCCTCGAGATAGGTGTAGCCGGTCAGGCCCTGTTCCAGCTCCGCCAGCAGCCGGCCCGCGGCCTCGCCACGCAGGCCGGCGGCGTCGATCTTGGCGCGGAAGGTGCGGCGCAGGTCATCCGGGGCAAAGTGCACATAGGAGAGCAGTTCGTCGACGGTGTCGCCACGCTCCGGGTCGACCAGTCGGTACCCGCCCTCGGGCAGCAGCTCAACGTTCACGGTATCCGTGTCGCCGAACAGGTTGTGCAGATCCCCAAGGATCTCCTGGTAGGCGCCCACCAGGAAGATGCCGAGGTAGTACGGCTCGCGGTCGTTCCACGGGTGCAGGGCGAGCGTGGTATGCGTGCCCTCGCGCTCCACGTAGTGCTCGATGTGGCCATCGGAGTCGCAGGTCAGGTCCTGCAATACCGCGCGCCGGGTGGGCCGCTCGGCCAGCCGGTGCAGCGGCATGATCGGGAAGATCTGGTTGATCGCCCAGGTGTCCGGGATCGACTGGAACACGGAGAAGTTGCAGAAGACCTTGTCCGCCAGCTTGTCGGTCAGTTCCGCGTGGATCTCCGCCGGCAGGGCCTCGGGCCGCGCCAGCAGGCGCTGGCACAGGGCGAAGTAGATCGCCTCGGCGCGGGCACGGTCCGCCAGCGACAGCATCCCGCGGGCAAAGCGTGCCTGCACCTCGGACAGGCCGTAGGCGGCATCGTGGTAGATCTCGGAGGCCGGGCGCTCGCCGTCCTCCAGCAGGGCGCGCATGGCGGCGATCTCGGGCAGCTCGCCATTCTCGGCGGGCGGGACGTCGCCATCACCCGGGGCCGGCTCGCAGTCGATCACGTTGGTGATCAGCACCGCGTGGTGCGCGGTCAGGGCGCGGCCGGACTCACTGAAGACCTCGGGCATGGCCAGGCCCTGCTCCTCGCAGATGCGCTTGAGCGGGCGCAGGATGTTCAGCGCGTACTCCTCCACCGAATAGTTGATGGAGCACTCGTTGCGCGAACGCGAGCCCTCGTAGTCGATTCCGAGACCGCCGCCGACATCCACCACCCGCAGGGCCGCACCGGCCTCGGTCAGCGCGGCGAAGTAGCTGGCCGCCTCGCCCATGCCATTCTGGATGTCGCGGATGTTCGCGATCTGCGAGCCCATGTGGAAGTGCAGCAATTGCAGCCGGTCCAGCCAGCCGAGGCCACGCAGGCGCCCCAGGATGCCCAGCACGTCCGCCGCCGACAGGCCGAACTTGGCCTTCTCGCCGCCGGTGTTCTGCCACTTGCCCTTGCCGATCGAGGCCAGGCGCACGCGCAGGCCCAGCAGCGGCTCGACCTGCATGGCCTCGGCCTGGCGGATCACCTCCTCCAGCTCGGAGGGCTTCTCGATCACGATGTACACGCGGTGCCCGAGCTGGCGCCCGATCAGCGCCAGGCGCACGTATTCGCGGTCCTTGTAGCCGTTGCAGATGATCGCCGCACCCGGGCGCGACTGCGCCAGTACGGCCATCAGCTCCGGCTTGCTGCCGGCCTCCAGCCCCACACGCGGGGTTAGCCCCTCGGCATCCGGCTGATCGCCGGCCGCCAGGATCTGGTCCACCACGCTGCGCTGCTGGTTGACCTTGATCGGGTAGATGGCGGTGAACGCGCCTTCGTACTCCAGCTCGCGCGCGGCGGCGTCGAAGGCCCGCGCCAGGCGGCGTACCCGGCCGTCCAGCACGTCCTGGAACCGCACCAGCACCGGCGGACCCACATGCTCCTCGCGCAGGCGACCCGCCAGCTCGTACAGGTCCACGCCGGGGTGATCCGGCCAGTCCGCGCGGCGCATCGCCACATTGCCCGCGGCGTTCACCTCGAAGAAGCCACCGTTCCAGTGATCGATCCCGTAGGTGGCGCGGGCCTCGTCCAGATTCCAGGGCGTGACGGTCATGGTGTTCCCGGATTTCAAAAGCTAGGAAAGCCCCGTCATTGCGAGGAGCGAAGCGACGTGGCAATCGCCTTCATCATCCCCCCCGAACACCAGGGGCGATCAGGGCAACCAGGCGCATTGCCCTCATTCAGGAGATTACTCGCTACGCTCGCCCTTCGGGCCGGCCGGCGGCCGTTCAACGCAGCTTCGCTGCTTTTGTACGTCGTCGCCTTCGGCTCCTCGCAATGACGAGAAGAGCGGAGTTGCCCGCAGGATACAGGGCACTATCATAGCGGCGCATCATACCGTCCACCGCACCGGCAAGGGGAGCCGCCAATGGCACTCGACAACAACTGGTTCAGCGAACCGCACGAAGACATGGCGCTGTCCCTGCGCATCAAGCAGAAGCTGCACGAGGAACAGACCCCGTACCAGAAGATCGAGATCTACGAGACCGAGGCCTTCGGCAACCTGATGGTGATCGACGACTGCGTGATGCTCACCGGCCGCGACAACTTCATCTACCACGAGATGATGTCGCACCCGGTGCTGTATTCGCACAGCGCACCGAAGAACGTGGTCATCATCGGCGGCGGCGACTGCGGCACCCTGCGCGAGGTGCTCAAGCACGACGAGGTCGAAAAGGCCGTCCAGGTGGACATCGACGAACGCGTCACGCGCCTGTCCGAGCAGTACTTCCCCGAGCTGTGCGATGCCAACGACGACCCGCGCGCCGAGCTGCTGTTCGATGACGGCGTGCAGTACCTGAAGGACGCCGCCCCCGGCTCCATCGACGTGATCATTGTCGACTCCACCGACCCGGTCGGCCCGGCCGAGGGCCTGTTCTCCACCGCGTTCTACAGGGACTGCGTGAAGGCCCTGGGCGCGGATGGCCTGCTGGTGCAGCAGAGCGAATCGCCGCTGCTGCACACCGACAGCATCATCCGCCCGATGCACGACAGCCTGCGCGCGGCGAATTTCATCGACGCCCTGACGATGCACTTCCCGCAGGCCACCTACCCCTCCGGCTGGTGGACCTGCACCATCGCCGCGAAGGACTGTCCGGTGTCATTCCTGCGCGAAGAGGCGGCCGAGGAACTGCCGTTTGTCACGCACTACTACAACGCCGCGATCCACCGCGCCGCCGGTGCTACTCCGGAGTTCTTCCGTCGCAAGCTGTTCGCCTGATCGCGCGCCAGGCCCCTGACGGGGCCCTTCAATAACCCGTCATTGCGAGGCCCCGCAGGGGCCGCGGCACAGAAGCGCGAAGCGCGTTGAACGGCCGCAGGCCGGCCCGAAGGGCGAGCGCAGCGAGTAATCTCCCAACGAAACCCCCGACGTCTGCCCCGGCCGGCGTCAGGGCGCCCACGGAGATCGCCACGGCGCTGCGCGCCTCGCGATGACGGGCACCACAAACGCCGCAGGGTGCACCAATCCGGGCGTTTTCTTGCTGGCAATTCGGGCGCGCGCTACCATTACTACATTTGTAGCAATAGGAGCAGGCCATGAGTTTGCCCGTCCGCATTGATGAAACGCTCTACCAGCAGGCCCGCGCCCACGCGAAGGCCGAGCACCGAACCATCGCCGGCCAGATCGAGTTCTGGGCCGAGGTCGGGCGTACCGCCATGGACAATCCCGACCTGCCCATCGACTTCATCTGTGAACTCCTGATCGCGCGTGCCGAGGGCCGGGAGCTGGCCACGCCGTTCACGCCCGAGGGCCAGCGCGACTGATGACTACAGGCGTGGAGGTGCTGCAAAGCACCCGATTCCGACGCGCTTACAAGCGCCTGCACCCTGCCCAGAAGGCGGACGTGGACGACGCGGTCGCCGACATCATCCGCGACCCCGAGCTGGGTACCAGCAAGAAAGGGGATCTGGCGGGGGTCATGGTTTACAAGTTCAAATCACGCGGGCAACTGATGCTGCTCGCCTATGAGTACGATCCTCGCACGCGCCACCTGCTCCTGCTGGGGACACACGAGAACTTCTACCGGGACCTGAAACGCGATTCTTAATGCCGCCCGGACGTGTATCTGACCGATGCGGTTCGCTGCGCTCAGCGCATCCTACGGGGCTTCAATAACCCGTCATTGCGAGGCCCCGCAGGGGCCGTGGCAAAAAAGCGCGAAGCGCGTTGAACGGCCGCCGGCCGGCCCGAAGGGCGAGCGCAGCGAGTAATCTCCCAACGAACCCCCCGACGCCTTCCCCGGCCGGCGTCAGGGCCGCCCACGGAGATCGCCACGGCGCTGCGCGCCTCGCGATGACGGGCACCACAAACGCCGCAGGGTGCATTGAGCTCGTGACTAGGCGTGGCGGCCGGCCTTGAGGCGGTCGAGGCGCAGGCGCTCGCGGGTATCGAACAGGCGGCGGGAGGCGAACCAGACGGCACCCAGGGTGCCGAAGCCGGTGCCGGCGGTGATCAGGAACATGATCAGGATCTGGTATTTCACGGCCTCCACCGGCGGGGCGCCGGCCAGGATCTGGCCGGTCATCATGCCCGGCAGGCTGACGATGCCGGCGGCGGCCATGGCGTTGATGGTCGGCATCAGGCCGGAGCGCGCGGCCTCGCGGCGCATGGTCGTCACCGCCTCGCTCCAGGAGGCCCCCATCGCGAGCCGGCCCTCGATTGTTCGGCGCTCGCGCCAGACGGTCTGGGTCAGGCGGTCCAGTCCCAGTGCGATGCCGGTCATGGTGTTGCCGAGCAGCATGCCCAGCAGCGGGATCGCGTACTGCGGCTCCCACCAGGGGGTTGGGCCGACCATGGTGGTCAGTGCCAGCACCGTGACCGCGAATGCCGAGATGAACATGGTGACGGTGCCGATCCCGTAGCCCCACAGCCCGGCGAAGCGGCGCTGCTGGCGCGCCATCACCTCGTAGCCGGCCACCGCCAGCATGACCACGGCCATCAGCGCCACCCAGCCAAGCTGGGCGTGGTCGAACAGCGTCTGCAGGATCAGCCCGACCAGCAGCAGCTGGATCACGGTACGCGCCCCGGCGATCAGCAGGCTGCGCCCCAGACCCATACGCGCCCAGACGGTCACCCCGGCCAGCGCGACGACCAGCAGCGCCGCCAGGCTCAGGTCGAATGGGGAAAGCGAGATCAGCTCCATGCGGGGGCCTCCAGCTTGCCGTTGCTGATGGTCAGGATGCGTCCACCGAGACGCTGGCGTTGCAGCGTGTCATGGCTGACCCAAAGGGCCGCCGCCTCTTCCTCCGCCAGGTATGTGCGTACCGCGCGCTCGATGCGCCTGGTGTTCTCCAGGTCGAGGTTGGCCGTGGGCTCGTCCAGCAGGAGGACGCGTGGATGATTCAGCAGCGCCCGCAGAAGACCCAGGCGCTGCTTCTCGCCGCTGGATAGGCGCTCGACCTCCCAGTGCAGGGACTCTTCCGGAAGGGCGACCTGCTCCAGCAGGTGCAGCACCGTCTCGCGGGAGAAATCGGCGGGCAGATGATCATCCACGCGCTCGTCCCACCAGGCGGTCTCGGCCGGTACATAGGCAACCTGCCGGCGCCACTGCACCGGTGGCATCGAGTCGCGGGGCGCACCAGCCAGACGGACCTCGCCGGTGTTCGGGTCCAGGTCCGCCAGCGCGCGCAGCAGCAGGGACTTGCCGGAGCCGGAGGCACCGGTGACTTGCACCAGCTCGCCCGGCTGGAGTTGCAGTTCCAGCGGGCCCAGGTGGGCCGTTTTCAGTTCATGTGCTTCGAACAGGCGATCCATGCTGGCGGTTCCGGTCAGGCGAAAGCGGAATCGTAACCGAACCCGCGGGGCTTCGCGGGGGCAAAAAAAGAGGGCGCCGGGGAGGCGCCCTGAAAGCCAACATCCTTGAGTCCTGGGAGACTGTTGCTGTCGGCGTCGGAGGAGACACTTTGGGGGTTCGACCCGGCCCTCCGGGCCGAACCCCTACTCGCGTTTCGAGCGTTTACTGCTTCCCGGTGAATTCCGGGTAGGCCTCGAGGCCACACTCGGTGATGTCGGCACCGATGTCCTCGTCCTCTTCGCTCAGGCGAATACCCATCACGGCCTTCAGGATGGCCCAGACAATCAGGGAGGCCGTGAAGACGAAGGCGAAGATGGCGAGCAGGCCCGCGATCTGGCCAAAGAACGTCGCGTCCGGGTTGGACAGCAGCACCGCCATCACACCCCAGATACCGGCAGTACCGTGCGCGGAGATCGCGCCAACCGGGTCGTCGATCTTCAGCTTGTCCAGCGCGACGATCGAGAACACCACGATCACGCCACCGATGGCACCGATGATCATCGCCAGGAACGGGCTGGGCATCAGCGGCTCCGCCGTGATGGACACGAGGCCCGCGACCGCGCCGTTCAGTGCCATGGTCAGATCGGCCTTGCCGAACACCAGACGGGTGGTAATCAAGGCGGCGACCACACCCCCGGCCGCGGCCAGGTTGGTGTTGGCGAACACAGCGGCCACGGCGTTGGCGGACTCGATGTCCGAGACCTTCAGTTCGGAGCCACCATTGAAGCCAAACCAGCCCAGCCACAGGATCAGTACACCCAGGGTGGCCAGCGGCATGTTGGAGCCCGGGATCGCGTTGATCTGGCCGTCCTTGCCGTACTTGCCCTTGCGCGCCCCGAGGACCAGCACACCGGCCAGCGCCGCGGCGGCACCCGTGAAGTGGACGATGCCGGAACCGGCGTAGTCGAGGTAGCCGATCTGGTCGAGGAAGCCTTCGCCCCAGCTCCAGAAGCCCTGGATCGGGTAGATGAAGCCGGTCAGCACGACCGCAAAGGCGAGGAAGGCCCACAGCTTCATCCGCTCGGCCACGGCACCCGAGACGATGGACATCGCGGTGGCCACGAATACGACCTGGAAGAAGAAGTCGGCACGATCGGAGTAGTAGATGTCGCCATCGCTACCCAGCACGTCACCCACGGCATTGTCACCCGTGATCAGGAAGCCCAGGCTCGGGATCACGGAGCTCAGGCCATCGCCGTACATGATGTTGTAGCCGATCAGCATGTACATGATGCTGGCGATCGAATACAGGGCGATGTTCTTGGTAGCGATTTCGGCGACACTCTTGGTGCGCACCATCCCGGCCTCGAGCATGGTAAAGCCCGCGGCCATCCACATCACCAGTGCGCCGGCCACCAGAAAGTAAAAGGTGTCCATCGCATAGGCGAGTTCGACAACTTGTTGTTCAATTTCCATGATTGAAATTCCTCATTCGATGGAAGAGCGAAAACCCTTAAAGGGCTTCCGGGCCGGTCTCGCCCGTGCGAATCCGCACGACCTGCTCCACCGGGGTGATAAAGATCTTGCCGTCGCCGATCTTGCCCGTACTGGCAGACTTGGAAATGGCCTCGACTACCTGATCGACCAGGTTTTCGTCGACAGCCACTTCCAGTTTCACCTTGGGCAGAAAATCGACCACGTACTCGGCACCGCGATAGAGCTCGGTGTGGCCGCGCTGACGACCAAAACCTTTTACTTCGGTCATGGTCATTCCTTGCACGCCGATCTCCGAGATCGCCTCGCGAACATCATCAAGCTTGAACGGCTTGATCACGGCGGTAATCATCTTCATGTCGGACTCCTTGAGCGGGGCCGCCGCAGGGCGGACCCGCAGTTACTTGAGTGGAAAAGCCGGGTTTAGAACGTCTTGGTCCAGCCCACCCAGGCACCAACGTCCTCGTCGGACTCGTCGACGTATTCGAGGTTGAAGCTGAACTCGCCCCAGTCGCCGGCATCGCGGGTGAGGCTCGCGGTGTAGTGGGTGTAGTTGTCGTTCTCGTCGGTGTCGTCGAAGGTCTGGCGACCGACCAGGAAGCCGACGCTGTAGACATCCATGAACGGGATGTCGAGGCCGCCGTAGTAATACGTATCCTTGCGCTCCAGGGCGGAGTCGGAGCTATCGGTAACGACGTGCGCAATGCCGGTGTACAGGCCGACGGGGCCGGTATCGAAACTCAGCTCGCCGTAGATCTCGCCGAAGTCGGCGCTCAGCGAGCCGCTGTCATCACGGGCATCGGGGTAGGCGTAATAGACATAGCCGACGTCATAACCGAAACCGTTAGCAAATTCGTCGGCGAAGCCAAGGTACAAATCGAGCTCATAGCTCGTTTGATCTTCGACACCTTCATCGTCAGTCCCGAAATCCACATTGGAGGCCCAAGTGCCAACGTAGAATCCGGATTCGTGTTCATAATCAATGCCGCCCTGGATGGCGGCACCGCCATCCGTTTCCGAACCACCGCGGAAGTAGTAGTTGGAGACCGCCCCAATGTTCACGGAAAGCTCCGCGGTGGCAGTCGAGGTAAAGGCCACACCACCGGTGGAGCCGACAGTGACAATGGCGGCGGCCAGCGCGGAACGAGTGAACTTCTTCATATTGTGTTCTCCCAGTTGTGCAATCGAGTGTCGCGTAGTCGACACCCGGTCCTTGCACAGGCCGTGCCATATCGGGAAAACGGAGCCAGATCGGCTTTTCACAACACCTGTTGCGGTGGAACGACGCAGGCGCGCACAAAAGCGGTGCGCACTAAAAGTGCACACGCACCATATTGGGTCAAAGAATGAGGAATCTGTGACCGGCCGCACGGCCGGCGTCGAGACGACCTACGGCAGGAACCGACGCGGAGGGATCAGGCGGAGGCCGGGAGGGTGCCGCGTTCGACCACGATGCCGACCTCGGCCACACCGGCGACCGCACCGGGCTTGCCCAGTTCGATACGCACCCACGGGGTGCGAAACTCGGCCATCAGGGCCTCCGCGATCTCTTCGGCCAGCGATTCCAGCAGCGCGTGGGGCTCGCGCGTGACGATCGCGCGCACGGCGTTGGCCACCGCCTCGTAATCGACCGTATCGGTGATCTCGCCCGAGTGCGCGGCGATGCGCGTGTCGGTGGCCAGCTGGATATCAAAGCGCAGGGGGCGCTGGATGCGCTGTTCCCAGTCATAGACGCCGACGACGGCATCAATGCGCAGATCCTTGAGGTAGATTCGATCCATCCCGTACCTTCGCGGTCCGGCCGTGGTGGCCGGCGCCTATCGTACTGGCTTGCCCACAGCAGGTACACCGAACCGTTATCATGACGCGGCAGCTTCCCAAGGACATTCCTGATGCCCGAGCGCTTTCACGATCTGCCCTGGCCAGACAATCCGGAAGGGTCACCCCGAAAGGTGGGCGTGGAGATCGAGATGGCCGGCGTCTCGCTCGAGCGCATGGCCGAGGCGATCCGCGCCGAATTCGGCGGGCAGGTCCGCTGTGAAAGCCCGTTCGTCGCCCGGGTCTGCGATACAGACCAGGGTGATTTCCGGGTCGAGCTGGATGCCCGGGTACTCAAGGACCGGGCCTATCGCAGCCACCTGCGGCGGCTGGGGATCGAACTCGACGACTCCGACGAGGCCGCGCTGGACCGCTGGCTGGCCGATGCCGCCGGGCGGCTGGTACCGCACGAGATCGTCGCACCGCCGATACCGGCCTCGGCGCTCCCGCGCCTGGACCGCGTCCGTGCCGCACTGCAGGAAGCCGGCGCGCTCGGGACCGAGCGCTCGCTGCTCTACGCGTTCGGGCTGCAGCTCAATATCGAGGTTCACAGCACCGATGCCGCCTGGATACTGGATGTCCTGCGGGCCTTCCTGCTGCTGTACGAGATGCTGACGAACGCGGGCGAGATCGACCTGGCCAGACGCCTGTCTCCCTACATCCGCGCGTTCCCCGGCACCTTCGTCCGTGAGACCCTGAACCCGGACTTCCAGCCGGACCAGGGGCAACTGATCGACCATTACCTCGCGCACAACACCACGCGCAATCGGCCGCTGGACATGCTGCCGCTGTATGCCGAACTGGACCAGGAACGCATCGACGCGGCCCCGGTGGAACATGAGCTGGTCAAGGCCCGCCCCGCGTTCCACTATCGCCTGCCCAACTGCGAGATCGACGATCCCGAATGGAGCCTGGCCCACCCCTTTAACGGCTGGGTCGAAGTGGAACGGCTCGCCGCAGACCGCGAACGCCTGGAGCGGATGGGCCGCGAGTACCTGGAACGCCCCAGCCAGGCACTGGGCCGCTGGGCTGACGACTGGGCCAGGAAGCTGCGTGGCTGGTTCTGAACAGGATGCCGCGGCCCCGAGCGACCACCCGCGGCCACGGCGTCCGGTGGTTGCGATCACCGGGCCCGACCAGGGCGGGGGCCCGGCCTGGCTGTTCACTGCGCTGGCCGTCTGGCGCGCCGGCGGACGCCCCCTGCGCGTACGCCCCGGCAAGCCCCGTCCCCAGCGGTCGTTCGACGCCCTGGTGGTCGGCGGCGGTGCAGATGTCGATCCCGAACTGTACGGGGAGTCGCTGCCTCAGGGCCCGAACCCCGAGGCCATTCGCGGCGCGGAACGCCGCCTGTCGCAACGACTGATCGGGTACCTGTTCTATCCCGCGCTGTGGCTGCTGCGGCGGATGTTCCAGTCGCACGGCGGCGTACTGGACGTGGAGCGTGACCGGCTGGAAAAGGCGCTGATCCATCGCGCGCTGGACGAGCACCGGCCAGTACTGGGCATCTGCCGCGGGATGCAGCTGATCAATGTGGTGCGCGGCGGGACGCTACAGCAGGATCTGGCGGAGTTCTATGTCGAGACCCCGCAGGCGCGCAGCCTGCTGCCGGTCAAGCCGGTCATGCTCGACGGCCGCAGCCATCTGGCCGAGATACTGGGCGCAGGCGCGATCCATGTGAACGCGCTGCACAATCAGGCGGTGGACCAACTGGGCCAGGGGATGCGCATCGTCGGGCGCGAGGAGACAGGTGTCGTCCAGGCGATCGAGGCCGAACACGGCTGGTGTATCGGCGTGCAGTGGCACCCCGAATACCTGCCGCAGAAGACCCGCCACCAGCGCCTGTTCCGTGCGCTGGTGGCGGCCACGCGGTCCGTCTGATCAGGCTTCCAGGGCCCGGGCCGGGCCAAAGAACTCGAAGAAACAACGCTCGTCCGGCACACCCAGTTCACGCAGCTGCTGACGCACCTGCCGCATGAAGGGCGTCGGCCCCAAGAAATACACATCGACCTCCGTGCGATGCGGGAGCCATTCGGCGAGCTTGTCCCGGGTCAGGAAGCCGGTCGCATCGGCGGCATCCTCGTTGGCAGGCTCGCTGTAGCAGAAGTACGGGCGCAGGTGATCGTGCTCGCGCGCCCGCGCCTCGACCTGCTCGCGAAAGGCATGGACCCCGCTGTGGCGGGCGCAATGGATGAAGTGCACCCGGCGACCGGCCTGCAGTGCCGGGTCCAGCATGGCCATGGTCGGGGTAATCCCCACACCCGCCGAGATCAGGGCCAGCGGACGATCGCTTTCGCGCAGGACGAAATCACCGGCCGGCGGCGTGAGTTGCAGCACATCGCCCTCCCGGATGCGGTCGTGCAGAAAGCGCGATACCCGGCCTTTCGGCTCCCGCTTCACGCTGATGCGTAACCCGTCCGCACCCGGCGGGATGGAGAGCGAGTAGTTTCGGCGCAGCTCTTCGCCATCGATGTCCACCTTCAGCCCGATGTACTGACCGGGCTGGAACGGTGGGACCGGCCCGCCGTCCTGGGGCTCCAGATAGAACGAGGTGATCTCCTCGCTCTCCGGCACCTTGCGGCGCACGACAAAGGAACGCAGCCCGCGCCAGCCGCCCGCCTGCGCCTCGGCCTGCTGATAGGCATCCTCCTCGGCGGCGATCAGAATATCCGCCAGCTGCTGGTAGGCCGCACCCCAGGCCTCCAGCACAGCATCGGTCGCGATCTCCTCGCCCAGCAGCTCGCGCATCGCCCGCAGCAGGCACTCGCCCACAATCGGGTAGTGTTCCGGCTGCACCTGCAGCGACACATGCTTGTTCACGATCTGTCCGACCAGCGGGCCCAGGGCCTCCATCTCGTCGATATGCCGCGCGTACTGCAGCACCGCATTGGCCAGCGCCCGCGCCTGCTGGCCGCTCGCCTGATGGGCCTGGTTGAACAGGGGCCGTACCTCGGGGTAGTCGCGGAACATGATGCTGTAGAAGTGGCGGGTCAGGTCCTCGCCCCCGGATTCCAGGATGGGGACCGTCTTCTGGATGATGGCCTTGTGGTCGTCTGACAGCATGTAGGCTTCCTTATGTTTTAATCGAGATGCAGCTTTATACGGGCGACTTGCGACGCCGTCAAATAATGGATACCCAATGCGTGTTTAAGGGCAGCCCCATGCAATACGGGGACCGCTATCCCGTCGATATCGCTCCGAAACACACCCGGACATCGGCTTGCCCTGGCGCCCGAACACCCGCGGCACACGAGCGGCCATCAGCGCATGGCCGGGCACAGGTGGGACCATTCATAGCGCCCGTGACAATTGACTCTGATCAAGAGTCTCGCCGGCGACCACCTGGCGGTGCCGATTGGGTGGCCCGAAAAACAAAAGCGCAAGGATTGCAGCCAGACTGATCGCCCCTAGCCCCAGCATGATGTTGCCCAGCATCAATTGCTCGCCCAGCAGGTACGCATTGCACAGCCGATCCGGCGCCTCGCGGTAAAGCCAGCCCATCACGAAGAACATGGCCGTGCCCTTGACCCACAGCACGCCCCGCACCAGCAGCGGGAGAAGGGGTGCAGTCAGTCCCAGCGGCATCCCGGCCAGCAGCACGAGCGTCACGATCTTCAGCCAGCCCGCCCCGGCCTCGAGTACGGCCGCATCCAGGTTGCGGGGCAACAGCCAATAGACAACAACGAACAGCGCCAGAAGCAGTCCCAGCACCCCGTACGCATCCAGGCGCGCAGCCCGGATGCGCCAGGCCTCCGGCAGCGACCGGGCCATCAGCGCACCCGCCAGCACCAGCAGCGGGATCTGCACCAGCATGTGGCCGATCAGGCTGGCCTCGAGCCAGGGCCTCAGGGGCGTCAGGACGAGTACTGCCAGCAATGCCGGCCCCGCCCAGACGGTGGACGGCCGCATCACCAACGCGGCTCCAGGTAGGCCAGCACGTCGTCCACCGCATCGATGTCGTGAATCCCGGCCACGCGGGCGTCTGGCTCCACCACGTAAATGGCACCGTTGTGCACGAAGTCCTGGCCGTCCGGGATCACCACCACCTGGAAGTGGCGCAGCAGGCGATCCAGGTCCTCTCGGGTTTTCGGGCGTGCGAGATGCCAGGCCTCGGGGTTAGCCGAGAAGCGCTCGCCATACTCGAGCAGGCGCGCGGCATCGTCGTTCTCGAGATCGAAGGTGATGCTGAGCAAGGCTACGCGTTCGCCCAACACATCCTCCGGCAGCGCCTCCTGGATGCGGTGGAAGCTTGCCCCCAGCGTCGTGCAGGCGTGGTGGCAGCCGGTGTAGATAAAGTCCAGCACCACATAGCGATCGCCCAGCTCGGCCAGGTCCAACTCCCCACCGCGCGCATCCTCCAGCTTCATTGCGGGCACCGGCGCCGGATTCTCGCGGGCGGCGAGGCGGCGCGCCTCCTCCGCAGTAAACGCACGAAAACCGTCGGTGGCCAGGGACAGGGTGGTAAAACCACCCAGCCCGAGGGCGATGATGGTCAGGCCGTAGATCGCATTACGCCACATTGTTCGCCACCCGCTTCAGTCCGAGGAAGAAACGCAACGCCAGCAACAGCGTTCCAAGGATCACCAGAGCCGCGGCAACCGAACCCAGCTGGGCATAGGCCGCCCATTCGGGCAGGTGCTCGGCAAAGCGTCGCGGTACACTGGACGCGCCGCTGTAGAGGAACACGGCCACCAGGGCCAGGCCGCCACCGGTAAAGGTCCAGAACCCCAACCGGTCGAAGAAGCCATCGCCCTCCGCCTGCGAACGGGTCAGCCACGCCATGAAGCCGAACATCATCGCGACCACACCCAGCAGCAGATAGAAGTGGAAGTGGCCCGGGACCCAGAGGGTGTTGTGCATCACCGTGTTGACCACGATGGTCGCGTCGATGATGGCCGGGATCACGCCGGCCGCCCAGCCGAACACACCGAGGAAGACGAAGCCGGAGGCGATATCCCAGCGGATGCCCGAGCGGTAGACGTTGGTCAGCGCGCCCCAGGCCGTGACCAGCAGTACCGGCAGACCACTCGTGTAGGAGATCACCTGCCCCAGCACGTGCAGCGAGGTCGGCTGCGAGAAGTCCATCAGCAGGTGGTGCGGGTAGACCAGCAGCACCATCACGGTAGAAGCCGCCCATGCCGCCAGGAACACCCGCGACACCTTCCAGGGACGCCCGGTGTAACGGGGCAGGATCTCGTAGACCCCGATGACCGCCATGTAGATCGTGGCGTTGATGAACACGTGGCCGAAGAAGTAGGTCAGGTTCTTCGCCCACAGCGAATCAATCTCGAAAGCCGGCTGGTACAGGTTGATCAGGCTCATGCTCAGAATCGCCGCGCCTGCCACGATGCCGAGGGTGTTCACGATCAGCACCATGGTGCTGGCCACCACCGCGGGCGGTGGCGGATCACCCGCCCGACCGAACAGCTGCGGAAGACCGAGCGAGCGGCCCAGCCCGCCATAGTTCGTGATCAGCGCCCGCGCGATATCGATGTACAGCAGCAAGAAGCCTACGCCGATTGCCAGCAACCCGAGGAAGAACGACGCCGCGGCCGCCTGCGTCCACAGGCCCATCGGGGTCTGCGGCAGCGGGTAGAGGAAGGTCCAGGCGCCGGCAAAGCCGCCAATGAAGATGCCGCCCAGGATCAGCACCGCCCCCAGCAGGAACAGCGCCAGATTGAGCAGGAACACGCCGGTGGACAACGCCACATGACGACGCAGGAAGTACCACATCACCGCGCTGGACCCGAGGGCCACTGCCCCGACCATGCCGGCGCCATGCGCGGTCAGCACCTGGTAGAAGCCGGCGGCTCCCATCAGGTCCATGCCCGCCTGTTCCAGACGCATCAGCAGCCCAAAGACCATCATCAGCAACAGCACGACCACCGTGGTCGCCAGATAGGTAATCACCGCGTTGCGTGCGCCGCGCGGCACGGCCGGTTCCATCGTCGTATCACTCATGACCGTTTACTCCGTGACGGTGAGTTCAGCGACCATCGCGTGATGCGCGACGCCGCAGTATTCAAGGCACAGGACCTGGTAGGTACCCGGCTGCTCGAAGGTGTACTCGAGGATGTTCGTGTAGCCCGGCATCGCCTGGGTCTGGGTCAGCAGGGTCATGTCCTCGTCGTAGATGGCGAACCCGTGGTTCACGTCCTGGCTGGTCACGCGGAACTGCACCGGCTCACCGACGCGAAACTCGTCCTGCGACAGGTCCCAGCGCCACATGTGGCCGGTCACGTTGACGGCTTGCACCCCCTCGGCCTCCGGATCGGTGCCGTAGGGCATCAGGGTGAGGGTGTACAGAAACACCGGGGTGACTACCGCCAGCAGGACCCAGAAGCTCCAGTCGCGCAGGCGATAGGATCGGGCCGTCAGATCACCGGCATCGACCGCAGCAGGGCGGGAAAAGGCGACCCATAGAAAGGTGGCCGTTACAGGGACGACCAGCAGGATCGTCAACCACAGCGAGATGGATTGCAGCATCGCGAGCTCCCTTTTGTTATACACGCGATGCAGCTTTATACCGATGCCGCCCCCGACCGTCAAACGATGCATATATTTTGCATGTTCTGGAGAACGCCCACCTGAAGAAGATTGGCAGTGGTAAACTGCGCCCCCAGCCAAGGACCACCGAAACGCCATGGATACCCAGACGGCCCATTCCGTAGCCCATGTCCTGATCGAGGCGCTGCCCTATATCCAGCGCTTCGCGGGCAAGACGATCGTGATCAAGTACGGCGGCAACGCCATGACCGAGGACCACCTGAAGGCCTCGTTCGCACGCGACATCGTGCTACTCAAGCAAGTGGGCGTGAATCCGGTGGTAGTGCATGGCGGGGGGCCGCAGATTGGCCAGCTGCTGGAACGGCTGGGCAAGCAGACAGAGTTCGTGAACGGTCTGCGCGTAACCGACCGCGAGACCATGGACGTGGTGCAGATGGTGCTCGGCGGGATCGTGAATCAGGAGATCGTCTCGCTGATCAACCGCTTCGGCGGGCGCGCGGTGGGCCTGACCGGCAAGGACGGCCAGATGATCCGTGCAAACCCGCTGCGCGACTACGGCGCCTCCGAGGGGCAGCCGACCGTGGACCTGGGCCATGTGGGCGAGGTCGAAGGGGTGGACCCCGCCATCGTGCATACCCTGGACGAGAGCGACTTCATCCCGGTGATCGCGCCGATCGGTTTCGACCGCGACGGCAAGGCCTACAACATCAATGCCGACACCGCGGCCGAGAAACTCGCGGTGGTGCTGGATGCGGAGAAGCTGTTCCTGCTGACCAACACCCCGGGTGTGCTGGACGGCAACGGCGAACTACTGCCCAAGCTGTCGGCCCCGCAGGTAGACGAGATGATCCGCGACGGGACGATCCACGGCGGGATGATCCCGAAGATCCGCTGCGCGCTGGATGCCGTGCGCAGCGGCGTCAACGCCACGCATATCGTCGATGGCCGGGTGGAACACGCGGTGCTGCTGGAGCTTCTGACCGACGAGGGCGTGGGCACCCTGATCAGTCGTTAAAGGCGTTTCTAGCCTTCGCCGTTGCCGACCAGGCGCTGATAGTCCTCACGGTCCAGATCCAGCCGCTGCTGGATGGCGGCGAGGCGATCTTCCTGCCCGCGACGGTAGGCGCGCTCGCGGTCGATACGCACCTCCAAATCCTCCAATTGCACCTCGAACCGTGCGCGCGCCGACGCGGACTCGCTGGACTCATACTGACGACGAATACGCTCGCGCTCGCGCAAGAGGGTGATCTCCTGCGCCTCGGAACGCGCAATATCGCCACCAATGGCCGCCTCGCGGCGCGCGCGCAGTTCTTCGATCTCGTCCAGATTCTCGTAGGCCTGACGCAGCTGACGCTCGCGCGCCACCCGGTCGGCCCGCGCCTGACGCGCGGCCTCCAGCTCTTGCTGCGCACGTTCCTGTTCGGCCCGGGCCTGCTCACGCTCCTCGGCGGTAGGGGGAGCGGGTATGATCTCCCGCATCAGGCCGTGGGAATCAAATACGCGGCGCTCGCGCTGGCTGGCCTCGGGCTGCGGGGTGTTCGAGTAGTGCACCGTGCCGCCATCATCAACCCAGCGGTAGATATCCGCATGAGCCGGCAGCGCCAGCACCAGTGCCAACGTCCCCCAAAAAACACCGTGCCACCACACGGAACCGCGCTTTCTGCCCCCTGACATGACCATACTCGAACACCTCGGCCTGCTTTTCATCGCCATCCTGGCGAATGGATTCTCCGCCCTTGCGGGCGGCGGGGCCGGCCTGTTGCAGTTGCCGGTCCTCATTTTCCTGGGACTCCCCTATCCCGTTGCCCTGGCCACACACAAGATTGCCACCGTTGCGCTGGGCGCCGGGGCCAGTCTGCGGCACCTCAAGCAAAGCACATTCGAACCGGCACGCCTAGCCGTCATTCTTGCGGCCGGTCTTCCCGGGGTGCTGATCGGTGCCTGGCTGGTATTGGGGATCCCCCCGCGGGCCGGCGAGATCGCCCTGGGCCTGCTGACGATTGCACTGGGCTGGTACTCCTGGCGCCGGCCGCAACTAGGGCAGGCCGTTCGCGAGACCGACAAGACGCTGCACCACGCCGTGATCGGTGCATTGGGGCTGTTCATCATCGGCATCCTGAACGGCTCGCTGGCCTCCGGCACCGGACTCATGGTGACACTCTGGCTGGTGCGCTGGTACGGGATGAGCTACACCCAGGCGGTCGGGTACACCATGGTACTGGTGGGGCTGGTCTGGAATGGCGCCGGGGCCCTGTTGCTCGGCACCTTCGGCACCGTCCAGTGGGATTGGCTGCCGGCGCTGCTGGTCGGCAGTTTCATTGGCGGCTATCTGGGGGCGGCCCTGGCCCACCGCTACGGCAACCGGCTGGTCAAGCGGACATTCGAGGTGGTGACCGTGCTGACCGGGATCGCTCTACTGGCCCCGGTGCCCTGATCACGGTAGAAAACGCGAACAAAAAGAAGCCCCGCACGAGGCGGGGCTTCGATTAGCGGCACATCTTGCAGCCGATCAGGCCGACCGGGCCTCGCGCTCGGCCCTGGCTTCCGCCTTGGCCTCGTCGCTGTCGTCGTAGCCGATGTTCGGCGCGAGCCAGCGCTCGGCCTCCTCGAACGACATGCCCTTGCGCTTGGCGTAGTCCTCGACCTGGTCGCGGTTGACCTTGCCCAGACCGAAGTAGCGCGACTCCGGATGGGCGAAGTACCAGCCCGATACGGCCGAGACCGGCAGCATCGCGTAGCTCTCGGTGAGCGTCATGTCCGCGTGCTCGTCGGCCTGCAGCAGTTCCCAGAGCGTGCCCTTCTCGGTGTGCTCGGGGCAGGCCGGGTAGCCCGGGGCCGGACGGATGCCCTGGTACTTCTCGTCGATCAGGTCTTCGTTTTCGAGCGCCTCGTCCGGGACATAGCCCCAGTAGTGCTTGCGCACATACTGGTGCATGCACTCGGCAAAGGCCTCGGCCAGACGGTCCGCCAGGCTCTTCACGAGGATCGCGTGGTAATCGTCGTTGGCCTTCTCGTATTCCTCGGCCTTGGCATCGACGTCGCCACCGGCGCTGACCGCAAACGCACCCAGGTAGTCCGGACCACCAGCCTCCTTCGGCATCAGGAAGTCGGCCAGCGAGTGGCTCGGCTGACCACGGCGCTTCTCGGTCTGCTGACGCAGGTGGTGCAGCTTCTTCAGCACCTTCGAGCGGCTCTCGTCGGTGTAGACCTCGATGTCGTCATCATTGACGGTATTCGCCGGGAAGAAGCCGACTACACCACGCAGGGTGACCCACTTCTCCTCGATCATGCGATCGAGCATCTCCTGGCCATCCTTGAATAGCTTGCGCGCCTCTTCGCCCACCTTCTCGTCATCGAGGATGCGCGGGTAGGCGGCGTGCAGCTGCCAGGAGTGGAAGAACGGCGTCCAGTCGATAAAGTTCCTGACCTCGTTCAGGTCGAAGTCGTCGAAGCGCAGCAGCACGGAGCCGTCGCCATGCGGGTGCAGCACCTTCGGCTCGCCCGGCAGCTTGTCGGTTTCCAGCGCCTTCGGCTTGGTCGGGGTATAGCTCGACCAGTCGATCTGCGGCTTGTTGGCGCGCGCCTTCTCCAGGGTGACCCACTGGGTCTTCTTCTTGCGCCCGGCGTTCTGCACGCGCAGTTTTTCGTATTCCTCGCGGATCTCGGCGGCGTAGTTCTCGCGCAGTTCGGGGCTGATCAGGCTCTGGGCCACGCCCACCGCGCGCGAGGCGTCCTTCACCCAGACCACCGGGCCGGAGTAGTTCGGCTCGATCTTGACCGCGGTGTGGGCGCGCGAGGTGGTGGCACCCCCGATCATCAGCGGCGTCGTCATGCCTTCGCGCTCGAGATCTGCGGCGAAGTTGGCCATCTCCTCCAGCGAGGGGGTGATCAGGCCGGACAGGCCAATGACGTCGACGTCATGCTCCTTGGCCGCCTTCAGGATCTCCGCACCGGGCTGCATCACGCCGATGTCGATGACCTCGAAGTTGTTGCACTGCAGGACCACGCCGACGATGTTCTTGCCGATGTCGTGGACGTCGCCCTTCACCGTGGCCATCAGAATCTTGCCGTTGTTCTCGGTGCCGGTCTTCTCGGCCTCGATGTACGGGATCAGGTGGGCCACGGCCTTCTTCATCACGCGCGCGGACTTGACCACCTGCGGCAGGAACATCTTGCCCTCGCCAAACAGGTCGCCGACCACGTTCATGCCGTCCATCAGCGGGCCCTCGATCACCTGGATCGGGCGGTCGTACTGCTGACGCGCCTCTTCGGTATCCTCGACCACGTAGGTGTCGATGCCCTTGACCAGCGAGTGCTCGAGGCGCTTGGTGACTTCCCATTCGCGCCACTCGAGGTTCTCTTCCTTCTTGCCGCCGCCCTGGCCCTTGTACTCCTCGGACAGGTCAAGCAGTCGCTCGGTCGCGTCATCGCGACGGTTCAGGACCACGTCCTCGACCGCTTCCTTCAGCTTCTCGTCGATGTCGTCATAGACCGCCAGCTGGCCGGCGTTGACGATCCCCATGTCCATGCCCGCCTTGATGGCGTGGTACAGGAACACCGCGTGGATCGCCTCGCGCACCGGCTCGTTACCGCGGAAGGAGAACGACACGTTGGACACGCCGCCGGAGACCAGCGCGTGCGGCAGGTCCTGCTTGATGCGACGGGTGGCCTCGATGAAGTCCACGCCGTAGTTGTTGTGCTCCTCGATACCGGTCGCGACCGCGAAGATGTTCGGGTCGAAGATGATGTCCTCGGCCGGGAAGCCGACCTTCTCGGTCAGCAGCCTGTAGGCACGGGTGCAGATCTCGACGCGGCGGTCTTCGTTATCGGCCTGGCCGTCCTCGTCGAAGGCCATGACCACGATCGCGGCGCCGTAGCGACGGCACAGCTGGGCCTGCTTGATGAAGTTCTCCTCGCCCTCCTTCATGGAGATCGAGTTGACCACCGCCTTGCCCTGCACACACTTCAGGCCGGCCTCGATGATCTCGAACTTGGAGGAGTCGATCATCACCGGCACGCGGGCGATGTCCGGCTCACCAGCCAAGAGATTCAGGAAGCGGACCATCGCGTCCTGCGACTCCAGCATCCCCTCGTCCATGTTGATGTCGATGATCTGGGCGCCGCCCTCGACCTGGTTCAGCGCGACTTCCAGCGCGACGTCGTATTCCTCGTTCTGGATCAGGCGCAGGAACTTGCGCGAGCCGGTCACGTTGGTGCGCTCGCCGACGTTCACGAACAGCGAGTCGTCGGTGATGTTGCACGGCTCGAGGCCGGACAGACGGCAGGCCGGGGCGATCTCCGGCACCTTGCGCGGCGGGAACTTCTCCACCGCCTCGCGCATCGCGCGGATGTGCTCCGGCAGCGTGCCGCAGCAGCCGCCGATGATGTTCAGCAGGCCCTGCTCGGCCCAGGGGCCGACGTCCGCAGCCATCTGCTCCGGGGATTCGTCGTAGTCACCGAACTCGTTCGGCAGACCGGCGTTGGGGTGCGCGGAGACGTGGGTGTCGGCAATGCGCGACAGCTCTTCCACGTACTGGCGCATTTCCTTCGCGCCCAGCGCGCAGTTCAGGCCGATGGAGACCGGGTTCGCGTGACGCACCGAGTTCCAGAAGGCCTCGGTGGTCTGACCGGACAGGGTACGGCCGGAGGCGTCGGTGATGGTGCCGGAGATCATGATCGGAAGTTCCTTCCCGAGCTCGTCTTCCAGCGTCTTCACCGCGAAGATCGCGGCCTTGGCGTTCAGGGTGTCGAAGACCGTCTCGATCAGCAGGATATCCACCCCGCCCTCGACCAGGGCCTCGGCGGCCTCCTTGTAGGACTCGACCAGGGTGTCGAAATCGACGTTGCGCGCGCCCGGGTCGTTCACGTCCGGGGAGATCGACGCGGTACGGTTGGTCGGGCCGAGGATGCCAGCCACGTAACGCGGCTTGTCCGGGGTCTTCTCGGTCCAGGCATCGGCGGCCTTGCGCGCGAGCTTCGCGGATTCGCGGTTCAGCTCGGGGACCAGGTCCTCCATGTGGTAGTCCGCCATCGCGATGCGGGTACCGTTGAAGGTGTTGGCCTCGATGATGTCGGCGCCGGCCTCGAGATAGTCGTTGTGGATCTGCTCGATGATGTCCGGACGGGTCAGCGACAGCAGGTCGTTGTTGCCCTTCAGGTCGGATTCCCAGTCCTTGAAGCGCTCGCCGCGATAGTCGGCCTCCTCCAGCTTGTACAGCTGGATGGTCGTGCCCATCCCGCCGTCCAGAATCAGGATGCGCTCTTTCAGCGCTTTCTCGATGTCGTTTCGCGTTGCCGTCATGTGCGGTACACCATTGTGTTGAATGGATTCATTGTCGTGGCCGGGCAGCGCGGTGCAGCCCGGCGGGAACCCGCCTTGCGGGGCGGTGTTCCGGATATTGATGTACGGGCCCGGCATCCTCTTTTGCGCCCGTCGCGAGTCGTGTCACGATAGCCACATGCAGGAGCACCCGATCCGTTGGTTTGTTACGGCCCCGCAGGCCTGTCCCTATCTGGACGACCGCGAGATGCAGAGCCTGCTGGTCGACCCCGCGGTCAGCCTGGGCGGGGCGCGCTATGGGCAACTGCTTGCCGAGGGCTTTCGCCGCAGTGGCCAGTTCGTCTATCGCCACCACTGCCCGACGTGCTCGGCCTGCGTCCCGGTGCGCATCCCGGTTACGGACTTCGCACCCAGCCGCAGCCAGCGCCGCTGCCTGAAACGCAATCATGATCTCGCGGTCACGATTACGCGCCCCCCGGACCAGCCCGGGCATACGCCCTGCGCGGACCTGGACGAACACATGCCGCTGTTCTCGCGCTATCTCGCCCATCGCCATACCGGCGGCGGCATGGAACGCATGGGGCGCGACGATTACGCGGGCATGCTCAGCCACCGCAACGGTCCGGTGGATATCCTCGAATTCCGCCGGGACCACACCCTGGTGGCCGTTGCGCTCACCGACCGCACCCCTCAGGGGCTGTCAGCCATGTACAGTTTTTTCGATCCGGAGACCCCGGATCGCGGCCTGGGGACCCTCGCCGTGCTTACGCAGATCGCGCATGCCCGGCGGCTGCGCCTGCCGCATGTCTACCTCGGATACTGGATCGACCAGGCCCCGAAGATGGCCTACAAGACCCGCTTCCGGCCCATCGAGGGCCGGGTGAGCGGGGTCTGGAAGCGACTGACGAGCCGCCCATAACGGCCGGCCCGTAGCGGCCGCCAGCACTCCCCGGCCGACTTACTCGGCCGGCTTGCGGAAGCGGAAGATGCCCCAGGTCAGATAACCCGACTGGCCGCCGTCCACCCAGTGCTGCAGACCCTGCTTCATGCGGTCGATGTAGTCCTGGGAGATATAGCCACGCAGTTCCTCTTCACGCGACTCCAGTTCCTGCTTCACACGACCATAATGCGTCGCGATCTGGCTGGAGTGTTCCTCGAACCCGACCTCGTAGAGCCCCGCTTCCTTGGCCGCCTCGCGATAGAGCGAGGGGCTGGCCAGCGAGTCGAGGTGGATGCGGGCCAGGATCGGATCGAGCACGCCATCCGGGCAGTTGTCGGTCTGCATCGGATCAGTGAAGATCAGCCAGCCACCCGGCTTCAGCACGCGCGCGGCCTCCTTGATCACGTCCTTTTTCTTGTCGTTCTGGCTGTGCAGGAACGAGTCCTCGGACCAGACGACATCGTAGGAGGCATCCGGCTCGTCGACTTTCTCGAAGGAGCCGTCGACCACGGTGATTTTGTGGTCGAGATGACGCGCCTTGTTGATCTCGCGATCACGCTCGTTCTCCTTCTCGGAGAGATTGAGCGCGGTCACGTCACAGCCGTAGTTCTCGACCAGGTAGCGGGCCACGCCACCATACCCGGCGCCCATGTCGAGCACGCGCCATTCCGGCTGCGGCTCGCCGAGCAGGTCGGACATGTGCGCGACGGTGCGCCGGCTGGCGTCACCGATCGGCTCGCCCTGGTACTCGTACATGCCGATGTGGAGGTCTTCGCCACCCCACACCAGCTTGTAGAAGGTATCGGCGTCTTCGCTGTTGTAGTAGTCGCGCGCCGTCTCGACGACGTCGGAATACTGGTTGCTCATCGGTTCTCGTCCTCGATGTAACGCTTGTCGGCGACGTGAATGAAGAAGTCCGGATCCGTCTCGCGGTAGGTCTCCTGGAAATCGCCGTAGGTCTCGATCTGCTGGAAGCCGACCTCGCGCATCAGGCGACGCACATAGGCCTTGCGCAGCGGGAACATGTTCAGGAAGTACTCGGAGCCATCCGGGAAGCGGTACTGGAAGCGGGCCAGACCCTCATCCACATGCGCCGGCTGCACCTGGACGTCGTCGCCGCAGTAGTAGTACGTGTGCTTGGACGAGTAGCCGTGATCCATGATGGTGTCGTAGTTGCGCTGATCGAGGATCAGCACGCCATCGTGGTTCAGGGCGGAGTAGAACTCGGCCAGGGCCTTGCGGCGGTCGTGTTCGTTGAACAGGTGGGTAAAGGAGTTACCCAGGCAGACCACCGCGTCGTAGCGGCCGTAGATGTCGCGGTTCAGCATGCGCCAGTCGGCCTGCACGGTGCGCAGGATGTGACCCCGCTTGCGACCGTTCTCGAACGCCTTGGCCAGCATCTCCGGGCTGCCGTCGGCCGTGACCACGTCGAAGCCCGCCTCGCGCAGCTGCACGGAATGGAAGCCGGTACCGGCCGCCACATCCAGCACGCGCTTGGCACCACGCTTCTTCAGCTCCTCGATAAAGAAGGTGCCTTCGCTCTTGGCGCGGTTGTCCCAATCGATCAGGTCATCCCACTTGTCGACGAAACCGGTGGTGTACTCGTTGCGATAGTTCTCGGTATCGCGACGCTCGGTCGGCTTCTCGCCGAAATCCTGATCGTTCTTGATGTTCGCGGACATGCTGATTCCTCTTGGCTTTTTGCTGCTGTCGTAAGCGTGAACGGACGGCCCGGGGCCGATCCGTCGGCACAACACCGCGCAAACGCAGAGAACCGCGACCCCCGCATATCCCGGCGGTCTCGCCATTCGCCCGATCCGCCCAGGCCAGGCCTGGTGTTCGGGAAGCAATGCAACGGGCGCGTTGTAATAGCGCCCGGCACCGGCATGGCCGGTTCATCCTGTACATCCGGAGGGTCATTCGTTACCCGGATGCCGAGCCGTGGTCTGGCGGGCCCATCCCGCCTGGCTCGGGGATCGTTTACGGCGCCGCGCGCTGCGTCTGAACGCGGGCGTTGTGTCCGAAATCGTTTTTATACCCTGAAGGTTTTGCGCAAAAATTACAAGCTGAGGCCGGGCGCGCCGCCCCGGGCCCGGGCCGGGCCACCGGCCCCGAACGTTCGATATAATGATCGTTTTGACGCGATTTCGAGGCCCCGCATGACCCCCAGCCGACCCCTTCAGCGCGCCCTTTTGTCGGTCTCCGAGAAGACCGGTGTCGTGGAGCTTGCCCGCGCCCTGCACGAACACGGCGTGGAACTCCTGTCTACCGGCGGGACCGCCCGCCTGCTGGCCGAAAACAACCTCCCGGTTATCGAGGTTTCCGCGCACACGGGCTTCCCCGAGATCATGGATGGACGGGTCAAGACCCTGCATCCGCGCATCCACGGAGGGCTCCTGGGGCGGCGCGACATCGACGCCGACGTGATGGCCGAGCAGGACATCCCGCCGATCGACCTGCTGGTGGTGAACCTCTACCCGTTCGAGGCCACGGTCGCGCGCCCGGGCTGCAGCCTGGAGGAGGCCATCGAGAACATCGACATCGGCGGACCGGCCATGCTGCGCGCCGCGGCCAAGAACTACCGGGACGTGGCCGTGGCCACCAGCCCGGACCAGTACAGCGAGCTGCTGGCCGCGATCGGCGAGGCCGGCGAGGTGCCGCAGTCCCTGCGCTTTCGCCTGGCGGTCGCGGCGTTCGACCACGTCGCGCGCTACGACGCCGCCATCAGCAATTACCTGTCGGCGCTCACCGAGGATGGCGAGGCCGAGCCGTTCCCCGGCCAGCTGAACGCGACCTTCCAGCGTGTCGAGTCCCTGCGCTACGGCGAGAACCCGCACCAGCGCGCGGCGTTCTATCGCGACCCGCAACCGGCACCGGGGAGTCTGGCCAGCTATCGCCAGCACCAGGGCAAGGCCCTGTCCTACAACAACCTGGCGGATGCCGACGCCGCCTGGGAATGCGTGCGCCAGTTCGAGCAGAACGCCTGCGTGATCGTGAAACACGCCAATCCCTGTGGCGTGGCCGCGGCCCCGACCCAGCTGATGGCCTACGAACGCGCCTTCCAGACCGACCCCACCTCGGCCTTCGGCGGCATCATCGCCTTCAACCGGCCGCTGGACGGCGACACCGCGCACGCGATCGTCAGCCGCCAGTTCGTGGAGGTCGTGATCGCCCCGGAGATCACCCCGGGCGCGCTGCGTGCCCTGGCCGCCAAGAAGAACGTGCGCGTACTGGAGATCCCGCCCGCGGGAAGCGCGCCGGGCCTCGACTACAAGCGCATCGGCGGGGGCCTGCTGGTGCAGGATGCCGACCGCGGCTCGCTGGCCGATGTCGAGCTGAAGACGGTCACCGCACGCGCGCCTTCGGAACAGGAACTCAAGGACCTGCGCTTTGCCTGGCAGGTGGCGAAGTACGTGAAATCAAACGCGATCGTCTATGCGCGTGACGAACAGACCATCGGGGTGGGTGCGGGCCAGATGAGCCGCGTGTACTCCGCGCGCATCGCCGGCATCAAGGCGGCCGACGAGGGCCTGCAGGTGGCCGGCTCGGTCATGGCCTCGGATGCCTTCTTCCCGTTCCGGGACGGCATCGATGCGGCCGCCGAGGCCGGCATCACCGCCGTGATCCAGCCCGGCGGCTCGATGCGCGACGACGAGGTGATCACCGCCGCCGACGAACACGGAATCGCCATGCTGTTCACCGGCATGCGCCACTTCCGCCATTGATCCGGGACCCATCATGAACGTACTCGTTATCGGCAACGGCGGACGCGAACACGCCCTGGCCTGGAAGCTCGCCCAGTCCCCGCGTGTCCAGCGCGTGCTGGTCGCCCCCGGCAATGCCGGCACCGCGCGTACCGCGAAGTGCGAAAACGTCGAGATCGGCGTCACCGACATCGACGGCCTGCTGGCCCTGGCCGAGCGCGAGGACATTGCATTCACGGTAGTCGGCCCGGAGGCGCCGCTGGTTGCCGGCGTGGTGGATGCCTTCCGCGCCGCCGGGCGGCGCTGCTTCGGTCCCTCGGCAAAGGCCGCGCAGCTCGAGGGCTCCAAGAGCTTCGCCAAGGACTTCATGCAGCGCCACGGCATCCCCACCGCCGCCTACGGCAGCTTCGAGGATGAATCCGCCGCGCTGGACTTCATCCGTGCCCACGGGGCCCCGATCGTGGTCAAGGCCGACGGCCTGGCCGCCGGCAAGGGCGTAATCCTGGCTCAGACCGAAGACGAAGCCTGCGCCGCGGTGCGCGACATGCTGGCCGGCAATGCCTTTGGCGAGGCCGGGCATCGCGTGGTGATCGAGGAGTTCCTGCGTGGCGAGGAGGCGAGCTTCATCTGCATGGTGGACGGCGAGCATGTGCTGCCGCTGGCCTCTTCGCAGGACCACAAGGCACGCGACGACGGCGACCAGGGCCCGAACACCGGCGGCATGGGTGCCTATTCGCCGGCCCCGGTGGTCACCGACGCGCTGCACGCGCGCATCCTGCGCGAGGTCATCGAACCAACCGTGCGCGGCATGGCCGCCGACGGCGAACGCTATACCGGTTTCCTCTATGCCGGCGTGATGATCGACGCCGAGGGCAACCCGAAGGTGCTGGAATTCAACTGCCGCTTCGGTGACCCGGAGACCCAGCCGATCCTAAGCCGCCTGGAATCGGACCTGGCCGACCTGGTCGAGGCCGCGCTGGACGAACGACTGGACCAGATCGAGGCCCGCTGGGATGCCCGCGTCGCCCTCGGCGTGGTGCTGGCCGCCGGAGGCTACCCGGGCGCCTACCGCAAAGGCGATGTGATCACCGGACTCGAGTCGGTGGAGAACAACCCCGAGGCTTACGTATTTCATGCCGGGACCGCAACGCGCGAAGACGGCGCAGTCGTGACCGCCGGGGGCCGCGTGCTCTGCGTCGTGGGCCTTGGAAGGGACGTGAAATCCGCCCAGAAAAAGGCCTACGAGGCCGTGCACCGGATCCACTTCGAGGATATATACTGCCGGACAGATATTGGCTATCGCGCCGTCGCTCGCGAGGGATGATCCCGGGCGGCGGTCCACACCCCAGGGAAACACTGATTAATGTACACGCTCGCGTTGGTACCCCAGGTTTTCCGAGGCCAGGCGCGTCGTGCAGCGGGTAGTGGTTCTACCCGCAAGCGGCGCAACGCAGGATCGGGGAACCCGGGGTGCCAACCCCGAAGGGGCTCGGCCGCCCGTTGTAATCAAAAACTGGCGCGCGCACGGCGTTGCGGCTCCCTTGTGCAGAATGACTGCACGGCGGTCACCGCGCCTTGTTCGCGCGCAAAAGCGACTCGAGCGCGAGCGTGTACATGGATCAGTGTTTCCCTAGTTCTGGAGACCGCCGAATGGCCGCCCCCGAAGTGACACACCTGCCCCACCTCCCCAACGACGTGGAGGGCCTGCGGCAATCGATTCGCGATGCCGTCGTCCGCGTGGTGGGCGAAGACCCGCGCAAAGCCACCCACCGCGACTGGCTGGAGGCCCTGGCCTTCGCCATCCGCGAGCGCATGGTCGAGCGCCGCCTGCTGACCCGCCGCCAGTTCGCCGAAGAGGACGTCAAGCGCGTCTACTACCTGTCGATGGAGTACCTGATCGGGCGCATGCTCGAGGCGAATCTGCGCAATATGGGCATCCTCGACGAGGCGCGCCAGGCGATGAGCGATCTCGGCGTGGATCTCGACCAGATCGTGGATCTCGAAGACGACGCGGCCCTGGGCAACGGCGGCCTCGGGCGACTCGCGGCCTGCATCCTGGAGTCACTGGCCACCCAGGGCTATCCCGGCTATGGCTATGGCATCCGCTACGAATACGGCATGTTCCGCCAGGAGTTCGAACCCTACCGCCAGGTGGAGCACCCGGACAACTGGCTGCGTTACGGCAACCCCTGGGAGTTCCCGCGTTCGGATCGCAAGTATTCGATCCACTTCTACGGCTACGTGGTCGAGCACCATCATCCAAACGGCGAGACCCGTTATACCTGGGAAGACGGCGAGGAAGTCCTGGCCATGGCCTACGACTATCCGACCGCGGGCTACGGACGGCGCAACGTAAACAACTTGCGCCTGTGGGCCGCCAAGGCAACCCGCGACTTCGACCTGCGCTACTTCAATGAAGGGGATTACATCCGGGCGGTCGCGGACAAGAACGAGTCCGAGACCATCTCCATGGTGCTGTACCCGAACGACGCTACCGCGATCGGCAAGGAACTGCGCCTGAAGCAGGAATACTTCTTTGTTTCTGCCTCGCTACAGGACGCCCTCGAACGCCACCTGGGGCTGGGCTACCCGCTGGATGCCCTTCCGGACAAGGCCGCGATCCAGCTGAACGACACCCACCCCGCGATCGCCGTGGCCGAACTGATGCGGCTGCTGGTCGACCACCACGAAGTGCCCTGGGATCGCGCCTGGGATCTGACCCGGCGGACCTTCGCCTACACCAACCACACCCTGATGCCCGAGGCGCTGGAGACCTGGTCGGTCCCGCTGATGCAGCACGTGCTGCCGCGCCACATGGGCATCATCTACCAGATCAACCACGAGTTCCTGGAGGAGGTGCGGCACCGCTACCCGGGGGACAATGACCGCCTGGCGCGCCTGTCGATCATCGACGAAGAAGGCGAGCGCCGGGTCCGCATGGCGCACCTGGCGGTGGTCGGCTCGCACCACATCAATGGCGTCGCCGCACTGCATACGCGCCTGCTGCAGGAGACCCTGTTCGAGGAGTTCTTTGAGCTCTGGCCGGAACGCTTCGTCAACGTGACCAACGGCGTGACGCCACGACTGTGGATGATCCAGTCCAACCCGGCCCTGACCGAACTCCTGGGCCGGCGTATCGGCAACGACTGGCAATACGACCTGGAGCGCCTGCGCGCACTGGAACCCTACGCCACCGATCCGGAATTGCAGCGTGAATTCATGGCGGTGAAGCGTGCCAACAAGGCCCGGCTCGCGGACCTGGTGCGCGAACGCACCGGCGTGGAGCTGAATCCGGACGTGCTTTTTGACGTTCAGGTGAAGCGCATCCACGAGTACAAGCGCCAGCTGCTGAAGCTCCTGCACGTGGTGGACCTGTACCGCCGCATCCGCGCCGGCGAGGACATCCCGCCGCGCGTGGTGCTGTTCGGCGGCAAGGCCGCACCGGGCTACGCCCGCGCCAAGGCGATCATCCAGGTGATCAACGAGGTAGCCGACATCGTGAACCACGACCCGGCCGTTGGCGATCGCCTGAAGTGTGTGTTCTTCCCGAACTACGAAGTCAGCTCCGCCAGCATCATCATCCCGGCCGCTGACATCTCCGAGCAGATCTCCACCGCCGGCTTCGAGGCCTCCGGCACCGGCAACATGAAACTGGCCCTGAACGGGGCCCTGACCATCGGCACGCTGGATGGCGCCAACATCGAGATCCGCGATGCGGTTGGCGACGAGAACGTCTTCATCTTCGGGATGACCGCCGAGGAAGTGGTCGAGCACCGCGCCCGTGGCGAACGGCCATCCGCCATCCTGGAGCGCACACCCGACCTGGCAGCCGCGGTGGACATGATCGAATCGGGGTTCTTTACCTGCAACGACCCGGATACCCACCGCGAACTGGGGCGTTACCTGCGCGAGGACGATCCGTTCTTCGTGCTGGCCGACTATTCGGCCTACGCGGAGGCTTGTGAACGGGCGGATGCCCTGTACGCGGACCCGTCCGCCTGGGCCGAGGCGGCGATCCACAATGTCGCCCGCATGGGCTTTTTCTCCATCGACCGCACGGTGCGCGACTACGCCAGCCAGATCTGGGACGTCACCCCGGAACCGGTTGCCCCTTCCAAGACCAACGGGGCCGCTTGACCGTTCAGTGTGCCGACGGTTCGGGAGCGATTGCGCTGTAGATCGCGGAGTAGTCGGCGTCCGCCAGCCCGCGATCCTGGGCCTGCTCCAGTAGCTGCGCCAGCAGCGGGAGCCACGGGCCGATCAGTTGCGCGTCCTCGGCAGCGCGCTCGGCGAGGCGCACGTCCTTCAGCAGGTGCTTGACCGGGAAGTTCGCCGTCCCGAAGTCACCGGAGAGCATTTTGTCCAGCTTCTTGTCGAAAGTCGGCGCATACAGCGCCGACTCGCGCAGGATCTCCATGAAGGTATCGACCTCCGCCCCCTCGCGGCGGACCAGCCCCAGGCTCAAGGAGAAGGCGGCGGTCAGACTGGCGATCAGCTGGTTGAACGCGAGCTTCAGGGCCGCACCCTGCCCCACCGGACCGACATGCCGCGGGTTCTCGCCCAGCGCCGCGAGGACCGGACTCGCACGCTCGAAATCCGCCTCCGTATCAGCGCCGGCCATGACCAGCAACCGCCCCTCACGCGCTTCCGGAATCGACCCCAGCACTGGCGCCTCGACATAACAGGCCCCGGAGCGGCGCAGGTGCTCGGCCAGCTGGCGGCTCTCGGCCGGCAGGATCGTCGCCATCTGGATCACACAGCGCCCGCTCAACGCGCCTTCCGGCAACGTCCTCAGCACTGCCTGGATTGCGGCGGCATCGGAGAGCATCAGCACCAGGGTATCGGCCCCGGCGACGGCCGCCGCCGGCACGGTGTGTACCGTTACCCCCTCGCTGGCCAGGTCGCTGGCCCGCTCCTGGGTGCGGTTGTAGGCCTCGACGGAAAAACCGGCGCGCAAAAGACGCAGGCCCATGGGTTGCCCCATGAGCCCGCAGCCCAGCAGCGCCACGCGGGACGCAGCCATAGTGACCTCCTACTTGATCTTGTCGTCCAGATCCTCCGTATACCCCAGCAGGGTATGCGGCGGTGGCGCCTCTTTCTGATATTTGGTCGGCGTCACGGCCTCGGTGGAATGCAGACTCTTCCACAACCCGAACACCATCACGAGCATCACCACCGAGAACGGCAGGCCGACGCTGATCGCCGCCGCCTGCAGGGCGGCAAGACCGCCCGCCAGCAGCAGGATCGACGCCACAATCCCCTCGAGGATTGCCCAGTAGACTCGCTGGGTCACGGTCGGGTTGCGCACATCACCCGAGGCCAGGGTATCAATCACCAGCGATCCGGAGTCCGAGGAGGTGACAAAGAAGGTCACGATGAGCACCGTGGCCGCGGCCATGGCCAGCACCGCCAGCCAGTCCCACAGCGGCATCGCCTCGATGGTCGCGAACAACGCGGTGGACACGCTCTCTTCGACCGCGCCGGAGATATTGGCCACGCCACCCAGCTCGTAGCCCATCGCGGTACCGCCGAACACGGCCAGCCAGACAAAGGCAGCAGCGGTCGGGGCCAGCAGCACGCCGGCCACGAATTCCCGGATCGTGCGCCCGCGCGAGACGCGGGCGATGAACATGCCGACATACGGCGCCCAGGAGATCCACCAGCCCCAGTAGAAGATGGTCCAGACGGTGGCCCAGCCGGTCTCGTCGATGGTATCGGCCCACAGGCTCATCTCGGGCAAGTGCTGCACGTAGACGCCGGTCGACTCCACCAGCACGCGCAGGATGAACAGTGTCGGCCCCATGATCAGCAACAGGGCGAGCAGGATCACCGCCAGCCCGATGTTGAAGTTCGACAGCCGCTTGATGCCCTTGTCGATCCCCAGTGCCACCGAGCCCACCGCGATCAGGGTGATGATCGCGACCAGGATGATCTGCATGGCCGTGGATTCCTCGATCCCGAACACGTAGTTCAGGCCCGAGTTGATCTGCATGACCCCGAGACCCAGCGAGGTGGCCACCCCGAACATGGTCCCGAACAGGGCCAGGATGTCGATCAGGTGCCCCCAGGGGCCATAGATGCGGTCACCGATGAACGGATACAGCGAGGAACGGATCAGCAGCGGCAGGTTGTGCCGGTAGGCATAGTAGGCCAGCGACAGGCCAACGACGATGTAGATCGCCCAGGCATGCAGCCCCCAGTGGAAGAAGGTGTAGCGCATCGCCTCGGTCGCGGCCTCGCTGGTCTCGCCATCGGCATGCGGCGGATCCAGGTAGTGGTACATCGGCTCGGCAATGCTCCAGAACAGCAGTCCGATCCCCATGCCTGCGGAGAAGAGCATCGCGAACCACGCGGCATAGCTGAAACGCGGCGCCTCGAACTGGTCTCCGAGCCGTATGCCCCCGTAGCGCGAAAACATCAGGTACAGAGAGAAGATCAGGAAGACCGTCACCACCAGCATGTAGTACCAGCCGAGGTATTCGGAGATGCCGGTCTGCAGCTTCTCGAAGATCTCCTCCGCCGTGTCCGGGAAAACCGCCCCGAACAGAACGAATGCGGCGATCACGGCACTGGAAATCCAGAACACCGGGCTGCAGATGATGCCGAAGCCGGCGATCCGGGTCTGGTTCAGCCCCGGGCTTGAAGACGGTTCTTCCATGCTTGGCTCCCCTATTCTTGTGTTGCGCTTGAACGCCGCACCGGCGTATTCGGCACACCTCGGGACATTGCATCCCGAGCCTTCCCGTGCGCCTGACGGTCGGGGACGCGCTCAGTCGACAAAACGGTGCCGACGGACGACGCTCCTACCGTAGCCAATGACCTGGCAAACTGCAAAACGCTTCACGAGTCGTCCTCGGCGGGACTGCGCGCAAGCAGTAGACCCCGCGCCTGCCCGCACACGCGTTCGCGCTCGATCGCCCAGCCGTCCTCCTGCACAAAACTCGGATCGGCCTCCGACTCCAGCTCCGCGTAGACGCGTGCGCCGGGGCTCAGCCAGCCCTGGACGGCCAGTGCGGCGAGCGCCGGGGCGACCCGGCCCTGACCAAAGGGAGGGTCGAGAAACACGACATCGAAGGGGTCGCCCTCCGGAAGCTGGCCCAGCAAACGGGCCACATCGTCACGCCGGATGTGCACCTGGGTGGCCCCCAGGCGTTCACGGTTGGCCTCGAGCTGGGCCGCCGCCCGTGCGTCGCGCTCGACCAGCCAGACCTCGCGCGCACCCCGCGAGGCGGCCTCGAAGCCCAGGGCGCCGGTGCCGGCGTACAGGTCCAGTACTCGCGCACCCGGCAGCTGCGGCTGCAGCCAGTTGAACAGGGTCTCGCGCTGGGCATCCGCAGTCGGGCGCAGCCCCCCGACGGACGGCACCGGCAGCCACTGGCGGCGCCAGGCCCCGCCAATGATGCGGATACGCGCGCTGCGCCCTGGCGGACCGCGCCTAGTCTTCCTGGCCACCGACAATGACCGTGACCAGGGCCTCGGGGTTGAGACGGTCGGCCAGTTGGGTGTTCATGGTCTCCAGCTCCACCGCCTGCATGCGCTCGACATAGCGCTCCAGATAGTCATCGGAGAGTCCGTAGAAACCGATCATGCCAAGCAGGCTGACGATGTCGCTGTTGGAAGCGAGCGACAAGGGGAACGAGTTGATCACGTTCTCGCGCGAGGCCTCCATCTCTTCAGGATCCACACCCTCGGCGTGCCAGCGCAGGACCTGCTCGCGCAGGACCGCGACCGCATCGTCCGTCTGGTCCACCCCCGTCTGCATATTGATCACAAACGGGCCTTCGACCGCCATCGGCTGGAAGCGGCTGTGCACGGAATAGGCAAGCCCGCGGGCGCTGCGCACCTCCTGGAACAGGCGCGAGGTAAAGCCACCCCCGCCCAGGGCATGATTGGCCAGCGTCAGAGCGAAGTGCGCCTCGTCGCCCCGGCGCAGGGCCGGAGCCCCCATGAAGATGTGCGCCTGCTCCGACGGGAACGCAATGCGCTCCTCCACCGGCTCCTCGCGCATCGGCACTGGCGGCAACGGGTCAACCGCATCGCCACGGGGCAGCGCCGCCGAAATCCGGGCGGCCAGTTCCTCGGCTTGCTCACGGCTTACCCCGCCGGTGATCGCCAGCGCGCCGTTCCCCGCCGCGTAGTGGCGTTCAAAGAAGTCCCGGGCGTCATCGCGCGTCATCGCCTCCAGCGTATCGACCTCGCCGCCCGGCCAGCTGCCATACGGGTGGTCTTCGTACATCAGCTCGTAGAAGCGACGGGTCCCCACCGAAGAAGGCTCCTGGCGCTCGCGTTGCAGGGACTGCAGGGCCTGGCGGCGGCTACGCTCGAAATCGCCCTCGGGAAAGGCGGGCGCAGACAGCACGTCGGTGAGGGTGCCGACCGCCGTCTCCATCCAGTCCGGTTCGGTCAGGGTGCGCAGGCTGACGATCGCCATGTCGCGCAGGGAGCTGGTGCCGAATCGGGCGCCGACCGACTCGAAGCGCTCGGCGAGCTCGGAGGCATCCATCTCCTCGGTGCCATGACGCAGGCTGCGGGAGGTCATCATCGCCAGCCCGGGCAGGTCGCCGTCGCGCGCCGCCCCGCCATCGAAGGTCAGGCGCAGGTCCACCATCGGCAGGTCCGGCGCCTCGACATACAGGACGCGCAGCCCCTCGTCGGTCTCCCAGCGTTCGATCTCCACCGCCTGCACCGGGATCGCCAGCAGGGCCAGGACCAGTCCCGCGAACAGGGAATGGCGCGAGAGCTTCTTGATTGCGTGCAGCATTAGTGACCCTCCTCCGGATAGCCACCATCGAGATCCGGGGCACCGTACGGCCCGGGCGCCGGGGCCTCCTCGTCATCCACCGGCTGCGGGTCGAGAACCCCGACCGTGCGACGTTCGGGCACCAGGTACTCGCGTACCACGCGCTGGACGTCCTCGGCGGTCACCTCACGCACCCGCTCCAGGAAACGATCATTTTCCCGCCAGCCGACTCCAACGGTTTCGAGCATGCCCAACTGGAAGGCCTGGGCACGCACGGAATCGCGTTCAAAGACCTCCGAGGCGATTACCCGCGCCTGCACACGTTCCAGTTCGCGGCCATCCACGGGTTCCTCGGCCAGGCGATCGATCTCGTCCAGAAGCGCCTGCTCCAGGGACTCGATATCCGTGTCCAAGGTCGGCACGGCGGCGACCATGAACAGATCGTCCAGCCGAGCGAACGGGCTGTAGCGCGCCGAGGTGGCGCTCGCCAGTTCCTGCCCCCGGACCAGCTCGCGCGCGAAGCGCGAGGCCTCGCCCGAGTCCAGGATCCCGGCGGCCACCAGCAGGGCGTAGGCGTCCTCGTGCGAGTCCAGCGTGTTCAGCACCGGGGTCTTCCAGCCCATCATCAGAAACGGGACCTGGGCCGGGGCCTGCACCGTAATCCGGCGCTCCCCGGCCTGCGGGGTCTCCCGACGCGGCTTGGCCTCCGGCACGTTGCCGCTGGGGATGGCACCGAAGTGCTTCTCGGCGGCCGCGATCACCTCGTCGGCATCGACATCGCCGACGACCACGACCACCGCGTTGCTGGGGTGGTAGTAGCGGTCGTACCAGTCCTGGAGGTCCTCCAGGGTGTAGGACTCGATATCGGTCATCCAGCCGATCACGGGCTGGCCGTACGGGTGGTTGAAAAAAGCCGTCGCCATCAGTTGCTCGCGCAGCAGGGAGTTGGGCTGATCCTCCACACGCAGGCGCCGCTCCTCCTGCACCACCCGCAGCTCCGGACGGAACTCGTCCTCCTGCAGCTTCAGGTGTTGCATGCGCTCGGCCTCCATGGCCATCACGGTCTCCCAGTGGTCGGAGCCGATCACCTGGTGATAGCCGGTATAGTCGCGACCGGTAAAGGCGTTCTCGCGCCCGCCCATGCGCGCGACGATCCGCGAGAACTCGCCCGGCTCGTATTTCTCCGAGCCGCGGAACATCATGTGTTCCAGCATGTGCGATATACCGGTGATGCCGCTGTGTTCATCGGCCGAGCCGACGCGATACCAGACCATGTTGGCCACCACCGGTGCGCGCCTGTCCTCCAGGACCAGCACGGTCAGACCGTTGTCGAGCGTGGCTTCCACCACATCCGATTCGATCTCCAGTTCACCGGCCACGACACTGGCACTGATCAGCCAGACGGCCATCCATCCAACGAGACTTCCGAGCACTGCTCTACGCATTGCAATACGATCCCCGTGCTAGCATGAACACTTTCTACTGGACCACCTGAAACATGTTCGGTTTCCGCAAGAAGAAATCCGAAGACTCCGCCACGCCCAGCCCGGAAACCACGCCGGAGGCCCCGCCGGAAACCGCGGCGGCGCCCGAGCCGGAACCCGACGCGCAACCGGCCCGTGGCGGCTGGTTCCAGCGCCTGCGCCAGGGCCTGGCCAAGACCGGCCAGGCCCTCGGCGGCGACCTCAAGAGCCTGTTCCGGCGCAAGATCGACGACGAGCTGTTCGAGGAACTGGAAGAGCGCCTGCTCCTGGCCGATGTCGGCCTGGATGCGACCCAGCGGATCATGGATCGTATCACCCGCGAGGTAAAACGGCGCGAGCTGGACAACGCCGACGCGCTGATGGACGCGCTCGAGACCGCAATGGTGGAGATCCTGGAACCGGTCTCTCGCCCCCTGGATATCCCGCAGGCCGAGCGGCCGTTTTCAATCCTGGTGGTCGGCATCAACGGTGCTGGCAAGACCACCACGATCGGCAAACTGGCGCATCGCTTCAAGGACGAGGGCCGCTCGGTGCTGCTGGCCGCAGGCGACACCTTCCGCGCGGCCGCGGTGGAACAGCTGCAGACGTGGGGGGAACGCAATGGCGTCCCGGTGATCGCCCAGGGGACCGGGGCCGACTCGGCCTCCGTGGTCTACGACGGCCTCCAGGCCGCTCAGGCGCGCAAGACCGATATCCTGATCGCCGATACCGCCGGACGCCTGCACACCCAGACCAACCTGATGGACGAAGTTCGCAAGGTGAAACGCGTGATGGGCCGGCTGGACGAACACGCGCCGGACGAAGTACTGCTGGTGGTCGACGGCGGCACCGGCCAGAACGCGCTAAGCCAGGCACGGCAGTTCCACGAGGCCCTGGGGCTGACCGGGATCGTGGTCACCAAGCTGGACGGGACCGCCAAGGGCGGCGTCCTGTTCGCGCTGGCCGAGCAACTGGGGGTACCCGTGCGCTTTATCGGCGTGGGCGAGAAGGCCGAAGACCTGCAGCGTTTTGATGCCCGCGCGTTCGTACGCGCGTTGCTGGGCCGCGAGGAAAACTAGCCGGCATGATTCAGTTGCAGCGCGTAACCAAGCGCTTTGGCAGCGCGGCCGATGCGCTGTCCAATGTCAGCCTGAGGGTGGATGCGGGCGCCATGGCCTTCGTCACCGGCCCGTCCGGTGCCGGCAAGAGTACGCTGCTGCGTCTGATCGCCGGTCTGGAACGCCCGACCCGCGGCCGTATCCGCGTGAATGGACACGAACTGGACCGACTGTCGGCGCGGGCCATCCCGCGCTTTCGCCGCAGCATCGGCCTGGTCTTTCAGGATCACCGCCTGCTGTTCGACCGCCCCGTGTTCGACAACGTCGCCCTGCCCCTGGAGATCCTCGCCTACCGCCGCCCGGAGATGCGCAAGCGCGTGCGCGCGGCGCTGGACAAGGTCGGCCTGCTGCACAAGGAGACGGTCAACCCGCGCACCCTGTCCGCCGGGGAGCAGCAGCGCGTCGGCATCGCCCGCGCCATCGTGCATCGCCCTGTGCTGCTGCTCGCGGACGAACCAACCGGCAACCTGGACCCGGCCCTGTCGGAGGAGATCCTCGCGCTGTTCGACGACTTCAACCGCGTCGGCATGACCGCCCTGATCGCCAGTCATGACCAGGAGCTGATCGGCCGCATGGGCAAACCGGTGCTGCACCTGGAAGACGGCCGCATCGAGGCCCGCGGCGGGGCGCGCGCATGAGACCCGGGCGCCGCCTGCTCGATGCCCTGCCCGCCTGGCTGGACAGCCACCGCGATGCCGCCCGGCGCAGCCTTGGCCGGCGACTGCAGGCCCCGATACTGAGCCTGATTACCATCGCGGTACTGGGCTTCATCCTCGCGCTCCCCGCCTACCTCTGGGTACTGCTCGACAACGCGCGCGCCCTGTCGGCACACGTCGACCACGATCCGCGTATCGCACTCTATCTCGACCAGGTCGACGAGGAGACCGCCGACCGGCTGCAGGATGCGCTGGATGACGACGAGCGCGTTGCACGCTGGGAGCGCATCGACGCCGACACCGCACTGAGCGCCTACCGCGACAGCCTGCCGGACCCGGAGCTGCTGGACTGGCTGGAGGACAACCCGCTGCCGGACGTAATCGATGTCGTTCCCGCCAGCACTCAGCCGGCTACGGTGGCGGCGTTGCGTGACGACCTGCGAGCGCTGGCGCCCGAGGCCGGGGTGGTCGCCGACGACGAGTGGGTGCGCCAGCTCAACAGCCTGCACGAGCTGGGCCTGCGCATCCTGTCCGTGGTTGCCGCGCTGCTGGGCCTCGGCGCCGTGCTGATCCTGGCGCTCGCCACCGCCTCGGAACTGCGCGAGCGGCAGGAAGAGATCGCGATCTCGCGCATCAGTGGCGCCACCCACCGCTTTCTGCGCCGCCCGTCGCTGTACGGGGGTGTGCTGACCGGGTTCGGTGGGGGTATTTTCAGCGTTATCCTGCTGCTGGTGGGGGTTGCGTTGAGCCGCGAACCGCTGACCGAGGCGGCCGCCGCGTTTGATCTGGAGTTCACCCTGCGCCTGCCGCATGCCGGGGATCTGCTGGGCCTGATACTGGTGGGCCTGATACTGGGCTGGCTGGGCGCGCGCCTGGGCAGCGGCCACGCCCTGCGCGATGCGCCCTGAGCCCGCGCGGAGCCACAAAAACTCCCGGAACTTTCAGCGGGTTTAGCACTCTACGTACACGAGTGCTAATCTCTGACTTTATTATCAGGAGGCATCCATCACGATGAGCAGCAAGGCCCTGGCAACCGTGCATGCAGACCTGCCCGTTCCCGTCGGGAACCTGGACCATTACATGCAGGCGGTTAGCCGGATCGAGGTACTGGATCCGGAGCACGAGCGCGAACTCGCCCGGTCGCTGCACGAACGCAACGACCTGGACGCGGCGCGCCAACTGATCCTGCACAACCTGCGCTTCGTCGTGCATGTGGCCCGCGGCTACCAGGGCTACGGCCTGCCCCTGGGCGACCTGATCCAGGAGGGCAATGTGGGCCTGATGAAGGCCGTGCGGCGCTTCGACCCGAACCAGGGGGTGCGCCTGGTCTCGTTCGCGGTGCACTGGATCCGCGCCGAGATCCACGAGTTCATCCTGCGCAACTGGCGCATCGTGAAGGTGGCAACGACCAAGGCGCAGCGCAAGCTGTTCTTCAACCTGCGCAGCGCCAAGCAGCGTCTGGGCTGGATGTCGAACGACGAGGTCTCCGCCGTCGCCAGGGACCTCGGGGTCTCCGAGAATGACGTCTGGGAGATGGAGCGGCGACTGTCCAGTCAGGATGCGAGCTTTGACCCCGCGCCCGACAGCGACGACGAGCACACCTACCTGGCCCCGGCCCAGCGCCTGAGCATCGAGGACATGAGCGACGACCCGGCGCAGGTGGCCGAGGACGAGGACTGGGATCGCCATTATCAGGAGCGGCTGGCCAGCACCCTGGGCGAGCTGGACGAACGCTCCCGCGACATCCTGGCGCGGCGCTACATGAGCGAGCCCAAGGCCACGCTGCACGAACTGGCGGCGGAATACGGCGTCTCCGCCGAGCGCATCCGGCAGATCGAGAACAACGCGATCAAGCGCATCCGCACCGCCTTCGCCGACTGACGCGACACCCCGGCTGCACCCAACGAAAAGGCCCCGACCGCTTGCGCGATCGGGGCCTTTTTCATGGTTTCCGACGCCGCTCAGGCGGCGCGCGGGAATCCCCGGCTCAGCCGCCGAACAGGATCACCGAGAAGAAGCTGATCCAGGACCAGATGATCAGGGCGGCGGTGAACGTCAACGGGAAGTTCGCAAAGGTAAACCACTCACGCATAGCCAAAGCCCTCAACACACATCGATTTAAGAATGGGTAAAGGGTAAGCGGGAGGAGGTCCCGGCGCAAGTTTCCGGATCAGCGCGGTCGGTCTTCCGGTCTCTGCGTCTCCCCGGAAGTCTGGTCCTTCTCGTCGTCTTCGGTAGTCGGGATCCGCGGGTCATCGTCATCCATCAGGATACGGTGCGCCGGACCCTCGAGGTCATCGTACTGCCCCGACCGTATCGCCCACAGCAGGACCATCCCCACGACCAGGGCAAACAGCATCGCCAGCGGAATCAGCAGGTACAGAATCGACATGGCGCCCAGTCTACTCGTCCTGCGTCGGGCCTCAACCCGGGGGCGAGACGGACGCCTCGGCAGGCGCACGGCTGGCGTGCTCGCGCGGGGCAGCCACGCGGTCGCGCCCCGGACGCAAACGCAGGGCATTCCCCACCACCAGCAGCGAACTCATCGACATCCCCAACGCTGCCAGCCAGGGCGTAAGCAGACCGGCAGCAGCGATCGGCAGGGCCACCACGTTGTAGCCGATGGCCCAGGCGATGTTCTGGCGCACGATCCGCGTCGTGCGCCGCGCCTGATCCAGCGCCTCCGGCAACCGATCCAGGCGGTCGGAAGTCAGCACCAGATCGGCCTGGGTCTGCGCCAGACGGGTGCCGCCACCCATGGCCAGGGAGACGTCGGCCCCGGCGAGCACAGGCGCGTCGTTGATGCCTTCCCCGGCCATCAGCACCGTACGGCCCGCGGCCTGCAGGTCGCGTACATGGCGCAGCTTGTCCTCCGGCGTCAGGCCGCCATGGAACCGGTCGATGCCCAGGTGTTCGGCAAAGCGCTGTCCCGCCTCCGGACGGTCGCCGGTCAGGAGGATCACCTCGAGCCCGCGCGCACGCAGCGTCGCGACCGTCTCGGCCGCCTCGGGCCGTGGTGTGTCGGCGAGCCAGAAGGTCGCAACCGGCTGGCCATCCACCACCAGCCAGACCGGCGATGCAAGCGGGCTGTCCGCCGGGACCTCGACGGCCGGGGGTTCCGTTTGCGACAACATTGCGCGCCCCCCAATCGCCACCTCGCGCCCGTCAATCTGGCCGACCAGGCCACTGCCCGGCTCGTTATGGACGGCCTGGGCGGCCACGCCGGGGGCGGGCACGGCCGCACGGAAGGCCCGCGATAGAGGGTGTTCCGAATGGGCCTCCAGCGCCGCGGCCCACGTGCGCCAGTCCTGCCCTGGTGGCGGCGCCACATGATCCTGCTGTGCCACGAGGCGCGGGCGGCCCTCGGTCAGGGTGCCCGTCTTGTCCAGGCAGACGGTATCGACACGCGCCAGGGCCTCCAGGGTACGGCCGCGCGTTACCAGGAGCCCCAGGCGTGACAGCGTGCCCGTCGTCGCGGTGAGCGCGACGGGTGTTGCCAGCGCCAATGCGCAGGGACAGGTGGCGACCAGCATCGCCACCATCACCCACAGCGCCCGACTGGGGTCGATCCAGGCATACCAGACAAGGCCTGCGAGGGCGGTCAGGAGCAGGACCGCCCCGACAAACCAGCCAGTCCCGGTTTCGGCGATACGGGCGATCCGGGGTTTCTCACTCTGCGCACGATCGAGCAGGCGCTGGATCGCGGCCAGCGTGGTCTCGGCGCCAACGTGGCGCACCTCGACAATCAGCGGCCCATCGACATTGATGGTGCCGCCCACGACCTCGTCGCCAGCGGCAACCGGCGCGGGGTCCGGTTCGCCGGTCAGCAGGGCACGGTTAATCGTGGAGCGTCCCTGGACGACGAAGCCATCGGCCGGGACGGATTCCCCAGGCCGGACGCGCACACGGTCGCCGGGGCTCAGGTCACCAAGAGCCACGGGCTCTTCCTGCCCACCGGCATCCAGACGATGGGCCAGCGCCGGCACCAGTCGATCCAGGCGATCGATGGCCTGGCTCGCATGCTGTCGCGCGATCAACTCGAGGTAGCGACTGGTCAGCAGGAAGAACACAAACATGACCACCGACTCGAAGTAGACATGCTCGCCGGTCCCGAGCAGGACCGCGTACAGGCTGGCCACATAGGTGACGATGATGGCCAGGCTGACCGGGACGTCCATGCCGAGCCGGCGCTGGCGCAAGTCACGCCAGGCGCTCTGGTAGAACGGGATAGCCGAGTAGAACACCACGGGGGTGGTCAGGGCCGCTGCCACCCAGCGCATGAACTGCATCAGGTCGGCGTGCTGGGCATCGTCTTCGCCCAGCCAGATGGCCAGCGCCAGCATCATCACCTGCATCATACCGAGCGCGGCCACCCCGATTCGGCGCAGGGCTAGACCGCGTTCGCGGGCAATCGCCTTTTCGCGGGTGCCCGGGTCGTAGGGGTGGGCGTGGTAACCGATATCGCGGATCGCCTTGAGGATTGCGGACAGGGCGATGCGCTCCGGGTCCCAGACCAGTCGCGCGCGGTGGGTCGAATAGTTGATGCTGAAGGCGATCACGCCCGGCAGTGACTGCACATGGCGCTCGTTCAGCCAGACGCAGGCGGCACAGGTGATCCCCTCGAGGATCAGTGCCGCCTCGAGCCGGGACCCGCCGGTGGTGGCGGCGTCTGACGCCGGGGTCACGAACGAGCGCTGGACGGCCTCGGTATCGAAGAGTTCGAGCTCCCGCAGTTCGTCGGGGACCAGGGGCTCGCCGGCCTGCCCGGGCGGCGCCGGGCGGTGGTGATAGTAGGCGCCCAGGCCGCGCTCGATGATGGCCCCGGCGACAGCCTGGCAGCCGGGGCAGCAGGTGGGCCGCTCGCGTCCCTCGAACTGGACCGGGTAGTTCGCGCCACCCGGAATCGGCAGGCCACAATGAAAACAGCCACCGTCCGCGTCAGCGGGCGTGCCCGTGGACTCCACCTGGGGACGAGATCCGCTCACCGGCGGTCGGCGAGACTAGCTGGACTGGCCGCGAACGCGGGTACGCGCCTGCTGTTCGACCAGCTGGCCGTCATGCTCGACATGGAAGCGCAGGTCCCAGCGCCCCGGTGACGGCAGCGTCAGCTCGACCTGATAGAGCCCTTCACCGATCGGCTGCATATCGAAGGCCTGGTCGCGGCGCTCGTCGGCGACCCACATGAAGGTGCCGCGAATGTCGGCGTCAGAGATCGGCCGTCCTTCGGCATCGAGGACCTCCACCTGGAACGTGGCGGTTTCCCCTTCGACCGGGGTTTCCACCCAGCCCTGGCGCACCTGCCAGCCGAGTTCGCGCTGCTCCTGGAGCCGCGTCATGCGGTGCACCGCGAGGGCCTCGTCGCGCTCCTGGATGCCGCCCACCGTCCCGGGGAAGGCTGACGTCACGCGTTCGGCAGGATTTTCCGGTTCGGGCAGCAGGGTGCCGATAAACCGTTCGGGCATGCCGTTGTGGGCGAGCGTGATCAGCACCGCCTGGACGGAGGCGATGATCGTGAAGAATCCGACAATCACCAGCGGCGCCCAGTGCAGGCTGAACGAGCCCTTTTGCCCATCCTCGGCTTCGGCCTCCTTCTGCGTAAGGATGATTCCCAGCCCGTAGGGCACGATGATGTACAGCGCGAGATGGATCGCGAATACATCCGCGCCCTGCCAGGTGAGGATGGAGGTCGGGATGAACACGAACAGCATGATCGCCACCACTACGGCCGCCGTGTTGTAGGCGCGCAGACGGGTGAACTTGTAGATCAGCGCGAACAGCAACGCGAGCGCGGCGCTGCCCAGTCCAAGTGAGATGACGAGATTGCTCATGATGTCTTCATCGTGTCGTTCCGGCGCAGCAGGGTATCACTCGGATGGCGGCGCGCCAGTTTCGCCAGCCGGATTGTCGTAACTTACAAAAGCGCCAAATAAAGCCTTCCTGGCTTTCAGAGCCGCACGCGGCGCTTCACCGTCTTGATGCCTTTGCACGAGCAAAGGGGTTTGCAGCTTGCTTCGGAATCAACCACCTGCGGTGGTCGATCTCCGGCGGCACGTCCATGTGCCGCGGGGACACACCGATAATGCAGCGTCTCCCGCGCGATTAGCGGTGGCTGAAGCGGGCATCGGCCTCGACCGGGTCGATCCGCCCTTCGCGATCGCTGATCACGAAATAGAAGCGAATCGGCGAATCCGCTCCGGCCTCCACGTCGTGGCGCACGCGGGCTAGCACAGTCAGCCGCTGGCCGGGTTCAAGCCGGATCTGCTCGACCTGGCCCAGGTCGAGCGTCGCACCCTCGAGTCCGTCGATATCGAGCGTAAAATCGAGCTCCTGGTCGGAGACGTTGTTCAGGCGCAGTTCGTAGCTGTTCTGCACTCGACCGTCGGACATCTGCACGAATAGCGGCTGGCGCACCTGGTTGACGTTCACATCGACCGGCGGGCGTTCGAGAATGCTGAACACCAGCGCGCCGATGACCACCAGCACCGCCGCGCCATACCCGAGCGTCTTGCCCTTCAGCCAGCGGGTCTTGCCGCCTTCGAGCTCGCGTTCGGACGAATAGGCGATCAAGCCGCGGGGCCACCCCTGCTTGTCCATGATGGTGTCGCAGGCATCGATGCACAGCGCACAGTGGATGCACGAGACCTGCAGCCCATCCCGGATATCGATCCCTGTCGGGCATACCTGGACGCAGTACCCGCAATCGATGCAGTCACCGACCCCGGCGGCCTGACGCTCCTCGCGGGTCTTCAGACCCGCTTTCACCTTCGCGCGACCGGCCGTTCCCTCGCCGCGGTTCTGGTCGTACGAAACGATCAGGGTATCGCGATCGAACATCACACTCTGGAATCGGGCGTACGGACAGATAAAGGTACAGACCTGCTCGCGCGCCAGCCCGGCAAAGGTATAGGTGGTGGCGGTCAGAAGTCCCGCAGTCACATAGGAGGCAAACCGGGCATCACCGGTAAAGAAGTCACGCACCAGGGTCGGGGCATCGGCCCAGTACAGGACGAAACCGAGGCCCGTGGCGAATGCGACCAGGAGCCAGGACAGGTGGGTGGCCCCCAGCTTCCAGACCTTCTCGAAGTTCCACGGCTGCTTGGACAACCGGATACGGGCCGGCCGCTCGCCCTGGATCTTGCGCTCCAGGTACATGAACACATCGGTCCACAGTGTCTGGAAGCAGAAATACCCACAGAAAACCCGGCCCAGCACGCCGGTGACGAAGAACAGCAGCAATGCCGCGAGGACCAGAAAGCCCGCCAGCCAGAAGATGTCCTGGGCGTAGACGACCAGATCAAACAGGAAAAACTGCCGGTTGGGGATGTCGAACAGAACCGCCTGGCTGGGACCGTAGTCACGGTCCCAGCGCAGCCAGGGGAGGCCAAAGAATACCCCGTAGGCCAGGAGAAGGATCCCGGTCTTGAGATTTCGGAAACGGCCCTTGACCGATCGCGGGTGGATCGGAATCCGAGCCTCGTAGATTGGCTGGCCTTGCGCCATGAATCCTCCCGGGCATGAACCCGGCGTACGCACACCACCATGTGCGAGGGAGTGTCTCCCCAACGGAAGCAGGGGCCCGTACGGCCGTCAAGAAACCCGTGCGGAACCCCTGTAGTGCGAACCGGGGCTCACCCGCAGGTGAACCCCGGGAGTAATGGCTTTACTGACCGCCACCCAGCGAGTGGACGTACGCCGTCAGCATCTTGATTTCGTCGTCCGACAGGCGGTCGGCAAACGCCGGCATCTCGCGCTGGATACCATCGCGGACGAAGTTGGCCACCAGGCGCAGGCGCTCGGAGTCACTGTCCGCACCCTGCACGTCGATCAGACCCCAGATGTTGTTGGTCAGATTCGGCGCGCCCTGCGAGGCCAGGCCCTGGCCATCTTCGCCGTGGCACTGGAAGCAGCCGCCCTCCATGCCGGTGAAGATCCGTTCGCCGGCATCCGCCAGGTCGGAGTCAACATCGTAATCGTTCAGCGACAGGACATAGGCCGCCACTTCGTTCATCTGATCGCCGGTCAGCGTGTCGCGATAGCCCGGCATGTAGCCCAGACGACCTTCGCGGATGGTGTGCTCGATCTGCTCGACCGTGCCGCCCCACTTCCAGTGGTCGTTACGCAGGTTCGGATACTGCCCGATCACACCCGCGCCGCCGACCTGGTGGCAGGCCGCGCACCAGGTCCCGAAGGAGCCCTGGGCGTAGGCGTTGACGAAGCTCATGGAGTCGGCGTCGGCCAGGATCGTCTCGTAGTCCTGGCTGGCGACCTGCTCCAGCATCTCGCGCTGGCGCACCGCGTACTCGCCGGTCTGCATGTCGCGGGCCAGCAGGGCACGGGTATTCCAGTGCGTGGTGCGCTCTTCGCCGTTCACCTCGTAGGTGATGGTGGCAAAGCCTTTGGTGAAGCTGTCGCCGATGGGCCAGGCCGGATAGATCAGCCAGTAGACCAGCGCAAACACGACCGTGGCGTAGAAGCCCCACAGCCACCAGCGCGGGAGCGGGTTGTTGTATTCCTGAAGGTCCCCGTCCCAGACGTGCCCGGTGGTCTCGACCTGGTTCTTATCGCGGTTGTCCTGTGTGCTCATTGCTTTTCGCTCTCGGTTTTGTCGCGCCGGGCCGTGGGCTCCAGGTGCGAATCATCTTCTTCCAGAGGAATGTAGCGATACGTCTCGAACTTCCTGGCCCGGCTCGGCTTGGCGAACAGGTAAATCACGATCCCGATGAACGTGCTCATGAACAGCACCAGCGCAAACATCTTGCTGTTGCCGAGATCCGTGATCCATTCCCAGGCTGCTGCCATTTCTCCCAACCTTGGCCGGGCCGAATTCCCTAACGGAATTCGGCGAAGTGGCCGTCGTCGTATTCGCTGAAGTCCACCATGGTGCCGAGCACCTGCAGGTAGGCCACCATGGCATCCATCTCGGAGATGAACGAGGAGTCGCCGTCAAAGTTCTCGGCCTGCGCCTGCTCGATCAGCATCTCTTCGGCGTTGTTGATGTCGAACATCCGGGCGTGTTGTTCGCCGAACTTCTCGACATTGGCCTCGTACTCTTCCTCGGTGATCGAGTACGGCACGCCGACTCGCTTCAGGGCACGCATACGCGCCGCGATATCGGAGTAGTCCAGCGGCGTGGTCGCCAGCCACGGATAACCGGGCATGATCGACTCGGGCACCAGCGACTGCGGGTCAATCAGATGCTGGACCTGCCATTCATTGGAGTACTTGCCACCAACGCGCGCCAGGTCAGGCCCGGTACGCTTGGAGCCCCACTGGAACGGATGGTCGTACTTGGACTCCGCTGCCAGCGAGTAGTGGCCGTAACGCAGCATCTCGTCACGGAACGGGCGCACCATCTGCGAATGGCAGGTGTAGCAGCCCTCGCGGACAAAGATGTCCCGCCCGCGCTGCTCCAGCGGGGTGTACGGGCGCACGCCGTCTACTTCTTCGATCGTGTCGTCGATGTAGAACAGCGGGACGATCTCGACCAGGCCGCCCACACTGATCACCGCGAGCGTCAGGATGATCAGCAGGCCGGCATTGGTTTCAACGCTTTCGTGCTTCATGGATCTAGTCTCTCCCTATCAGGCCGTGCGGGCTTCGGCCGCGCGGGCTTCTTCACGCTCGCGAGCTTCGGACTTGATGCCCATGCGGACGGTCATGGCGATGTTCCAGGCCATGATCAGCATGCCGGCGAGGAAGAACCCGCCACCAATGGCACGCACCACATACGGACGATGCAGGAACACCACCGACTCGGTGAAGGTGTAGGCGAGGTTCCCGTACTGGTCGAAGGCACGCAGCATCAGGCCCTGACCGATACCGGCCACCCACATCGCGGTGATGTACAGCACGATCCCGATGGTCGCCAGGAAGAAGTGCACGTATACGAGCTTGAGGCTGTACAGGTTGACGCCCCACAGACGCGGGATCAGGTGGTACAGCGAACCGAAGGTGATCATCGCCACCCAGCCCAGCGCACCGGAGTGCACGTGGCCGACGGTCCAGTCGGTGTAGTGCGACAGCGCGTTCACGCTCTTCAGCGACATCATCGGACCTTCGAAGGTCGACATGCCGTAGAACGACAGCGCCGTGATCAGGAACAGCATGATCGGGTCGGTGCGCAGCTTATCCCAGGCCCCCGACAGGGTCATGATGCCGTTGATCATGCCACCCCAGGAGGGCAGCAGCAGCAGGATGGAGAAGGTCGCCGCCAGGGTGGAGACCCAGTCCGGCAGGGCGGTCCAGTGCAGGTGGTGCGCCCCCACCCACATGTACAGGAACACCAGCGCCCAGAAGTGGATGATCGACAGCTTGTACGAGTAGATCGGTCGACCGGCCTGCTTGGGCACAAAGTAGTACATCATCCCGAGGAAGGCCGCGGTCAGGAAGAAGCCCACCGCGTTATGGCCGTACCACCACTGACGCATCGCGTCCTGCACGCCGGAGAACAGCGGGTAGGAATCGGTGTGGAAGATGCCGACCGGCACCTCGAGGTTGTTGAAGATGTGCAGCAAGGCTGTCGCCAGAATGAACGACATGAAGAACCAGTTCGCCACATAGATATGCGGCTGGTTCCGACGCAGCAGGGTCTGCAGGTAGATCCAGAAGTAGGCCACCCACACGACCAGGATGATGATGTCGATCTGCCAGTTGAACTCGGCGTATTCGCGACCCTGGGTGATCCCCATGGTGTAGGTGATCACGCCGAGGATCAGCGCCAGGTTCCACCCGTAGAAGGTGAAGCTCGCCAGCGAATCACCATACAGCCGTGTCTGACAGGTGCGCTGGACGACATAGTAGGACGTCGCAAACAGGGCGTTACCACCGAAACCAAAGATGACCGCCGTGGTATGTACCGGACGGAATCGGCCAAAGGTGATCTGGGCGATATCGAAGTTCAGGAACGGAAATGCGAGCTGCGAGGCAATCCAGACCCCGGCCGCCATGCCAAACACGCCCCAGAGGACGGCGGCAATCGCGAAACGCTTGACGATCGCGTAGTTGTACTGCTCGGTTGAAGCGACTGACGTTGCGGGTACGGAACCCGCCGTAGTGGCTGCTTGCGACATGACTTTTTCCACCTTGCTGCGGGGAACACGGATGTCCCGATGGTTTCGGGGGGCGTGAACTTTACCCCATTCCAGACGCACAAAAAACCAAGACCGCCTGTAACACTCGGAAATAGCCCCAAGTCAGGCGGAACTTTCAGCGCCAGAGAGAATACATCTTTATGGCCTTGCTCTGCGAGGGGCCAATCGCGCCGGATTGATCTGGATCAAGAGACCGGCCGAACCGGGATCACCCGGCCTTGCGGCTTCGAGGGCGGCGGGGCCTCCGGCACCCAGGCATGGCCATACACAATCTCCCAAGTCGCCGGCAGTCGATCCTCGACCGCAAACGCCCGCGCATAGGCCTCGGCCACGGCCTGCAACCGGCGCGGGCCCAGCAGTCCGCGCCCACGCCCGGCCAGCGCATTGCGCACCCCCACCCCGCGCAGATCCCGCAGCAGGGTCTGGAAATCGCCGTAGGTGAGCGTCAGGGTCTCCTGATCCATCACCGGATCGGCGAACCCCGCGCGCACCAGGGCATCACCGATGTCATGCATATCGACAAAGGCATTCACGTGTTGCGCGCCCCCGCCGTCGACCTCGGCAAAGGCCGCGCGCAGCTCACGCAGGGTATCCGGGCCGAAGGTGGAAAAGGTCCACAGCGCCCCCGGGGCCAGCACACGCCGCACCTCGGCAAAGGTCTGATCGAGGCTGGCACACCACTGCAACGCCGCACTGGAGATCGCCAGATCGTAGTGCGCCTCCGGCAGGGGCAGTGCCTCGATGTCCGCACACACGGCCAGCGGCCGTCGCCACCAGCGGCCGCGGCGCTGCACCGCCGCGACCATCCCCGGGGCAAAGTCGACACCGGTCAGTTCGGCCTTGCGGTAGCGCCGCGCCAGGAGATCCAGCGCCTCCCCGGTGCCGCAGCCCAGATCCAGCACGCGGACCGGTTGGAGCTTGACCAGATCGAGTCGCTCGAGCAGCCGCCCCTGGACCTCGCGCTGCAGCACCGCATGGGCCTCGTAGCCCGCGGCCGCCCGCCCGAAGGCCTCGCGTACGCGCGCCTTGTCGAGTGCGTATTCATCTGCCTCCGTCATGGATCGCCGATCACTCCAGTGCCGCTACAAACTCGTTTATGAAGGCCGCCACGGGCGCCGGGTCCTGCCACCACTGCGCATGCCCCCCGGGCCGCACGGCCAGTCGGGCGTCCGGGCGCAGGCCGCGCAGGCCGTCCGCCACGGTGGACGGCACCAGCGCGTCCCCCTCGGCGAGGCAGGCCGCGACCGGCACCGGACTGGATTGCCAGCAGGCGCGCTGGTCACGGCCCATCAGGCAGGCCAGCCCGGCCGCAAGGCCCTGATCGGTCGCCGGGGTACCCTCCAGCTCGCTCGTCAGGTCGGCGGCCAGCGAGGCCGCTTCCGGCGAGCCCCTGGCGCAGAGCATGGCCAGTCGCCGGTGCAGTCGCCGCCGGGGCCCCTCGAGGGCCAACTGAAAGTCCGCAAGCTCCGCGGCCGGCAGCGCATGGCCCCAGTCCGGGGCCGCTGCAAAACGCGGCGTAGAGTTGAGCAGGATCAGCCCCCGGGTATCCGGCATCTGGCGCGCCAGCTCCAGCGCAACCAGCCCGCCGAGCGACCAGCCCAGCCAGATGGGGCGCGACAGCGGGCGCGGCAGCTGAGCCCGGATGGCCTCGCAGGTAGCCACAGGATCGCCCAGGGCCTCTCCACCAGCGAGTTCCCCGTGCCCCGGCAGGGCCGGCGCGTGGATCTCGAACCCGGGCAGCGCGGCACGCAAAGGCGCCCAGACTGCCGGGGAGAACCCCCAGCCGTGCAGCAGCACAAGGGTCGGGCGCGTCATCGCGGGCCAACCCGCCGCCACCCTGAACTCAGCGCCCCGGCTTGCGTATCATGGGCGCCGGTTCGCGCCGAACCCCACCCAACCGAATCTTCAGGTCGAGTTTGCATGGACATCGTACTGGGCATTGTCATCGCGTATCTGCTGGGATCGCTTTCCACGGCCATCGTCGTGAGCAAATTGCTGCGGCTACCGGACCCGCGTCACACGGGCTCGGGCAACCCCGGTGCGACCAACGTACTGCGCTACGGCGGCAAGAAGGCGGCCATCATCACGTTGATCGGGGATGTCGGCAAGGGCTGGCTGCCGGTGTTCGTCGCCGCCCAGCTCGGCATCTTCCCGACCTGGGCGCTTGGCCTGATCGGCCTGGCCGCCTTCCTCGGACACGTGTTTCCCGTGTACTACCGCTTTGGTGGGGGCAAGGGCGTGGCCACGGCCCTGGGCGTGCTACTGGCGCTCAACCCGCTGGTCGGCGGGCTCACGCTGCTGACCTGGCTCGTGGTCGCCGCGATCTGGCGCTACTCCTCCCTGTCGGCCCTGGTCGCGGCGACCCTGGCACCCGTCTATTTCGTGTTCCTGGAGCCGGACTTCTGGGTCGCGCTGATCGTGGCGGGCATGGCCGTGGTGCTGTTCATCCGCCACGACACCAACATCCGCCGCCTGATGCGCGGCGAGGAAGGCAAGATCGGCTACAAGAAGGACGAAGCCGAAGCGGAAGAGCCGCCCCGAGACTAGCGGTCTGCCTCAGGCGGAGAGCTCCGCCAACGGCCAGCGGGCACGCGCCGTGATCGCCGGGGCCTGGTCGTCGGGGGTCCAGCCCGCCTGCAGGCGGCGCAGCCCGGCGAGCGCGATCATCGCCCCGTTGTCCGTACAGAACTCGATCCGCGGAAAATACACCGGCACCCCCTGCTGCGCGGCCATCGCCTGCAGTCCCGCGCGCAGCCGGGTATTCGCGGCCACCCCACCGGCGACCACCAGCGCCGGGGCCTGACTCTGCTCCAGCGCCCTCCGGGTCTTCTCCACCAGGGTCTCGCTGACCGCCTCCTCGAACGCGCGCGCGACATCCTGCGGGCGGTATTCCTGCTTGTTCAGGGCAGTCAGCACGGCCGTCTTCAGGCCGGAAAAGCTCATGTCCAGCCCCGGCCGGTCGAGCATCGGGCGCGGCAGGCGCAGGGCATCGCTCGCCCCCTGCTCGGCCAGGCGCGACAGGGCGGGACCTCCGGGATAGCCCAGCCCCAGCAGCTTGGCGGTCTTGTCGAAGGCCTCGCCAGCGGCGTCGTCGATGCTCTCGCCCAGCAGTTCGTAGTCGCCCAGAGATCGGGCGTGGATCAGCTGCGTGTGCCCGCCCGAGACCAGCAGCACCAGGAACGGGAAATCGAGCCCGGCGTCTTCCAGGAACGGGGCCAGCAGATGGCCTTCGAGGTGATGTACCGGCATCGCCGGCACGCCCCAGCCCCAGGCGAGCGAACGCGCGACCGAGGCCCCCGTCAGTAGGGCCCCAAGCAGGCCCGGCCCGCCGGTATAGGCGATCGCATCCAGCTCGGGGCCCTTCACGCCCGCCTCGTCCAGCACCGCCCGCAGCAGCGGCAGCAGGCGCCGGATGTGATCGCGCGAAGCGAGCTCCGGTACCACGCCGCCGTAGACCGCGTGCAGGTCAGTCTGGCTGTACAGCCGGTGCGCGAGCAGGCCGCGCTGATCATCGATCAGCGCCACGCCCGTCTCGTCGCAGGAGGTCTCGATACCCAGGACTTTCATAAGAGCAGCATGCCTCGGGGCACGGGTGCGGGGAAGGATTCCGGGCGAACCGGACGGGATTGCGAGTCCCTCACAGGCGGCCGCGCCGATCGGGGATCGCGGTGAAATCGAGCGCGGTACAGGCGCGACCCAGGGTCATCACCTGAAAACGCTCGCCCATCTCTCCGGGCAGGGTCAGCATGCGCACGGCCTGGGCGGCCTGCATGGTCTTGCGGGCATCCTCGCCACTGCCGACGCGCGCCTCGAAGCGCTGCGCCAGGCCCGCACCCAGCAGGAACTCGCCCTGCGCGGCATAACCGAGCACATCGAGCCCCGCCGCATCCGCGGCCTCGGCCACCGCAGTGAAATCGACGCTGGCCGTCAGGTCCATCAGCCCGGGCTGCGCCAGGGGGTCCAGCATCATCTGCTGACGGTAATAGCCAACCAGCGTGCCCTGGTGGCGCTCCGCGGCGTAATACGCGGCCCGCGGAAACCCGTAGTCGACCAGCAACGCTACACCCTGCTCCAGACAAGCGGCCACGCTCGCAACCCAGGCCGCCTGAGCCGGACGCCACTCGGAGGTGTATCCGTCGGGCCAGGGGCCATGCACCGCCTGCAGCTCGCGCACGACGTCCGCCAGTGGCTCGGGGGCCGACTGCTCCGCCAGCACCAGCCTGCCGTCGCCATCCACTGTGACACCCATCTGCCAGGGCTGGCCCTCGCGCCAGCGAAAGAGCTCCACCGGCAGTGCGTCGAGCACCTCGTTCGCCAGTACCACACCCCGGATCGGCTCCTCGGGCAGGGCATCGAGCCATTCCACCCGGGCGTACTCCTCCGGCTCCAGGCGTTCCGCCAGGTGCTCCTGCTGCACGGCCCGCAGGTCCGGGCTGACCTCGATGATCTTGTAGCACTGCCAGCCCACGCCCAGCTCGCGCAGCGTCACAAGCACATCGCCGGCCAGCCGGCCGCTGCCCGCGCCAAACTCCAGCAACTGCCCGCCGCCCGCCAGTTCGTCGCGCAGCAGCGGGGCCAGCCAGCTGGCCAGGGTCTCGCCGAAGAGCGAGGACAGCTCCGGCGCGGTCACGAAATCACCGCCCGCGCCCAACTTGCGCGCCCCGTTCACGTAATAGCCGAGCCCCGGCGCATACAGCGCCTGGTGCATGTAATCGACAAACGGGAGGAACCCGCCGTGCGCGGCGATACTCTGTTGCAGGGAGTCGTGCATCTGCCGCGCGATGGCGGCAGCCGGGTCGTCCGGCGTGGGTGTGCTAGGTTTCGGCGGCAGCATGGCGACAAATGGTACCAAGGCGAGGCATGACGTGACGGAACACACACAGGGAGAGCGATCGGAAACCGGCGTGGTGCTGGTCACTGGATCCGCGCGCCGGGTCGGCGCGACCATCGTGCGCTGGCTGCACGGCGAGGGCCTGCGCGTGCTCATTCACTATCGAGGGTCGCGCGACGACGCTGCCGCCCTGGCCGACTCGCTGAATGCCCGGCGCGAGGACAGCGCGCGCATCCTGCAAGCCGACCTGCTGAACCTGAACGACATCCAGCGCCTGGCACGCGAGGCGGAAGAGGCCTGGGGGCGGCTGGATTACCTGGTCAACAATGCCTCGACCTTCTACGCGACCCCGGTCGGCGCGATCGATACGCAGGCATGGGATGACCTGGTCGGGTCCAACCTGAAGGCCCCCACATTTCTGACCCAGGCCTGTGCGCCGGCGCTCGCGCGCACCCGGGGCGCAGTGGTCAACATCGTGGACATTCATGCCCTGCGCCCGCTGAAGGGTTACCCCGTGTATTCCGCGGCGAAGGCGGGACTCTGGGCCCTGACCCAGGCCTATGCCCGCGAACTGGGCCCGGACGTGCGTGTTAACGGCGTCGCACCCGGCGCAATCCTCTCGCCCGAGGATCCGAACAATGCCGGGACGCACGAAGCGATGGTCGAGCGCACCGCCCTCAAACGCGAGGGCCACCCCGACGACATCGCCCGTACGGTACGCTTTCTGCTGCTGGATGCGCCCTACATCACCGGACAGGTGATCCCGGTGGATGGCGGGCGCTCCGCCTCGCAGTAACGATCCGCGCGACGCGCTACACTGAATACATCCTCGAATCAAAAGAAGAGAACGGCCCATGATCGACCCCAAACGCTTTGACGATCTCGCGCGCCGGATCACCGAGAGCCTGCCAGAGTCGGTGCGCCATATGCAGGAGGATGTCCAGCGTCAGGTCCGCTCGTCGCTGCAGCACGGCTTCGAGCGCATGGACCTGGTCACCCGCGAGGACTTCGACGTCCAGGTTGCGCTGCTGGAACGCACCCGCGAACGCCTGGCCGAGTTGGAAGCCCGCGTGGAGGCCCTCGAGGCCGAACGCAAGACCGCGGAGTAACACACTCCCCATAGAACCACCGGGCACGGAGGCCCGGACCCGCAACAGGGAGGGCAAGGATGCCCATTGCCATCAGCCATGCCCGTGCGGTCGCCGGGATCCAGGCACCGCTGGTCACCATCGAGACTCACCTGGCCAACGGCCTGCCGTCATTCCAGATTGTCGGCCTGCCGGAGGCGGCCGTGCGCGAGAGCCGCGACCGCGTCCGCGCGGCCATCCAGACCAGCGGCTTCGACTTTCCCCGCCGCCGCATCACCGTCAACCTGGCCCCGGCCGACCTGCCGAAGGATGGCGGGCGTTTCGACCTCGGCATCGCATTGGGCATCCTCGCCGCCAGCCAGCAGATCCCGGGCAGCGCCCTCGAAGGGCGCGAGTTTCTGGGCGAACTGGGACTGGACGGGACCCTGCGACCGGTCGGCGGGACGCTGGCCGCCGCACTGGCAGCCGCTAATGAGGCGCGCGAGCTGATCGTGAACCCCGAGGACGGGGCCGAGGCGGCACTGGCCAGCGCCGCGCGGGTGCGCACCGCCGACCACCTGATCGCGGTCTGCGCCGGGCTGCAGGGTCAAGGGGAGCTGGACGAGGGCCGACCCGTCGAAGCGGAACCGGATCGCTACCCCGACCTGGCCGATGTGCGCGGTCAGCACCAGGCACGTCGCGCACTGGAGATCGCGGCCGCGGGTGGCCACCACCTGTTAATGGTCGGCCCGCCCGGCAGCGGCAAGTCCATGCTGGCCGCACGCATACCGGGCATCCTGCCACCGATGTCCGAGGCGGAAGCACTGGAGACCGCCGCGATCCACAGTCTGCGCGACACCGGCCACCTGCAGCGCGACTGGCGCGCCCGACCGTTCCGCTCGCCCCACCACACGGCCTCGGGGGTCGCACTGGTCGGTGGTGGCTCCACACCACGCCCGGGCGAGATCTCGCTGGCGCATCACGGCGTGCTGTTTCTGGACGAGCTGACCGAATTCCAGCGCAGTGTGCTCGATGTCCTGCGCGAGCCGCTTGAGACCGGGACGATTCATATCGCCCGAGCCGCCCGGCAGGCCGAGTTTCCCGCCCGGTTCCAGCTGGTAGCGGCGATGAACCCCTGTCCACAGGGCTTCGACTGCGACCTCGGGGCGCGCTGCCAGTGCTCCCCGGAACAGATGGCGCGCCACCGGCGACGCCTGTCCGCGCCGCTACTGGACCGCATCGACCTGGCGATCGAGGTCCCGCGCATCCCGCCGCCCGAACTGGCCTCGCATGGCGAACCCGGCGAAGACTCCAGGACCGTCGCGCAACGCGTCGCCCTGGCGCAGGAACGCCAACGGCAACGCCAGGGCTCCCTCAATCGCGAACTGGCGGGCCAGATGCTGGACCAGCACGCCACCCTGGAGGCAGGCGATCGCGCCCTGCTGGACCGCGCTGCGGAGCGCTTTCGCCTGTCGGCACGCGCCTACCACCGCATCCTGCGCCTCGCGCGGACGATCGCCGACCTCGAACCCAGCGACCCGATCACGACCGGTCACCTGACCGAGGCGCTCAGCTATCGCGCGCTGGATCACTGGCGCACCCAGTAACCAGGCAAAGAAAAGGCCCGCACGGCAGCTGCCGACGCGGGCCTTGAGATCGGATCGAAACCGATCAGTCTTCGAAGGTCGCGACGTACACCGCCAGGTCGGCAATGTCCTGGTCCGACAGGCGGGCCGCATTCGGCGCCATCAGGGCCGTGCGGTCACCCACGGTCTCGCCGGCACGGTAGCGCACGAGCTTGTCGGCGGTGTACTCGGCGGTCTGGCCGGCAATCTTCGGGAACGCGGGGGAACCCTGACCCTGGGCACCATGGCAAGCGATGCAGGTGCTGTACAGGGACTCGCCACGACTCACGTCACCGGTATCCAGGGCAATCCCTTCCAGTGCTTCGTCGTCCTCGACAGCGGCATCGTCATCTTCGGTCACGGCCTCGCCGTTACCGTTTTCGTCACCATTGCCGTTCTCATCGCCGTTGGCGTCTTCGGGCTCCCAGCCGTGATCAATACCGGCTTCGTCCAGCATGTAGACCACCACCAGCTTCACTTCCTCGTCACTCAGGCTGGAATCACCGCCGCGAGCCGGCATCGCACCTATGCCGTTGATGGAGTTGTCGAACACCTCGTCCAGGCTGCGCTCGTCGAGGCGGGCGGCCCAGGCGTCGGAGTCGCCCTTGATCGGGGCATCGGAGGCCCCGGTGTCGTGACAGGCCGCACAGACATTGCTGTAGATGTCACCCGGACTCAGGTCGGCGGTCTCTTCCTCCATATCGACCGGACCGGAGGCCACGCGACCGATCGGCTGGATGCGTTCGACGATCCGATCGCGCTCGGCCTCACTGGGCTCGCCTAGCTGGAGCCCTCCCATGAAGTTCGCCAACTGGATCAACAGGTAGATCACAGTGGCGAGCAGCGCCACGGATGCGATGAACATCAACACCTTGTTACCGGTGTCCATCTTGATCGGTTGATTCGCCACTTGCTCTCCCTCCGAAAGGTGCGGGCCGCGCGCGGCCGTAATGGTTCCTAGCCCAAGTATTCCCACGCGCCAGGCGCGCAAATCGGGCGCCGAGTATAGGGCATCGTCCCTCTCGAGACCACAAACCCAGTAGGGCAGTCAAAAATGCGCTGGACGGACCCGCTCAGCGCCCCGTATCATTACTCGTCTTGCGCCCGTAGCTCAGCTGGATAGAGCGCTGCCCTCCGGAGGCAGAGGTCAGAGGTTCGAATCCTCTCGGGCGCGCCATCATAAAGAAGAAGGGCCCCTAGCGGGCCCTTCTTCTTTATGGGGGTGTGCCCCGAGGGCCCGATGAGAACCTCCGTTCGAGCCGAGGCCCGCGCAGCGGGCCGACGCGCGGTACCGCCGCAGGCGGTGCCGGCCCGAAGGGCCAAGCGACCGCAGGTCGCGCAGCCATCCTCTCGGGCGCGACGTTTAAACGCCCTCGGAGCCAACCCCGCGAACCTCCGTTCGAATCGAGGCCCGCATCGCGGGCCGACATCGCGGCACCGCCAACCGGCGGTGCCGGTCCGAAGGACCGAGCCGCCAAAGGCGGCGAAGCCATCCTCTCGGGCGCGAAGCACGAACACCCAGGAAGCCAGCCCCATGCCTCCGTTCGAGCCGAGGCCCGCGCAGCGGGCCGACGCGCGGTACCGCCGCAGGCGGTGCCAGCCCGAAGGGCCAAGCGACCGCAGGTCGCGCAGCCATCCTCTCGGGCGCGCCGCCCGAACACCCCCGAGCCCAACGCCGCGCCCCCGTCGAATCAAGGCCTGCGCAGCGGCACGGCATCGCAAGTCACCCCCTCGGCGACAGCCTCGGGGCGTTCGCCGGCGCGAAGCCGTGCTTCGCGAAACCCCGGCTCACCCTCTCGGGCGCAACATCAGTTCCGCTTCCAACATGTCCTGGCCCGACCAGCGCGGCGATCCGGCATCCTGACCGGCAAATGCCGCCACTCCCTTGATCCAGATCAAATCGAAGCCCCGGCAGCAGCGCTAGCTTGAAGGTGACCACTGCAACCGGGAGTGCGTGATGTTGACTGAAATCATGTTTCAATCGCCCATCGGGATCCTGACGATCCTGACCCTGGTGGGCATCGTGGCGTTCTTCGTGTATGTCGGCTACTTCATCCTTCATGGCATGCACGAGGACGACAAGGCGAAATAACCCGCCTTGGGGAAACCAGGCACCATAAAAAAACGGGCCAGCATGCTGGCCCGTTTTAGTTGGGTATTCCCTGACGAGACCCTCGGTGGTCACCCGGCAACTGCGCCCGGCAACCGCCGAAGGCCGGCCGACATCAGGAGCCGGAGCCCCCGGGGGTATCCCCCAGCTCCCAGCGGCGCGCGTCAGTCGGGTCCGTGACCGGCGCGACCGAGGTACGGCCGCGAGCGGGCTCGGCCAGGGAGTTGGTGCAGGTCTGGGCACCGTGGTACAGGCGCACGACGTGCTTGGCCTCGGCGAAGAACAGCCACCGCTCCATGCCGATACCGATCAGGCTCGAGACAGCGGCCAGCCAGGCGATGCCGGCCGGGGCGCCCGACAGGATCGACGCGAACACCAGGACCGGGGCCACAAAGCCGAGCAGGAAGACGCCCATCTTCACGTTGTCGATGGTGTCCTTGCGCGGGTCGTAGCCGAACTCGTCGGTCAGGAAGGTGCCGGCGGTGTGGCCGGTATCCAGCAGGCGCACGGTCGCACGGTTGAAGGTGGTGGCGGTATTGATCGTCGGGCCATTCACGCGCGAGATCCAGAAGTAGTAGATCGCCTTCAGCACGGCGGCAGCAACCAGCGCGACCATCGCGACACCCGCATGCATCGCCGTGGCATTGCCGAACACGGTGGCAATGGCGGCAAACAGCGTGGTGCCGGTCGCGATGCCCAGCATGATGTAGTTGGCCGGGGTCAGCGCGGTGTTCCACTGGCGGATGGTCTTCAGACAACCGTAGATCATCCCCGTGGAGAACAGGGTGATCACGGCCAGCACGGCGGCGATCACGCCGGCCAGCGCCGGCAACGGCCCGATGGCCGCGCCCTGCAGCAGGACGCCCAGGCCATAGATCCCGGCGAAGGGATAGAACAGCACCGCGAACACGGCCTCGCGCGACAGCCAGGAGGTCTTGAAGCGCATGAACGAGCGCCAGGCGTTCTTCTTGTTCGCCAGGTGGCCGGTGGAGAGCATCAGCCCCAGGGTGATCATCCCCAGCGAGACCGCGCCGTGTGCCAGCAGCTCGCCGTGGCTCATGGCCGGACCGATGCCCGCGAGGTGGAAGGCCGCCAGCAGGATGAACAGGCCGTAGCCCGCACCGGAGATGACGGTAAACAGGATGACGGAAAATGCCGGATGCATATGAATTCTCCCGATCGGGCCGCGCCTAGCGCGCGACCATCTTGTTGACCCAGTCCTTCACCGAGCTGACCAGACGGTTGGCCCGCACGTCGTCGATGGGGATGGGACGGGTGATACGCGGGGGCAGATAGGTGTTGACTGGCTTGTAGCCCAGCTCCGGCATCTGCTTCACGCCGCCACGCTCGCGCACCAGGCGGCTGACCTCGGAGTTGTCGTCGTCGAAGTCACCGAAGAACCGGGCATGGGCCGGGCAGGTGATCACGCAGGCCGGCTGGCGTTCTTCCGGCGGCAGGGCCTCGTCGTAGATGCGGTCCACGCACAGCGTGCACTTCTTCATCACGCCGTCTTCGCGGTCCAGCTCGCGCGCACCGTAGGGGCAGGCCCAGGCACAGTAGTTACAGCCCATGCACTTGTCCTGGTCGACCAGCACGATGCCGTCTTCCGGACGCTTGTAGGAAGCGCCGGTCGGGCAGACATTCACGCAGTCGGCATACTGGCAGTGCATGCAGGACATCGGGATGTTGACGGTCTTGTTGTTGGGGTAGTCCCCGACCTCGTAGTGGCGCACGCGGTTGAACCAGACGCCGCTCGGGTCCTCGCCGTACGGGCGATAGTCGGTCAGCGCACCGGTGGTGCCGCTGGTGTTCCACTGCTTGCAGGCCACCGCACAGGCGTGACAGCCCACGCAGGTGTCCATGTCGATTACGAGTCCAAGTCGCATACAACTACTCCTCAAATTTCCTCGGGCCGCCGGCCGGGGCCGGCGGCATGGCCCGGATCCGTGATGCCTAGCGGTCTTCGTCCAGCGAGCCGCGGGTCAGCACGTCACGGATGGAACGATTCAGGTGCACCGGCTTGTGCGCGGCGTAGCGCAGCTGATCCGGGGCCTCGGACATGCCGGGGGCCGGCTTGACCGTGTCGAAGTCGGGCCAGGTGCTGGCCTCTTCCGGATCGGCCGGAGTGATCTTGACCTTCAGGTCGTACCACGCGGCCTGGCCGGTTACTGGGTCGGAGTTGGTGATGTTGTCCACCGGATCGCCCTTCTTCGGCAGCAGCTCGCTGATCAGGTGGTTCATCAGGAAGCCCTTGTTGGACTCGTTCGCGTCCGGCTTCAGGCCCCAGGCGCCCTTCTGCTTGCCGATCGCGTTCCAGGTCCAGACGGTGCTCGGCTCGCAGCCCTCGATCAGCTTGACCTGCACACGGACCTTGCCGTTGTGCGATTCCATCCACACCCAGGACAGGTCCTCGATGCCCATGGACTCGGCCTTGCCGCGGTTCATGTACAGGTAGTTCTGGGCGCAGATCTGACGCAGCCAGGCGTTCTGAGAGTCCCAGGAGTGGTACATGAACATCGGGCGCTGGTTGACCGCGTAGAACGGGTACTCGTCCTCGTCGATACGGGTCTGCTCCAGCGGCTTGTGCCAGATCGGCAGCGGATCGAAGAACTGGGTCAGGCGATCCTTGTGCTCCTGCTTGGTCGGCTGCGGACCGTCATACAGGCCCTGGCCGGCCAGCTTGAAGCGCTGCTGGGTCTCGGAATAGAGCTCGATCGTGATCGGATCGGTCTTGCCCACCCAGCCGGCGTGCTTGGCCAGCTCCAGGTACTCCTTGTTCGCGTAGCGGTAGAACTGCTGGTTCGGCGCCAGGTGATGCACGAAGAACCCCTGGTTCTCGATGTACGCCTCCCACTGCTTCGGGTTCGGCTCGCCACGCAGATGGCTCTTGCCGTCCTTGCCGCGGTAGCCGGACAAAAAGCCGATCCCCGGCTCCTTCTCGAAGTTGACGATGAAGTCCTTGTAATCGTCGAACTTGCGGCTGCCGTCGTCGTTGGTGAACGCCGGGAACTTCAGACGACCGGCCAGCTCGACCATGACCTCCTGCCAGGGACGCACGTCGCGGTCGACCTCGAGGATCGGGTGGCGGATGGAGTCCGCCGCCGCGGCCGGCTCGGAGATCGGGCGGTCCAGCATGGAGATCGTGTCGTAACGCTCCAGATAAGTCGTGTCCGGGAGCACCAGATCGGCAAAGTTGACCGTCTCCGAGTGGAACGCGTCCGCGACCACCAGGAACGGGATCTTGTACTCGCCGCTGTCGTCCTTCGCCCGCAGCATGTCCATCACCTCGGCGGTATTCATCGAGGAGTTCCAGGACATGTTCGCCATGAAGAAGATCAGCGTGTCGATCGGGTAGGGATCGCCGTTGACCGCGTTGGTCACCACCATGTGCATCAGGCCATGGTTGGAGATCGGAGCATCCCAAGAGAAGGCCTTGTCGATGCGCAGCGGGTTGCCGTCGTCATCGATGACCAGGTCCTCCGGCGCGGTCGGGAAACCGAGCGGCGGGCTCTTCAGCGGGGTGTTCGGCGCGCATTCCTTGGCCGGCTTGATGCCCGGCGGGACGTGCTTGGGGTACGGCGGCTTGGCCAGGTGACCACCAGGGCAGTCCACCGAGCCCAGCATGATCTGCAGCAGATGGATCGCGCGGCAGGTCTGGAAGCCGTTGGAGTGCGCGGAGATGCCGCGCATCGCGTGCATGGAGACCGGACGGCCGAACACCTTGTCGTGCTTGCGGCCCCAGGAGTCGGTCCACTCGATGTCGAGCTCGATCGTCTCCTTGAACGCGACGTGCGCCATCTCCAGCGCCAGACGCTCGGTCTGGTCGGCCGGCACGCCAGTGATCTTGGCGGTATTTTCCGGGGAATACTCCTCCGACAGATAGCGCTCGGCCAGCAGCGTCATCACGGTCTTGACCGGGCGGCCATCGGGCGCGGTGTACTCGCCGAACAGCGCCGGCTTGATATCGACCTGGGTGCCGTCGACGAACGCTTCCTGCTCCAGTTCCCAGACCAGCGGGTTGCCGGCCTCGTCACGCAGGATCAGGCCATCGCCCTTCTGCCCCGGGGTCTGCACGACCAGCTGGGTGGCGTTGGTGTAGCGCACCAGGAAATCCCAGTCGAACTGATCGTTCTTCAGCAGCACGTGCAGCATCGACAGCGCGAACAGGCCGTCGGTACCGGGCTTGATGCCCACCCACTCGTCGGCGATCGCCTGGTAGCCGGTGCGCACCGGGTTGATGGCGACAAACTTGCCGCCGCGGCGCTTGAGCTTCTCCAGCCCGATCTTGATCGGGTTGGAGGCATGGTCTTCCGCCACGCCCCAGAGCATGTGGTACTTGGTGCGGTCCCAGTCGGGATCGCCGAACTCCCAGAAGGCGAAACCGGTGGTGTACAGGCCGCCGGTGGCCATGTTGACCGAGCAGAAGCCACCGTGGGCCGCCCAGTTATAGGTGCCGAACTGGGTCGCCCACAGGCCGGTCAGGGCCTGCATCTGGTCACGGCCGGTAAAGAACGCCAGCTTGCGCGGGTCGGTCTCGCGGATCTTCTGCAGACGCGTGGACAGCATGTCCAGGGCCTCGTCCCAGGAGATCGGCTCGAACTCGCCGGCGCCGCGCTCGGTACCCGGCTTGCGGCGCATCGGCTGGTGCAGGCGCGCCGGGGACTGTTGCTTCATGATGCCGGCGTTGCCCTTGGCACACAGCACACCCTTGTTGATCGGGTGGTGCCGGTTGCCCTGGATATAACGGACCTTGTTGTTCTGGACCGTAACCTTGATGCCGCAGCGGCAGGCACACATGTAGCAGGTGGTGTACTTGATCTCCTGCTCGCTGTGGTTCTCGAACTCGGGTAAGGCACTCATTCAGGCGACCCCATAGATTATGGTTTGCTTATTCACGCTGGGCATATTGGCCATAAAGAAGCCTTTTGGCTAACGAAAAGTTCTTATCTAGGAATAAGCAGAAATAATCTACGAGAGAATTTATTTATTGCCGCATCGAATCTGGGGCCTTGTTGTGGCAATCACGGAAAAGTGGTCTACGATGTGTACCATGAAACATATCGCCCCCAGCGGCAGGACGGGACACCGTATGCAACACGCCCTCAAGGACGAGAACGCCCTGGTCGACGCCTTCGGCCGCCGCATCGAATATGTCCGTCTCTCAGTTACCGACCGCTGCGATCTGCGCTGCTTCTACTGCATGCCCAAGGGCTTTCGTGACTTCGAGGAGCCGGAGCACTGGCTGAGCTTCGAGGAGATCGAGCGCGTGATGGGGGCCTTCGGGCGACTCGGCACCCGCCGCGTGCGCCTGACCGGCGGCGAGCCGCTGGTGCGCAAGAACCTCCCGGATCTGGCCGCGCGCCTGAACGCCCTGCCCGGCATCGACGACATCTCGCTGTCCACGAATGCCACGCGCATGGCGCGCCATGCCCAGGAGCTGAAGGACGCCGGCGTGGCCCGCATCAACGTCAGCCTCGACTCGCTCAAACCCGAGGTCTTCAAGGAGATCACCGGCGGCAAGCTGGAGAAGGTGCTGGACGGCCTGATGGCCTCCAAGGCCGCCGGGCTCGACCCAATCAAGATCAACATGGTGGTGATGGGCGGGATCAACGAGCCGGAGGTCGAGGACATGGTCGACTTCTGCATCGAACACGGCTTCACTCTGCGCTTCATCGAGACCATGCCGATGGGCGACACTGGCCGCGAGGCAAAAGAGGGTCACTACGTGAACCTGCAGGACGTGCGCGCCCGTCTGGAGCAGCGCTACAACCTCGTCCCCGGCGTGATGCCCGGCGGCGGCCCGGCGCGCTACATGCAGATCCCGGATACCGACGTGCGCATCGGCTTCATCACCCCGATCTCGCAGCACTTCTGCGACACCTGCAATCGCGTGCGCCTGTCGGTGGACGGCACTATCTACACCTGCCTGGGCAACGAACACAGCCTGAACCTGCGCCCCTACCTGCGCGAAGGCTGCAGCGACTCGGAGCTGGAAGACCTGGTAATCCAGGCGATCAACCTGAAACCCGAGCGTCACGAGTTCTCGGAACGCCCGGAGAAGGTCATGCGCTTCATGTCCATGACCGGCGGATGACACCACCGCAAGGCTTGCTAACAAGAAAGGCCCGTCCAGCGAGACGGGCCTTTCTTGTTAGGGGGGCCGCTTTATTAGGGCCAGGGCTTGCCGCCTCTGCAGCTAACCGAGCAACCCGCGCAGAATGAAGAAGAACACGATGGCCAGGATCGCCCCGGCCGGCAGGGTCACGATCCAGGACATGAAGATCATGCGCACCAGGCGCAGGTCGATCGCGGCGATCCCGCGCGCCATGCCGACACCCAGGATCGCCCCCACCAGCGTATGGGTGGTGGAGATTGGCAGCCCGGTACCGGAGGCCAGTACGACGGTCGCAGCCGCCGCCGCGGTGGCCGCGTAACCGCGGCTGGGCGTCAGCTGGGTGATGCCGGTGCCGACCGTGGCGATCACCTTGTGGCCATAGGTAAACAGCCCGAACACGATCCCGAAGCCGCCCAGCAGCAGGACCCACATCGGCACCACGGTCTCCGGGTCCACCTCGCCAGTCTGGATCACGTCCACCACCGCGGCCAGCGGCCCGACCGCGTTCGCGACATCGTTGGAGCCCAGCGCGAAGGCCATCGCACAACCGGTGACGACCATCATCACGCCGAAGACCTTCTCGACATCGCTGAAGTGCGAGCCGTGGGCTTGCAAGGAGGCCTCCTCGAAACGCAGGCGCCGGATCGCGAAGAGTCCGACCACCACCACCGCCACGCTGATCAGTACGGCGAAGCTGTAGGCCTGGGCGGTAGTGAGGTCCAGCCCGACGTGCGTCAGCCCCTTGAACATCGTGACCAGCGCGGTCACGAAGGCCGTCAGAAAGATATACAGCGGCGCCCAGCGCTTGGCGTTCTTCAGCGGGTCGACGGTGTCGAGGATCAGCAACTGGATGCTGCGGAACAGCGCGAAGGCGATCATCCCGCCGATCATCGGGGACAGCACCCAGGAGATCGCGATGGTCCCGACGCGCTCCCAGCGCACCACTTCAAATCCGAGGCCCACCACCGCAAAGCCGATGATCGCGCCGATGATGGAGTGCGTGGTGGAGACCGGCCAGCCGAAATAGGAAGCGGTCAATAGCCAGGTGCCCGCCGCCGCCAGCGCCGCGAGCATGCCGTAGACCAGCAGCGAAGGACTGTCCGCGAGCAGTGCCGAGTCCACCATCCCGCTGCGGATGGTCTGCGTCACCTCGCCGCCCGCCAGCCACGCCCCGGCAAACACGAACACCGCGGCCACAAAGACCGCCTGGCGAATGTTGAGGGCCCGCGAGCCGACCGAGGTACCCATTGCGTTGGCGACATCGTTGGCGCCAATACCCCAGGCCATGAAGAGCCCGAAGATGACTGCAAGGCCGAGCAACAGGGTGCCGTATTCCATGCGGTCCTCGGTACGTGGTGCGAGTGGTTACTTGGCCAGCATCAGCTGCAGGCGGCTGCCCACGCGCTGGGCCAGATCGGCCAGCTCGCCTATGGAATCAATCACGCGATACATGAAGATCACGTTCACCGGGGGCAGCTCCGCCTCCTGGGCAAACAGGATCTCGCGTACCTCGCGCTGGGCCTCGTCGGATTCGTGCTCGATCTGGTCCAGCTCGGTCAGGATGTCGTTGACCACCTCGACCTCGTGTCCGCGAAAGCCCGCCTCGACCAGCTCGTCCAGCTCGTTGACCGCGCGCCCGGCCTGATTGACCGCATCCACACTGCGATCCAGAAAGCGCTGCAATGGACCCTGCATATTGGCCGGGAACTGCATCTGGCGGCCCAGCATCAGCCCCGCGATGTCCTTGGCCATGTTTGCGATGCGGTCCTGGATCAGCAGGGTGTCGAGCACGTCGCGGCGCGACATCGCCAGCATCATGCCCTTGGGCAGGTGCAGCCGCAGGTCCTTCTTCAGGCGGTCGGCTTCGTGCTCGAGCTTGACGATCTTCTTCTGCTGAACGCGCGCGGTGTCCCAGTCGTCCCGGGCCATGGCCTCGATGAACGGCGGGAGCTCGGCGATGCAGGCGCGCACCTTCTCCATGTGCGCCTGCAGGGGGCGCACCGGCGAACGGCCAAACAGTTCGAAGACGAAGTTCTTGGGGCTCATGGCGGCGCGAAGAATGTCACAAAGGCGCAATGTACCGCAAAACAACCCTCGATACCCTGTCGCCTGCAGGCGAATGTGTGCCGCGTGCGCTACAATCGTGGCCCAGAGCTGGGGGTGCCCGTACCACATGTCGGGCTGAGAGAGTCCCCTTGAACCTGAACCGGTTAACACCGGCGGAGGGAAGCTCGGTCAACGGTCTGCTGTACCTGGGGTTCCTGCCCCCGCGATCGCCCTGCCCGCGCTCCCTTCGCCCCACGCGTCAGCAGAGGTCCGATCATGAGCGCCATCCCCGAGTCGTTTGCCCGCAAGACCGCCGAGGTCTCCGCGGAGGTCACCCGCCCGTTCCCGAACTCCGAGAAGCGTTACGTCGAGGGTTCGCGCGCGGACATCCGCGTGCCGTATCGCGAGGTCGCGCAGACGCCGACGATGACCTCCGGCACCCCCGAAGAGAACCCGCCGATCCCGGTCTACGACACCTCCGGCCCCTACACCGACCCCGACGCAAGCATCGACCTGCACCGGGGGCTGGCGGACCTGCGCGGCCCCTGGATCGACGAACGCGCGGACACCGAGTGGCTGGACGGCCCGAGCTCCGAGTACGGCCGCGCCCGCGCCGCCGATCCGGAACTGGCCAGCCTGCGCTTCGGGCACATCCGCCCGCCGCGCCGCGCGCAGGCCGGCGCGAACGTCTCGCAGATGCACTACGCCCGGAAGGGCATCATCACCCCGGAGATGGAGTACGTCGCGATCCGCGAGAACAACCGCCTGCAGGAGCTGCGCGCCGACCCGCGCTACCAGAAGCTGCTGCGCCAGCACGCCGGCGAGTCGTTCGGCGCCTCCATCCCGGATGAAATCACCCCCGAGTTCGTGCGTGACGAGATTGCCCGCGGTCGCGCGATCATCCCCGCCAACATCAACCACCCCGAGCTCGAGCCGATGATCATCGGCCGCAACTTCCGGGTGAAGGTGAACACCAACATCGGCAACTCCGCGGTCACCTCCTCGATCGAGGAGGAGGTAGAAAAGCTTGTCTGGTCCGCGCGCTGGGGCGGCGACACCCTGATGGACCTGTCCACCGGCAAGAACATCCACGAGACCCGCGAGTGGATCCTGCGCAACTCGCCGGTACCGATCGGCACCGTGCCGATCTACCAGGCGCTGGAGAAGGTCGACGGCAAGCCCGAGGACCTGACCTGGGAGCTGTTCCGCGACACCCTGATCGAGCAGGCCGAGCAGGGCGTGGATTACTTCACCATCCACGCCGGCGTGCGGTTGCAGTACGTGCCGCTGACTGCTGACCGCGTGACCGGCATCGTCTCCCGCGGCGGTTCGATCATGGCCAAGTGGTGCCTGGCGCATCACCAGGAGAACTTCCTCTACACCCACTTTGACGAGATCTGCGAGATCATGAAGGCCTTCGACGTCTCGTTCTCGCTGGGGGACGGCCTGCGCCCCGGCTGCCTGGCCGATGCCAACGACGCCGCCCAGTTCGGCGAGCTGGAGACCCTGGGCGAGCTGACGCAGAAGGCCTGGGCGCACGACGTGCAGGTGATGATCGAGGGCCCCGGCCACGTCCCGCTGCAGAAGGTGAAGGAGAACGTCGACAAGGAGCTGGAGGACTGCTTCGAGGCGCCGTTCTACACCCTTGGCCCGCTGGTGACCGACATCGCCCCGGCCTACGACCACATCACCTCCGGTATCGGCGCGGCCAACATCGGCTGGTACGGCACCGCGATGCTCTGCTACGTGACGCCGAAAGAACATCTGGGCCTGCCCAACAAGCAGGACGTGCGCGACGGCATCATCACCTACAAGATCGCCGCCCACGCCGCCGACCTGGCCAAGGGCTTCCCCGGCGCGCAGCTGCAGGACAACGCCCTGTCCAAGGCACGCTTCGAGTTCCGCTGGGAGGACCAGTTCAACCTGGCACTGGACCCGGAGCGCGCGCGCGAATTCCACGACGAGACCCTGCCGAAGGAGGCGCACAAGGTCGCCCACTTCTGCTCCATGTGCGGCCCGAACTTCTGCTCCATGAAGATCACCCAGGACGTGCGCGACTATGCCGCGGCCCAGGGCATCAGCGCTGACGAGGCCCTGCAGAAGGGCATGCAGGAGAAGGCGGTGGAATTCGTCGAGAAGGGCGCGGAGATCTACCGCAAGACCTGAGGCCCCAACAACGAAACCCGGGTGGCAGCCCGGGACACGCTGATTCAATCGCAATAGGCGATCATGGCGGCGTTATCGGCTGACGGGGAGGCGGGTTCTGTGACGAGCCACTAACCGATCGCTCGCCCCGCGCAGAATGGACGTCTACGCTTGTTGTACTGCGCCCGGCACAAGTACCGCCAGGAGGACCACGGCATCGCGACCGCCAGCCGCTATCGCAGCGCCAGCGCCCTCGCCGCGTTGCTGGCCGCCTGTCAGATTGGGGCGGCCACAGCCCGAGACGACGGAGCGGCCGTACAGCAGCGGCCAGACATCTCGGTCTTCGCCTATGGCGCTCGCTGGACCGACACCCGCTTCGTCGAGATCCTCCAGTTCCAGACCGCGATGCAGGACTCGCACCTGGCGGCCGCGGGCATCTCTCGCCGCCTCCACCGCTTCAGTGACCATCTGCATCTCGAAGGCGAGATCAGTGTCGCCCGGCACTGGGGTCAGCAGGATCACTTCGAACTAAACGCGGCCGCCAACCTGCGCTGGACCCGCTTCCCCTGGGACCAACTGGTGGACACCTCGGCCGCTTGGGGCATCGGCCCCTCGCGTGCCTTCGGCGATCCGGTCATCGAGGATCGCCGCCCCAGCCGCACCCAGGCGTTCATGATGGCCGAAGTCACCTTCGCGCCGTCCGCGTCACGAGACAGTTCATGGGAGGCCTTCCTCCGTATCCATCACCGCTCCGGCGTCTTTGGTGTGGTCAGCGATGCCAGCGGTTCCAATTTCATCGGCACCGGTGTCCGCTTTCACTTCGGCCCTCGATAACACGCTAACCGGCCACACCAGCGGCCGTCGGAAAACCACTACTGTGCCCTTGTCCGGGCTCAACGCACCTCGATGCGGTTGCGGCCGTTCTTCTTGGCCGCGTACAGGGCCTGGTCGGCCCGGTCGAAGGTATCGACCCGGCGCTCGCCCGGGCGGTATTCGGTCACACCGAAGCTCGCGGTGCGCCGCCCGACGGCGTCAAAGTCAAAGGCGTTGATCCGGGCCTGCAGGTCGCGGGCCGCCGCCTGCGCCTGCTCGGCGTCGGTCTGTGGCAGCAGCACGAAGAATTCCTCGCCGCCAATACGCCCAATGGCATCCACCTTGCGCAGGTTCTGGCGCAGAAGCTCGGCGAACTGTTTGAGGACCGTGTCACCGGTCCTGTGGCCCCAGGTATCGTTCACGGCCTTGAAGTAGTCGATGTCGATCAGGATCACAGAAAATGGCTGGCCATAGCGCTCGGTGCGCGCACACTCCTCCTCGAACAACTGCTCGATATGCGCACGATTCGACAATGAGGTCAGCTCGTCGACCTGCGCCGAATGCGCCAGCTCCCGTTGCTGCAGGAAGGTAAGTTTCAGGGCCCGTTCCAGCACGAAGGCACTCAGGCAACCAAACGAAAACGCCGCCAGCACCCACAGCAGGTGCAGCTGTAGCAAGCCGGTCTCCAGGGTCTGGAGGAGACTGGCCGCCACGACCAGCACCACGATCCCGGTAGCGGCCAGTGCGGCCTGACGCAGGGCCAGGCCCGAGATCGCAAAGGTCCACATGATGCTCAGATAGATCTCGGGGGCGAACACCAGAAACTGTGGCGAACCGGCATTCAGGTAGAGGTTGGCGGCATTCGCGACCACTGGCGCGATAATCAGCAAGGCCCACATCGGACGCTGGAGCGACGCGCGGAAAGTCATCGCCGCCACGGCCAGCAACATGCCGGGCACCAGCAAGCCATGGGCCAGCAGCCGCTGGCCCGACGCATCGACGGCTACCGTCTGCTCGATGGCGGCATACAACAGATATAGCGCAGCGGTCAGAAACGCGATGTAGCGCACCTGCGGAATGCGCGTGGCACGCAGCCAGGCCGCAAACCCTCGCCGTGTGTCCTCGCCCTCCGCGTATAGCGGATCCATCCGTCCCCGCAGTCGCCTTGCTATATCCAAGATCCTGTTCCTTGCTTGCCAGGGTCGGCCGTTATGACCCCGGCTTGCGGAAGCCGTTCCGGGCGGGAGATGGCCCTGCGGTTACTGCATGTGTTCGCCCATGGCGCCGAGGCCCATCATGCCAGCGCCAATGCCGAACAGCATGCCGACGATCATCAGGGCCAGGTAGATCAGCAGCAGCACGCCGAAGATGGTGAAGTAGATGCGCAGTCGGCTCAGCGCGTACTTGATCTCCAGCGGGTCGGCGCTGTCGAAGGCGCGCTGCGAGGCGCCCGCCGCCTGCATCAGCACCACCCCGGCCCAGATCGGGATCCAGGCAATCAGGATGCCGACAATGGACAGGGCAGTGAGCACGCCCGAGATGACCAGCATGATACCGATCAGCTGCATCCAGAACTTGCCGCGCACCAGTGGTTCGATCAGTTCGCGAAGCTGCGGGTTGCCTGTCGATTCTGCTTCCATGCGAATACTCCTGTCCGTTGGGTTGGGAACGGTTCCGAGCATAGCAGCCTGACCGGGGCACCGTGCATTGTTCGCCATTGGGGCGAAAGGCATACTCGGGCGGTACACCGCAGCTGCGCAATGGAGGCCGCATGAGCGATCAGGGACGAGACAGTGAACGCGAGCGTAGTGGGCCGCAAGGGACCATGCTGTTCCAGGGCGCGACTTTGCCCGAGACGGAAGCCACCGCAGAGCAGTCGCGAACGCCCCCCGGTGGACACCCCGTCCTGGTGGGCGTCGCCGAACCCTTCCGCCAGCAACGCCTGACCCTCAAACCCGGCAAGCAGTCCGTCGGCCGACAGGGCGACAATGACATCGTGCTGCAGGAAGGCAGTGTCTCGTCGCAACACGCCTGGCTGGTCAACGACGGCGGGGCCTGCCGCGTGGTCAACCTTCTCTCGACGAACGGCACCTGGGTGAACGAGCGCAAGGTGCACGAGGCCACGCTGAATGACGGCGACCATGTCCGTTTCGGGCGCGCGGAGTTCATCTTCCGGCGCCGGGATGACGGCTCCGAGGCCGTGCCCGTCGGTGGCGTCCGGCGGTCCTCCTGGCGCTGGATCGGCGTGGCAGTGGCGATTCTGGTGCTCGCCGCGGTCGCGCGCATCCTGCTCGAAAACACCTGAACGAGCCGTCCGGCGTGCAGCGCATCGGTCGCTATGGCGTAGGCGAGGAGATCGGTCGCGGGGCGATGGCCGTAATCTATCGCGGCTTCGACCCGGAGATTCGCCGCGAACTTGCGATCAAGTGCCTGCAGGATGACTACGCACGCCGGCCCGAGTATCGCCGCCGGTTTCTGGTGGAGGCGCGCGCAGCCGGCACACTGACCCACCCGGGGATCGTGACGATCTTCGACGTCGGCGAATCCGGGGACCGCCCGTTTATCGCGATGGAACTGCTGGACGGGATTACGCTCGCCGCCTTCGCCGAGCAGTTCCGCCCGCTGCTATTGCGCAACGTACTCAAGATCGCGATCCAGCTGACCGAGGCGCTCGATTACGCCCACCGCAATGGTGTGGTGCATCGCGATATCAAGCCGGAGAACATCATCGTCACCAGCGCCACGGTGAACATCAAGGTGATGGACTTCGGCATCGCCCAGACCCTGAATGATCCTGCCTGGCGGGCCGATTCGGATGGCTACGTCGCCGGCTCGCCCCACTACATGGCTCCGGAACAGATTCGTGGCCTGTCCACCGACGCCCGCGCGGACCTCTACTCGGTGGGGGTCGTCCTGTATGAACTGCTCACCGGCTCGACACCCTTTCGCGGACACGAGGTCGAAGGGCTGCTGACCCGAGTGGTGCGCGACCCGCCACCGCCCTTGCGCCCGATCGTCCGGGATTGCCCCCCGGAGCTGATCGAGCTGGTCGAACGGCTGCTGGAGAAACAACCGGACCAGCGCTACCAGTCAGCCGGAGAGCTGCTAGTAGAGCTGCAACGGATCGACGAAGAGCGCATGGAACGCGAACGCGCCGGCGCCGGACGGCGGATCATCCCGCTGCGGTGGCGCTGGCCGGCAATCCTCGGAGCGACCGTGGCCATCACGCTGGCAGCCGCCGGCGCCCTGGTGCAGAAAAAACAGAACGAGGTGATCACGGACCTGGCCTTCGACTACGGGTCCACGCTGGCGCAGATCATCTCGGTGGAGAGCGCGGAGGACCTGCTGCTGGAGGACACCATCGCCGTACAGGGGCGGCTGCAGGACATGCAGGACAATCGCGAGATCGCGCTATTGAGCGTGGCGGACCACCAGGGGCGCGTGGTGGCGAGCAGCGATCGCGCATCGCTTGGCAGCCCATTTGAATCGCCCCCGGAGGAGCACCTGCTGACCCGTCGCGGGGGCCAGGCGATCTGGTCTCTGGAGGACCCGGACGGGCGCGAGATGTTCCTGTTCGAGGCACCCGTGCGCTTTCAGGAGATCGAGATCGGGCGGCTGCAGGTGGGCCTCTCGACCCGCTCGCTGCGTGCCGCCAATCAGACCACACTGCTGGCCCTGACGCTGCTCGCGTTGGTGACGTTGCTCGCCGTTTCGCTGGGTGCTTACGTACTCGCACGACGGCTGCAGGCGCCACTGGACACTCTGCGCGGGGCCCTCGATCAGATCGGACAAGGCCGGCTGGACACGCGCATCCGCGCCCGGCGACGCGATGATTTTGAACGGGTATATGCCGCCTACAACGCGATGGCGGACTCGCTGGAGGCGCGCATGAAGCAGCGCCCGGCACCCCAACAGCAAGCCCCGCAAGCGGAATCCGACAGCGAGCGGACGCTGATACTGGAGGAGGATACGGAGGCGGACCGCCCGGAACGGACGCCCCCCGCCTGAGCAAGCCGAGCCCCGGCTACAAGAGCTCGGTGTCGCCGTGCGAATAGGGTGGCGCGCAACTACACAGGATATGCAGCGGCTCGGTCCCGGTATTGCGGATGTTATGCGGGGTGCCGGGGTGGATGCAGACGGTATCCCCGACCGTCACCTCGAAGGTCTCCTCCCCGAGCCGCATCTCTCCGCGTCCGCGGGTGATGTGGTAGAGCTCCTCGGTCTGCGCATGGCGATGCAGGTGCGTGGTCGCACCCGGGGCGACCACTGCCTCGGCGAGGCTCTGGGCCGCATTGCCATGGGAATCCGGGTGCATCAGCTCGCGGATTTCGGAGCCGTCCTTGGTGTCATAGGCCGGGATGTCGTCGTAGCGCGTATACATGATCGGCCTCATGCCGGCTCGGGGACTTCCTCGAGCAACAGGCTGCAGCCACCCATTGCGGCGGGCTTGGGTACCCCCATCAATTCCAGCACCGTCGGGGCCACATCGGCCAGACCGCCGCCGGTACGCAGACGCCAGCGCTGCGAGTCGGTAATCATGCACATCACCGGGTAGATCGTGTGCTGGGTGTGCGGGTCGCCGGTCACCGGGTCGATGTACTCGTCGCAGTTGCCGTGGTCAGCGGTCACGATCACGGAATAACCCGCATCCTTCGCGGCATCCAGCACGCGTCCGACCTCGCGATCCAGCACCTCGACCGCCTGGAGCAGGGCCTCGCGCTTGGCCGTGTGGCCCACCATGTCGCCATTGGCAAAGTTCACCAGGATGAACCCGTAGCGCCCGCCTTCCATGGCTTTGATGGTCTCGTCGGCCACCTCAACCGCGCTCATCTCCGGCTGTTCGTCGTAGGTATCCACTGGCGGCGAGGGCACCATCACGCGCTGTTCTCCGGCGTAGGGCTCTTCCTTCCCGCCATTGAAGAAAAAGGTGACGTGGGCGTACTTCTCGGTCTCCGCGCAGTGGAACTGCGGGATACCGGCAGAGGCGATCGTGCTCCCCAGGGTGGTCGAGGGGCGCTCGGGCGGGAAGGCGATCGGCGACAGGAAGCGCGGGTCGTACTCGGTCAGACAGGTCTCGGCCACCGGGCGGAATTCACCACGGTCAAAGCCGTCGAAGTCGTCCAGACCCAGCGCGGCCGTCAGTTGACGCGGCCGGTCGTTGCGGAAGTTGAACAGCACGCAGACCGCGTCCTGCCCGAGCGGGGCACCGCCGTTGATGATGCGGGGATTGATGAACTCGTCGTCCTCGCCGGCGGCGTAGGCGGCCTCGATGGCCTCGCGCGCCGACCGTGCGGGCTCGCCCTCGGCGTAGGCAATCGCGCGGAAGGCCTTTTCGGTGCGGCTCCAGCGCTTGTCGCGATCCATGGCGTAATAACGACCGCATACCGTGGCAATGGCGCCGCCGGCGCTGGCCAGCTCCTCTTCCAGCGGGTCGAGGTAGTTGAGCGCGGAACGCGGGGCCGTGTCGCGACCGTCGGTGATCATGTGCACCATCGGCCGGGCGCCTTCGCGCTGGCAGATCTCGACCAGCGCGCGCAGGTGGCGGATATGCGAATGAACGCCACCATCGGACACCAGGCCAATCAGGTGCAGCGGCAGGTCATTATTCGCGGCCGCGCGGGCGGCACTGACCAGGGCGTCGTTCTCGTAAAAACTGCCATCGGCGATGGAGTCGTCGATGCGCACCAGATCCTGGTTGATCACGGTCCCCGCACCCAGGGTCAAATGGCCCACCTCGGAGTTGCCCATCTGGCCATCCGGCAGGCCAACGGCGCGGCCACAGGCATCCAGCGTGGTATGCGCATGGGTAGACAGGTACTCGTCAAGGCGCGGCGTGTTGGCCTCGGCGTAGGCGTTGTTCACCTTGGAGGGGTTTACTCCGACCCCGTCCATAACGATCAGCAGGACGGGGCGGCGGGGGGTCGGACGCGGGTCGGCCATCGCGGGTTCATTACCTGGGTCAATGGGTTATCCGGGCATTTTAGCAAGTTCCAATGCGCAGATGGACACCGCGGGGATCCAGTAGACGCTGGCGTGTGAAACAGTCAGCGTCTACCGGGAAACACCGATCAATGTTTCCTAGCGAAAACGCCCCTCGTCATAGTCTTCCTGCGAGGGCCCCTCGTCGGCCCGGGCATCGTCACGGGCAGGTTCCTGAGGCGTGTCATCTTGCGACAGATCGGTGCCTGGAGTTTCGTCCGTCTGCGATTCCGAGGACTTGCGCGCCTCTTTCTGGCGCTGGAGCTCGGCCTGTTCCGCCTCGATGCGGTCGAGTTCGGCATCCATCTCCTCGTCGGTCATCGGGGTGTAGCCCGCGCGCGCGGAGGCCGGGGTCTCCCGAGCCCCGGCGCTGGAGCTGGAGCTGGCCGCTCCAGCCGTGGCCGTGGCGGCTGCGGCCTTGCGGCTAGAGGTGCCAGACGCACCCTTGCCGCCACCACCAGGCCCACCGTCCGGGTCGTCGGGCCCATCGCCGGAGTCATCGCTCAGGTCATCGGGCTCATCGCCCCCTTGCGCGCGACGCTTCTCGGCCTTCTTGCGCTCCATGATGCGCGAGAGGATCAGGCCAATCTCGAACAGCAGCCACATCGGCAAGGCCAGCAGCGTCTGCGAGATGATATCCGGCGGCGTGAGCACCATGCCGATCAGGAACACCCCCACGATCACGTAGGGGCGCTTCTTGGCCAGCTTGTCGGGTGTGGTCGCCCCCAGCGAGACCAGAAGAATCGTCGCCACCGGCACCTCGAATGCGATGCCGAACGCGATGAACAGCATGATCACGAACGAGAGATAGCGCGAGATGTCGGTCATCACCGAGACCCCCTCGGGGGCGGTCGCGGTGAAGAAGGCGAAGATCAGCGGAAAAACCACGAAATACGCGAAGGCCATCCCGAGGTAGAACAGGATGGTGGACGAGGCCACCAGCGGAAGGGCCATGTTCTTTTCGTGGCTGTACAGCCCCGGCGCAACAAACGACCAGACCTGATAGAGCAGGTACGGGATGCTGATCACCACCGCCAACAGCAGGACCAGCTTGAACGGGATCAGGAACGGCGCGGCGACGTCGATCGCGATCATGCTGGTGCCTTCCGGCAGGTGCTGCATCAGCGGATCCGCCAGCCACGTGTATATCGGGTTGGCGAACGGGAACAGCACCAGGAACACCACCAGAATGGCGATGAACATCCTGAGGACACGATCACGCAGCTCGATCAGGTGCGTGAGCAGGGTTTCGGTGGCCTCCGGACTCGGTTCGACCTCCGGCTTGGTCTTGCTCATGAGTGCTTGTCGGGGGCCTGGTCGTCGTGAGTGGAGTCGCTTGACTGGTCCGGGGCGGCATCCTGGCGGTCCACGGACTCGGGGGTATCCGACTTCGCGGTGCGACGCGGGCGCACAGCCGGCTTCTTGCGCTTGGGTCGATCCGCCTCTCCAGCGCGTGCCTTGCGTTCGGCTTCCAGCGCCGGGTCGTCGGTCATCAGGTTGCCGTCTATACCCGAGCGGGTCGGCACCCGACGCACTTCAGCCTGCTCGGGATCGGCCTCGTCCTGGGCGTCGTCCGCATCCGCCGGGCGGCGCTCACGCACGGCCGGCTTCTTCGTCTGTTTATCCGTTGCAGCGCGCTTGTCGTCCAGGGCCTTCAGGTGGTCCTGCGTCAGGCCCTTGCGGGCGGCGGGCTTCCCCTCGATGTCCTCGCGCAGATCCTTTTCGGTTTCCTCGATGTCCTCGCGGAGATCCTTCTCGGTCTCCTCCATGGTGCCCTTGAGCTGACGGATCTCGCGCTCCTGGCTCTGGAGCATCTTGCGCAGCTCGTCGGTCTGTAGTTCCTGCTCGAAATCCGAACGCACGCTGTGCACGAAACGCCGGGTCTTGCCCACCCAGCGGCCGATCTCGCGCGCAAGGCCGGGCAGCCGCTCCGGTCCGACGACCAGGAGCGCGACCAGCACGATGATGATGATCTCCCAGAAACCGATGTCGAACATGCGCTAGCGCCGCCCGAGTCCGGCCGTTCCGCGCGGGGCGCGGATCAGGATTTCTTGTCCGACTGCGAGGTCTCGGTTTCCTGCTCCGAGCTGTTCTTCACCTCGCCGTCGACCACACGCCCCTTGTCGCCGGTCTGGTCCTCGACCTCAGGGGTCTCGCCATCCTGGCCTTCCGCGTTGTCATCCTGCTTGTTCTGGCCGTCCGGGTCCTTGACCGCCTGACGGAAGTTCTTCAGCGCGGAGCCGACGTCACCGCCCATGTTGCGCAGTTTCTTCGTGCCGAACAGCAGCACGACGATGAGCAGGATAATAAGAAGTTGCCAGATGCTGATGCCACCAATACCCATGGACTCTCTCCAAGATCATTCAACTTTGGGATAAGCCTGAACGGCGCCAGGCCCATAATCAATACGCAGCGTTTTATTTATCGTTTTTATCAGAGCGCTGCCCACTGGCCCGGCGCGCGGCCTTTTCCGCGATACCGGACAACCCGAAGCGCCGAGCCAGCTCGTCGAGGACGTCGTCGGGGTGGCGGCCCCGGGCCGCGAGCACAATCAGGCTATGAAACCACAGGTCCGCCATCTCCGACACCAGCGCGTCGCTGTCGTCGTTCTTGCCGGCGATAATGGTCTCCGCCGACTCCTCGCCGAGCTTCTTCAGCATTTCGTCGAGCCCCCGGGCGTGCAGCTTCGCCACGTAGGACTGCTCCGGGTCGGCCTGGCGCCGCTGTTCGATCACCTCGGCCAGCGCGCTCAGGAGTTCGGCACCCGCCCGGGCATCTGACGCACGCCCGGCCATCAGGCGGCCACCCCAGCGTCGTTCGGCCGTACGGGCACACCTGCCGCGGCCATCGCGTCCTTGGCCTCGCCCACCGTGTGCTGACCGAAATGGAAGATGCTGGCCGCCAGCACTGCGTCGGCATGGCCTTCGGTCACGCCCTCGACCAGGTGCTGCAACTCGCCCACGCCGCCGGAGGCAATGACCGGGATACCCACCGCATCGCTGACCGCCCGGGTCAGTTCCAGATCGAACCCGATCCGGGTGCCATCACGATCCATGCTGGTCAGCAGGATCTCGCCGGCCCCGAGGGACTCCATCCGCTGCGCCCACTCGACGACTTCCAGATCGGTCTCGCGGCGCCCACCGTGGGTGAACACCTCCCAGCGAGGGGACTCGCCTTCCGCGCTGACGCGCTTGGCGTCGATCGCCACCACGATGCACTGGCTGCCGACCCAGTCGGCCGCCTCGCGCACCAGCTCCGGGCGGTGCACGGCGGCGGTATTGATCGAGACCTTGTCGGCCCCGGCATTCAGCAGGCGGCGGATATCCTCCACCGCCCGCACGCCGCCACCCACGGTCAGCGGGATAAAGACCTCGCGCGCGACCTCCTCGACCACATGCAGGATGGTGTCGCGATCATCACTGGAGGCCGTGATATCGAGAAAGGTGATCTCGTCCGCGCCCTGCGCGTTGTAGCGCCGCGCGATCTCCACCGGGTCGCCGGCATCGCGGATGCCGACAAAGTTCACGCCCTTGACGACGCGGCCGGCATCGACATCCAGGCAGGGGATGATGCGCTTGGCCAGCATCTCAGCCCCCGGACGCCGCCTTGCGCGCCTCTTCGAGCGTGAACGCGCCCTCGTACAGCGCGCGTCCGACGATGGCCCCCGTGATGCCCTCTTCCTCGTTCTCGGCGAGCTGGCGCAGGTCATCCAGCGAGCTGATCCCGCCAGAGGCGATCACCGGCACGCGCACGTTGCTGGCCAGGCGGGCGGTGGCCTCGACATTGGGGCCCTTCATCATCCCGTCGCGGGCGATATCGGTATAGACGAAGGCCACCACACCATCGGCCTCGAAATGCTGGGCCAGATCAATCACATCGTGGTGCGACAGCTTCGACCAGCCATCCACCGCCAGCTTGCCGTCCTTCGCGTCCAGCCCGACGATGATGCGCCCGGGAAACTCCAGGCACAGGTCATTGACGAAGTGCGGCGCGCTCACCGCGCGGGTGCCAATGATCACGAACTCCACCCCGGCATCCAGATAGGCCTGCACGGTGTCCTCGTCGCGAATCCCGCCGCCGATCTGGATCGGCAGGTCGGGGAAGGCCTCGGCGATCGCATGCACGGCCTCGGCATTACGCGGATGGCCCGCGAAGGCGCCATCCAGGTCGACGATGTGCAGGCGCTCCGCCCCGGCATCCACCCAGCGCTTCGCCATCTCCACCGGGTCTTCGCCGAACACGGTGGAATCCTCCATCTTGCCCTGGCGCAGGCGCACGCATTTGCCTTCCTTCAGATCAATTGCAGGAATGACCAGCATCTTGGACTCCTCACGCAGCCCCGGGACCCTCACCGTCCCAGCGCAGAAAGTTATGCAACAGGCGCAGCCCGCAGGCGGCGCTCTTCTCCGGGTGGCACTGCATGGTGAACAGCGAGCCGCGCGCCAGTGCCGAGGCAAAGGTCTCGCCATAATCGGTGCGCCCGGCGATATCCGTCTCATTCTCCGGCAACACGCGATAGCTGTGTACAAAATAGAACCACGGCGTCTCGGGCAGGCCGTGCCACAGGGGGTGCTCGCCCGTCGGCAGGACCCGGTTCCACCCCATGTGCGGGATCTTCAGGCGCCGGCCGTCCGGGCCATCGCATTCCGGGAAACGTGCGACCCGCCCCGGCAGTATGCCCAGAAGATCGACCCCGCCGCTCTCTTCGCTGTGCTGCATCAGGATCTGCTGCCCCAGGCACAGGCCAAGGAAGGGCCGATCCGCAGTCAGCTCGGGCAACAGGCGATCGAGCCCCCGCGAGGCCAGCGCGCGCATCGCATCACCGGCCGCCCCCTGCCCCGGAAAGACCAGGCGATCGGCCTCACGCAGGGTGTCGGGATCGTCCGTCAGCAGGATGCGCTGATCGGCACCGGACTCGTGTTCGAGCGCGCGAACCACCGAGTGCAGGTTACCCATGCCGTAGTCAATGACGGCAACTGTTTCCATGGCCGGGAAATCCCTTGCGTTCTTCCTTAAAGGCTGCCCTTGGTCGACGGGGTAATCCCCTCCGCGCGCGGGTCGGCCTCGGCCGCCATGCGCAGCGCGCGTCCAAAGGCCTTGAAGATGGTCTCGGCCACGTGGTGCGCGTTGTCTCCGCGAAGGCTGTCGATGTGCAGGGTCATCCAGGCATGGTTGACCAGCCCCTGGAAGAACTCGTGAAAGAGATCCACATCGAACTCGCCGATGTGCGAACGCCGAAAGTCCGCGTGCATCTCCAGCCCCGGGCGCCCTGAAAAATCGATCACTACCCGCGCCAGGGCCTCGTCCAGCGGGACGTAGGCATGGCCGTAGCGGCGGATGCCCTTCTTGTCCCCCAAGGCCTTGGCCAGCGCCTGCCCGAGCGTGATGCCGACATCCTCGACCGTGTGATGCGCGTCGATATGCAGGTCGCCCTGCGCACGCACCGAGAGATCGACCATGCCGTGGCGGGCCACCTGGTCGAGCATGTGATCGAGGAACGGGACACCGGTCTCCAGCTGGCTTGTGCCCTTGCCATCAAGGTTGAGCTCGACGGTGATCTGGGTCTCGAGGGTGTCGCGGCGGATGCTAGCAGTACGTTCAGTCATGATTCCGATTCAAGACGACAAAGGCTCAGTGTAGCAAGGCTGGCCACGGCCCGGTACGCACACCGGATCGGGGCACTCGCCTGCCATGCAATTGGCAAAAAAAAGCCGGGACCCGAGGGCCCCGGCTGGACGTCAGGAAGCGAGGCTTCCTTAGCCGACTTCGACTTCGGTCGAATCGGATTCGCCCTTGTTGTCCGTCCAGGAGACGGACACGGTGTCGCCGGCGGAACCGTCGAACTCGACCTGCAGGAACGGGTTACGAGAGACAGTGAAGTTCCAGTAGGCGGTAATGGCGTCTTCGCCGTTACGCTTGATTTCCACGGTTTCGATGAAGTGCGGACCACCATCATCATCCGGGACCAGCATGTCGTGGCTCATCAGAGCGCGGACGTTAACAACGCCGTTGCTTTCTTGGGCGCGAACTCGAATAGACATATCTTATTCCTCCAATAGGGTTCGATCAGCGATTGGGGCGCGCGGCTTAACCGCCGCAGCCACCGACCGTGACCTTCACTTCGCGGACCGTCTTGTACCAGCTGTCGCCAGACTTCACGGCGGCCACGACGTTCGAGGACTCACCCAGACGGATGCGGCTGGACACTTTCGGCTTGGTGCCGGAGGCCAGGATGTAGTGGGCGGTCGCGGCGAAGTCGTTTTCCTCGGCGAACAGGGCGATCTCGGTGACGTCGTCCAGGCTGGTTTCGATCGAAACCGGGACCACGGCGCCGTTCTCGGCGATTTCCGGGGCGCTCAGATCGATGTCGTCGCTATCCGGGATGTCGGTGGAGCCGAGCGCAGCTTCCATCGCGGCGTCCAGGCCCTCGGCCTCGAACGTGGAGGACGGCCAGGCGGCCAGCAGCTTGCTCGGAGCCAGCAGGCCAGCCCCAACGGCCACGCCGACGGTGCCGGCGGCGAGAGTGCCTTTCAGGAAGACACGACGCTTGGTGCTAATCATGGAGATCTCCTCTCATCTTTTTGGGTCAGTTCCGGGTTATCCGGCGGCGTTTTAGCGGTTGCCCGCGTTTACGCCTGTTGCTTTGGACGGCGACCCCCGGGGATCTATTCCTTGGGGTCGGGCTCCATCGCTGACCAGCTTCAGTGGTCTTCTGCTGGTCTGGCAGGTTCATCCTCCCAAAGTTCGCTGAATCGATGATGAACAGATCACCAAGGGTTCAAAATCGGGTGAATGACAACGGATGGACCTGAAGCCAGCGCCGTATCAATGGCACACTATTGCCCTTCATTGCAACGACACCCCGGAACGAACATGCGTTCATGCAAGGCCCAGTGGCTCCTGATTGCGGTCGTGGTCGTGCTCGGCACGATGCAGATGCTCGCCTCCTGCGGACAGAAGGGTGATCTCTACCTGCCCGATGACGACGAAACCGAGGAGCGCCGCTGAATGGACTACTTCGACTACCACGGCAACACGCTGCATGCCGAAGGCGTGGCGCTGGACCACCTCGCCCAGCTGGTGGGTACGCCCGCCTACGTGTATTCGCGCGCCACCCTTGAGCGCCACTACCGCGCGTTCAGCGAGGCCCTGATCGGCACGCCGCACCAGGTCTGCTTCGCGGTGAAGGCGAACTCCGCGCTGGGGGTGCTGAACGTGCTCGCGCGCCTGGGCGCCGGCTTCGACATCGTCTCCGGCGGCGAACTGGAACGTGTACTGCGCGCCGGCGGCGACCCGGCGAAGGTCGTGTTCTCGGGCGTCGGCAAGACCGCGGCCGAGATGCGCCGGGCACTGAAGGTCGGCATCCATTGCTTCAACGTCGAATCCGCCCCGGAGCTGGAGCGGCTGGAGTCCATTGCGGCCGAGATGGGCGTGACCGCGCCGGTCTCGATCCGCGTGAACCCGGACGTCGACGCCGAGACCCATCCCTATATCGCCACCGGCCTGCGTGAGAACAAGTTCGGCGTTGCCATCGAGGAGGCGCCGGCGCTGTATGCCCGGGTACGCGACAGCCAGCACCTGGAGGCCACCGGCGTCGATTTCCACATCGGCTCGCAGCTGACCCGGATCGACCCGTTCACCGATGCCCTGAAACGCGTGCTGACGCTGGTCGACCAGCTGGCCGCAGACGGCATCGAACTCGAACACATCGATGTCGGCGGCGGACTGGGCGTGCGCTACCGCGACGAGACGCCGCCGGAGCCGGACGCCTGGGCCAGCGCCCTGCGCGAGGTAATGGGCGAGCGCCCGCTGAAGGTTCTGCTCGAACCGGGGCGCGCGATCGCGGCCAACGCCGGCGTGTTCCTGACCCGGGTGGAGTACCTCAAGCACACCGAGGCCCACGACTTCGCGATCGTCGACGGGGCGATGAACGACCTGCTACGCCCGGCCCTGTACGGCGCCTGGCAGGAGATCATCCCGGTCGTGCAGCGCAAGGACTCCGAGCCCCGCACCTACGACATCGTCGGCCCGGTCTGCGAGACCGGCGACTTCCTCGGCCGCGAGCGCGAACTGACGCTGGCCGCAGGCGACGTGCTCGCCGTGCGCTCGGCCGGGGCCTACGGCTATGTGATGGCGGGCAACTACAACTCGCGCCCGCGCCCTCCGGAAATCATGGTCGACGGCGACCATTTCCAGATCATCAACCGACGCGAGCAGGTCGATCACCTGATGATGCGCGAGAGCATGCTGCCCCAAGACCCAGAAGACACGGACCCGGACGATGACGATCCGCCCGGAAGCGTGGACCCATGATCCCGCGCCGCCCCGAACCGGAGCTTATGCTGGAGCCTGCGCAGGCCCGCGCCTATGCCGAGGCCGACTTCGCCGCGCCGCACGAGGGCTTCGTGGACGCCTTCGCCGAGGCCTTCCCCGGCCCGGTCAGCGGACCCGTGCTCGACCTCGGCTGCGGGCCGGGCGATGTCTCGCTGCGCTTCGCCGCACGCTATCCGGCCTGCGAGGTCGACGGGCTCGACGGCGCGCCCGCGATGCTGGCCGCCGGTGACGCGCTGATGGCCGGCCACCCGGCCGCGCCGCGCGTGCATCTGACCGAGGGCTGCCTGCCCGAAGCGCGCGGCCCGCGCGCCCCGTACGCCGCGATCATCAGCAATTCCCTGCTGCATCACCTGCATGAGCCCGCGGTGCTTTGGCAGGCCATCGTGCGCGATGGCGCGCCCGGCGCGGCCGTGTTCGTGATGGACCTGCGGCGCCCGGACTCGGAGCAAACGCTCAAGGCCCTGGTCGCGCAGTACGCGGCCAACGACCCGGACGTGCTGCGCCGCGACTTCGAACACTCCCTGCATGCCGCCTTCACACCCGACGAGGTGCGCGCGCAGCTGGCCGATGCCGGACTCGACGGCTTCACCGTCCGCGCCACCTCGGACCGGCACATGGTCATCTTCGGGCAGCTGCCGGAGGCCACCTGATGCGCCTGGAATTCACCAAGATGCACGGGCTGGGCAACGACTTCGTGGTCATCGACGGCACGCGCCAGACCGTCCGGCTCGACGAGGCGACGCTGCGCCATCTGGCGGATCGCCACTTCGGCATCGGCTGCGACCAGATCCTGCTGGTGGAGCCCCCGGGCGACCCGACGCAGGCCCTGTTCCGCTACCGCATCTTCAACGCCGATGGCTCCGAGGTGGAGCAGTGCGGCAACGGTGCGCGCTGCTTCGCCCGCTTCGTGCGGGAGCAGGGCCTGACCGAGGCCCGCGAGATCCCGGTCGAGACCCTGGGCGGACGCATCGTGCTGCATGTCGAGGACGACGAGCGCGTGCGGGTCAACATGGGGCGGCCGGTGTTCACGCCCGAACAGATCCCGCTGGTCGCCGAACACGAGGCCGACGCCTACACCCTGGACGTGCAGGGCCATGCGCTCACGCTGGGCGCGGTGTCCATGGGCAACCCGCATGCCGTGCTGCTGGTCGACGACGTCGCGAGCGCACCCGTGGCCGAGGTCGGGCCACTGATCGAGCGGCACGAGTGCTTCCCGCGTCGCGTGAATGTCGGCTTTGCCGCGCTGCGCGACCGCGGCCATGTGAACCTGCGGGTCTTCGAGCGCGGGGTCGGCGAGACGCTGGCCTGTGGCAGCGGCGCGGCCGCCGCGATGGCCATTCTGCGCCGCCGCAACCTGGTCGACGACGAGGTTGAAGTCTCGCTGCCGGGCGGTACCCTTGTGCTAAGCTGGAACGCACAGGCCGAGGCCCCGGTTTGGCTAACCGGACCGGCCACCACGGTTTTCAACGGCTGGATCGATCTATGACTGGGCAATCCTCCAACGCCTCTGCTGCAAACACCCCCAAGCCGCAGGCGACGGACGACAAGAACAACAAAACGCTTACTGCGGCCGACGTCGAGGCCTATCTGCGCGATCACCCGGATTTCTTCCAGGACCACCTGCCGCTGCTGGACATCCTGCGCCTGCCACACCCGGCCGGCGGGGCGGTGTCGCTGCTGGAGCGCCAGGTCGCCCTGCTGCGCGAGAAACACCGCGCGATGGAGCAGCACATGGGCGAGCTGGTCGAACGCGCCCGCGACAACGAGCGCATGGGCCAGCACCTGCACGAACTGGCCAAAACCCTGATGCGCGCCGAAAACCTGGATGCCGTACTGGCGCTGACCCAGGACGCCCTGCGCAACGAGCTGGGTGCCGAGCGCGTCAGCATCCGCCTGGCCGACCGCGAGGTGGACGACCTGCACGCCCTGGAGTCCGGCGAGCTGAGCACGTTCGATCCGCTGTTCGCGCGCGGCAAGGCCCAGTGCGGCCGTGTGCCGGGCGAGATGCTGGACGTACTGTTCGATTCGGCCGACGACATCGGTTCCGCGATCCTGATGCCACTGGGTGACGAGTCCGACCGCATCGGGGTGCTGGGCCTGGCCAGCGACTCTCCGGACCGTTTCCAGCCCGACATGGGCATCTATTTCGTCACCCATATCGGCGACCTGCTGGCCGAATCGATCCGCTGCCATGTCGAGCGGACCCACGCCGCCGCCTGAGGCGGCGACTGATTCCAGCCCGCCGCAGGATGCGGATATCGCGGCCTTTCTCGGGCATTTAAGCGATGTTCGCGGCCATTCACCGCATACCGTCAACGCCTACCGGCGCGACCTGAACCGCCTGCGCGGCCTGCACACGGGCCCGTGGGCCGATCTCCGGGCCGCGGACATGCGCCGCATCGCCGGGCAGCTCGCCCGCCAGGGCCGCCACCCGCGCTCCATCCAGCGCTTTCTGTCCGCCGCGCGCGGCTTCTTCGCCTTTCAGGTCGAACACCGCCGCATGCCAGCCAACCCTGCCGCCGGCCTGCGCGGACCGCGCGCGGGGCGCGCCCTGCCACGCAATCTCGACGTCGACCAGACCCAGCAGGCCCTGACCCCGGCCGAGGACCTCGATCCGACCCTGGCCGCCCGCGACCAGGCCATGCTGGAGCTGCTGTACTCCTCCGGGCTGCGCCTGTCCGAGCTGACCGGGCTGGACCTGACGGATCTCGACCTCGATACCGGGCTGGTGCGGGTACTCGGCAAGGGCCGGCGCGAGCGCAGCGTCCCGGTGGGGCGGGTCGCGCGTGATGCGATCCGCAGCTGGCTTGAGCGCCGTGGGGACTGGGCCGCGCCCGGCGAACGTGCCCTGTTCGTGACCCGCCGCGGCGCCCGCATCGGCAACCGCGCAGTCCAGCGCCGCGTGGCCGAGGCCGGCCGGCGCGCCGGGCTGGACGTGCGCCTGCATCCGCACCGGCTGCGCCATGCCTTCGCCAGTCACCTGCTGGAATCGAGTGGCGATTTGCGAGCCATTCAGGAACTTCTTGGTCACGCCAACCTTGAAACCACCCAGATCTATACCCATCTCGACTATCAGCACCTGGCACAGGTGTATGATGCCGCCCACCCGCGTGCCCGGAGAGACCGTTCGCCAGGCAAACGCTGAATCCAGCTTTCTCCGGGCGGGGAACCAACAGCAACGACCGGGACCCAACCGCTTCCGGACCGCAAAAACCTCGGACGTCGGCACAACCTGACCCCCTCGTGCCTGCGAGCAGCCCCTGGCGGTCTCGCAATGCAGCAAGGCGGGCGGCCGGCCCCGACCGCAGCACAAAGGAGAGCGCCCGTGGAACAGTTTCGCGGCACCACCATCGTCTGCGTCCGCAAGGACGGCGCCGTCACCCTCGGAGGCGACGGCCAGGTATCGCTTGGCAACACCGTGATGAAGGGCAACGCGCGCAAGGTGCGCCGCGTCTACCACGACCGCATCCTGGCCGGCTTTGCCGGCGGGACGGCCGATGCCTTCACCCTGTTCGAGCGCTTCGAGGGCATGCTGGAGAAACACTCCGGCAACCTCACCCGCTCCGCGGTCGAGCTGGCCAAGGACTGGCGAACCGACCGCGCCCTGCGCCGGCTGGAGGCCCTGCTGGCCGTGTCCGACCGCGAGAACTCCTTCGTGATCTCCGGCAACGGCGACGTAATCGAACCGGAAAACGCGCTGATCGCGATCGGCTCCGGCGGCCCCTATGCCCAGGCCTCCGCCCAGGCCCTGCTGCAGAACACCGACCTGTCGGCCCGCGACATCGTGGAGAAGTCGCTGAACATCGCCGCCGACATCTGCGTGTACACCAATCACAACCTCACGCTGGAGAGCCTGGACGCGGAATAACGCGCCCGGCCCCGCACGAACGATTCGACCAAGGCCCCTTTTGCCATGACCGACATGACCCCCCGCGAGATCGTCCAGGAACTGGACCGTTACATCATCGGCCAGGACGAGGCCAAGCGCTCCGTCGCCATTGCCCTGCGCAACCGCTGGCGCCGCCGCCAGCTCCCCCCGGAGCTGCAGCCGGAGGTCACCCCCAAGAACATCCTGATGATCGGCCCGACCGGCGTCGGCAAGACCGAGATCGCCCGACGCCTGGCCAAGCTCGCCCGCGCGCCGTTCATCAAGATCGAGGCGACCAAGTTCACCGAGGTCGGTTATGTCGGCCGCGATGTCGAATCGATCATCCGTGACCTCGCCGAGGCCGCGGTCAAGCAGCTGCGCGACGAGGCCATCAAGGAAAACCGCGTCAAGGCCGAAGACGCGGCGGAGGAGCGCATCCTCGATGCCCTGCTACCGCGCCCGCGCAACGCCGGCTTCACCGAATCCGCGCAAGACGACTCCAACAGCGACACCCGCCAGAAACTGCGCAAGCGCCTGCGCGAGGGCGGCCTGGACGAGCGCGAGATCGACATCGAGGTGCAGCAGAACCCGCACGGCGTAGAGATCATGACCCCGCCGGGCATGGAGGAGATGGCCAGCCAGCTGCAGTCGATGTTCCAGAACATTGGCGGCCAGAAGACCCGATCGCGCCGGCTGCAGATCGCCGAGGCACGCAAGCTGCTGATCGAAGAAGAGGCCGCGCGCCTGATCAACGAAGAAGAGCTGAAGCTGCAGGCGATCGACCGCGTCGAACAAAGCGGCATCGTCTTTCTCGACGAGATCGACAAGGTCGCCAAGGGCAGCGACAAGGGCAGCAGCGGCGAGGTCTCGCGCGAGGGCGTGCAGCGCGACCTGCTGCCGCTGATCGAGGGCACCACCGTCTCCACCAAGCTGGGCATGGTACGCACCGACCACATCCTGTTCATCGCCTCCGGCGCCTTCCACCTGTCCAAGCCGTCCGACCTCGTGCCGGAGCTGCAGGGCCGACTCCCGATCCGCGTCGAACTGGGCCCGCTGTCGGTGGACGCCTTCGTGCGCATCCTGACCGAACCCACCGCCTCGCTGACCGAGCAGTACACCGAGTTGATGAAGACCGAAGGCGTGGAATTGCGCTTCGAGGAAGACGGCGTGCGCCGCCTCGCCGAGATCGCCCATGACGTGAACGCGCGCACCGAGAACATCGGCGCCCGCCGCCTGCACACCGTGCTGGAACGCCTGCTGCAGGACGTCGCCTACCGCGCCCCGGACGTCGACGGCGCCGTCGTAGTCGACCGCAGCTTCGTCGACGAACGCCTCGGCGACCTGGTCGAAAACGAAGACCTCTCCCGCTACATCCTCTGAAGCCCGGCCCTGCCACGCGCGACTCCGCCCCCCCCGCCCTCGACCGAGGTCGCGACGCGGAGTAACCCGGCTTCAATCCGCGCCAGGGCCTCGAGCTGAGGCCCTCACACACGGACCAGCTGCATGAGTGACTCGAAACGGTAGACGGCCGAACGCCGGCCGGCAGCCTCACGTACCGGTTGCAGAAGGCCTTCTTCAAGTAGCACGCGGGTGAACCGAGCCGCCGTTTGCCGGGGAATCCCGGCGCTTCGCGTGAAGTGACTGTTGCGAAAGACCGGCCAGGTGAACAGATAGTCCAGGGCGAGGACGGAATACCGCGAGCCGAGCACCTCGGCAAAACGCACCTTCATCGCCTCGTAGTGATCACGGATGGAACGGGCCACGTCCGTGTTGCTTCGGGCCTGTGCGCGCACGGCGTCCAAGAAGAAACAGCACCAGCCCTCCCAGTTGCCATTGGCCGAAATCTCCCTCAGCCGGGCCACGTACTCATCCTTGTGCTCTTCGAAATAACGACTGACATAGAAATGTGGTGCGGATATGGCGCCCCCGTGCCACAGCATTAGTGGGATCAGCATCCGCCCTACTCGGCCGTTCCCATCCTTGAACGGATGGAGGGCTTCGAACTCCGCATGCGCCACAGCGGTACGAAGCAACAAGGGCACGTCTTCGGAGGCCATGAACTCGAACAGTGCCTGGATGCCATCGAGGAGCTGTTCCGGCGTAGCGGGGACAAAGCTTGCTTCCCGGCTGCCGCGTTCGCCGACATAATTCTGCTCCGTCTTGTATTCACCGGGCGATTTGTCAGCCCCCCGCCCAAATGAGAGCAGTTGCTGGTGAATGCTCCGGAGCAGACCTTCAGAGAGAGGATATCCCTCTTCGAGCTGCGCCTGTGCCACGTTGAGGGCTCGTCGATAGAGAGCGGTTTCCACGACGTCCGAGCGGTACAGAGCGGTAGCGCCGGTGTCGTCCTCGCCCTGCTGTGCTTCCAGCTCCAGGATCTCGTCCAACGTGCTGATGGTTCCTTCCATTCGCGAGGAAATCACCGCCTCCTGACTACGCAACGGGGTCAGGAAAATTTCGCTGTTGTGGATGTTCTGCAGGGTCTGGTCGTAGCGCGCCAGCGCATCGGTTGCAGCCAGCAACGGCGACATGAGCCGGCTGAAGTCGACGTTATGTGGCGGGAACCCGCCCGTGTGGTATCGCACGGCGCGAGTGCAGTCGATATTCATCCTGCAAGCCTAATTTGTAGTTAATGTTTAAAGAATTGTTATCACCAAAGGCCCTTGGCGTCAACGAATTGGCCCAAAAAGCACTTGTATCCAAGAAACCCCCTTCAGATTGACAGCAAGGGAGTTTGCAAACGTTCCGTTAACATCAACCCAGGTTGTTTCCCATTCGCCCGGAACTACGGGTAACAAGCAGCGCTGGCCTCAGCGCTCGCTCAGGCTTTCGCGTGCAGCGCGCAGCAGCGGCGCCAGGAAATACTCGATGATCCGGCGGTAGCCGGTCTTGATCTCGACGGTGGCCATCATCCCCGGGGCGATGCGGACATCCTCGCCATGAACGTCCACGGTGTCCTTTTCCAGACGCACACGCACCACGAACACGAGGCCCTGGTGTTCATCCTGTACCGCGTCCTGCGATACGTCCGTGACCACGCCATCGATCGTGCCGTAGCGGGTGTAGGGGAAGGTCTGCAGTTTCACCTCGGCCTCCTGGCCGGCCCGCACGAACCCGATGTCCTTGTTGGGCAGGGTAGCCTCGACTTCCACCGCGCCATCCTCGGGGACCACAACCATGAGCGGACTGGCGGGCTCCACGACACCACCCACCGTATGCACGGCCAGTTGTTCCACGGTTCCATCCACGGGGGCGCGCAAGCGCGTCAGGTCATCCAGACGCCGGGCCTTGATCAGTTCCTGGCGCAGGGATTCGGCATCCGATCGTGCCCGGTGCAGGGTGTCCAGCGCCTCGCGACGACTCTCCGCCTGCAAGGCCGTTCGCTGCTTCCGAACCTCATGCAGTGCCGCTTCGGCTTCGGCAAGACGGGCCCGCTGGGCGGCTAGCTGGTGCGTCGTCTCAATGTAGTTCTGTTCCAGCTCCAGTTGCTCGTGCGCGGCGGCCATGCCCTGGTCCGACAACTGCCGCAGATCCTCGCTGCGGCGCCGGATAATCGGGATGGTGGTTTCCAGGCTGATCACCATCGCGCGCGTGGCTTCCATCTCCTGTTCGCGGCGTGCGGTTTCCGCATTGAGTTGCTGGATGCGCGCCCGGTAGTGATGGACATGCCCGACCAGCACGCGCTCCTCAATCTGCCGGGCGTCTTCCGGGACGGGGTAGTTGGTGTTCAGGAGCGGGATGCCCGCGTCGGTCTCGAGGGCCTCCAGAAAGGCTTCCGACCGGGCGGCCGCCAGACGCGCGGACCGATATTCCACACCCAGGCGTTCCAGATCGGCGCCGGGCAGGGTCGGGTCCAATTCGACAAGAATTTCTCCCGCCTGCACGCGCTGCCCGTCACGAACGTGGATGGCATGCACGCTGGCGGTTTCGGTCGCCTGAATGGTCTGGGTGCGGCCATCAGGCACCACGCGGCCCTCCGCGACCGCAACGATGTCCATCTGCCCGAGCGTGGCCCAGATCACCGTGAGTACGGCCAGCAGCACGATTACACCCATGATCACCCGCGGTAGCGGGTGGATCGGCGTTTCCTGCAGCGACATCGCCGCGGGCAGGAACTCCTGCTCGTAGGGCTGTCGCCGGGGCGGATCCATTTCCCGGCGACGGGCCCACGCACGCGCGAACACCCGCCGGTAGCGGCCGCCAATGTCACCCCAGGCCTGACGCAGCATACCCATGGGTCACCTCACTCGCGCTGCAGACGCAGCAGGCCGGCATAGATCCCGCCCGGCCGCTGGGCCAGTTCGTCGTGCGAGCCCGATTCGACAATCTGCCCATGATCCATCGCGATGATGCGGTCGGCCCTGCGGACGGCGCTCAGGCGGTGGGCAATGATGATGACCGTCCGCCCGCGGGCGATCCGCTCCATGTTCTGCTGGATGACCCGTTCCGATTCGTAGTCCAGTGCGCTGGTGGCCTCGTCGAAGATCAAAATGCGCGGGTCATTCATCAGCGCACGGGCTATCGCGATACGCTGGCGCTGCCCGCCGGAGAGGCTCGAGCCGTGCTCGCCAACCGTTGTGTCGTATCCCTCGGGTGTTTCCAGAATGAAGTCATGTGCGCCTGCCAGCCGGGCGGCGGTCATCACCTGCTCCAGCGGGGCGCCGGGGCTGGCCAGGGCGATGTTCTCGCGAATACTGCGATTGAACAGCATGTTCTCCTGTTGCACGACCCCGATCTGCCGGCGTAGCGAACTGATCTCGGCGACCGCGAGATCGGTGCCATCGACCAGAACACGCCCGCGCTCCGGGACATACATGCGGGCAATCAGCTTCGCCAGCGTGCTCTTGCCGGAACCCGAGCGGCCGACCACTCCAATCACCTGGCCAGGGGGAATCTCCAGACTCACACCACGCAGGACCTCGGGCCCGTCGGGGCGATAGCGGAAATGCACCTGGTCGAACTCGATCCTTCCCTCCAGCCGCGGCAGGCTGCTGCGGTTGGCAAAGGAGGACTCCGTGGGCGCATTGAGGATGTCGCCCAGACGCTGCATGGAAATCCCGACCTGCTGGAAGTCCGTCCACATATTGGCCAGGCGCATGATCGGCTGGGCGACCCGAGCGGCCAGCATGTTGAAGGCAATGAGCTGACCAACGGTCAGATCCCCCTCGATCACCAGACGCGCACCCAGCCACAGCGTGCCCACGGTCACCAGTTTGCCCACCAGCGAGATCAGCTCGCGCGCGATGGTCGACAGACGGGTGGTGCGAAGCCCGGCGGATACATAGCCGGAAAGCTGTTCATCCCACTTCTTGGTGGTCTGCGGCTCCACCGCCATCGACTTGAGCGTGTCGATGCCGTTGATGCTCTCGACCAGAAAGGCCTGGTTCTCCGCCCCGCGGTTGAACTTCTCGTGCAGGCGCGCCCGCAGCGGCGGCGTGATCAGCACGGAGATCAGCACGTACAGCGGCAACGAGGCGAGGACGATCAGTGTCAGCCAGCCGCTGTAAAACAGCATGACCGCGATGAAGACCACGGAGAAGAAGAGATCGAGCAATAACGTGAGCGCGTTGCCCGTCAGGAATTCGCGGATGTTCTCCAGCTCCCGCACGCGCGCCACCGAATCGCCCACACGCCGCGATTCGAAATACCCCATGGGGAGGTTGATCAGGTGCCGGAACAGACTGGCCCCGAGCTCGACGTCGATGCGGCTGGCCGTGTGCGCCAGCACATAGCTACGCAGGCCGGACAGCACCACTTCGAACACCATGACCGCCAGCAACCCGATGGCCAAGACGTCCAGCGTGGTCAGGCTGCGGTGCACCAGCACCTTGTCCATCACCACCTGGAAGAACAGGGGTGTGACCAGCGCGAAGATCTGCAGGAAGAACGAGGCCAGCAGCACCTCGCCCAGCAGCTTTCGGTGCTTGACCAGCGCGGGCACAAACCAGGTGAAGTCGAACTTGCCAAGCTCGGCCGTCAGCGAGGCCCGCGAGGTGAACAGGATCAGATCCCCCGTCCACAGTTCTTCCAGCGCCTCGCGCGTGATGCGTTCGGCGCGCCCACGACCGGGGTGCTGGACCAGAACGTCCTGTTCCCCGGCGCGCGCCAGCACAAAGAAGCGCCCGTCCACGGCCTGCGCGATCGCGGGCAGCGGCGTACGATCGAGGCGCGAAAGCGTGGTCCGCACCCGCTTGGCCTTCAGGCCCAGGTGCCGGGCACCGCGCAGGATGTGGTCGCCATCGAACGGCTGCCCATCCGGCGCGAACTCGTGGCGCAGCTGTGCCGGGTTGGCGGCCACGCCATGATACTGCGCCAGCATCGCGAGCGCGGTCAGTCCCGTGTCGATGGCCCCGTTCTCGCTGTGCGAGTCCGGGGCCGCCTTCCCTGGCGAATCCATGCTGCCTCACTGTTATGCCAACGGCATCCTGCCGCTGGCATGCAAAAAGCGGCGGCCCCGTGTCGCGGGCCGCCGGATGTCCTGTGTAGAAAGTGGGGCCGGCGCGTAAGCGCCACCCCCCCACGAAGGGCTACTCGATCACTGCCATGCGGATGCGACGACAGGCTGTAGCTGCTCCCGGTACGCCTCGGGGATACGGCTCTCGTCGGCCCCCGGCGGATCGAATGCCGCCATGGCCTGCACCAGGTTGTTCACCTCTGATGCCGTCAGGACCTCGCCACTCGAAAGCTCGACCTGATCCAGGGTCTCGCCCTGCGGCCCGAACCAGGAGTCGACCGTGATGCGATCCTCCGTGCCGATCACCTCCACGGACAGGTCGCGCCCATCCTGTCGGAACCAGAGTTGGTCCGTCGCGATATCCTCGCCCAGGAGCAGCGTGTCCTCGCCCGGGTCGCGGGCGCGCTCCACGATGCGGTCGTGGCCATCGCCGCGTTCGAAGAAGTAGGTATCGCTGCCGGCGCCCCCGTACAGGACATTGTTGCCGCGACCGCCGTGGATGAAGTTGTCGCCGCCTTCACCGCGCAGCACGTTATCGCCGTCATTGCCGATCAGGACGTTGTCGAGCTCGTTGCCCCAACCGCGATAATCGCCATCCCCGGTCAGCGTGAGATTCTCGACATGATCGGGCAGGCGGAAGTTGGTCTCCGCCTTTACGGTATCGGTGCCTCCATTCTCCTGGGCGATCACCTTGGTGCCCGGATTGCTCACCACATAGGTGTTGTCTCCGTCACCGCCATACAGGAAGTTGGCGGAGCGCCCGCCCCCGATCAGCACGTTGTTGCCGCTCACGCCATAGAGGTGACTGGGGCGCTCGGTTCCGATGATGATGTTGTCCTCGTCATTACCACGCCCCACCCGGGCGTCTCCGACCAGCGTCAGGTTCTCCACGTTGTCCGGCAGGGTGTAGTCGAACGGGCTGATCACCGTGTCGGTGCCCTGGTTCGGCTTCTCGATGACCACGTCCTCCTCGCTGTTGAGGATGTAGGTATTGTCACCGCGGCCGCCGGCCATCACGTTCGCGCCGGCCACACCGTTGAGCACGTTGTCGCCATTGTTGCCCTGGATGTAGTTGTCCAGCTCATTGCCGCTGCCGTCGATGTCGGCCGAACCGGTGAGGATCAGGTCCTCGACGTTGTCGGGCAGGGCATAGGTGACCGAGGAGCGGATGGTATCGTGGCCCTCGCCGGGCTGCTCGATCACCACGTCGTCCTCGCTGTTGACCACGTAGATGTCGTCGCCCGCGCCCCCGATCATGATGTTGGCACCGGCGCGGCCATCGATGTAGTTGTCGCCCTCCACGCCGTTCAGCACGTTGTCGCCGGTGTTGCCGATGATCACGTTGTCGAGTTCGTTGCCCGTACCATCGAGATCCTCGCCGCCCATCAGCGTCAGGTTGTCCACGTTCTCTGGCAGGGCATAGTCGATGTAGGAGTGGACGGTGTCGTTCCCCTCGCCGTGCTTTTCGATCACCACATCCTCATCGCTGCGTACCACGTAGGTATCGTCGCCCGCGCCACCGATCATGATGTTGGCGCCGCCACGACCGTCGATGTAGTTGTTGCCCTCGACCCCGTTCAGGACGTTGTCGCCGGTGTTGCCGATGAGTTCGTTGTTCAGCTCGTTGCCGGTCCCGTGAAGATCCTCGCTGCCCTGCAGGTGCAGGTTCTCCACGTTATCCGGCAGGACGTAGTCGATATGCGACTCGACCGTGTCGTTGCCTTCGCCGGGCTCTTCGATCACCACGTCATCGGCGCTGTGCACCACGTAGGTGTTGTTGCCGCGGCCCCCGATCATGGTGTTGGCCCCCGCCACCCCGTCGAGCCGGTTGTTGCCGGAGTTGCCGATCAGAACGTTATCCAGCTCGTTGCCGGTGGCACTGATCCCGCTGCGGCCCAACAGCGTCAGGTTGTGCAGGTTGTCGGACAGGGTGAACGACGCATGCGACTGCACCGTGTTGGTCCCATCGCCCGATTCCGCGATCACCTGATCATCCCGGTGCCGCACCACGAACAGGTTGTCGCCCTCGCCACCCACCAGGACGTCGGCATCCCGGCCGCCGTGCAGCCAGTTGTCGCCGGTCCCGCCGGTCAGGATGTTCTCGCCCTCGTTGCCGACCAGGATGGCGTTCTCCTCCCCGCCGGTCAGCTCGTCACCCTCGGTCGAGCCGAGCTGCAACGCGGACAGATCGAAGCTATGACCATCGGCGAAACGAAGGGTGTTGATCCGGTGGCGCTCGGAATCGGCGCTACCAAACCAGTTTTCGATGGTGACACTGTCGCGGCCGTTGCTGTGCGCCAGCACCAGCGAACTGCCCTCCGCACGGATGTCCAGATCGCCGGCGCGGATCTCCGGGCCGAACTCCAGCACGCTATGACCCTCGGCGCCATGCATTTCGATGATGGTGTTATGACCCTGGCCCACATCGAAGCGGTAGGTGTTGTTACCAGAGCCGCCGTAGAGGATGTCGTCGCCCGAGCCCGCCTGCAGCACGTCGTCGCCATCACCGCCCAGCACCCAGTCGCCACCGGAGCCGGCGGTAAGCTCCGCCCCGTCGTTGCTCGCGAACACAATTTCGGACGCGGCCGTGCCTTCGCCGTCGGTGCGCACCCCGTCCCAGCCGAAGTCGGCCAGGGCCTCCAGCACGGCCGGGTCATCACCGGCCTGTGCGAGCCAGTCGCGCAGCAGGCCATGGCTGTCGAAGCCCATGGGTGAGAGCTGTTCGCCGGTGGCACGCTGCAGTTCCAGAAGATCCGCCACGCCACGGGCCGGGTCGGCATCGAACTGCTGGTTCAGGGCCTCCGTGGTGCCCGCGAAGTCGATACGGATGCCGTCTTCATCGAAGACCAGGTCCATCCCTTCCAGATAGGGCGCCAGGTGGGTCTGGCGCATCATCTGTGCATACATGGTGGTCTGCAGGATGTCGAAGGCCGCACGCAGCTCCCCCGAGGCCATGACCCTCGGGTTTGGACTCCCGTGCTGACGGAACTCCCGCCCCAGGAAGGCCTCCAGTGTGGCGACCTTGCGCCCGTCGATATGGGATCCCCGGCCCTCCGGGTCCACGTCACTGACGCCCGCCCACTCGTACAGCAGGCTCTCCATGCGGGCTTCGCGCGCCTTCACGTCGGTTTCGGCCATAAAGGCCTCAACCTCCCCGCGCAACTGTCCGCTCTCGTCCCGCACCAGCGCCTGATGCAGGTCATGCACCTCGCCATAGCCCATCAGGTCGGGCAGGATGGCGATGGCCTCCGGAATGTCCAGGCGCTCGCGCGCCTCGGTGATGGCCGTATCCTGGATGAACCACACGTCCGTCGCCTCGCCTTCGCGGCCGTCGGCCCACTCGAACCGCCCGATCTGACGGTGCTCGTTGCCGTGCTCGTCCACGTAGGTGGAGTTGGTGTAACCGAGGTCGATGGAGCCGATGCCGACTTCGTCGAGGGTCAGCAGCTCGCCCTCGTCGACCACACCGTTACCGTTCGCGTCCTGCCACAGGCGCAGGTCACCCCAGGCCTCGTCGCCCGGGTCGATGCGGCCGTTGCCATTGGTGTCGTGGATCGCCAGCGCCTCGAAGCCATTCATGGCCGTCACGCCTTCCTCAATCTCGCTGGCGTTACCGAACAGCTCGCTGCCGGTCTCGATCTCCTCGTTCCCGGTCAGGTCCATCGCTAGCAGCGCATCCTCCGGCCCCACCCAGCCGGTCGCCTGCGCAAATCCGTCCCCGTTATGGTCGAACTGCACCCCGGCATCCAGACCCACCGTAGAGATGCCGTTGCCATCTAGATCCAGGATGATGGGGGAGGCGTGGGACTCTCCGCGGTTGAATTTATCGATGATCTCTTCGATTGTTCCGTCGTCAAATCCGTCCCTCCAACCTTTCTCCCATATGCCGATCAACCCACCCTCTTCCCCAAGACGCCGGGAAAATTCGCCCTTCTCGTCACCCCCGATATGCTTCTTAAGGTTTTCCTTTGCCCAGTCATACAATTTAGCGTCCCCGGCGATCTGGTTATACAAAATCCCCGTTAGAGAGGCCGCCCCAGCCCCAACCACTGAATACTTACTTAGCGCTCCGAACGCCAACCCAGACGCGCCCGTAACGGCGATACCAGCGGAACTATTAGCGACCCTATTCATGTCACCATCCCGAGCCGCCACGAAAAACTCTAGGACAAGCAATGGATACGTTCTAACCAAGCCGTGGAGTCGATCAAAAACCCTTAGCTGGCCAGACCTTTGATTATCATTTTCAACATTAAGATTATTGTCCGACCAATGAATCAGATCTCGTATCCCGGACATCCAAGTATCAATCGCCCCCCGGACAATCGAAATCGCCTGCTCGGGCGAGCCAACACCATCCGAACCACCATCTTCCGTGTCGTCAGGTGTAGCGGTAATTGGGTCTAGGACGAGCACCTCTTCCGCATTCTCGCCATCCCGAAGGATAATCGGATCATCCGATGAACCGATTACCCCTTCGGCTTCCGGATCCGACGGGTCAAGCAGACGCAGCTGATGTTCCGATTCTGGCTGATGATTCAGATCGCTTTCCATGTCACTCATCACAACCTCCTTGTATTAGTGAATATGCGGAATCAAGGGGCTCGGGCAGCCCTTAAGAGCCTGGGGATCTCCGGAATCAGGGCAAGGTGAACCCCAATGAAAGAACCACAAAACAATGCCAATGGAACCCACGCGGCCAAAATTCCCAAACGAGCCTCAAAAAAAACACCATAATGCCTGTACGACCTGTCATTAGGACCCATAACTGGATCTGGGTCAGAAGAAAAAACAACGAAATAGACCGCGTAGTAGACAATTGGAAGCGCGAAGAGGATAACCCCCTGCCTAAAGGCCCCCTCTTGGAGAAAATTTACCGCCATCCCCAGAATCGATCCACGGCGATTACAGCAAGCCACCAGCGCAGCAGTTGCGACCACCAAAAAGAAAAACACCACGAATACGTACGGCATCTGTTCGCGAAGCCCGTAGGAGCTGGTGGTAAAACCACGCGCAGCGGGAACATGCTCCCATAGCCAACCCGCTGGAGTGGCCAGCCAGAATGGAGGCGCTGCCGGGTCCATGTGATAAAGGATGTAGACGAGGATCCCTTCCGCTAGCAACGCGAGCGAAGCCATAGCGATCAGGGCGTTTCGCCAGCGTCGGGCCTCAGCCTCAGTTGGTCCCGGATATTTTGACAGGGCGTCGATAAGGGATTGTCGAATACTCATGTGCGAACCCCGACGGGAAGAAGGATCAGCCACACCATGGCAACGCCTCGTGGAAACCTCATTGGGAGAGTTCGCCTAGCCGACGGAGGCCAACCCAGCCACGGCTCGAGCCATGTGGAAAGGCAACGCCCCGGCCATGTCGGCGGGCGCTTCGGCATAAACCAAGCACTGCGGGTAGGACGCTGATCCGCTGCGAGGTCATGCCTAGTCCCTGGCCATGAGTAAGATTTTTACGTGCTCCGCCCCTCAGACAGCCCGTTAAGGTTGCCGGCAGATGCCAGCGGAAGATCCTAGTGGCCCTTGTGGTTCTGATGCGCACAGGATAGGCCACCGCCTTTTCGCAAAATTGGCTCATTGGGGAAGCTCCAAGGCTTGACCGTCGGCAAGACGCACGGCGTGCAGGCTGTGGCGCTTGGGGTGGATGGAGCCAAACCAGTTCTGGATGCGGATGCTGTCCTCGCCGTTGCGGTGGGCGAGGACCAGTTCGTGGCCTTCCACCTGGATATCGAGGTCTTCGGCGCGGATGCCCGGAGCCACTTCGATGACGCTACGGCCGCGGTCTCCGTACATCTCGATCAGGGTGTTGTGGCCGCTGCCGACGCCGAACCGGTAGGTATTGTTGCCGGCTCCGCCGTACAGGAGGTCATCACCGGGACCGGGGTGCAGGGTGTCGTCGCCATACCCGCCGAGCAGCCAGTCCCCACCGGGTCCGGCCTTCAGCGTTGCGCCACCCTCATGCGCCACCACAATCTCGCGCGCCGCCGTGCCCTGCCCGTCGATGCGCACCGCGTCCCAGCCCAGCGCCATTAACGCGCTCTGTAGAGTTGGGTCGCTCCCCGCCTCGAGCAGCCAGTCGCGCATCAGGCGGTAGGGGTCGAAGCCCATCGCCCGCAGGCGCTCGCCGCCAGCCCGTTCAAACTCGAACAGGTCGGTCAGCCCCCGGGCCAAGTCGCGCTCGAAGGTTTCCTGCAAGTTGCTTGTTGTGTCCGAGAAGTCGAAACCGAGACCGGATGCGTTCACGCGAAAGGCGATCGCATCGAAATAGGGTGCCAGGTGCGTCTGCCGCATGAGCTGGCTGTACATCTCGGTTTTCAGGATGTCGAAGGCCTTGTGCAGCTCAGCCGCACCGCCGGGACGCGGATTCGGGCTGCCCTGCTGGCGGAAATCCCGCTCCAGAAAGGCCTCCAGAGTGGCCAGCTTGCGGCCATCGATGTTGGGCCCGCGGCCTTCCGGGTCGACGTCGGCGGCGCCGGCCCACTCGAACAGCAAGCCCTTCATGCGTGCACGACGAGCCTGCACGTCGAGCTCGTCTCGAAAGGCGTCGAGGTGTTCGCGCAAACGCCCGTTCTCGTCATGCTCCAGGGCTTTGCGAAGATCCGGCACGCGACCATAGCCCCGGAGATCCGGCTCGGCTCCGGCGGACTCCAGAAGGTCCCGACCAGAATGATCGCTAAAGGACGACGAATCCAGCTGCCGTTGAGAATCCCCGGATGCAGGATCCGGCGAGCCGTCACTCGAGGACCGCCCCATCGAGAATGAGCGGCCCGTGGCTGCGGAGTATCCTCGCTCAAACCCGTCGGCAAACTCGACCGCAAACTGGTTCATGCCGTTGCGAACATCGGGCATGTACGCGTACCCGGCACCCAGTCCGGCCAGTACCAGCAATACGGTAACCAGGGCCGGCTTCATGCGATCGCCTTCCGGGTGACCCGGGCAGTAGCAGCCCAGTTCACGTGCGCAGGGGTCGATTGCGAGGGGCACCGGCCGAAGCTGCAGGACCAAGAAGCTTCAGGTCGGTCGGATATGAAACACCCGAATACAACACGAGGGCCTGCCCATGGAATGCTGGCGAGGCCTCCGTAGCCGGACTCTTGTCGAAGTGTGGACGCGCCAATCCGTGGCGAAGTCATGGATATTCCCTTTCCATGAATATGGTTGCGGAGCCTGAAGAGATGCCGGCCGGGTGTCAAGGCAGCCGCGCGTAACCCGCCGTTCCGTCAGGCCTGCGGTGCGCGGGGAGATGCCACGCTGGCCGGCAGGGCTGGTATCCTCGCAGTCCTTTGACGATGGCCGCCTTGGGCGGTTGCGCAAGATCTTTCCGGGCTCGCCCCGACCGAGGATTCTGGAGGCCGCATGAGCAGTAAGCACCGACCCACCGATATCCAGTTGCATCAGAAGTCGCGCATCCTGGAGCTGACCTACTCCGATGGCTCGCATTTCGAGCTGCCCTGCGAGTTTCTGCGCGTGTACTCGCCCTCCGCCGAGGTGCGCGGGCACGGGCCGGGCCAGGAGGTGCTGCAGGTGGACAAGGAGGATGTGAACATCACCGGCATCGAGCCGGTCGGTAACTATGCAGTGAAGCTGGAGTTCTCCGACGGCCACGACACCGGCATCTACGACTGGGATTACCTGCACAAGCTCGGCACGGAGCAGGAAAGTCTGTGGCAGGATTACCTGGATCGGCTGAAAGAGGCCGGCCACGAGCGCAAGACGCACTGACAATGAAAGAAGAACCCGGCAAGACCCACTTCGGCTACCAGAGCGTCCCCGAGTCCGAAAAGGCCTCACGGGTCGGCGAGGTCTTCCACTCGGTCGCCTCGCGCTACGACGTGATGAACGACCTGATGTCGATGGGCGTCCATCGCATCTGGAAGCGCTACACGCTGGAGCGCACCGGCGTGCGCCCGGGCATGAAGATCCTGGACCTGGCCGGGGGTACCGGGGACCTGGCCGGGGCCTTTGCCCCACGCGTCGGGCCGAAGGGGCAGATCGTGGTCTGCGACATCAACGCCTCGATGCTGGAGGCCGGGCGCGACCGCATGCTGGACGAGGGCCACGTGGGCAACCTCGACTTCGTGCAGGCGGACGCGGAACAGCTCCCCTATCCGGATGACTACTTCGACCGCGTGACCATCGCCTTCGGCCTGCGCAACGTGACCCGCAAGGAACGCGCGCTGGCCGAGATGCGCCGGGTGATCAAGCCCGGCGGGCGCGTGCTGGTGCTGGAGTTCTCGCAGCCGATGGCACCGCTGCGCCCGATCTACGATATCTATTCGTTCAAGATGCTGCCGCTGATGGGCAAGCTGGTCGCCAACGATGCCGACAGCTACCGCTACCTGGCGGAGTCCATCCGCATGCACCCGGATCAGGAGACCCTGGCCGGCATGATGCGCGACGCCGGTCTGGAGCGCGTCGAGTACGACAACCTGACCGGCGGAATCGTCGCCCTGCATCGCGGCACAAAACTCCAGTAGCCCATGGCCGAACCCTTCGCCCTGCCCAGTCCATTCACGGCCCTGATCGAGGCTGCGCTGAACGAGCACCTGGCGAGCGCGCCGGAGAAGGAGCGCGCCCGCCTGGCCGGGCGCGCAATCGCCATCGTGATCGAGCCTCCGGGGCTGGCCTTTTCACTGGTCGGGGCCGCAGATCGCCTGCAGGTCATCGGCGGTGTCGAGGGACCGGTGGATGTTCAACTGGCAGGCTCGCCGCTGTCGCTGGCCGGGGCGCTGGGGCGCGACGACCGCTCCGGGCTGACCATCACCGGTGAGGCCACCGTGCTCTCCGATCTGCAGCATGCGCTGCGCGACTCCGGGGTCGACTGGGAGGGGCTGTTCGAGCGCTTTGCCGGCGTCGGGGCCGCTGGGCCGCTGCGCCACCTGCTCGATCAGGCTCGTGGCAGTCTGCGTCACCTCGGCCGCCGCTCCGCCGAGGACACGGCCGACTATCTGCGTGACGAGCTCGAGTGGCTGCCAGCAGGCGGGGCCTTCGAGGCCTTTGCCGAGGACGTCTCCGACCTGCGCGACGGCGTCGCGCGACTGGATGCACGCCTGCACCGGCTGGAGGCCGGGGCCGCCTCCGATACCGACAACCGGCAGGCCTGATGCGCCGCGCGCTGTACCGGGGGCTGCGGCTGTGGACCATCGCGCGGGTCCTGGTGCGCTATCGCCTCGATGTCATCCTGTTTACGCTGAAGCCGCTGCGCCCGCTTAGCTTCCTGCTCTATCTCGCACCCTGGAATTGGTTTCGCCGCACCGAAGGCACACGCGGCGAGCGCATCCGCCGCGCGCTGGAAGACCTGGGGCCGATCTTCATCAAATTCGGGCAGATGCTCTCCACCCGGCGCGACCTGCTGCCGGACGACATCGCCATCGAACTGTCACGGCTGCAGGACCGGGTCCCGCCGTTCCCGAGCGACCAGGCGCGCGCACTGATCGAGTCCGAACTTGAGCGTCCGATCGAGATTGCCTTTGCCACGTTCGAGGACACCCCGATCGCCTCGGCCTCCATCGCCCAGGTGCACGCAGCCACGCTCCAGGACGGGCGCGAGGTGGTGGTCAAGGTCGTGCGCCCCGGCATCTTCAAGACCATCCGCGCGGATCTCGAGGTGATGCACCTTATCGCGGACCTGGCCGATCGCTACTGGTCCGAGGCCAAGCGCCTGCGCCCGCGCGAGGTGGTGGACGAATACGAAAAGACCGTCACCGACGAATTGGACCTGATCCGCGAGGGCGCCAACGCCGCCGCGATCCACCGCAACTTTGAGGACAGCCACCTGCTGTACATCCCGGAGATCATCTGGGACTACACGCGCCGCAGCGTGCTGGTGATGGAGCGCATCGGCGGCATCCCGGTGGCGGATATCGCGGCACTGCGTGAACGCAACGTGGACCTGAGGCTGCTGGCCGAACGCGGAGTGGAGATCTTCTTCACGCAAGTGTTCCAGCACAACTTCTTCCACGCCGACATGCACCCGGGCAACATCTTTGTGGACGCCACCCACCCGGACAACCCGACTTATCTGGCGGTGGACTTCGGCATCGTCGGCTCGCTGCTCGACTCCGACCAGCGCTACCTGGCAGAGAATTTCCACGCCTTCTTCAACCGCGACTACCGCCGCGTGGCCGAGTTGCACGTGGAATCCGGCTGGGTGCCGAAGGACACCCGCGTGGACGAGTTCGAGGCGGCGATCCGCACCGTCTGCGAGCCGATCTTCCAGCGCCCGCTGGAGGAGATCTCCTTCGGTCAGGTCCTCCTGCGCCTGTTCCAGACGGCCCGGCGCTTCAACATGGAGGTCCAGCCGCAGCTGGTGCTGCTGCAGAAGACCCTGCTGAACATCGAGGGTCTGGGCCGCCAGCTCTATCCGCAGCTGGACCTGTGGACAACCGCCAAGCCGTTCATCGAGGACTGGATGCACGAGCGCATGGGCGTGCGCGCATTCATCCGCAATGCACAGCAGCACCTGCCGCGCCTGCTCGCCCAGCTGCCCGAAATGCCCATGCACCTGGAAAAGGCCCTCACGGTGGAGGAACAGCGCGCCGAGCGCGACGCCGCCCTGCGCCAGCAGATCCGCGATCTTGAAGAGGGGCTGCGCCGCCAGAACCGCAGGCGGCACGAGGCCTGGGGAGGCGCGGGTCTGCTCGCCCTGGCGGGGCTGGCCACCCAGCTCGACGTGTCCACCTGGCTCGGACTGGCCTGGCCGTCCTGGCCGCTCGGCCTGGTCGGCGCCGCCATGCTGCTATTCGGGCTGCGCCCGGGCCCGTACCGCCGCCCCGTCGATCGCACCTGAACACCACAGGCAGCGTCGCCCGTTCATTCATGGGCCGTGTCGCTGCAGACAGCAGGAGGCGGGGTTCGGGGCCGACGCGGGGTCAGACGTCGAGGAGCAGGCGTGCCGGGTCCTCGATTGCGTCCTTGATCGCGACGAGGAAGCGTACGGCGTCGGCGCCGTCGACCAGGCGGTGGTCGTAGGAGAGGGCGATATACATCATCGGCCGGACCACCACCTCGCCGCCCACCGCAACGGGGCGCTCCTTGATCGCGTGCATGCCGAGGATGGCGCTTTGTGGCGGGTTCACGATCGGGGTGGAGAACAGCGAGCCGAATACACCGCCGTTGGTGATCGTGAAGGTGCCGCCGCGCAGCTCGTCGATGTCCAGCTTGCCGTCGCTGGCGCGCTCCGCGAAGTCGCGGATGCGTCGCTCGATGTCGGCGACGCTGGCGTGGCCGGTATCACGCAGCACCGGCACCACCAGCCCGCGCGGCGAGGACACGGCGATGCCGATGTCGCTGAAATGGTGATAGACGATCTCCTCGCCATCCAGCGCGGCATTGATGATCGGGAAGCGCTCCAGCGCACGACTGGCAGCGGCCACGAACAGGCCCATGAAGCCCAGCTTGATCGAGTGGCGCTTCTCGAAGGTCTCCTTGTAGCGCGCGCGCAGGTCCATCGCCGCGGACATGTCGATCTCGTTGAAGGTCGTCAGCATCGCGGTGGACTGCTTGGCCTCCAGCAGCCGCTCGGCGATGCGCGCACGCAGGCGCGTCATCGGGACGCGTTCGATACTGCCGGCGGACGGCGCCCGCTCGCGCTCCGGGGCACGCCCCTGAGGCGACGCCGAAGAAGGCGCCTCGCTGCGGCGCGATCGGTCCGTCTGCACTCGCTCAACGTCCTCGCGCAGGATACGGCCGTCCTCGCCCGTGCCCTCGACCTCCTCGGCCTTGAGCCCGGCCTCCTGCAACAAGCGCCGCACGGACGGGCTGGGGGGCGGGGCGGCGCCACCGGAGCCGCCTTCGGGCACAACGTTCGCGGTGTCCCGGGCCTTGCCCCTGTCCTCGGCACGGGGTGACGAGGTCTTGTCATCGGACGATTCCCGAGCAGCCGGCTGTGAAGGTATCGAGGCCTCCTCCCCTTCCGACTCGGAGTCTTCCTCGGCCGCTTCATCGGCCGCGCCCAGGTAGGCGATCACCGCGTCGGTCTTCACGGTATCGCCCTCGCTGACCTCCAGCGCTGTCAGGGCCCCCGCAGACGGGGCGGAGACCTCGAGCACGACCTTGTCGGTCTCGAGCTCGGCGATCAGTTCATCGCGCTTGACCGTGTCGCCTGCCTTTTTGTGCAGGGCGACCACGGTCGCATCGGCAACGGACTCCGGGAGTTCGGGGACCTTGATCGGGGTGGGGTCGGGTGCCATCTCGCTTCCTTGTGCTGTGCGTCAGTGTTCAGGGCGTGGGGTGCGGGGTGTCGCGCGAGCTGATCGGGCCGAATGCCCGCTCGAGCAGATCCTTCAACTGCGCCTTGTGGACCTCCGGGTAGCCGACCGCCGGCGCGGCGGCCGGGGGTCGTGCGACCGCGTGCAGCGTCTGACCACGCACCGTCAGCAGTGGATTGATGCGCGGCGCCAGGAATCCCAGATAGCCCTGATTCTCCGGCTCGTCCTGCACCCAGACGAACTCCTCCGCGTGTGGGTAGCGCCCCAGCAGTTCGGTCAGGCGCTCCTCGGGGAACGGGTAGCTCTGCTCCAGGCGCAGGATTGCGACATCCCAGTGCTGGCCCTCGGACTGGCTTGTAGCCAGGTCATAGTAGATGCGGCCACTGGTCAGCAGCACCCGCTTGACGGCCTTGGGGTCCTCAATGCGCGCATCGTCGATCACCGTCTGGTACTGCCCGTGCGCCAGCGCCTCGAGATCGGAGACCGCATCCTGGTGCCGCAGCAGGCTCTTCGGCGTCATCACGATGAGCGGCTTGCGATAGGGGCGCACCATCTGCCGACGCAGCAGATGGAAGATCTGCGCGGGCGTGGTCGGCACACAGACCTGCATGTTCTCCTGAGCCGCCAGTTGCAGGAAGCGCTCGGGCCGGGCCGAGGAGTGCTCCGGGCCCTGCCCCTCGTAACCATGCGGCAATAGCAGCGTCAGCCCGCACAAACGGCCCCATTTCTGTTCGCCGGAGGAGATGAACTGGTCGATCACCACCTGCGCGCCGTTCACGAAGTCACCGAACTGCGCCTCCCAGACCACCAGGGCCTCCGGCGCGGCCGTTGCATAGCCGTACTCGAATGCGAGCACGCCTTCCTCGGACAGCAGCGAATCGATGACCAGGAAGCGCGGATGATCCGGGTCCAGCCGACGCAGCGGCACCAGCGCCTTCCCTGTCTCCTGGTCGTGCAACACCGCGTGGCGGTGGAAGAATGTGCCGCGCCCGGAGTCCTGGCCGGACAGGCGAATACGGTAGCCATCCTGGATCAGCGTGCCGTAGGCCAGCGTCTCGGCCGCGCCCCAGTCCAGCAGCTGATCGCCCGCGGCCATCGCCCGGCGGGCGTCGAGGATCTTCTGCACGCGCGGGTGGACCTGAAAGCCCTCCGGCGGTGTCGAGAGCTGGTCGAGCATACGCGACAGGCGCGCGCTCTCCACGCCCGTCTCCACGTCCTGATCCCAGGTCTGGTTCACATAGGGCGCCCAGTTGGTCGTGGTGCCATGCCCGTCGTCGTGCAGCGACAGGGCCACGGGCTCGCCGGCATCCAGGCGGCCGCGATAGGCCTCGACCGCCTCGTCCTGGGCCTTCTCTTCGGTCAGCCCGGCCTCGATCAGTGAGCGCGCGTATAGCTCGCGGGTGGTCGGCAGGTCGCGGATACGGCGGTACATGTGCGGCTGCGTGGCGGCCGGCTCGTCGGCCTCGTTGTGTCCTTGGCGGCGGTAGCAGACCAGGTCGATCACCACGTCCTTGCAGAAGCGCATGCGGTAATCCAGCGCGACCTGGGTGACAAACACCACAGCCTCGGGATCGTCGCCGTTCACGTGCAGGATCGGCGCGTTCACCATTTTGGCGACATCGGTCGCGTAATGCGTCGAACGGGCGTCTTTCAGGGTCGAAGTGGTAAACCCGACCTGGTTGTTCACCACCACGTGCACCGTGCCCTTGGTGGAAAACCCCCGGGTCTGGGACATGTTCAGGGTCTCCATGACCACGCCCTGGCCGGCGAACGCGGCATCGCCATGGATCACCACGGGCATCACCCGGTTGCCCTTCCGATCGGCTATGCGGACCTGGCGGGCGCGCACCGAGCCCTCGACGACGGGCGTCACGATCTCCAGATGCGAGGGGTTGAACGCCAGCGCCAGATGGACCGGACCGCCGGGCGTCTCGACATTCGAGGAGAAGCCCATGTGGTACTTGACGTCCCCGGTGCCACGATCGTCGCGCGGGCGGCCCTCGAACTCGCCGGCCAGATCCGCGGGGGCCTTGCCGAACAGGTTGACCAGCACGTTCAGGCGCCCGCGATGCGCCATGCCCAGCACGACCTCCTGCAGCCCGCGCGCACCGCCGCGCTGGACCAGGGCATTCAATAGCGGAATCAGGCTCTCCGCACCTTCCAGGGAGAAGCGCTTCTGTCCGACATAGCGCCGGTGCAGATAGCGCTCCAGCCCCTCGGCCGCCGTCAGGCGCTCGAGGATGGCCAGCCGCGTCTCGTCGCCAAAGCCGAAGTGGCCATGGGCCGACTCCAGCCGCTCCTGCAGCCAGCGTTTTTCCTCGGTCGCCGCGATGTGCATGTATTCGGCACCGATGCTCGCGCAGTAGGTCTCGCGCAGCACCCGCTCGATCGTGTCCAGCGACACCGGGCCCTCGATGAACAGGGAACCGGGATCGAACAGGATCTCCGGGCCGACCCGGTCCAGCCCGTGATACCCCCGACTCAGCTCCACCGGCGGCTCGGGGGCCTCCCGCTCCAGCGGATCCAGACGCGCCCCGAAGTGGCCCAGATAGCGATAGGAGTTGATGAACTGAAGCACCCGGATCTGCAACTGCTCATGGGCCAGATCCGGGCGATCGGTCGAACGACGCCGTTCCAGCCGCGGCGCACCCTCCAGCGAGCGGAAGTAGTCGGCCCAGGCCGGCGGCACCGACTCCGGGTCCTCGCGGTAGCGTTCCAGCAGGGTCTCGGCGAAAAGCAGGTTGTCCGGGTGCAGCTCCTGTCCGGAGACCGGCGTATCCAGCCGGTGCAGCGAGGGCATGTCATTCATTCGCGATGTTCCGATTGCGCGTGCGCGGTGTTGTTACTTGGGACCGTTCTCGGCTGCGAGGTTCCCCGCGCGGGGCCGATGAGGACTTTGCCCGAGAGTAGCGCGTTTGCGCGGCGGAAGGCACACGCCCCGCGTGCACAACGTGCGATTCCGGCCGGGTTTCCCTACCATTCGCGCATGGATGTCTCCCCCCTGCTCGATTCCCTGAACCCGGCCCAGCGCGAGGCCGTGGCGGCCCCGCCACAACCGCTGCTGGTGCTGGCCGGCGCCGGCTCCGGCAAGACCCGCGTGCTGGTGCACCGTATCGCCTGGCTGATCGGTGTGGAGGGCGTGGCCCCGCACAGCCTGCTGGCGGTTACCTTCACCAACAAGGCGGCGGCCGAGATGCGCGGGCGCATCGAGGCGCTGCTGGGGCACCCGGCGACCGGGCTGTGGGTCGGCACCTTCCACGGGCTGGCCCACCGTCTGCTGCGCCAGCACTGGCAGGACGCGCGGCTGCCGCAGGGCTTCCAGATCCTCGACTCCGACGACCAGCTGCGCATGGTCAAGCGCGTACTGCGCGGCCTAGAGCTGGACGAGGCGCGCTGGCCGCCGAAACAGGCGCAGTGGTACATCAATGCGCGCAAGGACGAGGGCTCGCGCCCGGAACACCTGCCGGATACCGGCGACCCGGTCGCCCGCCAGTGGGTGCGCGTCTACACCACCTACCAGCAGGCCTGCGAGCGTGCCGGGGTGGTGGATTTCGCCGAACTGATGCTGCGCTCGCTGGAGTTGCTGCGCGACAACAAGGCGCTGCTGGAGCACTACCGCACGCGCTTTCGCCATGTGCTGGTCGACGAGTTCCAGGACACCAACGACATCCAGTACGCCTGGCTGCGCCTGCTGGCCGGCGACAGCCCCGTGTTCGCGGTCGGCGACGACGACCAGTCCATCTACGGCTGGCGCGGCGCGAAGATCGAGAACATCCAGCACTTCCAGCAGGACTACCCGGGCACCCAGGTCGTGCGCCTGGAGCAGAACTACCGCTCCAGCGCCAACATCCTGAACGCCGCCAACGCACTGATCCGCCACAACTCCGGGCGTCTCGGCAAGGAGCTGTGGACCGAGGACACCGAAGGCGCCCCGGTGCGCCTGTACACCGCGCTGAACGAGCAGGAAGAGGCGCGCTTCATCGCCGAGACCATCGCCCGCCATGTGGACCAGGGCGGGCTGCATCGCGAGTGCGCGGTGCTGTATCGCTCCAACGCCCAGTCACGTGTACTGGAGGAGACCTTCATCGGTCGGCGTATGCCCTACCGGGTCTACGGCGGCCTGCGCTTCTTCGAGCGCCAGGAGATCCGCGACGCCCTGGCCTACCTGCGCCTGGCCGGCAACGGCGATGACGACGCCGCCTTCCTGCGCGTGGTCAATCAGCCGCCGCGCGGGATCGGCGAAAAGACCCTGGAGGGCCTGCGCGGGGCGGCCCAGGCGGCGGACACCAGCCTGCTGAAGGCGGCTGTCCATGCGGTCGACGCCGACGCGCTACCCGGCCGCGCGCGCAACGCGGTCGCCGGCTTCATCCAGCTGATCCACAGCCTGCAGCAGGAGCTGCCGCGCCAGCCGCTGGCCGATCAGGTGGAACAGGCGATCGAGCGCGCGCAGCTGCGCGAGCACTACAAGAAGGAGAAGGGCGAGCGCGGCGAGGCCCGCCTGGAGAACCTGGACGAACTGGTAGGCGCGGCGCGCGCCTTCGACATGGAGCCCACCGCCGAGAGCGAGGAAGGCGAAGGCAATCGCCTGACCGAGTTCCTCGCCCACGCCGCGCTGGAGGCCGGCGAGGGCGCAGCCGACCCGCACGAGGACGCGGTGCAGATGATGACCCTGCACTCCGCCAAGGGCCTCGAGTTCCCGCTGGTCTTCCTGACCGGCCTGGAAGAGGGCCTGTTCCCCAACTCGCGCTCGCTGGAGGAGCCGGGGCGACTGGAGGAGGAGCGCCGCCTGGCCTACGTCGGCATGACCCGCGCGGAGCAGGAGCTGTACCTGATCCACGCCGAGACCCGGCGCCTGTACGGGCGCGAGTCCTACAACGTTGCCTCGCGCTTTATCAACGAGATCCCGGAAGAGGCCCTGGAGGTGCTGCGCCCGCAGGCCTCGCCGTTTGGTGCGGGGCGCTTTGCCGCCAGCCGCCAGCGCACCGCGGGCTTTGGGTCGCTGGATACCTCAGATGCCGCGGCCCGCGACAATGGTCTGTCGATCGGGGCCCGCGTGCACCATGCGAAATTCGGCGAGGGCCTGATCACCCAGTTCGAGGGCTCGGGCAACTCGGCACGGGTGCAGGTGAACTTCGCCCACGCGGGTTCCAAATGGCTGGTACTCGGATTCGCCAAGCTCGAGGTCCTGGGCCAGCACTAAAAAGCCCCGCCGAGGCGGGGCTTGAGACTGCCTTCAGCGGCGCCGGTTACTCGATCTTGATGTAGGCGAATCCCTTCTCGTTCTGCAGCTCGGCGATACGTACCACGCCCGAGGGCACCATCTCGACGTTGTCGTACACCAGGTCTTCGTCGAGATTGATCTGACTACGGGTGATCTCGCACAGCTCCAGTTTCACTCCGTGAGAACTGACCAGGCTGGACAGGCGACCACGCAGCTCATCGCGCTGCTCCTGGAGCTCCTCATCAGCCTCGAAGGGCGAGCCGTCGAGGTCGTCATCGGTCAGGAAACGGATGCCGTGCGCGACGAACACGATGCGCACATCCACGTCCATGAACTCGTCCTGGTAGTGCGTCATCATATTGTTGATGCTGGTCAGCATCGCGGAGAAACGCCGGGGATCGGCGAAATCGGCGTGATATACCACCTTGGCCTCGGGCTCCATGGCCTCGGCACGGGGCGTGAACGCCAACGCGGCGAACAGCAGACCCGTCAGCATCAGGGCCATCGCAAAACCGGGCAGGCGTGCCATTCGAACGGCGCGGGGGAGCGGAAACATCGTGGTTCTCCTTGTGGGGTTGTCGTGTCTTATACAGTAGACGCCACGACCCCGCGACGCCATCCAGAACCCCAGCGGCACAAGGTTGACGCGAACCGGGGCCAGCGGTATGCTCTGCCGCCTTTTCCAGAACCTAGCGCATCAACGCGAGGGAAGTACTTTGGCGAATATTGCTTCTGCCCGTAAACGGGCCCGTCAGGCGGTCAAAAATCGCGCTCACAACGTGGCGCTTCGCTCCCGTTTCCGTACGGCCATGAAGGCCGTACTGAAGCCGCTGCAGCAGGGCGATGCCCAGGCAGCCAGCGAGGCCTACAAGAAGGCCGTGCCGGTCATCGACGCGACCGTGAGCAAGGGGCTGATCCACCGGAACAAGGCGGCGCGCCACAAGAGCCGCCTGAACGCCCGCATCCGCGACCTGGCCCAGGGCTAAATGCCCCGGCCGTTCGGGGCCCAGCCCCGAACGGGATTGCCTGCCAAGCCGCGCCCGGACATGATCCGGGCGCGGCTTTTTGCGTGGCTCGCTTCAGGAAAACATGGCAGCCGCGGCAGCTGGGCGCGAACCGCGAACTTGGTTACTCGGAGAGCACGCGGGCGCCGCCCTCGCCACGCGGGTCGGAGGCTGCCTCCAGCCGCCCTTCCCCGCGCTCCCACAGGATCGCCTGCATGTCGCCGAAGGGGCGCACCTGAGGCACCAGGCGGTGGCCGCGCGACACCAGTTGCCCGCGCGTTTCCATATCGAATGCACTGGTCTCGTGTTCCACGCGATCCGGCAGGTACTGGTGGTGATAGCGCGGCTGCTCCACGATCGCCTCCGCATCCAGGCCCTCCACCACACCCAGAATGCCGTGCAGCACCATGGTGATGATACGGCTGCCGCCCGGGGTGCCCAGGATCGCCACGCGATCATCGGTCTCGACAAAGGTCGGGCTCATGCTCGACAAGGGCCGCCGATACGGGGCAATCGCATTCGCCTCAAAACCGATCAGCCCGTAGGCATTGGGCTCGCCCGGCTTGGCCGAGAAGTCGTCCATCTCGTTGTTCAGCAGGACCCCGGTGCCGGGCACCACATAGCCGGAGCCGAACGGGTAGTTCAACGTCAGCGTGGCGGCCACGCGGTTACCGTCGGCGTCGATCACGGAGAAATGGGTCGTCTCCGGGCTCTCGGTGGCCTGCGCCGGGTCCGGGACATCCGCCTGCGGGTCCACCGATAGCGGCAGGTAGCGGCTGGGCGTGGCCTCGTCCGGGTGGATGGTCGCGCGCAACCCTGCCGCGTAGTCGCGCGACAACAACCGCTCCAGCGGCATGTCGACATGGTCCGGATCGCCCAGGTACTCGGCACGATCACGGTAGGCGCGGCGCATCGCCTCGATGGTCAGATGCGCGCGCAGGTCCGGGGCCAGCTCTTCGAGGTCGTAGAACGAGAGGATGTTCAGGATTTGCCCCAGGGCGACGCCGCCCGAGGACGGCGGCGAGGCCGTGGTAATCCGTGCACCCCGATATTCGATGTGGATCGGGTCGCGCTCGACGGCCTCGTAGCCCTCAAGGTCTTCCAGCGTCCAGATGCCGCCGGCCTCGCGCACCCCTTCGACCAGGCGCCCGGCCAGGGCGCCGGTATAGAAACCGTCGCGACCCTCTTCGGCCAAGAGACGCAGGGTGTCGGCCAGATCCGGCTGCACCAGGCGCATGCCCGCGTCGGGCACGCCGCCGTTGTCGAGGAAAATCTGCGCCGCATCGGCGCCATCCCGCAGCGCCTGGTGGCGGAAGCTGGCCATCTGGTTGTAACGGCTGCCCACCTCGACCCCGTCCTCGGCCAGGCGGATGGCCGGCTCCAGCGCATCGCCAAGCGGGAGGCTGCCGTAGTGGCGGGACAGGTGGTCGATCCCGGCGGGCATGCCGGGGATCCCGGCGGCGAGGACCCCGTCGAGCGAAAGACCCTCGACCACCTCGCCATCGTCGTCCAGGTACATGTCGCGATGCGCCTCGCCCGGAGCGGTCTCGCGGGCGTCCAGCATCACGCTGCGATCATTCGCCGCGTCGTAGAGCAGAAAGAACCCACCGCCGCCGAGGCCGGAACCATAGGGCTCGGCCACACCCAGGGCCGCTGTTACAGCGACGGCGGCATCGAACGCGTTGCCCCCGGCGGCGAGGATACGCTCGCCCGCCGCAGTGGCCTCCGGGTGGGCGGAGGCCACTGCCCCCTGGCCGGGCCCCTCGGCCTGAACGGGTGCCGCCAGCAGGGTGGCAGCCAGGGCGGCGGGGAGCAGGCGCGCGAGCATCGTTACGCGCCCATCAGCTTCTCGTACTTCGCCTGTAGCTGCTCGCGTGTTTCCTTGCGGTCAGGGTCCAGCGGGATGCAATCGACCGGGCAGACATCCTGGCACTGCGGTTCGTCGTAATGCCCGACGCACTCGGTGCAGCGCTCCGGGTCGATCTCGTAGATCTCGTCACCGGGATAGATGGCCTCGTTCGGGCACTCGGGCTCGCAGACATCGCAGTTGATGCATTCGTCGGTGATCATCAGAGCCATGGGGTTGTCCTCGTATCCAGTCGCAGGGCCCGGCTAGCGGGTCTCGCCGTTTTGTTCGGCCAGCATGCGCGCCACGCCGGGGCTTACGAATTTTGAGACGTCACCGCCCAAACGGGCGATTTCCCGTACCAGACTGGAGGAGACAAAGCTGTATTCCTCCGCCGGCGTCAGGAACAGCGTTTCGACCTCGGGGGCCAGCTGACGGTTCATGGCCGCCAGCTGAAATTCGTGCTCGAAATCGGATACCGCGCGCAGGCCGCGCAGGATCACGTTGGCCCCCTGGGCATGAACGAACTTGGCCAGCAGCACGTTGAAGCCCTGAACCTCGACCCCGTCGATCCCCTTCACTGCCTCTTCGGCCAGCGCGACGCGCCTCTCCAGGGGAAAGGCTGGCCCCTTGTTCGGGTTGGCGGCCACCGCGATCACCACACGATCGAACAGACGCGCGGCTCGGCGCACGATATCCGTGTGCCCGTGGGTGATTGGGTCGAAGGTGCCGGGGTAGATCGCAGTGACTTGGGACATGCCAACAGCCAGCAGGGAACAAGGCCCGTATTAGACCGCAAGGGGTGGGGGCAAACCAAACACCCCCACCCGGGCATGTTCGGAAATCGCCGGGCCAGGCTTTACACTGCCCCGTCTCGTCCACCGCCGCCAAGGGCTACCGATGACCGATGACTACCGTCCGCCGCTCGCCGATTACTGGGACCAGCTCGAGGCCCGCTACGGGGGCGGGTTCAACTTCCACCAGATCTCGCGCGAGGAACTGGCGCAACTGGTCGAGCACCTGCGCCACGCCGTGAAGGAAGACCCGCAAGTCACGGACGTCGAGAAACAGAACCTCGGGCTGGTCCTCAAGCACGCCGAACAAACCCTGGAGAAGCGCAAGGCCTGACGGGCCGCCCGCTACTCCTGCGGCGCGCGTGCTTCCAGCGCCGCGGGGCAGGGCGGAAGGGCGCGACACTGATCGCCGTCGTCAGGCGCCCCGGCCGCCGCCCCCAGGGTAGGCGCATAGCTCCCGGGACCGGCCAGTTCACCCGCGCAACTGGCAGCCTCGCGGGCCTGCTCGCCGCACTGGCGGGCAATCAGCACATGGGCCAGGTTGTTCCAGCCCTCGTGCCGTTGCGGGTCCCGTTCGATCAACTGGCGCAGCGTGTCCTCCGCCGTTAGCAGGTCGCCCTGGGCGAAGGCCACATTCGCCCGCCCGACATAGCCGATCGGGTGTTCCGGCCAGCGCTCCATCGCGGTCTGATATCCCGTGGCGGCCGGGCCCAGACGCCCCACCTGCTCCAGTTCGTTCACGGCCCGCAGCCAGCGCAGCGGCTCGGCCGTGGCCGGCAGCTGATCCGGCTCGGTCACCAGGAAGGCCCAGCGATCGCCGCGCGCCCAGGTGCGCTCGAAGCGGGCGAACGAATTCACGTGGCGCTCGATAGGCCCGCTGCGCAGATACACCTCGCGCTCCTCCAGGTCGTAACCCATCACCACGGCAAAGTGCCATTCGGGGAACATCGCGACCCCGAGGTTCTGGAACACCACCACCGGGTTACCCTCGGCCACCTCGCGCAGGATGGACTCCAGCTGCGGCTCGACGCGGTAGGCGACTAGGTCACGGGCACGCGCGGCGGCACGCATCTCGGCCTGCAGACTGCCCTCGCGAGCCGGGATGTAGACCTCGTCGATCAGTTCTTCCAGCGAGGTGTCGATCCCGCGCGAGCCCAGTACGGTGGCCAGCGCCGCCGGACCACACTGGTAATCCTCCTGCGGGAAGAACGGGGTGTCTTCCAGCTCCACGCGGGTCGGGATGTCTTCCGGGGCCTGACTGGAGAGCTGCGCGCTCTGTGGCGCCGTGGCGCAGCCACTAAGCCAGAGCACGGCCAACAGGCCGCAAACGAGCGCGGCGAGCCCGGAGGCTCGCCGCCAGTACGCAGGCGTCATGAGAGACCTAGCGTTCGCGGGCGGGGCCAACAAACGAGAAGATGTCGGTCACGCCGACCGCGTCCAGGATCACGAGCACGACGAACACGATGGCAACCACGCCGACCACGCCGGCGGCACCGGCCGGATCGGTTTCCATGCGGGCCTCGAGGTGGGCCAGCTCTTCAGGGGTCAGGCGGGCGACGCGCTCCTGGGCCCGGTCGGGGTCCACGCCCATCTCGACCAGCTTCTCGCGAACGGCCTGATCATCCAGCTGCTTGAGCAGCTGAGCGCGGGTGTCATCCGCGCTGGCCTGCTGGATCATGGAGCCGGTGTCCAGCATTCCCGCACCGGCAAAGGCCGGGGTCGCGGGCAGCAGGGCCAGCGCCATTGCGATCAGGAAAGCGGCCGGGGCGGACAACCAACGACGATGCGGTGCGTGGGACATGGTCGAACTCCTTTTTCGATTGAACAGGGCCGGCAATCCGCCGGGGTGACACCACTTAAGTGTACCCGCCGGCACCTGCTCGCCAAGCCCCGGGCCGCTCATTTTTTCGCGCCCGGTCACGCTATCAAGCCCCGGTCAGGGAAACGCGGACCACGAAACGCGAGCTGGCTCAACTCTCTTCGGGCGGATCGACCTTTTCGATCTCGTACTCGAGCACTTCGACCGAACGCGCCCAGGCCCCGCCGCAGACGCTGTCGTCACGCGTGCGCTCACGCATGTCGCCCGGCGCAATCGTGCCGAAGCGACGCACCGTGGTGCGTACGTCATCGTCGAGCTCGCCGGGGCAGGTGTAGGCCGTCTTGGTCACGGTTACATCGACGTAGTCATCGCTCTCGTTCACGACGCGCCACTCACCGCGGACGTTGTCGCAGCCATGATCGCGCAGCCGGTATTCGACCTTGATATCGTCGGGCGAACCGTCGGCCGCCAGCCAGTAAGCACCTTGGGCCGACACCGTGCCCGGGGCGGCGAAAGCCCCCATCAAGGCGACGGCCGCAAAGCCCGCCAGCGTCCGGTTCAGGGTTTGGCTCTTCATGATCTCCTCCACAGTCTCTGGACTTCGGCTGGCCCTCTTGCGTGGCCTTTATCACAGATTAGACGCCCGGCTTGCACTGGCTACTCCGTTTCCGGGTAGCACACGGGGTTTTTCCGCCCACAGGCGCCTTGTACATTGCTCATCATGCCGCCTTCGCCTGAAACGCAGATGAATGAAGTCGTCCTGGAGTCGACCCTGACCTGCCCCGAATGCGGGCACGAGAAAGGGGAAACCATGCCTACCGATGCCTGCCAGTGGTTCTACGAGTGCACCGGCTGCGGTGCCCTGCTGAGGCCGTTGCCGGGCGATTGCTGCGTCTTCTGTTCCTACGGAACCGTGCCCTGCCCACCCATCCAGCAAGAAGGCCCCGGCAGCTGCTGCGGGCCGAACAAAGCACCCGAGCAGCAGGCAGGCGACACTAGTCCGTGTTGACCTCGTACGGCGGGCAGCGCTTGGGCAAGAGCTCGCCGCGGATGCGCGGGTAGCAGGGCAGGCCGCGCTCGAACGGCGGAGCGTCCTCGCCCTGGATCAGCGGGCGCAGGTAGTCGCGTGCGTCCTGAGTAATGCCGTAGCCATCCGGGGTGATGTAGTTGCGCGGCATGCCCTGCTCGATATCGGCGACGGTCTCCAGCGGGGTAAAGCCGATGCTCCAGCGATAGGGCTTGCTGGAGTCACGCCGGATGATCGGCATGAAGGCATCCTCGCCGGCGACCACCCCCTCCACCGCCGCGCGGCCACAGGCATAGGCCTGCTCCACGTCCACCTTCGACGCGATATGGCGCGCGGCACGCTGGATGTAGTCCACCACCGCCCAGTGCAGCTTGTGCCCGGTCTTTTCGCGGATCAGCTCGGCAAGGCGCGGGGCGGCACCGCCGAGCTGGGTGTAGGCATAGACATCGTGGCTCTGCGCGACCGAGAACAAGCCACCGTCGGGATTCTTCAGCCCCTCGGAAACGACCACCACGCAATACCCGTGACGTTCGATGGTGCGGTTCAGATGATCCAGGAAGTCGTCCTGATCGAACGGGACCTCGGCGAACAGGATCAGCATCGGCGGCTGGCCGTCGAACTCCTGCGCCAGCGCCGCCGCGGCCGCCAGCCAGCCAGCATGGCGCCCCATCACCTCCATCACGAACACCTTGGTGGAACTGGTGTGCATGGACTCGACGTCCAGGCTGGCCTCGCGCACCACGGTGGCGATGAACTTGGCGGCGGAACCAAAGCCCGGGCTGGAGTCGGTCACGGCAAGGTCGTTGTCGATCGTCTTGGGCACGCCAATCGCCTTGATCGGAAAGCCCATGCGCTCGCCCATCTTCGCGATCTTCAAGGCGGTATCCATGGAGCCGCCACCGCCGTTGTAGAAGAAGGTGCCGATGTCATGGGCGCGGAAGACTTCGACCAGGCGCTCGTATTGTTGCGGGTCCTTGTCGGGGTCACCCAGATCGAAGCGGCAGGAACCGAACGCACCGCCCGGCGTATGGCGCAGGGCGGCCAGGGTCAGCGGGTCCTCGTGGTCGAGGTCGATGATCTCTTCGCGCAGGACGCCCAGGATGCCGTCCCGCGCCGCATAGATCTTGCCGAAATGGGCCGGGTGGGCGCGGACCGCCTCGATTACCCCCCAGGCGCTGGCGTTAATGACAGCGGTGACCCCGCCCGACTGGGCGTACAGCGCGTTCTGGGGCATGCGAATCCTCCATGTTTTTGTTGGACCCCGAAGGCCGAGCAAGCACAGTGCCAGGCCGGTCACGCCACGATCAGTGCTGCGGATCGGCCCCTCCGGGTGCTTTTGCTACACTATGCCGCCTTTGACACCCGGCGCGCCGGGGCCGTTCGCCCCGCGACGGGGCTGCTGTGCCCCATTTCGCGCCGTGTCGCCCGATTCACAACAGCATCAGGATTGCATCATGCATATCGGCACCACTCTGACCAACTGCATCATCGAAACCCAGCGCGGCATCCAGGGCGCAACCGGCGAATTCACCGGTCTGCTGAACGACATCTCCGTGGCGTGCAAGAAGATCTCCGACCTCGTCGACAAGGGTGATCTGGTCGGCGTGCTCGGCTCCGCCGGCTCCGAGAACGTGCAGGGCGAGACGCAGAAGAAGCTCGACATCATCACCAACGAGGTGTTCATCGAGAGCCTGAGCCACAACGGCCACGCCGCCGGCCTGGCCTCCGAGGAGATGGACGAGATCTGCGAGATGCCGGCCAACGAGCCGCGCGGCCACTACCTGGTCCTGTTCGATCCGCTGGACGGCTCCTCGAACATCGACGTGAACGTCTCCGTCGGCACGATCTTCTCCATCCTGAAGGCCCCGGAAGGCGTCACCGATCCCAAGACCGAGGACTTCCTGCAGCCGGGCACCAAGCAGGTCGCCGCCGGCTACTGCCTGTACGGCCCGTCCACCATGATGGTGATGACCACCGGCCAGGGCGTGAAGATGTTCACCCTGGACAAGGACTTCGGCGAGTTCCTGCTGACCAAGGACAGCGTGCAGATCCCGGAAGACACCCAGGAGTTCGCGATCAACATGTCCAACAGCCGCTTCTGGGAGGCCCCGGTCAAGCGCTACATCGACGAATGCCTGGCCGGCAAGGAAGGCGAGCGCGGCAAGGACTTCAACATGCGTTGGGTAGCCTCCATGGTCGCCGAGGTGCACCGCATCCTGTGCCGCGGCGGGGTGTTCATGTACCCGATGGATACGAAGATGCAGGCCAAGGGCACGACCGGCAAGCTGCGCCTGATGTACGAGGCCAACCCGATGAGCTTCATCGTCGAACAGGCCGGCGGTGCCGCCACCACCGGGCGCGAGCGCATCATGGACATCAGCCCCGAGGGCATCCACCAGCGCGTGCCGGTGGTCCTGGGCGCGAAGAACGAAGTGGAGCGCATCACCGGCTACCACAACGAGGGCTGATCTCCACGCCCTTTGTAGTCCGAGGCCCGGCCCCGCAAGGCGCCGGGCCTTTTTGATGAAGGCAATCGACCATGACCGACTATCGTAGCCGGCAAGACGTCCAGCCCGGGCCGCCGCCTGCACCGAGCCGGGGCGAGGCCTTTCGCTACTGGCTGAAACTCGGTTTCATTTCGTTCGGTGGCGCCGCCGGGCAGATCGGGATGATGCACGAGGATCTGGTCGAGCGGCGGCGCTGGGTCTCGGAGAAGCGTTTTCTGCATGCGCTGAACTACGCCATGGTCCTGCCGGGTCCCGAGGCGCAGCAGCTGGCAACCTATCTGGGCTGGCTGCTGCATGGCACCTTGGGCGGCTTGATGGCCGGACTGCTGTTCATCCTGCCTTCGCTGTTCCTGATCGCCGGGCTGTCATGGGTCTACCTGGCCTTTGGCGATGTACCTGCGGTGGAAGCGGTGTTCTACGGTATCAAGCCGGCGGTGGTCGCGATCATCGCCTATGCCGGCTGGCGCATCGGTGGACGGGTGCTCAATAACGGCCTGCTGTGGCTAATGGCGATCGCCGCCTTCCTGGCCATCTTCGCGCTCAACATCCCGTTTCCCTACATCATCATTACGGCAGGAATCCTCGGCTGGCTGGGCAGCCGCGTCTGGCCGGAACGCTTCCAGAATGGCGGATCTCACGGGGCCGGCAATGTTGAATCGCGTGGCCCGGCAGTGGTGAATGACGACACGCCGCCCGCCCCCTGGATGCAGTTTCGCTGGTCGCGGGTGATTCGCTTTCTGGTGGTGGGTCTGGGGCTGTGGGCCGCCGTGTTCGGGGTCCTGCTCACGGTGTTCGGCTGGGACGCCACGTTGACCCGCATGGGGCAATTCTTTACCCAAACGGCGCTCGTGACCTTCGGTGGGGCCTACGCGGTCCTGCCCTATGTCTACCAGGGCGGGGTGGAGACCTATGGGTGGCTGAGTCCCACGCAGATGATCGACGGGATCGCACTGGGGGAGGCCACGCCCGGGCCGCTAATCATGGTGGTCACGTTCGTGGGCTTCATTGGCGGCTGGACCCAGGCCTTCCTGGGTCCGGATCAGGTCTTTCTGGCGGCCGTGCTGGGTGCGTTGGTCGCGACCTTCTTCACCTTCCTGCCATCATTCCTGTTCATCCTGGTCGGCGCACCGCTAGTCGAACGCACGCGCGGGGATCTGCACTTCACGGGACCGCTGACCGGCATCACCGCCGCAGTGGTCGGGGTGATCGTGAACCTCGCGGTGTTCTTCACCTGGCACGTGCTGTGGCCGGGCGGCTTTGACGGCGCCTTCGAATGGTTCTCCGCCCTGCTGGGCATCGCCGCCTTCATCGCCCTGGCCCGCTTCCGGGTCGGGATCATCCCGCTGATCCTCGCCTGTGCGGGGCTGGGGGCGGGCTTCCAGCTCGCGTTCTGATCGCGGGCAGACGCCTCAGACGACGCGGCCTTCGGGTTGCGCGTCCGGATCCCGGTGCAGGGTGGTCAGGTTGGCCACGGTGGTGTCGGCGATGTTGGTAAGCGCCTCGTGGGTCAGGAATGCCTGGTGGCCGGTGACCAGCACATCGTCGCGCTGCATCAGCCGCGCCAGACGCCGGTCCGGCAGACCGGCCAGCGACCAGTCGTGGAAGAACAGCCCCGCCTCGGCCTCGTAGACGTCCAGCGCAAATCCGCCCAGCTGACCCGAGTCCAGCGCGACCTCGGCGGCATTGGTATCCACCAGCGCCCCGCGCGCGGTATTGATCAGAAAGGCCCCGCGCGGCATCCGCGCCAGGGTGTCGGCATTGATCATGTGCCGGTTCTCCGGCGTCATCGGACAGCTCAGGCTCAGCACCCAGGACTCGGCCAGCAGCGTATCCAGGTCCCGATACTCCACCCCCGCCGCCTGCAGTTCCGCATTCGGGTAGGGGTCGTGCGCGAGGACGCGGCAGCCAAAGCCGAGCATGATCCGCGCGAAGGCCTGGCCGATGCGTCCAGTGCCGACCACCCCCACGGTGCGCCCGACGAGATCGAAGCCTGTCAGGTGGTCAAGGCGAAAATCGCCGCGCCGAGTCCGGTCCCAGGCCCGGTGCACCTGACGGTTCAGGGTCATCAGCAGGGCGACCGCATGCTCCGCGATCGCGTTCGGCGAGTAGGCCGGCACCCGCCCCACGCGCACCCCGCGCTCGCGGGCCCGCGCGACATCCAGGTTGTCGTAGCCGGAGCAGCGCAGCGCCACCACATGGACACCCTGGTCCGCCAGCCCGTCGATCACCCGCCGGTGCAGGTCGTCGTTGGTGAACACGCAGACCGCATCCGCGCCCCGCGCCAGGTGCACCGTCTCCGCAGTCAGGCGCTCGGCGTACACCACCGGCACCATTCCGGCGGACACCAGAGCGGGTACCAGGGACTCGCGATCATGCTGCTGGATACTAAAGACGGCGACCTTCATCGGTTCTCCCGGGTGTTGTCTGGATTCCGTCCCAGCATAACCGGGAAGGGGCCCCTTCGGGATGGATCACGATCCAGGGTTGGCGCACTATAATTTCAGCCACGGTCGCCCATCGAACGAAGGTCGATGCAGGTTGCGGCGAGCGTTCGAGGATGACCCATGCACGTGATCGCACCACAAGTCGTGGATACGCTGATCCGCCTGCTGGCCGGCGACGGCTACGAGGTGGTGGGTCCGACGCGGCGCGACGGGGCGATCGTCTACGATCGCGTGCAAGGCCTGGATGACCTGCCGGCGGGCTGGGGGGACGAGCACGCCCCCGGCCACTACCGCCTGCGCGAGCGTGACGACGCGGCCCTGTTCGGCTACGTGGTCGGGCCGCATTCCTGGAAGAAGTACCTGTTCCCGCCCGAGGAGACCCTGTTCCGGCTGACCCGCCAGGCGGACGGCAGCTTCGTGACCGAGCCGGGCGAGCCGGCACCGCCCCGGCGCGCGTTCATCGGCATGCGTGCCTGCGAGCTGGCGGCGATCGGCGTGCAGGACCGGGTGTTCCTCGGCCAGGCGGTGCAGGACCGCGGCTATGCGGCGCGGCGCCGGGACGTGTTCATGGTCGCGGCCCACTGCGCGGAACCCGGCGGCACTTGCTTCTGCGCCTCGATGGACACCGGGCCGCGCGCGCGGGAGGGCTTCGACCTGGCCCTGACCGAGGTGATCGACGGCGCCACGCACTTCCTGGTCGTCGAGGCCGGGAGCGAGGCGGGACGCGCGATGTTCGAGCGGCTGGAACCGCGCCCCGCCAGCGCTGCCGAACAGGCGGCGGCCGAACGCGTCTGGGCCGAGGCCCCAGACAAGATGGGCCGGCAGATGCCGGGCGACGCGCGCGAGGTGCTGAACCGAGCCTTCGAGCACCCGCGCTGGGAGGAGACGGCCGAGCGCTGCCTGTCCTGCTCCAACTGTACGCTGGTCTGCCCCACCTGCTTCTGCTCGCAGGTCGAGGAGGTGCCCGATCTGGAGGGCCAGCGCACCGAGCGCGTGCGGCGCTGGGACTCCTGCTTCAACCAGGAACACTCGCATCTGGTCGGCGGGCCGCATCGCGACTCGGTAGCCGCGCGCTACCGTCAGTGGATCACCCACAAGCTCGCGACCTGGCACGATCAGTTCGGCACCTCCGGCTGCGTCGGCTGCGGGCGCTGCATCACCTGGTGCCCGGTGGGGATCGACATCGCCGAGGAGGTCACCGCGGTGCGCCGCGACCCGGAGGGCCGGGCATGAACGAGCTCCTGGCGATCCTCGAAGACCAGCCGTTCTTCGCCGACATGGAGCCGGAGCACCGGCGCCTGCTGGCGGCCTGCGCCGCGAAGCTCAACTACCCGGCGGACACGCGGCTGATGCGCGACCACGAACCGACAGAGACCTTCTGGCTGATCCGCGAGGGCCAGGTCGCGCTGGAGAGCCCGCTGCGCGAAGGCTGCGTGACCTTCCAGACCCTGGGGCCCGGCGACATCCTCGGCTGGTCATGGCTGCTGCCGCCGTATCGCGCCAGTTACGACGCCCGCGCCCTGAACGAGCTGCATACCCTGCGCTTCGATGCCGGCGTGCTGCGCGAACACATGGAGGCCGATCCGGCCTTCGGCTACATGCTGATGAAACACTTCTCCGCGCTGATCGTGCAGCGGCTGCAGGCCGCGCGATTGCAGGCGCTGGACATCTACAGCCACGGAGGGCCCGGGCATGGCACCTGAGACCCTGCAGCCCCGCACCGACAGCGCCCTGCCGGAACAGGCGATGGCGCCGCAGCCCTGGCGCATCCGTTCGGTGCGGCCGGATGTCGCCAGCAACGAGGTGTTCAGCTGGACGCTGTACCCCGAACCGGGGGTGGAGCCGGGGCCGCTGCCGACCCCCGGGCAGTTCAACATGCTCTACCTGTTCGGCGTGGGCGAGGTGCCGATCTCGGTGTCCGCGATCACCGCGGACGGCGGCATCGTGCACACCACCCGCGCGGTGGGCAGCGTCACCCGCACGATGCAGGATCTGGGGCCTGGCGCGGTGGTCGGCCTGCGCGGCCCGTTCGGTACCGCGTGGCCGGTGGAGCAGGCCCGAGGCCGCGACCTGGTGCTGGTTGCCGGCGGCATCGGTCTGGCCCCGCTGCGCCCGGTGATCCATGCGGCGCTGGAACGGCGCGACGACTTCGGCCATATGGTGATCTGCTACGGCGCCCGCTCGCCCGGGGACATGATCTTTCGTGACGAGCTGGAGGCCTGGGGCGCGCGCGACGATCTCGACCTGCGCATTACCGTAGACCGCGGCACCGCCGCATGGCGCGGCGATGTTGGCGTGGTCACCCAGCTCGTTGATCGCGGCGGCTTCGACCGCCGCAACACGCTGGCGATGACCTGCGGCCCGGAGGTGATGATGCGCTTCGCCGCCGCCGCGCTGGAGCGCCGCGGGCTGAAGCCGGAAGACATCTTTGTCTCCATGGAGCGCAACATGCGCTGTGCGGTGGGCTTTTGCGGGCACTGCCAGATCGGGTCGCAGTTCGTCTGCCGCGACGGACCCGTGTTTCCCTACCCGGTGATGGAGCCGGCCTTCCGGATACGCGAGCTATGAGACGGGAACAACCCACCCTGGCGGTGTTCAAGTTCGCCTCCTGCGATGGCTGCCAACTCTCGCTGCTCGACTGCGAGGACGAGCTGCTGGCGGTGACCGACCGGATTCAGCTCGCACACTTTCCCGAGGCCACGCGCACTCGCATCGACGGGCCCTGGGACCTGACGCTGGTGGAGGGCTCGATCACCACGCCGGAGGCGGCCAAGGAGATCCGCGAGATCCGCCGGGCCTCGAAGTTCCTGGTGACCATCGGCGCCTGCGCCACCACCGGCGGCATCCAGGCCCTGCGCAATTTCGCGGACGTCGAGGAATTTACCCGCCAGGTCTACGCCCACCCGGAATACATCGAGACCCTGGCCACCTCGGATGCGATCAGCCAGCACGTGCCGGTGGACTTCGAACTGCGCGGCTGCCCGATCGACAAGTACCAGCTGCTGGAGGTCATCAGCGCGTTCCTCTACGGCCGCCGCCCGCAGGTCTCCAGCGCCAGCGTCTGCGAGGAGTGCAAGCGGGCGGGGCAGGTCTGCGTGATGGTCGCCCACGGCACGCCGTGCCTCGGCCCGGTCACCCACGCCGGTTGCGGCGCGCTGTGCCCCGGCTGTCACCGCGGCTGCTACGGCTGCTTTGGCCCCAAGGAGACCCCGAACGCGCCCGGCCTGTCCGGGCAGCTGGAGGCCCTCGGCATGGAGCGCGCCACCCGCGTGCGCTTCTACCGCACCTTCAATGCCGGCGCCGACGCCTTCCGCGAGGAGAGCGAGCGCGAAGAATCAGGAAACGGACCATGAGCGAGACCCGCACCATCGAAGTCGACTACCTCGCCCGCGTGGAGGGCGAGGGCGCGATGTACGTGCGCACCGAGGGCGACCGCGTGGAGGAGGTGAAGCTGTCGATCTTCGAGGCCCCGCGCTTCTTCGAGGGCTTCCTGCGCGGGCGCGACTTCCGCGAGGCCCCGGACATCACCGCGCGCATCTGCGGCATCTGCCCGATCGCCTACCAGCTGGGCGCCTCGCTGGCGATGGAGGACGTCTGCGGCGTGACCGTGGACGGCGTGCTGCAGGACCTGCGCCGGCTGGCCTACTGCGGCGAATGGATCGAGAGCCACGCCCTGCATGTGTTCATGCTCCACCTGCCGGACTTCCTTGGCTATCCCGACGCGGTCACCGCCGCGAAGGACCACCCCGACATGGTGCGCAACGGCCTGCGCATCAAGAAGATCGGCAACTCCATCCTGCGCCTTTTGGGCGGGCGCGAGATCCACCCGGTCAACCTGCGGGTGGGCGGCTTTTACCGCACCCCGACCCCGGACGAGGTACGCGGCCTGCGCGACGAACTCGCCTGGGGCCTGGAGGCTGCCGGCGAGGTCGCCGAATTCCTCGCCACCCTCGACTACCCGAACCTGGAGCGCGACTACGAGTTCGTTTCGCTGGTACACCCGGACGAATACCCGATCACCCACGGCCGGCTCGGCTCGAGCAGTGGTCTGGACGCCGTCATCCGCGACTACGACGACGTCTTCACCGAGGAGCACGTGGCCCACTCCAACGCCCTGCACAGCCACCGCTCCGACAGTGGCGAACCGGTGTTCATGGGCCCGCTGGCGCGCTTCGCGCTGAACCGCGAACGTCTTACCCCGCGCGCCGCCGAACTGGCCGGGCGCGCCGGGCTGGGCGCGGCCTGCCGCAACCCGTTTCGCAGCATCCAGGTGCGCATGCTCGAGATCGTGCTCGCCTTCGAGGAGGCCCTGCGTCTGGTCGACGGCTACCGGGCCGCACCGGCCCAACCCGCGCTGCCGGTCACCCCGCGCGCCGGCACCGGCTTCGGCGCCACCGAGGCCCCGCGCGGCATCTGCTACCACCGCTACCGCATCGACGACGCAGGCATCATCACCGACGCCAAGATCGTCCCGCCCACCTCGGTCAACCAGCCCACCATCGAGGCCGACCTGCGCGAACTGGTGCAGACCCACCTCCACCTGCCGGACGACGAACTGCGCCACCACTGCGAGGTCGCCATCCGCAACTACGACCCCTGCATCTCCTGCGCCACCCACTTCCTCGACCTCACCGTCGAGCGCCAGTGAGCGGGGGCATGGATCGCGCGCACAAGGGGCCGCTGGTCATCGGCATCGGCAACCCCTGGCGCGGCGACGACGGCATCGGCCACGCGGTGGTGGACGCGCTGGTCGACACCCCGGGCCTCGCCACCGCGAAAAGCCACGGCGAACCCGCCGAACTGATGGAGCTGTGGCAGGGCCATGATCCGGTGATCCTCGTGGACGCCATCGTCACCGGCGCCGCCCCCGGCACACTCCACCGCCTGGACGCCCGCGAGCCGCTGCCGCGCGGCGCCCGCTACTCCTCCCACGGCATCGGCCTCGCCGAGGCCGTCGAACTGGCCCGCTCCCTGGGCGAGCTGCCGGACACCCTCATCGTCCACGGCATCGAACCGACGTGCCTCAAGGACGCCGCCGATCTCTCGCACGAGGTCCGCGAGTCCATTGCCTCAGCCGTCTCCCGAATCACCGACGACCTCGCGGCGGCCATGCACGGGCAACCTCCGTGCACCAACAGAGCAGGGTCACAGCACTCGAACTGATTGAACGTGCTGGCGAAAGACGCGATATGGAGACCGCTCAGGACCTTGGAGGGCCGGCTATGGTGGCCAAATGGCGGGTCAAGGTGACCTGCCGGCGACAGTCTGGAGCCCGGGGCGCTGTCAGCGTCCCTCGAACGCGGCGAGGATTTCGGCCTCCAGCAGGGATTCATCGCCGCTGTGGCGAGGGGAGAAGTGGAACGGGATGACCCGCCGCGCACCGGCCTCGCGGGCCAGCTGACCCGCCTGACGCGCGGTCAGATGGGCCGTGGTGGCGGCACGCTGTCCCGCGGCGTGGAGGAACGGGGCCTCGATGTAGAACAGGTCCGCGTCCCGGGCCAGTTCCACAATGACGCGGCGGTTGGCCTCGTGGAAGGCGACATCGGTCACGTAGGCGATCTTCTGCCCGCGAGTCTCTTGCAGTACCTCCCGGCGCAGGCGCCCGAGCGGGAGTTCGCGCCGATGCTCGCCGTGGCGGTCGTGCCAAGCGACCTCCACCAGGGTGTCGTCCGCCGCCTGCTCCCGCACCAGGCGCTTCAGGTGCGCGAGCCACGGACCGGTCGGCAGGCCGAGGGCCTCGAGTCGGTTGCGCCAGACGTTGATGTGGGTCTTCTCCTCCAGCACAAAACCGAGACAGGGGATGCCGTGATCCAGGTGCACCGCACGGATGCGGAAGCCGGGTTCGTCGAGCAGTACGCCATCGTCGGGTGCCGGCGGAGTGGCGTCCTCGCGGCGAAAGCTGTCGCCGGAACGAAACCGTGCGCGGGCATGGCGACCATCGGCGCCGAACTCGGTTACCTCGAACACCAGTTCGGTCGCGTAGTGGTGCAGCAGATTCCAGGTGTAACCCTGCAGGTGGTGGCCGGCACGCTCGATCAGACCCGGCGGTCCGTACAGCCGCAGGTGCGCATCGCGGCCCAGTAGCAGCCGTAACAGGGTGTCGAAGCCGATGAAATGGTCCATATGGGCATGCGAGACGAACACGTCCGACAGGCGCAGGACCCGGCGCGGAGGCAGGCGACTCATCTCGCCAAGGTCGAACAACAGCGCGCGGCGCTGGAACAGGCAGTCGATATAGAGCGCCGGGTCGCCGCAGGGTCCGTTGACCAGATGGGGGTGGAACAGTGGCGTCACCAGCGAACCCCCTCGCGAATGGCCCCGACATGGCCTTCGGGGCCTTTTGCTCCAGTGTCGCAGGAACCGCTAACCGGACGAACCGGGGTTGGAGTTCGGCAACCGGCTGAACGGGGACGAGAATGCACAGCCACGACGACGTTCAGGCGCTTGGAGGCGCGGTTTCGGCGTTGCAATGGGGCTCCACGATGCCCTGCGAACGAGAGGCCGGACCCGGGCTCACGGGCCTGGCAGGCGGTAGCCCAAGAGGATCCGCCAGCACAACGGAACCGCAGCATCGGGCGCGCCCGTTTTCGTCAACAACGGGCGGCCGGGCGCCTGCTGGCAATGGCTTGTGTGGTTGGCACCCCAGGTTTCCCTAATGGTGTGCGGAAACCGCAGCCGCAAACTCGCCGCAAAGCTCGTGGGTGGCCGAGTGGGAAATGTCTCCGAGGGACAGCATGCCCACCATCCGCTTGTCCTTGTTCATAACCGGCAGACGGCGGATCTGGCGCTCTTCCATAAGGTGTACGGCGTGTTCGAGGTCATCGTCCTCGAAGCAGTAGATGATCCCCGCTGTCATGACATCACGCGCCGTTAGGGACGCCATCTCTTTGCCCTCGGCGATGCCACGGCAGACGATGTCACGATCGGTCAGCATGCCGATCAGGCGATCGTTCTCGCCAATCGGGACTGCGCCAATATCCTTCTCGCGCAGGAGCTTTGCGATTTCGATGATGGACGTATCCGGAGCGCACCACTCCACTCCGCGGTGCATGGCTGATTTGATGTCCATGGCCCTGACCTCGCTGTATGAGTAATTACTCTTGTATAGCCAAGGCTTAGGGCACTGGCCAGGCGAATAATTTCATCATTCGGGCGAAGCGGAGGAATGGGCTCCGAACGACGAGGTCGATTGAGAAGCCCACAGCCATTCGACCGAGGACGGACCCGGGGGAGACACTGAATTAATCGCGCGTGCCCGCTCGGACGGCTCGGCGCACCCCTCACGACCGCACCAGGACTCCGCGGCGTGAAGCCCCGGGCGGTACTGGCATTCCCTGGCTCAGATGTGACCCAGCGCCTCCATGGCGCGCGCCACCTTGACGAAACCGGCGATGTTGGCACCCACCGTGTAGTTGCCGGGTGCGCCGTACTCCTCGGCCGTCTCGTGGCAGGTCCGGTGGATGTTGGACATGATCTCCTGCAGGCGGGCCTCGGTGTGTTCGAAGGTCCACGAATCCCGGCTGGCGTTTTGCTGCATCTCCAGGGCGCTGGTGGCCACACCGCCGGCGTTGGCCGCCTTGCCGGGCCCGAAGGCGATTCCGGCCTCGCGGAAGGTCTGGATGCCCTCCGGCGTGACCGGCATGTTGGCGCCCTCGGCCACCGCAATGCAGCCGTTCTCGACCAGCGTCTTGGCATTCTTGCCGGTCAGTTCGTTCTGCGTGGCACAGGGCAGGGCCACTTCGCAGGGGATATCCCAGATACAGCCGTTCTCGGTGTACTTCGCGCTCTTCTTGCGCTCGGCATAAGCACTGATCGGGCCACGCTCGCGTTCCTTGATCTGGCGGACCAGCTCCAGGTCCAGACCGTTCTCATCGAGCAGCACCCCACGCGAGTCGGAACAGGCAACCACCCGGGCGCCCAGTTGCTGGGCCTTCTGGGTCGCATAGATGGCCACGTTGCCGGCCCCGGAGATCACCATGCGTTTGCCGTCCAGCGAGTCATTGCGGGCCTTGAGCATGTCCTCGGTGAAGAATACGGCCCCGTAGCCGGTGGCCTCGGTGCGAGCACGGCTGCCGCCCCAGTCCAGACCCTTGCCGGTGAATACGCCGGACTCGAAGCGGTTGGTCAGGCGCTTGTACTGCCCGAACATGTAGCCAACCTCGCGCTGGCCCACACCGATGTCGCCCGCGGGGACGTCTGTGTATTCGCCCAGGTGGCGGTACATCTCGGTCATCAGGCTCTGACAAAAGCGCATGATCTCCGCGTCGGAGCGGCCCTTGGGATCGAAGTCGCTGCCACCCTTGCCGCCACCGATCGGCAGTCCGGACAGGGCATTCTTGAACACCTGCGAGAAGCCCAGAAACTTGATGATCCCCAGGTATACCGACGGGTGAAAACGAATGCCTCCCTTGTACGGCCCCAGGGCACTGTTGAACTGCACGCGGAACGCACGATTGATGTGCAGCTCGCCGCGGTCGTCCTGCCAGGGGACACGAAAGATGATCTGGCGCTCGGGCTCGCAGATCCGCTGAATGATCTTCAGCTCGGCGAATTCCGGGTACTTCACCAGGACCGGGCCCAGCGTATCCAGCACGCCGTGTACCGACTGGTGGAACTCCGTCTCGCCCGGGTTGCGGTGCAGGACTTCCTGATAAATGGGTTCAAGCTTCTCGTCGAGACTTCCGTTCATTGGGTCGTATCCTGATGGTCAGATTCACGCGAATTTAGGCGCGGAGCAGCAGGAAAACAATCCCGACCGCCCCATGCCGGGGCTGCGCGGCTGTCGCGCCACCCGCTTGACCGACTCTCGGGCCGATGGGCGTCTGCGGGAAGCCTGGAGGCGCCCGTGGGGCGCGGAAGCGGACTCACTCCGAGACGCGGTCCCGTTCGGGCGCGGGCGGGGTCGCGCGGGAGGAGACGCTGAGGGCGGTGACCGTGACGAGGATGAGGGCCATCCCGATGATCTGAACGATTGCCAGGCTTTCGTGCAGGATCACGACCCCGAACAGCGTGGCGGTGACCGGCTCGATCATCGCCACGATAGAGGCCACGGCGGGCGCGGTCGTCCGGAGCCCGTTGATGTAGAACGCGAACGACAGGCCCGCTCCAAACACGCCCAGCGCGGCGAACAGCGGCCAGTCCGTGGTAGTCAGGACTGCGGCCATCTGCGTGTTGTCGCCCGGCAGCATCAGCAGGATCACCAGCACGCCGAAGGCAATCGTAAGGATCGCCTGCGGGCTGCCATGCTGGCCCGCGTACTTGAAGCCAAAAATGAAGATCGCGTAGGACAGGCCCGCCAGCAGGCCGGCACCGGCACCGATGAGCGTCACGCCGCCGGCTCCGGTGTCGTAGATCTGGGTGAGCAGGACGATGCCGACCATGACCATCGCGATGGCCACCAGCTTGAGCGTGGTGGGGGTTTCCAGCTTCAGAGCGAAAGAGATGATGTAGACAAACACCGGGGCGCAGTACATCAGCGTGGCGGCAACCGCCACACTGCCATGCGCGATGCTGAGAAAGTAGAACGCGAAGTTACCGGCCACGCCCAGACCGGCCACGGCCGACCAGAACCACATCTTGCCGCTCCCCAGCCCGCTGCCGCCCGGGCGCCAGGCGAGCCAGATCAGTACGAACAGCAGGCCGATGGCGCCGCGGTAGAACGAGACCACGAAGGCATCCCAGCCCTCGGCCATGAGGATGCCGCCAATCCCGCCGGACAGCCCCCAGAAGAAGGCCGCCAGCACCACCAGTCCCACACCCAGGCCCATCAATAGCTCCCTTTGTTTCGTTGTATGCAACGGGCCGTCATCGGGGACGGAACAAGGCCGAGGTTCTCGGGCCACCTGCCCGTCCGCTGGCTGGGAAGGCGCCGGCATCCCGCTTGGAGCCCCTGCAGGATACGTGCCCTGAAGGGCGCGTCCAGAACCACGGTACCCTGCCAGGCCTTTGGCTGCTCTGCTGGCGGGGCATGAGGCGGCTACGACACGGCTTCCTCGATCCGCTGGCTCACGCGGTCGGCGACCTTGCCTCTCACCACGACCGCGTCGGCTCCCGCCTGGCGCGCGGCCTTCAGCATCGCGCCTTCGACGTGGGGGCCAAAGGCCAGGATGGAGGCATCGGGACAGCGTTCGCGCCAGTTGGCCACGGTGTCCACGTCGCGGGTCGCCAGGTCGACCACCACCAGATCGGGGCGCTCGGCCCCATCGCCACTGGTGACCGTGGCCCCGGCCGAGCGCCAGCGGGATTCGAGGCGCACGCGGGTCATCAGGTCCGGGGTATCGAGGTGGATGTGCATGGGCGTCTCCGGCGGAAGGGGTCTGTCACCTGGATGCACAGCCTCGCGCACGACGGGCAGGCGCACCAGAGGCGCCATGCAGGGCAGCGAATACAAGGGCCCGGAGAATATCGGTGCCCGTGCGGTTGAGCGCACCCCCGGGTTGGAGGAAGCTTGGGGAAGACACCGACAGCGCTGGCGCACCGAACCCAAGGAGTCGAGATGCACGAGTTTTCGTTGATGGCCGACCTGATGCGCAAGATCGAGCATGTGGCGGCGGACAATAACGCCGAGCGGGTGACCCGGGTGCGGGTGTGGCTGGGCGCGCTGTCGCACATCACGCCGGAGCACTTCCGCGAGCACTTCGAGGATGGCACCCGCGGCACGCTGGCCGAGGGCGCCGAGCTGGAGGTGGAGACCTCGGATGACGAGACCCACCCCGAGGCACAACAGATCCTGCTGCGGAGCCTGGACGTGGCGTGAACACGGCCACGACACGCACCCCGGCGCGGGAGCGCTGGCGCCTGGTTGTCACCGGCCGGGTGCAGGGCGTGGGATTCCGGCCATTCGTCGCGGCGCTGGCAAAACGCCTGGCGCTGACCGGAACGGTCGGCAACACGCCCGCGGGCGTGGTGATCGAGGCCGAGGGGGACGCGGCCAGCCTGGATGCGTTTCGTACGGCACTGGTGCAGGAGGCGCCGGTGGCCGCGCGGATCGATGGCATCTCTGTCAGCCCCGGAACCCCCACCGGCGCGGCCGGCTTCCGGGTCACCGCGGGGCCGAACCGGGGCGGTGCCCCCGCCCTGGCCCCGGACCGTGCCCCCTGCCCCGACTGCCTGGCCGAGATCCGCGATCCGACGGCGCGGCGCTACCGCTATCCGTTCACCGCCTGCACGGCCTGCGGCCCGCGCTGGAGCATTGCCACGGGACTGCCCTGGGATCGTGCCAGCACCACCCTTCACGACTTCCCGCTGTGCCCGGCCTGTCGGGCGGAGTTCGAGAACCCCGTAGACCGGCGCTTCCATGCCGAGGCGATGGCCTGCCCAGACTGCGGGCCAAGGCTGGTACTGCGCGCGCCGGACGGTACCAAATGCGCCACCGGTGATGCGGCGCTGGACGCCGCCATGGCAGCCCTGCGCGCGGGGCAGATCCTGGCCCTGAAGGGCGCGGGCGGGTTCCAGTTGCTGGCGGACGCCACCTGCGAGGAGGCCATCGCCCGCCTCCGCGCGCTCAAGCAACGCCCGGAAAAGCCGCTGGCGGTGCTGCTGCCGGACGGCGACTGGCTGGGGCGTCTGGCCCATGTATGCGCTGCGGAACGGGCACTGCTGGACAGCCCGGAGTCCCCGATCGTGCTGGTGGATCGCAAGATTGGCGCGCCGCTGGCCGGCAACATCGCCCCGGGGCTGAACCGCCTCGGACTGATGCGATCCGCTACACCCCTGCATCAGCTGCTGCTGGACGCGCTGGGCACCCCGCTAGTCTGCACCTCCGGCAACCGCAGCGGCGAACCGCTTTGTATCGACGGCGAGGAGGCGGTGGCCCGGCTGGGCGGGATCGCGGATGCCATCCTCGACCACAACCGGCCGATTGCGCGGCCGCTGGACGACAGCGTGTTCCAGATCGCGGCCGGGCAGCCGCAGTGCCTGCGCCTGGGACGGGGAGCCCTGCCCCTTCGTATCCCGATGGGGCAGCCCGGCCCGGTCACGCTGGCGCTGGGCGGCCATCTGAAGGCGGCACCGGCGCTGGCCCTGAACAGCGAGGTCGTACTCGGCGCCCATGTCGGCGACCTCGACAGCGATCAGGCCCTGCGCCGCCTCGACACCGAGGCCCGCGCGCTGGCCGGGCTCTGCGGCGCGCAGATCGAACGCATCGCCTGCGACCGGCACCCGGACTATGCCTCCACGGCACTGGCCGAGCGCTCGGGCGCGCCGGTCTTCCCCGTGCAGCACCACCACGCCCATGCCGTGGCCTGTCTGGCCGAGCACGGGGTACAGGACCCGGCCCTGGCGCTGGTCTGGGACGGCGCGGGGCTGGGTGCCGACGGGACGCTCTGGGGGGGCGAGTGCCTGACCGTGGGCGCCGATGGCGACTGGCAGCGTCTGGGTCACCTGCGCCCGTTCCGCCTGCCGGGGAGCGAGGCCGCGATCCGCGAGCCGCGACGCGCGCTGCTCGGGCTGCTGCATGCGCACTTCGCGGGCGATACGGCGGCCCTGGCGGCCAGCCCGGTCCGGGCGCTGTTTAGCGATGCCGAGTGGGCACCCCTGCTCCGCGCCCTGGATCGCGGGGTCAATGCGCCCTGGACCAGCAGCGTCGGGCGGCTGTTCGATGCGGTGGCGGCCCTGACCGGGCTGCGCACCGGTGCCGGCTTCGAGGGGCAGGCCGCGATGCTCGTGCAGCAGGCGGCGGAGGCCTCACCGAGAGCAGCGGATGCCCCGGATCTGGTGCTGGATAACGCCATGCCCTGGCAGGCGGACTGGACCCCGCTGATCGCCGCCCTGCTGGCCGCGCAGGCGGCCGGTGCCACCCCCGGGGCGATCGCCGCACGGCTGCATAGCGCACTGGCGCGGTTCGCGGTCGCGGCTGCCCAGGCGGGCGGGCGCGAGACCGTGGCATTGACCGGCGGATGCTTCCAGAATCGGCATCTGCTGCAATGCTGCGTGGCGGCCCTGTGCGACGCCGGCTTTCGCCCGCTGTGGCCACGGGCCGTGCCGCCCAACGATGGCGGACTGGCGCTGGGCCAGGCGGTGGTCGCGCGCCACGCCGCACACCCGGCCCGACCGGAAGGAGGAGACTGACCCATGTGCCTTGCGATCCCCGGCCTTATCGACGCGGTGGAGGGCGACGACCCGCTGTTCCGCCAGGCGCAGGTCCGATTCGGCGGGGTTGCGCGCACGGTATCGCTCGCCTGCACCCCGGAGGCCGGGCCCGGCGACTACGTGCTGGTGCATGCCGGCATCGCGATCGCCACCATCGACGAGGCCGCGGCCGAACGCACCCTGGCGGCGCTGCGCGCGATCCCCGAACACGAGCCGCCCACCCCGGAGGGCCCGTGAGGCACCTGGACGAATACCGCGACCCGGCGCTGATCCTGCAGCAGGCGGAGGCGATCCGCGCGGCCTGCACCCGGCGCTGGACGCTGATGGAGGTCTGCGGCGGCCAGACCCACGCGATCCTGCGCCACGGGCTGGACGACCTGCTGGCGGATACGGTCGAGCTGCTCCACGGGCCCGGCTGCCCGGTCTGCGTGACCCCGACCGAGACCCTGGACCAGGCCGTACTGCTGACCCGCCGCCGGGAGGTGATGCTGTGCACCTTCGGCGATATGCTGCGCGTGCCCGGTGCGCTGGGCGACCTGAACGCCGCGCGCGCGGCCGGCGGGGACGTGCGCGTGATCTACTCGCCGCTGGATGCGGTCGCGCTGGCGCGCGAACACCCGCAGCGCGAGGTGGTGCTGCTGGCGGTGGGCTTCGAGACCACCGCCCCGGCCGCCGCGATCACGGTACTGCAGGCCGAGGCCCTGGGGCTGTCCAACCTGTCGCTGCTGGTCTCGCACTCGCTGGTGCCGCCGGCGATGGAGGCCCTGCTGACGGACCCGGCCCACCGCATCCAGGGCTTTCTGGCCGCCGGGCATGTCTGCACCGTGGAGGGGGCGGCGGCCTATCAGGCGATCGCCGAGCATTTCCGGGTGCCCATCGTGGTGACGGGCTTCGAGCCGGTGGACCTGCTGGCCGGCATCCGGGCCTGTGTGGAGCAGCTGGAACGCGACGAGGCCCGCGTCGAGAACCGCTACGACCGGGCCGCCCGCGACGACGGCAACGCGGCCGCACGCGATGCGGTCAGCCGTGTGTTCGAGCCGGTGGAACGCGAGTGGCGCGGCATGGGCCGCCTGCCCGCCAGCGGGCTGGGCCTGCGTCCGGCCTACGCCGGCTTCGATGCCGTCGCGCGTTTCGGGATCGCCTCCCCCGCGACCGGCGCGGACGGGCCCTGCATCGCCGGCGAGGTGCTGCGCGGGCTGCGCCGCCCGACCGACTGCCCGGCCTTCGGCCGCGAGTGCACCCCGAACACCCCGCTGGGCGCGCCGATGGTGTCCTCCGAAGGGGCCTGTGCCGCCTACCTGCACTACCGGGGCGGGGCATGACCACGGAGGTGGTCCGCCTCGCGCATGGGGGCGGGGGTCGGCTGCAGGCGAAGCTGCTGGACGAGGTGATCCTGCCGGCGCTGGGCAGCCCGGCCCGCGGCGCCCCCGATGCGGCCGTGCTCGACGCACCGGACGGACGCCTGGCGCTGACCACCGACAGCTTCGTGGTGCGGCCGCTGTTCTTCCCCGGCGGCGACATCGGCCGCCTCGCGGTACACGGCACGGTCAACGACCTGGCGATGGCCGGGGCGCGGCCGCTGTGGCTGACGCTGGGGCTGATCCTCGAGGAGGGGCTCCCGCTGGAGGATCTGCGGCGCATCCTCGCCTCCGTAAGCGCGGCTGCCGAAGAATGTGGTGTGCAGGTGGTGGCCGGCGATACCAAGGTAGTCGAGGCCGGACGCGGCGACGGGGCCTATCTCAACACCAGCGGCGTGGGCGTCGTGCCGGAGGGGGTGCGGATCGCACCGGATGCGATACGGCCGGGAGACGTGCTGCTGGCCAGCGGCGATCTGGGCCGGCATGGCGTCGCCATCCTGGCCGCGCGCGAGGATCTGGGGCTGGACCCGCCGATCCCCAGCGACAGCGCCCCGGTCGCCGGGGCAGTGGCCGCGCTGCTGGCAGCCGACGTGCCCGTGCATGCCCTGCGCGACCCCACCCGCGGCGGCACAGTGGCTGCGCTGCAGGAACTGGCGGACGCCTCCGGCTGCCGCCTGGTGCTGGACGACGCAGCCATCCCGGTGCGCGAGGACGTGCGCGGGGCCTGCGAGATCCTCGGGCTGGACCCGCTGCACAGCGCCTCGGAGGGCCGCTTCCTGGCCGCCGTGCCGGAACCCACGGCCGAACACGCCCTGAGCGTACTGCGATCACGACCGGAGACGGCCGGTGCCGTCGCCATCGGCCAGGCCGAGGCGGGCGAGCCCGCGGTCATCCGACGCCTCGCGACCGGCGTGGAACGCCGGGTGATCCTGCCAGCCGGCGAGCAGTTGCCCCGCATCTGCTGAGGGACCACTGAAACCGCCCGATGGAGTCTGACAGAGACACGGGATGACGGGCATGACGGCGGCGCCCGCCGGACGTTATGGTGAAACTCACGGTTCAGTCAGGAGAAACCCACGATGTCGATGCGCCCGTTGATTCCCGCATTCCTCGCGCTCGCCAACAGCCCCGCCCTCGCCCACCCGGGGCACGGCCATGGCGACGGCTTCTCTCTGCTGCACTACCTGAGCGCCCCGGAACATGTGGCAGGACTGGTATTGCTCGCTATGGTCGGCGGGGGCATTGTCGGCTGGTGGCTGCGCCGCCGAAGCCGTGACAACCGCCAGGACTGATCCAGGCGCCCCGCGCGTTCATGCGCCGGCTTCGAGCGGCCACCAGTAGCGCTGCTCGAAGTCCCGGTCCCGGTCCCGTACCGGCACCGACTGGAAGCCGACCCGGGCGAAAAAGCCGGCCGCCGACGTCTGCGCCTTGACCAGCACACCGTCTACATCCGCAGCGCGGGCGGCCTCCTGGCAGGCCACTACCAGTTGCCGTCCGACACCCGTACCACGGGCGGTGCGGGCCACGTACAGGCCGTGCAGCAACAGACCCGCCGTCACGCCCTCGGGCAGGTCGCGGGCACCTACCGATTCCCAGGTCGCCACACCGACCACCTGTCCGGCCTCCTCCCGCACGACGGCGTCCAGGAACATCAGATCGGCCTCGGTGTAGCGATAGGCCGGCAGTGCCAGCCGGCGTACCCGCTCCGGCAAGGGCCAGTCCTCGATCGCCTCGGCGACCAGCTGATTGATCGCCCCCAGGTCCTCACGGCAGGCGGGGCGCAGGCCCGAACTCTGGACAACGCTGGCGGCCATCGGACACCCCTTATTCGGCACGGTTCCTGCTGGGACCACGAGAGGGGTCAGGAGTGCCCCATGCCGAGGGCTTCACGACAGCGACATGTGCGATCAGAGATAATCACGCCGCACCGAAAAGAGACGACAGCGCACCATGACGGAACTGAAAAAAGCCATCGAGCACCAGCGCGAATATCTGGAAGCCCGGCTACAGGAGCCGCTGGCCGAAATCGCAGCCCGTATAAGCAAGGCCTGGCCGCGACGCGAGGCACTGGATTCGATCCTGGAAGAGGCGATCCGGCAGATCCCGGAAGCCACGTTTGTCTATGCCCTGAACACCGAGGGCATCCAGCTATCCGACAACATCTCGCGCAGCGGCGTGCTGCCGGAGCACTTCGGTCGCGACCGCTCGCAGCGCCCCTACATGAAGGAGGCGGTGCCAGCCGAGGGCTTCCTGCTGTCGGAGGCCTACATCAGCCTGCTCGGACGCCGCCCTTCGCTCACCTCGCTACAGCTGGTGCGCGACGAGAACGGCACGGCTCTCGGGTTCCTCGGCGCGGATTTCGACCTGCGCAACCTGCCGGATCTGTCGGAGGATCTCTACGAGGAACCGAACGAGTGGCGCCAGATCAAGGGCGACCCGTCCATCCGCGGCACCCTGTTCCTGCAGAGCCGCACCGAGAGCCTGATGGACCAGCACATCGACACCGCGCTGGCCATCCTGGAAGAGCTGTTCACCGAGCGCGGCGTATTCCAGGGCGTGTTCCACTTCTCCAGCTCGCGGGCGACGCTCTGGACTACGGAGGACCCCTACCGCTACCGCATCCTGACCCATGAATCCCTGGCCGACCCCGATGTCTGCCTCGCCTTTCCCCACGAGCCTTACCCGGAGGAAGCGCTGATCCCGAAAGAGTCCGTGGGCCGCGTGCTCGAAGGGCTCAAGGCCCTGCGCTTTGCCGACGAGACCATCTACCTGCGCTCGGCCTCGGTGAACCTGTTCAACGGCATGGTCAGCCTGACTTTCTCCTGCGACGGCTCCCACTACATGACCTGGGACGACTTCCTCGGCCGCTCCATCGACTTCTGGATCGGCGCCACCGGGTAGGAAACGCCCTCTCGCGCTGACAGCGACCCGTCGCCTGGGCCATGATGGTCTCGGAGCCAGGTGCGGGGACAGGGGATGGAGACCGCGGTAGCCAAGGAAATCGGCGGGCGGCGCGAGCAGCAGGACGCAGCCGGTGTATGGACCTGCCCGAATACCCGGTGCGCGTTGCTGGTCGTCGCGGACGGCATGGGCGGGCACGCGGACGGCGCTCAGGCAGCCCGGATGGCCATCGCCACCGCCGAGCGCCTGTGGCACGACTGCGACGGTCGCCCGGAGGACCCGGCGGCACTCCTGGAGCGCCTCTTTCGCGAGGCCCAGGCCGCCCTGCACAACCCCGGCGCGGCACCCGGCGAACAATCCGGGACCACGCTGGTGGCGCTGTATGTCGGGCCGGAGCGGGCCTGGTGGGCCCACTGCGGCGACAGCCGTCTGTATCACTTCGAGGGGGAGCGCCTGATCGCCCGCACGCGGGACCACACGCGGGTGCAGGCGCTGGCGGATGCCGGCGAGATCCGCGAAGAAGACATGGCAACCCACCCGGAACAGAACCAGCTCCTGCAGGCCCTGGGCGTGGTCGATCCGATCCGGGTGAAACATGGCGAGGCCTCGCTAACGCCCGATAGCCGCTTCCTGCTGTGCTCCGATGGGTACTGGGAACAGCTGGACCCCGAGGAAAGTGCTCAATGGATGAGTCAGCCGGATCTTCAGGCCGCCTGTACGCAGACGGCCGCCCGCGCGGCACAGCGCGGCGGCGTGCATGGCGACAATGTGGCCATCGCCGCCTGGCGTGCACAGGCCATGACCACCCCGGCTCGGCGCCACCTGCGTGCCGCCATCCGGCCGCTACTGCCGGGGGCCCTGCTCCTGCTCGCCGTCCTTGCAATCCTCTTCTGGCCTCTGGACTGAACATGACGCGTCTTGCTGTCGGGGCAGCATTGCCCCTCGTCGCCCTGCTGACCGGCTGTGCAATGCTGGGAGTCGAAGGAGATGAACCGGCCACCGAGGCGCCCGAGGTGTCCGAAGAGGCCTCTGCAGAAGGCCCCGTGGCGGCGGAAGACCTGACCATCGCGGAGATCATCGAGGCCCTGCAGGAAGGGGACATCGAACGGGCGGACCCGGCGCTGGACCGATTCCTGGAGGGCGAGTCCGGTCACCGGGTCGCGCGCAGCCTGCGCGCGCAGCTGGATGCGGACCCGCGCGAGGAACTGGGCTCGGCCTACTTTACGCATACGGTAGAGCCGGGCGAGACACTGGGCCAGCTGGCCCGGCAGTACCTGGGCGATGCCAATCGCTTCCTGATCCTCGCGCGTTACAACGACATCGAGCGCCCATCGCGGCTACTGGCCGGCCAGCGCCTGCGCATACCGGAGACCGCCGCGCGCGAGGCCCCCGCCGCCAATGCGGAGAGGCTCGACGAGCAATTGGCGGCCCTTGGGGGACGGGACGACGAAGAGGCCTACCTGCGCGCGATCGAGGCCGACCTGGAGGCGGGGCGTTACGGAGAGGCGCGCGACGGTGTCCGGCAGGCGCGCGCACAGGCCGGCAATGGCCTTCGGGGGCAACGACTCGACGAGCTGGAACGCGCGGTGGACGGCCGCTACTGGGAGCAGCGCGGGCACGCGGCACGGGATGCGGGTGACCCCGAGGCCGCGCTGGCCGCCTACGACCGGGCGTTGGAGGCCGACTCCGGGCGCGCCAAGGCCCGGGAGGCGCGCGAGGAACTGCGCGAACAGCGCAAGGACGAGCTGCATTCGGCCGCCATCCAGCGTTATCGCAACCAGGACCTGGACGAGGCGATTGCCCTGTGGGACAAGGCGCTGGAGCTGGACCCCGAGTTCGAGGCCGCTCGCGGATACCGCCTGCGGGCCCTGGAACTGCAGCGCCGCCTGGAACGGCTGGGACGCTCGGAAGAAGGCGCCTCCTGAGCCGGTCAGACCCCGTATTCGGCGCGGTAGGCGCGCAGGGCCTCGAGGTGTTCGGGGGCGCGGCCGGTCTGCTCCAGCATCTGCACCAAGTCTCCCAGCCGAGCCACGCGCACGACCTCCAGGCCCAGCTCGTTCTCGACCTCCTGGATTGCCGAACGCTCGCCGCGGCCGCGCTCTTCGCGATCCAGGGCAATGGCTACCGCCACCGGCGTGGCGCCCGCCGCGCGGATCAGCTCCACCGATTCACGGATGGCAGTGCCGGCGGTGATCACGTCGTCCACGATCAGAACGCGCCCGGCCAGCGGCGCCCCCACGATGTTGCCGCCCTCGCCATGGTCCTTGGCCTCCTTGCGGTTGAAGGCCCAGGGGCGATCCATCTCGTGGTCGCGGTACAGCGCCTCGGTGACGGCCGCGGCCAGCGGGATGCCCTTGTACGCCGGGCCAAACACCAGGTCGAAGGCGACACCGGAATCGACGATCGCCTGTGCATAGAACTCGCCCAGGCGTACGAGATCGGAGCCCCGATTGAACAGGCCGGCATTGAAGAAATACGGGCTTACCCGCCCCGACTTCAGTGTGAACTCGCCAAAGCGCAGGACATCGCGTTCCAGGGCATAGTCGAGAAAGGCATGGGCGGTCATCGTGGGGCTCCGGTCGGAAAACGCCGTATTCTGACACAGGCGGGGCTGGATTCATCATGCCAGCCCTTTCCTGCACGCGCGCGCGCCGGTATCGTTCCCGGCCATGCGCATACTCTCGATGAACGCCAACGGCATCCGTGCCGCCGCCCGAAAGGGCTTCTTCGACTGGCTCCCGACGACCGAGGCCGACGTGGTCTGCATCCAGGAGACCAAGGCCCAGATTCACCAGATTCAGGGCGAGCCTTTCCATCCCCCCGGCTACCACTGCGCCTATGTGGATGCGGTCAAGCCCGGCTACAGTGGCGTGGCCCTGTACAGCCGGCGTCAGCCGGACGAGGTGATCACGCGCATTGGCTTCGAGGAGGCGGACAACGAGGGCCGCTACGTGGAGATGCGCTTCGGGGACCTGTCCGTGGTGTCGCTCTACCTGCCCTCGGGTTCCTCGGGGGACCACCGGCAGGATTCGAAGTGGCGGTTTCTGGACTTCTTCCGGCCCTGGCTGGCGGAGCGCATGCAGGACGGGCGCGAGTGGGTGATCTGCGGCGACTGGAACATCGCCCACAAGGAGATCGACCTGCGCAACTGGAAATCCAATCAGAAGAACTCGGGCTTCCTGCCCGAGGAGCGGGCCTGGCTGGATCACCTGTTCGACGAGATCGGGATGGTGGATGTATTCCGGCGGTTGGACGACCGACCCGAGCAGTACACCTGGTGGTCCAATCGCGGCCAGGCCTGGGCGAAGAACGTGGGCTGGCGCATCGACTACCAGATTGCCACCCCCGGCATCGCGGAGACCGCGCGGGCCCCGTACATCCATACGGACGACCGCTACTCCGATCACGCCCCGTTCTGGATCGACTATGACTACACCCCCTGATCGTCGTTCGCGGGCCTCTTCGTGAGCACGGCTGCCGAGTCGCAGAACCGGCCAAACCGCGACTGGCGCGAGGCGCTGGCCGTCTACCGCCACCCGCGGGTGGTGGGCATGCTGTTCCTCGGTTTTGCCGCCGGACTCCCGCTACTGCTGACCGGCGGCACCTTCACCGCCTGGCTGCGCGACCTCGGGGTCGAACTGGCCTCCATCGGTTTCCTCTCCTGGGTGGGCATGGCCTACAGCATCAAGGTGCTGTGGGCTCCCATCGTGGACCGGATGCGGCTACCGCTGCTGACCCGGATCTTCGGGCGACGGCGGGCCTGGATGCTGGCGGCGCAGGCGACCATCATGCTGGGGCTGTTCGGAATCGCCTTTACCGACCCCACCGAACAGCTCTGGCTGGTCGCGGTCTGGGCGGTACTGACCGCCTTTGGTGCCGCGACCCAGGACATCGCGATCGACGCCTACCGCATCGAGGCGGTCAGCCAGGAGCGCCAGGGCGCGATGGCCGCAGCCTATGTCTTTGGCTATCGCGTGGCATTGCTGACGGCCGGGGCGGGGGCGCTGCATATTGCGGCCGCCGGCAGCTGGAGCCTGTCCTATATGGCGATGGCGGCGCTGATGCTGGTCGGGGTCGTATGCACCCTGATCGTGCGCGAACCCGAGGTGGCCACCCGCGACGCGCAGACCGCCCGGCTCGAAGAACGCGTGGTGCATTACATCAACAACACCGCCGACACCGGCCTCTGGCGGGACTTCAAGGCCTGGTTCATCGGCGCAGTGGTATGCCCGTTCGTGGAGTTCTGGCAGCGCTTCGGACGAATCGCCCTGCTGGTGATCGCGTTCATCGCGATCTTCCGCATCAGCGACATCTTCATGGGGGTGATGGCCAACCCGTTCTATCTCGACCTGGGCTTCACCAAGGACGAGATCGCCAACATCGCCGCGGCCTTCGGGCTGGCGATGACGCTGACGGGGGCCGCCCTGGGCGGACTGCTGGTCGTGCGTTTCGGGATCATGCGCATGCTGATCGCCACCGCCATCCTGGCGCCGGCTACCAACCTGACCTTCTCCTGGCTGGCGACCCTGGGCCCGGAAACCTACGGTCTGGTGTTCGCAATCATGGCCGACAATCTCTCCGGCGGGATGGCGATCTCGGTGTTCATCGCCTATCTCTCCAGCCTGACCAACTCGGCCTACACCGCGACCCAGTACGCCCTGTTCAGCTCGATCATGACCCTCCCGGGTCAGTTCCTGGCCGGATTTACCGGCGTATTCGCCGAGCACCTGGGCTGGTTCTGGTTCTTTGCCAGCTCCGCGCTCATTGGCATCCCCACCATCCTGCTGGCCCTCGCCCTGATGCGCTGGGCCAATCCGGACCGCATGGCCCAGCCGGGCCGACCGTCGGAGTTGCAGGCGCCGCCGGAGGGAGCGGAACGCGCCCCCTCGTAAGAGGCGGGCCCGGGTTCCGAACGTCGGCCCGTCCGTCCGGGGCCTACCAAAACAAAAACGTCCGCCGGCGATAAACATCGCGAGCGGACGGCAGGGCAGCGCCCCCGGTCTCGAAGGGGCGGCTATCGACTACTCCCGGCTTCAGGGGCGCTTCGGCGTCTGGTATTCCGCCTCTTTCTGGAAAGACTCCCAGATCGTCTCGTAACCGACGAAGCCCTTTTCGTTGGGCGGCATCTGGCGGGTCACCAGGTAACGGGACTTGCCGTCCGGGACCTGCGGGTGTTTCTTCTCGGTATCCTGGCTCATGGTTCATTCACCTCGCTTCGATGAAAAAGAGGGGATGGGACATTAACGTCTCGCTCCCCAGACATACTGAAAGGCCGGGCAAACCGGCCCCATCACTCGATGGGCACCGCTCGTCCGCTGTCGATTTCCGGGCCCGACTCCACCTTGCCACCATGCTCGATTTCGTCCGCAGTGGCATCACGCACCAACAACACATTCAGTTTGAAAATCACCTGCCGACCACACAGCGGGTTATTGCCATCAATGGTGATCGTCTTGTCGTCGAGCCGCGTAACCAGAAAATTCTTGGTCTGGCCACGATCGTTTTCCATCAGGATCGCCGTACCGAGCTCGCGGTACTCCTCCGGCACGTTTTCGATCGCTTCCGTGATCACCAGGGACTCGTCGCGCGGGCCGTACAGCGCATTGCAATCGATGGGGACCTCGATGGTTTCGCCCTGCGCCTTGCCCTCAAGCTCGCCCATCACCTTGGGCGACAGGACCTCATTGACGCCGTGCACGTATCCCAGGGGGAACTCCACCTCGGTCAGGACCTGGCCGGATTTCTCGTCGATGACCTGGTAATTCAGCTCGACGTACTTGTTGTCCTTGATTACATCTGTCATTCAAAGTCCCGCTGTCTTAGAAAATGGACGCACCGAAGATTCGCACTTCGCCTTCCTCGTAGCCGAGGACCATGCGGCCGAGCCACTCCCCTTCTTTCTTCGTGCTGCGCACCCGATACAGGACCGTGACATGTTCGCCGCGGCGAATGATGCCGAGGTAATCCCAGTCATCTTTCAGGTTGCGGGTCAGCTCGCTCTGGGCGAACTGCTTGCCCACCTCGACCTCGTTAAGGCCGAACAGCAGGTGGTAGGAGAACCGGCGGACGAACTTGCCGTACTGGCCCTTGTTCGAGTACTTGATCAGATCGCTCCACATGGGATGGGCGATCTCCAGGATCTCCTCGTCGGAGTGATCGATGATGTTCATCGAGGTCTCCGGCATTGGCTGTGCTTCAGCTGCACTGGTCATGTTGAAACCCCCGGGGGTGACGGTTGAAAGAGAAGACCAACGCGCGAACGCGTTGGCCATCGCTGCTTGCCAGCCGTGGTGACGGGGCCGCACCCGACCCCGTCACGTTAGCACCCTAGGCTTCCGCCTTCTCGGGTTCGGCCGGGGCCTCGTCCTTGTCGACCAGGTGATAGCACGGCGCCTTCTCCATGGTGTACTCGCCCGTCTTCGGGTCACGACGAGAGACGGTCAGGTGATGCCAGTTCTTGTCGTCGAGCTTCATGTAGTCGCCTCGGTAGTAGTAACCCGGCCAGCGGGTTTCCTTGCGGAACAGCGTGTGTTGGAAGACGCTCTCGGCCGTGCGCACGCGGTGCTTCAGCTCCCAGGCACGCAGCAGCTCGTGGATGTCCTCCGCCGCCAGCTTGTCCAGATCCTCTTCGAGGATGTGCATCTTCTTCAGGCCGATATTGAGCAGCTTCTCGTTGGTCATGTAGCTGACCGTCACGCCGCCGCAGTATTCGTCCATCAGCTTCTGCAGGCGGTCAAGACCCTGGCGCGGGTTGATGAAGTTCGGATTGACCGAACCGGCCACAACCTCGTTGCTATAGATCTTGTAGTGCTCGAGCGGCTTGTAGATCTCCTCTTTGCGCTTGTTGATCTGCGAATCGGAGACGCGGATGCCGTCGGCCTTGCCATCGTCGATGTACTTGCAGGCAGCCTTCGCGGCCAGCCGGCCCTCGGTGAAGGAACCGGAGGAGAACGCATGTGGCGTCCCGCCCACGGCGTCGCCGGCACCAAACAGGCCTTCGACGCTGGTCATGCGGTTGTAGCCCCAGAAGTACTCGGGCGGGGAAACATCTTCCGGACCGGAGCACCAGGCTCCACAGCCCGTGGCATGCGAGCCCATCACGTAGGGCTCCGAGGTGGTCAGCTCGGGGTTCTCGTTCTTGGGGTCCACGTCGGTGGCGGCCCAGAGCACGGCCTGGCCGACGGTCATACCCAGGAAGTTCTCCCAGCCCACCTCTTCAAGATGCGGATCCTGGAAGGCCTCCATGGTGACCATGTGGATCGGGCCACGGCCGGCATTCACCTCGTTGAGGAACGCGTGGTTGCGCAGGCACGTCGGGATCGGGCGATGGGTCCGGTGGGAGACCTCCGGATCCAGGTACTCCTTGCCGACCATCTCCTGCAGCTGCGGCCACCACTTGGACTCGTACTCTTCGCCGTTGCAGTTCTGCGTGCGGGTCTTCAGATGCAGGAAGTAGGCACCGACCGGGCCGTAACCATCCTTGAAGCGGGCCAGCACGATGCGGTTTTCCATCTGGGTCATCTTGGCACCGGCATTGATCAGCAGACCGTAGGCCGAGCCGGAAGACCAGGGCGCGTACCAGACACGGCCCGCCCCTTCACCGACCGAGCGCGGCTTGAAGATCATCGATGCGCCGCCGGCAGCAACGATTACCGTCTTCGACTTGAAGACGTGATAGTTGCCGGTGCGCACATTGAAGCCCACGGCGCCGGCCACCCGGTTCTCCTTGGACTCGTCCATCAGCAGATGGGTGACGCAGATGCGGTTGTAGATCGTATCGGCCGACTTCTTGGCGGCCTCGGCCACGATCGGCTTGTAGGACTCGCCGTGGATCATGATCTGCCAGCGGCCTTCCCGCTGGTAGGCGCCCGTCTTCGGGTCGCGCATCAGCGGGAGACCCCATTCCTCGAACTGGTGCACGGTGGAATCCACGTGGCGCGCCATGTCGAACAGCAGATCCTCGCGCACCATGCCCATCAGGTCGATACGCGCGTAGCGAACATGGTCCTCGGGGTTGTTCTCGCCCCAGCGGGTGCCCATGTAGCAGTTGATCGCGTACAGGCCCTGGGCCACGGCGCCGGAGCGGTCGATGTTGGCCTTCTCCGCAATCACGACCTTCTTGTCCTGGCCCCAGAACCGGGCTTCCCAGGCGGCGCCCGTGCCGCCCAGGCCGGCGCCACAAACCAAGATGTCGATGTTGTCTTCGACGATTGTCTTGTAGGCCATCAGTAGTACACCCCTTCTTTCAGTTTGAGACCGGCGGCCTCAAGCGTGTGCAGATCCCCCTCATCCATACGGATGTACTTGGGCTCGTTGAACAGCAGCTGGCTGTCCCTCATCGACTTGTCCGGCGCAGGAACGTCGGCCAGCTGCGGGATGTGCTTGCCCCAGGGTTTGGTGGTAATGGGCGACAGGAACTCCTTTTCGCGACCATCGCGGAACTTGATCTTCCAGGCGATAGTTCCCCGCTCTTCGTCGCGGTCGACGCGTACGCTGTGCCCAAGCGGCGCGAAGTCCGCATAGCCGCGCACGTCAATGGCGTGGTGCGGGCAGGCTTTCACGCAGGAGAAGCACTCCCAGCACATATTGGGCTCGATGTTGTAGGCACGACGGGTGGTTTCGTCGATATGCATGATGTCTGACGGGCAGATATCCACGCAGTATCCACAGCCATCGCAACGGGTCATGTATACGAAAGTTGGCATGGTAGTCCTCGATCGATGCTGATGTTCGGGTAAATGGCTTTAGTAGTGGTTGGGCGCTTCACGCTGGATACCCTTCCCCATCTCCATCGGCGCGTCGCGCAGCAACTCCATGGAATGGCGCTGCTGCTGCTCGGGGTCATCACGCGTAAGGGTCGGAAGGTTCTCGGCGGAGCCGTCGGCCCGGGTAAGGCGCTTCTGGTAGGCCGCGGCGGGCTTGAAGAACATGTGCGCGAATTTCGACCAGTAGACGGTTGCGAACAGGGTCGTGGTAGCCGCGAGGAAGAGCACGAAGAAGAGCCAGCCGAGGGCACCTGCGCCCTGGGTCAGCGACCACAGAATGGCGAACGTCGACATCGCCAGCAGCGACACGATGAACAGGTCCGCGCGGACCAGCTGGTACCAGCGACGGCCTTCGGAATTGACATCGACACGAATGAAAAACCAGAACCAGTAGCCGCCAAAGGCGAGCGACAAGGCGCCCAGGTGCCACAGGAGCGGCCACACGCCGGCGGCCGGCTCGGCCGCGTAGCCAAAGATCAGCACGGCGGAGGAGACGACGAAAACGATAAAGCCCCACATGGTGAAGAGGTGGGAGGCACGACGCGTCGGATTCTTGAATTCGCCGGAGGTGATGACCTCTTTCCCGATGGTCTGCATCGCCAGCGAGAATTTCTCGCCACCGCTCACGCTTCGGCTCGCATTCTTCTCGGCTTTCTTGGCGTTCTCGAAAAAGTACTTGGCACTCCTCTTGTGCATCATGTCGAGGATCGTGCCGCCGGCCACGAGAATGACCATGAGCACGACATACCACTGCATTGCGGCTGGTGGAATAAACGCAGCCAGTTCGGCAAAGGGATTACTAGTGATCACGGCGTCAGGCCTCCTCAGAGTGTCCAATTGGCCCACCGAGTCTGTGCCAACTCCATCTTGTGCTTCAAATCAAACTTGCTTGCCGAGACATAAGTTCAATGTATGGGGTCATATGCTTATTTAGGGAAACGCTAATCTATGGAGCTGCTTTCACGGGCTTTGCGCGCCACAAGCCGGTCGCGCGACTGGAAAGTAATGTGGCGACCAGCACAAGAACCTTTAATCAACCACGAAACCCGCATTGGGACCGAACGGCAGCCGATTGATGAACCGCGCCGCTCCAGACGCGGCCGACAAGGGGTCAAGTAACCCGGCGCTTTATGGACTATCTTGTGCTACGTTCAGGGTCGACTTGCAGCACGGCCGGCGACCAGACCGGCTGGCCACGTACGGCCCGAGCACGACACTCGGCGGGATAATCCGCCCAATCCATGCAGTCCACATCCAGCGTCGGCAGGAGATAAAGCCCCATGATCAAACCGCACGGTGCAGACACCCTGAAGCCCCTGTTTGTCTACGACCCCGAACAACACCATGCCTTGTTGAAAGAGGCCGAAAGCCTCCCCTCCGTGGTGATCAGCTCTGCGGCCGCCGGCAACGCCGTGATGATGGGAGGGGGCTATTTCACACCCCTGACCGGCTTCATGAATGTCGCAGACGCAATGGGCTGCGCGGAGAACATGCGGACCACCAGCGGCCTGTTTTTCCCGGTCCCGGTGGTAAACCTGTTGGAGAATGCCGACGCCATCCGCGGGGCCAAGCGAATTGCCCTGCGCGATCCCAACATGGAGGGGAACCCGGTACTCGCCATCCAGGAAGTCGAGGCCATCGAGGAGTTCACCCCCGAACAGATGGAGACCATGACGCAGAAGGTCTACGGCACGACCGACATGGAACACCCCGGGGTGGCCGCCTTCAACAGCGAGGGCCGCGTCTGCGTGTCGGGCCCTATCCAGGTGCTCCACTTCTCCTATTTCCAGGATGACTTCCCCGACACCTTCCGCACTGCGGTCGAGATCCGCAACGAGATCGCGGAACGCGGCTGGAACAAGGTGGTGGCCTTCCAGACCCGCAACCCGATGCACCGCGCTCACGAGGAGCTATGCCGCATGGCACTGGACCAGCTGGGCGCCGATGGCCTGGTGATCCACATGCTGCTGGGCAAGCTGAAGCCCGGCGATATCCCGGCCCCGGTGCGCGACGCCGCCATTCGCAAGATGGCCGAGATCTACTTCCCCCCGAACACCGTGATGATCACCGGGTACGGCTTCGACATGCTTTATGCCGGGCCGCGGGAGGCCGTGCTCCATGCGCTGTTCCGGCAGAACATGGGGGCGACCCACTTCATCATCGGGCGCGATCACGCCGGGGTTGGGGACTACTACGGACCGTTCGACGCCCAGACCATCTTCGACACGGAGGTCCCGAGCGACGCACTGGAGATCGAGATCTTCCGAGCGGACCACACCGCCTTCTCGAAGAAGCTCGGCCGCGTGGTCATGATGTGTGATGCGCCCGACCACACGAAGGAGGACTTCGTGCTCCTGTCCGGCACCAAGGTGCGCGAGATGCTGGGCCGCGGCGAGGCACCCCCGCCCGAGTTTTCCCGCCCGGAGGTGGCCGAGATCCTGATGGACTACTACCAGAGCATCAATCAGTAACCGGGCTCGACTGCGTCAAAGCCCGGAAACAGAAAAGGTGGCGGGAGATCCCGCCACCTTTTTGCGTTCTCAGTAGGTCTTCGACAATGCCGCCTGGATCTCGGCGAAGGTCCGCGCGACATCAAAGGTCTGCACCGACACGCCCAGTTGGCGGCCAATCTGCGTGGCCGAGAACATGCCCCGGATGCGGGTCTCGCCGGTCGCCGGATCCGTCTGGCCCACGAGCGCATGCTGACGCCCCCAGTCCTTCAGGGTTGCGATGATGTCGCCAACGTCCGCCTGCATCACCCGTTGCATGTCCAGAAGATCCACATCATCCAGGGGCGCCATCAGGTCACGGACCCGGAGGTCCTCATGCCGCAGACCACGCTCATTCACCATCTGGATCGGGCGCTCCCCCTGCGTATCGCGAGCCGTAATCAACCCGCGCACCTGCCGCGCGTCGTCGACCACGATCAGCAACCGCACACCCCTGGCAATCATCTGCTCCGTCGCCTGACCGAGGGTCGCGTCGGGACCAATTGTGGCCACCGGCACTCGGCGGAAGTCGGTCAGCACACACAACGCGGAGGAGGCCAGCGTAACCCGCGGTTCCTCGTCGGTTACCTGCTGAAGCCCGGTTCCGGGAGCTGCCTTGCTCGATGGCAGGGGCTTGTGCGGGAATTCTGCGGTCATCGCATTTCTCCATCCAGGGTGGGAACCTAGACGATGCCCTGAGATGGGCGCGCTGACAAGCGGGTCCCGTCTGACGAAACCGCGGGGCGGCGCAGCGCCGGGGAGGCGCCAGGGAACCCCGATGGGTCACTCGATTCCGGCTGCTGCCTCTTCCGGCGTTGGCCGGATCTCGAACGACATGCGGTCGAGATCCCCCAGCGCCCAGGTCGCCTCGGGCGCGCCGAGACCCGCGACCGTGCCGGGATTCACGACCCAAGTGGAGCCATCCTGCACATGCGGCTGCTGACGGATCTCGGTCTCGTGGCTGTGGCCGCAGCAGACCAGGTCGTAGTCACCCGTGCATGCCATCGCATGGGCGTAATGGGGGTAGTGCGTGACGAAGATGCGGCGCCCCCCCAGGGTGATCGTGGCATCCAGCCCGTAGTAGTGCAGCAGGCCGTTGGACTGATGGGCGATGCGCGAGATCGCGACCGGGTCCCCCAGGTTGTTGCCATGCACCGCGTGTATCGGCACACCCAGCTTCAGCGAGGCCCGCAGCGTATTGCCGCCGATCACGTCGCCACAGTGGATGACCGCCTCGGCGCCCTCGACAATACCGGCCTCGATCGCGCGGGCCAGCATCGGGCCGCGGTCATGGCTGTCGGAAACAATGCATACCTTCATGGGTTCGCAGGCCTCTGTTGCCAAATTCCAGTGCCGGGACGATAACACTGCCGCGCCCCGCCCTGCCCCCGGGCCCAATTCGAGGCATCCGAACGAGCACGCAGAATCCATCTTTGACTCCCTTGTGGTGGGCACCCCGGAACTGCATAGTGGGGGTAACCCCGACCGAAGTAAGGGGTATTGCAGTATATCGCGATTGTCTAACTTACAAGGCGTTGACGATTTATGGCACAGACCCCGTCGCACGAAATCAAGAACACCACCTGTTACATGTGCGCCTGCCGCTGCGGCATCCGGGTGCACCTGCGCGACGGGGAGGTACGGTACATCGACGGCAACCCCGAGCACCCGATCAACGAGGGCGTGATCTGCGCCAAGGGCGCCTCCGGGATCATGAAACAGCACTCCCCGGCGCGGCTGACCCAGCCCCTGCGGCGCAAGCCCGGCGCCGAGCGGGGCGACGGCGAGTTCGAGCCGATCTCCTGGGAGGAGACCTTCGAGATCCTCGCCGAGCGCCTCGGGCACATCCGCGAGACCGACCCGAAGCGCTTCGCGCTGTTCACCGGGCGTGACCAGATGCAGGCCCTGACCGGGCTGTTCGCCAAGCAGTTCGGCACCCCCAACTACGCCGCGCACGGCGGTTTCTGCTCGGTGAACATGGCCGCCGGCATGATCTACACGATCGGCGGCTCGTTCTGGGAGTTCGGTGGTCCCGACCTGGAACGCTCGAAGCTGTTCGTGATGATCGGCACCGCGGAGGACCACCACTCCAACCCGCTGAAGGTGGCGATCTCCAAGTTCAAGCGCCAGGGCGGGCGCTTTATCTCCATCAATCCGGTGCGCACCGGCTACTCCGCGATCGCCGACGAATGGGTCCCGATCCGTCCGGGGACCGATGGCGCCCTGCTGCTGGCCCTGATCCACGAGATCATCAACAAGGGCCTGTACGACCGCGACTTCCTGGTCCGCTACAGCAATGCCGGCCAGCTGGTGAACATGGACGAGGACCAGGACGAGTTCGGCATGTTCCTGCGCACCGAGGATCCGCCGGAAGAAGGCTGCTACGACGCGCAGAACCAGCTCTGGTGGGATCGCAAGACCGGGCGCCCGGTCGCCACCCACACCCCGGGCGCCGACCCTTACCTGCTCGGAGAATTCACACTCGACGACGGGACACGGGCGAAGCCCTCGTTCCAGCTGCTGCAGGACCGGGTCGCGGAGTACACCCCGGAATGGGCCGAGCGCGTCACCGGCATAGCGGCCAAGGATATCCGCCGCCTGGCCCACGAGATGGGCGTGACCGCGCGCGATCAGCGCATCGAGCTGCCGATCGCCTGGACCGATTCCTGGGGTGTGGAGCACGAGTCGGTGACCGGCAACCCGGTCTCCTTCCATGCGATGCGCGGGCTGGCCGCACACTCGAACGGCTTCCACACCATCCGTTCGCTGTCGATCCTGATGTCGCTGCTGGGCACGATCGATCGCCCCGGTGGCTTCCGCCACAAGGCCCCGTTCCCGCGTCCGATCCCGCCTTGCGCCCGCACGCCGAAGGGGCCGGAGGGCGTTCAGCCCGGCAAGCCGCTGGACGGCATGGTGCTCGGCTGGCCGGCCAGCCCGGACGACCTGTTCGTGGACGACAAGGGCGAGCCGGTGCGACTCGACAAGGCCTTCTCCTGGGAGTACCCGCTGGCCGTGCACGGCATGATGCACAACGCGATCACCAATGCCTGGCGCGGCGACCCCTACCCGATCGACACCCTGCTGATCTTCATGGCCAACATGGCGTGGAACTCGACCATGAACACGGAAGAGGTCCGCAAGATGTTGAACGACAAGGACGACAACGGGGAATACAAGATCCCGTTCCTGGTCGTGGCGGATGCCTTCCAGTCCGAGATGACCGCGTTTGCCGACCTGGTGCTGCCGGATACCACCTATCTGGAACGCCACGACGTAATGTCGATGCTGGATCGCCCGATCTCCGAGTTCACCGGCCCGGTGGACTCGGTGCGCATCCCGGTGGTGCCGCCCAAGGGCGAGTGCAAGCCCTTCCAGGATGTACTGATCGAGCTCGGGTCGCGCCTGAAGCTACCGGCCTTCGTGAACGAGAAGGGCGATCGCAAGTTCCGCGACTACCCGGACTTCGTGGTCAACTACGAGACCGAGCCGGGCTCCGGCATCGGTTTCCTGGCCGGCTGGCGCGGCAAGGGCGGCGAAAAGTCCCTGCGTGGCGAACCCAACCCCAACCAGTGGGAGATGTACGCGAAGAACAACTGCGTCTTCCAGTACGAACTGCCGCGCAGCTACCAGTACATGCGTAACTGGAACAAGGGCTATCTGGAGTGGTCGCAGCGCAACCGCATCACGCGCTATGGCGAGCCCGTGCTGATCCACCTCTACTCCGAGGTGCTGATGAAGTTCCGCGCCGCCGCCCAGGGCAAGGGGCCCACGCGCAAGGCGCCGGCGCACCTGGCCAAGCGCGTCGAGACCTTCTTCGACCCGCTGCCCTTCTACTATGACCCGCTGGAACACCAGTCCACGGACAAGCACACCTACCCGCTGGCGGCCGTCACCCAGCGGCCGATGGCGATGTACCACTCCTGGGACTCCCAGAACGCCTGGCTGCGCCAGATCCACGCCCACAACCTGCTGTACGTGAACGCGCGCACCGCGCGGGCCGCCGGCATCGAAGACGAGGACTGGATCTGGGCGGAAAGCCCCTGGGGCCGGGTGCGCTGCATGGCCAAGTACTCGGAGGCTGTCGAGCCCGGCACCGTCTGGACCTGGAATGCGATCGGCAAGGCCGCGGGGGCCTGGAACCTGACCCCGGGCGCCAACGAGTCACGCAAGGGCTTTCTGCTGAACCACCTGATCTCCGAGGAGCTGCCGGGGCAGAGCGGCCCGATCTCGAACTCCGATCCGGTGACTGGTCAGGCGGCCTGGTATGACGTCCGCGTACGAATCTACAAGGCCGAAGAAGGGGAGCCGCAGGAGACCTCTCCCCAGTTCAAGCCGCTCAAACCGTACCCCGGCCAGTCCACACGGGCACGTGTTTTGAACTTCTTTGCGGGCCTGGGGAAACGCTGAACAATGTACACACTCGCGTTGGCACCCCAGGTTTTCCGAGACAAGGCGCGGTGCGCAGCCGGTAGTGGTTCTACCGGCAAGAGCCGCAACGCTGGATCGGGGAACCTGGGGCGCCAACCCCACAAACCATTGAAAAGCAGGGGCTCGGCCGCTTTTGCATGCGCACGGCGTTGCGGCTCCCTTGTGCAGAGTGACTGCACGGCAGTCGCCGCGCCTTGTTCGCACGCAAAAGCGACTCGAGCGCGAGTGCGCACATTGTGCAGCGTTCCCCCAGGAGGCAAGAAATGACCCAACTCGCCCTCGTCATCGATCTCAACGTCTGCGTGGGTTGCCACGCCTGCGTGACCAGTTGCAAGGAATGGAACACCTCCGGCGATGCCGGCCCACTGGTCGACCAGAACCCCTACGACGCGGACCCCACCGGCACCTTCTTCAACCGGGTGCAGAGTTTCGAGGTGGGTGAATACCCGAACACCGAGACGGTGCACTTTCCCAAGTCCTGCCTGCACTGCGAAGAGCCGCCCTGCGTGCCGGTCTGCCCGACCGGGGCGTCCTACAAGCGCGAGTCGGACGGCATCGTGCTGGTCGACTACGACAAGTGCATCGGCTGCAAGTACTGCTCCTGGGCCTGCCCCTATGGCGTGCGCGAGGTGGATGCCGAACGCAAGGTGATGACCAAGTGCACCCTGTGCGTGGACCGCATCTACAACGAGGAGCTGCCGGAATGGGATCGCAAGCCGGCCTGCGTGCGGGCCTGCCCGACCAATGCGCGGCTCTACGGCGATATCCATGACCCCGAGTCGGTCGTCTCGAAGGCCATCCGCGAGGCCGGTGGTTACCAGCTGATGCCGGAATGGGGGTCCAAGCCGGCCAACCACTACCTGCCGCGGCGCAAGACCCAGCTCACCATCCGCGAAGACGAGGTCGAACGCGCGGACAACCCGCTGAAGATCGACAGTCAGTTGCCGAAGCCCGGGCAGGACGAACCCTCGCTCGACGACGTCACCAGCTGGTAAACAGGGACGAAGACACTATGCATCCAGCCTTCTCGGTCATTTTCCTCACCACCCTGATCGGCGCCGGCCAGGGCCTGTTTCTCGGCCTGTTCGGTGCCGAGGCACTGAGCCTGCTGGGCGTGCTGCCGCCCCCGGGTTCGGACTTCCTGGCCCTGGGCTCCGCGCTCGCGCTGGCCTTCCTGGTGCTTGGGCTGATCGCCTCATTCTTTCACCTGGGGCGGCCGGAACGCGCCTGGCGCACCGCCACCAAGTGGCGCACCTCTTGGCTCTCGCGCGAGGTGATCGTGCTCCCGGCGTTCATGGGCGTCGTGTTCCTGTACGGCGCGGCCCATGCGTTCGGGTTCAACCCGGCCCTGGGTACGCTGGCCGGGGATGTCCCCGTCCTGCTGACCGTCGTGCTTGGCGCCATCGGGGCGCTGCTGGCCATCGTGCTGTATGTAACGACCGCGATGATCTACGCCTGCATCAAGTTCCTGCAGGAATGGCACTCCCCGCTGACCGTGGTCAACTACACCGTGCTGGGGGCCGCCAACGGCTTCACCCTGGCGGCCGCCTATGCGGCCTGGGCCGGTGTCCCGCTGGTCGCCTTCCTGGCGACGGTCGCGATCGTCCTGACGCTTCTGGGACTGGGTACCCGCAGCGCATCGCTGGTGCGCAACTCCCGTATCAAGTCGAAGTCCACGCTGCAAACCGCGATCGGGGTGAAGCACCCGAAGATCCAGCAGAAGTCCCAGGGCTTCATGGGCGGGTCATTCAATACGCGGGAATTCTTCCACCACATGTCGGCCGCGTTCCTGCGCGGGATGAAGTGGATCTTCCTGCTGGGTGCGTTCGTGGTCCCGGCGATCCTGCTGCTGGTCGTGCTGGTCGCCCGCATCGACCCGGTCAACCTGCTGATCGCCGCGTTCGTGATCCAGTATCTGGGCATGGTCGCCGAGCGCTGGTTCTTCTTCGCCCAGGCCAACCACCCGCAGAACATCTACTACCAGTCGGTGGCCTGAGGACACAGCCGGGGGCGGCCTGACCGCTCCCGGCCCATCCAGGTTCGAGGCCCAGCCCCAAATCGCTCCGATCAGACCGCCGACCAGGCCTCGGTCGTGATCCCCTCACCCAGATCGAGCTCTACCAGGCGGCGGCGCACCTCCAGCAACTTCTCGACCAGGGCCGGTTCGACGTGCTCGTAGGCCTCCGCGTCCGGCACCCGGTTGACCACCACCCCCAGCAGCTCAGTGATCGCGTTGCCGATCGAATTCTGACTGATCGTGACGATCAAGCGGCCCTCGTCGTTGCGGTAAATCAGCTGCTTGAAGGCCGGCTGCCAACGGATCGCATGGGCGTACTTGGCGTCGGTGAAGCAGCGATCGCGCACCTTCTTGGCGGTCTTGAGGAAATCGTTGTTGAACAGCAGGACCTCCTCCACCGCATCGGGGAAGTGCACGCCCTCGGGCATCGGGGCATTGCGGGTGGAGACCTGCGAGAAGAAGGTGCGGTAGAAGTCCAGAAAGCCCTGCAGGACCGCGTCGTATTCGCGCCAGAAGCGGATGTCCTTCAACGCCTCGACCCCACCCTGGATCTCCCAGCTCGGGAGGCCGTGCGGGTAGCCGGTCAGCGCGAGTCGGGCCTGGTGATCGGGCGCCGGCCGCAGGATCTGCAGGTCCAGGGCGCGGGTAAAGAAGGCCCGGTAGACATCGCGCATATAGGCCTGGAACAGGCTGTGCTGGCCGCCATCGGTCAGGTTGGGGTTACCGGGATCGGCCAGCGGCGCTTCAGCCAGCGTCGCCATCGGAAAGACGATGAAATGGTTGTGCAGCATGCGGATACTGGGCACCCCGGGCGCGGTCAGCGGCCAGGTCGCGTCCAGGCTGGCCTCGCCCGCCAGCACCAGGGCCTCGGCCGGGTCCGGGTACTGCTCCAGCATGTACTCGATGATCACTCCGTTCATCCGGTTCCAGACATGCCGCACCGGCTCCGGCACCTGGGTGCGCCGCACCGGGCGCCCCATCGGGTCGAGGATGGTCTGCGAGGTGTTGTAGATGATAGAGCAGTCGAACTCGTTGCTGTGCCCCAGCGCCTTGCGGTAGAGCAGGAGGTTTTCCGGATTGACCAGCAGCCCGTTGTTGTTCACCAGGTCGGCGAGGTTCTCGGTGCTGTTGAAGAACTCGTTCGGTTTCATGCCCTCCGGGATATCCAGGGGGATGGGCCGAAACGGCGTGGTGATCTCGCGGGGGCCGGCTTGCATAACGGTCGGTGACTCCTTGCAGGGGGCGGGTGTCACATAAGGATGGGCAGGGTTGTACCGACAACCACAACCCCTGTACTGTAACTTGCGCGGATCGGGAGTGTCTGCAGCGACCATAGCACAACCACCCACTCCTCATAGGAGCGAGAGCATGCGACTGATTCTGTTGGGGGCGCCTGGCGCCGGCAAGGGCACCCAGGCCCAGTACATCTGCGAGAAGTACAACATCCCGCAGATCTCCACCGGCGATATGCTGCGTGCAGCCGTCAAGGCAGGCACCCCACTGGGTCTGAAGGCCAAAGAGGTCATGGATGCTGGCGGCCTGGTCTCCGACGACATCATCCTGGGCCTGGTGAAGGAACGCGTGGAGCAGCCCGATTGCTGCGACACCGGCTTCCTGTTCGATGGCTTCCCGCGCACCATCCCGCAGGCCGAGGCCCTGAAGGAGCAGAACGTGCCGCTCGACTTTGTCGTGGAGGTGGATGTCCCCGACGAAGAGGTGATCCGCCGCATGAGCGGACGGCGGGTACATCCGGGCTCCGGCCGCACCTATCACGTCGAATTCAATCCGCCGAAGGTCGAAGGCAAGGACGACGTCACCGGCGAGGACCTGATCCAGCGCGAAGACGACAACGAAGAAACGGTGCGCAAGCGCCTCGAGGCCTACCACAGCCAGACGCGCCCGCTGGTGGACTTCTACTCGAAGTGGGCGGACAGCGGCGAGCCCGACGCGCCGCAATACGTCCACATCAAGGGAACCGGATCGGTGGAAGACATCCGCGACCAGATCTTCAAGGCCCTGGGCTAAAAAACGACCCGCCTGGTATTCCGAGCGGGTCGTCTTGATTGGGGCCACGGCCCCGCGCCTGCCGCCCCTGGGCCCGGACACGGGACCAGGGGCTTTCTTGCTATTAGCGACCGAGCACCTTGGTCACCTTGTTCTGACGCAGGCGGTAGGCATCCGGCATGCCCGAGCCCAGCAGCGGACGCAGATACATCCGGAAGGCGTCGGTGACGTCGGTGCCCGAGGCATCGATGAACTCGTCCGGCATGACCTTGGTCTTGCCAGCGACGGCCTCCAGCGGCACGTACTCGTAGTCCACCGAATAAAAGCCGGTACGCTTGATCGCGACCGAGCCGTCGCGGCCCTGCCACATCGCAAACTGCACGGCCTTCTCGCCCACTTCCCGGGCCTCGCGCTGGTCGACGTCCGAGACACAGCCAATAAAGGCACGCTGCAGATAGCCGAAGGTGTCGCCGCGTACGCGCTTGACCCCCAGCTTGTCCCGGATCTCGCCACAGAGCATGTCGGCCAGGGCGCCGGTGCCCGAGAGCTGAACATTACCGTGGGCATCCTTCTCCACGTCCTTGGCGAGCTTGGTCGCGATCGGCTCACCGTCCGCGTCATGGATCCCCTCGCTGACCGCGATCACGCAGCGCCCGTAACGGTCCATGGTCGCCTTGACGTCCGACAGGAAGCGGTCGACTTCGAATACGCGTTCGGGCACGTAGATCAGGTGGGGCCCGTCGTCCGGGAATTTCTTCCCGAGGGCGGAGGCCGCGGTCAGGAACCCGGCATGGCGGCCCATGACCACCGCCAGATAGATTCCCGGCAGGGCATAGTTGTCGAGGTTGGCGCCGACGAAGGCCTGGGCCACGAAACGCGCTGCGGACGGGAAGCCCGGCGTATGGTCGTTCTCCACCAGGTCATTGTCGATCGTCTTCGGGATATGCACGCAACGCATCGGATAGTTGGCCTTGCGCGCCTCCTCGCTGACGATACGCACCGTGTCGGAGGAGTCGTTGCCGCCGATATAGAAGAAGTAGGTGATCTCGTGGGCCTTCAGGACCTTGAAGATCTCCTTGCAGTAGTCGAGATCCGGCTTGTCACGCGTAGAGCCCAGCGCCGAGGAGGGCGTCCGCGCGACCATCTCCAGATTGTGGGTGGTCTCCTGGGTCAGGTCCAGGAACTCCTCGTCGATGATCCCGCGGACCCCGTGGAAGGCCCCGTATACCAGCTCGACGTCGGTAAATTTCCGGGCTTCCAGGACTGCGCCCACCATGGATTGATTGATTACCGCCGTCGGGCCTCCACCCTGGGCGATCAGAACCTTGGCCATCTTCGTCCTCCTTCTGCGACTTTAGTGCGTTCCAACCGTGAATCGGCCGCGCAACGACCGGGCATCTCAGTGACATAAGGCCCGAAGATAGCAAATTCCGCACTCTCCGCACGGAAACGTTTAATTGTATTATCAAAGACTTATTGACCCGAGAGGACCTGAAGGCACAACGGCACCACCAACCCGATGGGTCGGTGGTGCCGGCTCGCAGGCCAGGGGAGGAAGTCGAGGGAGAACTCAGTCGCGCAGATGCTGGTTCACAAAGCGGGTGACCCGGATCATCGCGTCACGAGAGGCGAGATCGTCGGCGAAGGTGCGGTTGCTGCCATTGCGAAAATCGAAGCCGCGGCCAACGCCTGGATATTCGATCCAGGTCACATCACCGCCGCGGCTTTCCAGACCGTCCGCGGCCATCTTCGCGGTCCGGTGGCGCTGATACTGCTCTTCGTCGCCGATCAGGATCATCATCGGGATCTCGAGCTGATTGACCTCGTTGGCGTAGCGATACACCTGGTGCGGCTCGCCGAGGTTCGGGTCCTGCAGGTGCGGGTAGTAGCCGGCCCAGCAGGCAACATCCTCGACCTGCCGCTCAAAGGTCACGGCCACCTTAAGCGTCTTGTAGCCCCCGCGCGTGATGGAGACCAGGCAGGCCCGGTCACCGACGATGTCGTCACGCTCGAGCAGGACATCCAATCCCTTGTTCAGGTCGCCCTCCAGCTCGTAGTCATGATCCAGCGGATGGCTTTCCATGAAACGGCCGGTGTACATGTCCGGCGCCATCACCACGAAGCCGCGCGCGGCCAGGCGCTTCACATGCAGGATCGCCAGATCGTCCAGCCCGCGCCGGCCATGGGCCCAGAGGATCGCGGGATAGGCCTCGCCATCGGCGGGGCGCGCCACCAGCGCCGGGATGTCCACGCCGTCGCGCTCATACTCGAATCGCTCGATCTCGACCTCGTGATTCTCGAGATCGGAATACAGCACGCCGTCTTCCCACCAGTCGTCATCCCACCACCAGTTGTCAGAACCGGTGGGTTCATCCGCGGCGAGCGGCGAGACGAGGAGGCTGGTGGCGGCCAGCAGGCAGAACGATCGAAAAGCAGAAACCATGAATCCCGAACCCCTTCTTATTGGAGCCGCGCAGAAGACCCAACTGGGGATCCCGCAGCCGTGAGCCACGCCTTCGAGCTTAGAGCAAAGCACGGCGTCCTGCCCAGCACATCGGACCCTAGACCCCGCCCGGAAAACCGAGTTGGCGCCAGGCCTCGTAGACGACCACGGCCACCGCGTTGGAGAGGTTCAGGCTGCGGCTATCGGGCTGCATGGGCAGACGCAATCGCTGTTCGGGAGGCAGTGCGTCGAGTACCGCTTGGGGCAGTCCGCGGGTCTCCGGCCCAAACAACAGGGCATCACCGGACTGGAACCCGGCCTGGTCGTAACGGGCCTGCCCGCGCGTGGTCAGGGCGAACTCGCGCTGCGGCCGGATCGATTCCCGCCACCGTTCGAGGCTGTCATACTCTTGCACCCGGGCCAGCTCGTGATAGTCGAGCCCGGCGCGGCGCGCCCGGGCGCTATCCAGCTCGAAGCCGAGCGGATGGATCAGGTGCAACGCCGCCCCGGTGTTGGCCGCCAGACGAATAATATTGCCCGTGTTCGGCGGGATTTCCGGTTCATAAAGGACGATGTGAAGCATGAGTGATTCGCGCACCGATCCGCGGCTGGCCGTTGATTTCTGCGGGCTGCATTTGAACACGCCGCTGGTGCTGCTGTCCGGCTGTGTCGGCTTTGGCGAGGAATACACCCGGGTTGCCGGGTTCTCCAATCGCGACGCGGGTGCGATCTGCCTGAAGGGCACGACCGGCCAGGCGCGACTGGGCAACCCGCCGCACCGCGTCTACGAGACCCCGGACGGCATGCTGAACGCGATCGGGCTGCAGAATCCGGGCGTGGACCGGGTGGTGGACGAGATCCTGCCCGCGCTGGATTTCGAGGAGACGCGCTTTTTCGCCAACGTCTCGGGCTCCACGATCGAGGAGTACATCGAGGTCACCCGGCGTTTCGACGACTCGCCGATCGATGCCATCGAGATCAATATCTCCTGCCCCAACGTGAAAGAAGGCGGCGTGGCGTTCGGCAACGACCCGGAGATGTCGGCGCGCGTGGTCGAGGCCTGCCGCTCCGTGACCTCCAAGCCGTTGATCACCAAGCTGTCGCCCAACCAGACCGACATCGCCGAGAATGGCCGCCGCTGCATCGATGCCGGGACCGACGGGTTTGCCGTGATCAACACCCTGATGGGGATGGCCGTCGACGTGGAAAACCGCCGCGCGGTGATCGGCAACAACCAGGGCGGACTCTCCGGCCCGGCGATCAAGCCGATCGCGCTGTTGAAAGTACAGCAGGTCTATCAGGTGGCCGCACCGCATAATGTCCCGATCATCGGCCAGGGCGGCGTGATGAATGCGCGCGACGCGCTGGAATTCCTGATCGCGGGCGCCAGCACCGTGGGCGTGGGTACCGGGCTGTTCTACGATCCGCTGTGCCTGCCGAAGATCCTGGACGGCATCCGCGACTACATGGATCGCCACGGCATCCAGCAGGTCAGCGAGCTGACCGGGAGCCTGCAGCTCAACAGCGCGATCTCCGCCTGCGCCGCCCCGGCCCCGGAAGACCCCACGACCTGATCTGCCCTACTCGTCGTCGATGCCCAGCTCCTGAATCTTGCGAGTCAGGGTGTTGCGGCCCCAGCCCAGCAGGGCAGCGGCCTGCTGGCGATGCCCACCGGTCACATTCAGCGCCTCGCGAATCACCGTACGCTCCAGTTGTGGCAGAACCCGGCCGAGCAGGTCGCGCTCGCCCTGTTGCCAGTGCTGCCGAGCGACCTGGGCCAGCTCGCTGGTCCAGTCACGCGGCGTGGCCATCTGCGCGTCCGACAGGCCTCCGTGGGTCTCCATGGGCGGCGCATCCTGATGCAGCTCGGCCGGAAGGTCGTCCAGGTGCACCTCACGTCCCGAGGCCATGACCGTCAGCCAGCGACAGGTGTTCTCCAGCTGGCGAACATTACCCGGCCAGGGCAGACGCTGCAGCTCGCGCACCACCTCCGGCCGCATGGTCTTCGCCTCGACCCCCAGTTCGCACGCCACCTCGGCCATGAAGTGCTGCACCAGCAGCGGGATGTCCTCCGGGCGCTCGCGCAACGACGGCACATGGATACGGATCACGTTCAGGCGATGGAACAGATCCTCGCGGAACAGCCCGGCGCGCACGCGCTCCTCGAGGTCCTGGTGGGTGGCGGCGATGATGCGCACATCCACCCGGATCGGGGTATGCCCACCGACGCGATAGAAGGTTCCGTCCGCCAGCACCCGCAGCAAACGCGTCTGCAGGTCGAACGGCATGTCGCCGATCTCGTCGAGGAACAGTGTGCCGCCATCGGCCTGCTCAAAGCGGCCCTTGCGGCTCTGGCTGGCGCCGGTAAAGGCGCCACGCTCATGACCGAACAGCTCGCTCTCCAGCAGGTCTTTCGGGATCGCGGCGGTGTTCAACGCGATCAATGGCTGATCGGCCCGCGGGCTGTGCTGGTGCAAGGCCCTCGCGACCAGCTCCTTGCCAGTGCCGGACTCGCCGTTGATCAGTACGGTGATATTGCTGCGCGACAGACGCCCGATCGCGCGGAACATCTCCTGCATCGCCGGCGCCTCGCCGATGATGGGGGTGTCCTCGATCCTGGCGCCACCCTCGGCATTTTGCTGCGCAGTCGCCCGCGCCTCCAGCGCACGCTGAACAAGGGCCACGGCCTCGTCGACATCGAACGGCTTGGGCAGATACTCGAAAGCCCCGGTCTGGTAAGCGCCGACCGCGCTCTCGAGATCCGAAAACGCCGTCATGATGATGACCGGTGGCGGATCCGGGCGGGTCTGCATACGGGCGAGAAAATCGAGGCCGTTCAGCCCCGGCATGCGGATGTCGGCCACCACCGTATCCGGGGCCTCGTCAGTCTCCAGCGCAGCCCAGGCCGCGTCGGCCGTCTCGAACCCGCGCACATTGATACCGGCGCGCTGCAGGGCGCGATCCAGCACCCAGCGGATCGAGTCGTCGTCGTCAATGATCCAGACGATGGGGTCCATCAGTTGCCGGCCTCCTTGGCATTTTGGGGTTCGATCGGCAGCAGGATGTCGAACGAGGTGCTGCCCGGTCGCGAACGGCATTCAATGAGTCCGTTGTGCAACTGGATCAGGCTCTGGGCGATGGGCAGGCCCAGGCCGGTGCCCGCGGCGCGGCCGGTCACCATCGGGAAGAAGATGCGCTCGCGGATCTCCTCCGGGATGCCCGGGCCGTTGTCGCGCACGCTCAGGCGTGCCACCAGGCGGTGGCGGTGACCGGAAATGGTGTACTGGCGCAGTACGCGCGAGACCAGGGTGATCTCGCCGCCCTCGCTCAACGCCTGCACCGCGTTCTGCACCAGATTCAGGATGGCCTGCACCAGCATGTCGCGGTCGGCCTGCACATCCGGGATGCTCGGGTCGTAGTCGCCGCGGATCTTCAGACCCAGCGGCAGTTGCACACTGACCAGGCCGCGCACGTGCTCCAGCACCTCGTGGAGGTTTACGGCCTCGAGGCGGGGCAGGTTGTTCGGGCCCAGCATGCGATCCACCAGGCTGCGCAGCCGGTCCGCCTCGCGAATGATGATGCCGGTGTATTCCTTCAGCCCGTCGTCATCCAGCTCGCTGGCCAATAGCTGCGCCGCCCCGCGCAGGCCGCCCAGCGGGTTCTTGATCTCGTGGGCCAGCCCCCGGGTCACCGCACGCGTGATCGCCTGCTGCTTTTGCAGCTGTTCCTCGCGACTGATCCGTTCATGGCGATCAATGGCGTTAAGTTCAAACAAGAGTTGTGGCTCGCGGCCATCGTCACCGCGCAGAGGCGTGATGGTGATGTCCGCCAGGAAGGGCTCGGCGCGCAGTGGCTCCATCTGTCGGGCGCGCAGGGTAATCGGCTGATCGAGTGACAACACCGACCGCAGCCGATTGGACAGGCTGCGGTCGAGCCTGAGGCACTGCCCCAGTCCGTGGCCGACGATACGCTCGCGGCTAAGCCCCAGCAGGACCTCGGCCGCACTGTTCAGGCTGACCAGGCGCAGCTCGCCATCCGTCACCAGCACGGCAGTTGACAGGTCGTCCCACCAGGGCCATGGCGCTGGGGCGGGCTTGGCAACAGGATTGTTCATCAACGGGCCTCAAGCAGGAATCGCGCCAAACAGGGGCACAGCACAGGGTGGATCATCCGCGGGCAGGAGAGCGCCCAGGCAAGGCGGCCGTGGCGGCAATCACCAAGCGCCGCCCCATTATAGTGCAAATACGGCACCATATTGGGGCAGAATGCGCACGGAGTTGGTGCGGCCGACTAGTTCTGCGGAATCTGCTGGACCTGGGGCTGAGGTGCGCGCGGGGCCTGGGGGGCCCGAGGGGCCTGCGGGGCGCCGCCCTGGGGGAATTGCTGCGGGCGCTGTTGTTGCTGCTGTTCGCGCGGGATCGCGATGCGCAGCACGTTGAACTGGATGGTGTCGCTGCTGGCGAGCTCCTGCCCGGCGTCGTCTTCTACTCGCGCCTGCAGGCTGTATTCGCCGCGGTTGAGCCCCTCGAAGGTGATACTGGAGCCGGTGCTGTCGCCAGCCTCCTCGCCGTTCAGCAGCCAGACGACGCGATGGCCGGCCTCGGTATCCAGGGCGGGCTCCAGCGCCACCTCGGCGGTGACATTGCCGTCATTGGCACGCACGCCGGCCCCGTCCTCCGGCTGCGTAATCGCGACGCGTTCGTAGCCACTGGCATCGGCCTCCTCTTGCTGAGGCCGCACCGGACGTTCAAGGATCTCTCGGGCACCCTCGAGCGGCACCCCGCGCATGGGCTCACGTACATCGACCGACTCGCTGGCGCTGCCCTCGGGAGGACGGTCGCCAAAGTGCACATTGCCCTGGTCGTCAGTCCAGCGATAGACCTCGGCCTGGGTGAGCGCCGGCAGGCACATCGCGACTAGAAACAGCACCCAGACCTTGTTCATCGTCGATCTCCTTGGGCCGAAACCCCCGAGCCACCTACGCGGCACGTACCCACATGCCCTGCACACGGGCGGCGTGCCCCTGCAGCGCAACGAGCCGCTGGCGTTCGGCCTCGCCCGTCGCGCCGGATTCGCGACGACCGATCCAGTCGTCCAGTGCGGCCAGGCGCAGCAATGTCGGTGCGGCCCCGCGCTCGATCGCGGCCAACGGGCGTCTGGCATGGTAGCCCGCAAGCAACGCGCGGTAGGCATCGGCTCGAATCTCGCCGGCCTCGTCCACCGCAATCGCCAATGCGATGCGCGCGAGCTGCCAGAAAGCGGGCACCGGCGCCGGCGGCATCACCAGATCCGCGAGCCCGGCCCCTTCCGAATAGACCCGCACCGAGTGCCAGTAGCTCCCGGCCAGCGGCAGATCCTCGAAACGATAGAGGCTCTGGTGGTGGAGTTCGGCATCCAGCGTCTCCCGCTCGCCGGCCAACAGCGTCTGGCCCAGGGCATCGGCGCGTTCGCGCAAAAGCTGCTGCAGCACCCCGCGGCGATAGCCCGTGGCCTCCGGCATCGCACTCGCCGGGTGCAGGGCCTGCCAGCTCGCGGCCCGCTCCCCCAGGGCGTTGAGGCTTCCGGGGCCCTCGGCCGACAGGGGTTCGCGCAATGCCTGACCTTGATCCAGGAAAAGAATCCGCGTCCCGTCGGCATCAGCGGTGGCCAGCGGGCTGATGCCTGCACCCTTCAGGGCCGCCTCGATACCGGAGGCGGCATCCGCCGACAGACGCAGGCACTGCACGGGCTGCCCCGCCAGCAAGGCCTCGCCCTCGCGAAACTCGATGCTCACCCCGCAGGCCTCGGCACAGGCCTGGCAGTCGTGTTCGTTCATTACCATTGGAAAATCACCCAGGACGGCGGTACGAAATCGGGTTCCAGCTCACGCTGACGGCGATCGAGCAGGCCGTCGCCGGTGCTGTCGATCAGGTAGTAGGAGGGACCGGCCGCGGGGATCACCTCCACCATCACCAGTTGCCCGCCCATGCGGTACTCGCGCCGGGTCTCCCCGTCGCGTTCGATGATCACAATGTCAGCCTCTTCCAGGCCCCGCTGCTCGCGCGCGCGTTCGTCGAGCACGGGCGGCGCGGGGTCGGCCTCGGCCTCGTCCGGCATCTCGGGCGGCGGCGGGGCATCGTCCCACTCGCGCTCCTGCTGGGCAATGGCCAGAGCCGGCGCGAGAAGCAGACCGACCAGGAGGGCGGCGGGATAATGGGTGCACTTAGCGGCCATGCTCACAGCTCCATCATGCGTTTCTTTTCTTCCGCGGAAGGCTCGAAGCTGCGCGCCTCGTAATGCTCGAAGATCACGTCCACCACGTCTTCCGGGGCATCCACCAACGAGTATAGCTTCAGGTCCTCGGCATCGATTGTGCCTTCGGACACAAGAGTGTCGTCGAACCAGTGCAGCAGCCCCTTCCAGAATTCGGAGCCGACCAGCACGATCGGGATGCGCCGGGTCTTGCCGGTCTGCACCAGCGTCAGAATCTCCGCCAGTTCGTCCAGCGTGCCAAAACCGCCCGGCAGGACCACATAGGCGGAGGCGTATTTCACGAACATCACCTTGCGCGAGAAGAAGTGGCGAAACCCCAGGCTGATGTCCTGATACGGGTTGGCGCTTTGCTCGTGGGGGAGCTGGATATTCAGGCCGATGCTGGGGGAGCGCCCGGCGAAGGCGCCCTTGTTGGCGGCCTCCATGATGCCCGGGCCGCCGCCACTCACCACCGCGAAGCCGGCATCCGACAGCTGGCGGGCGACTTCTTCGCCCAGTTGGTAATGCGGATGTCCGGGTGGAAAGCGCGCGGAGCCAAAGATGCTCACAGATGGCTTGATGTGCGCCAGGCGCTCGAAGCCCTCCACGAACTCCGCCATGATCTGGAAGATCTTCCAGCTTTCGCGGGTCAGAGCGGAGTCGTCAATCGGGCGCAGGCCGGGGTGTTCGGCGCGTTCGCGGTCGTTCATGCGGAGGGTTCCTCGTGTCGAAGGCCAAGCGTAACGGGCGCCCCGGGTCGGTACAAATGGTCGCGGCACAAAACGGGGCTGTAGAATGGCGCGCACCTTCCGCACGGATACCGCATTGATGTCACAAGCCCCCCTCGTTCTGGTCGACGGTTCGTCGTATCTGTTTCGGGCCTTCCATGCCCTGCCGCCGCTGACCGCGCCGGATGGCGCCCCGACCGGGGCGATGATTGGTGTGGCGAACATGCTGCGCAAGCTGCGCGCGGACTACGGCCCGGAACACATGGCGGTGGTGTTCGACGCGAAGGGCAAGACCTTCCGCGACGACATCTACCCGGAATACAAGGCCACCCGCCCGCCGATGCCGGACGAGCTGGCCGCCCAGATCGAGCCGCTGCACGAACTCGTGCGGGCGATGGGCCTGCCACTTTTGTGCGTCGAGGGCGTGGAGGCCGACGACGTGATCGCGACCCTGGCCGATCAGGCCGCCGCAGCCGGGCATGACGTGGTGATCTCCACCGGCGACAAGGACCTCGCCCAGCTGGTGAATGACCGCATCACCCTGGTCAACACCATGAGCGGGGTCACGCTGGACCGCGAGGGCGTACAGGAAAAATTCGGCGTGGCCCCGGAGCAGATCGTCGACTACCTCGCGCTGATGGGCGACAGCGTCGACAACATCCCGGGCGTAGACAAGGTCGGCCCCAAGACCGCGGCCAAGTGGATCGCGAAGTACGGCGATCTCGACACCATCCTCGAGCAGGCCGACGACATCGGCGGCAAGATCGGCGAGAACCTGCGCGCCGCGGCCGAGCGCCTGCCCACCTCGCGCGAACTGATCACGGTCAAGCGCGATGTCGAGCTGGATGCCGGCCCCAACGACCTGAACATCCGCGAGCCGGATCACGAGCGCCTGCTGGAGATGGTGCGCCGCTACGGCTTCACCCGCTGGCGCGCGGAGCTGGAGGGTAGCGAGGACGAGGCCGCTGACGGCAATCCGGGCCCGTCGCAGGCGAAGGGCGACTACCGGACGCTGCGCGAGGAGGCCGAACTGGCCGAGCTGCTGGAGCGTCTGGACAAGGCCGACCGAGTCGCCTTCGACACCGAGACCACGAGCCTCGACGCGATGCGCGCCGAGATCGTCGGCATGTCCTTCGCCTTCGAGCCGGGCACCGCGTGGTATCTGCCGCTGGCCCACACCGGGCCGGACGCCGACCCGCAGCTGCCGCGCGCGGAGACGCTCGAGCGCCTGAAACCGTGGCTGGAGTCGGAGCGCCACGGCAAGCTGGGCCATCACCTGAAGTACGACCGCAACGTGCTGGGCAATCACGGCATCACCCTGCGCGGGATCGTCGACGACACCCTGCTCGAGTCGTTCTGCCTGGATGCCGGGGCCAACCGCCACGACCTCGACTCCCTGGCCGAGCGCCACCTGGACTACAAGACCACGCACTACGAGGACGTGGCCGGCAAGGGGGTGAAGCAGATCCCGTTCGCCGAGGTGGATATCGGCATCGCCACCGATTACGCCGGCGAGGACGCTGATATCTGCCTGCAGCTGGATGCGGTGTTCCAGCCACGTCTGCAGGCGGCCGAAGGCCCCGCGTTTGTCTACCGCGAGATCGAGATGCCGCTGGTCCCGGTGCTGGCGGATATCGAACGCGTCGGCGTAAAGGTGGACCCGGATCGGCTCGGCGAGCAGAGCCAGGAGCTGCTGGCCGAGATGGAGCGCATCGAGCGCGAGGCCTTCGAGGAGGCCGGCGGCGAGTTCAACCTCGGCTCGCCCAAACAGATCCAGGAGATCCTGTTCGAACGCCTGGGCCTGCCGGTACTGCGGCGCACACCCAAGGGCCAGCCCTCCACCGCCGAGGACGTGCTGGAGCAGATGGCGGACGACTACGCCCTGCCGCGCCTGATCCTCGAGCACCGCGGCCTGTCCAAGCTGCGCAGCACCTACACCGAGACCCTGCCCCGGCGCATCCACCCGGAGACCGGTCGGGTGCACACTTCCTATCACCAGGCGGGGGCGGCCACCGGGCGGCTGTCATCCTCGGAGCCGAACCTGCAGAACATCCCGGTGCGCACCGAGGCCGGCCGGCGCATCCGCCGCGCGTTCATCGCGGAAGAGGGCCACCAGCTACTGGCGGCAGACTACTCGCAGATCGAGCTGCGCATCATGGCTCACCTGTCGCAGGATGCCGGCCTGCTGAAGGCCTTTGCCGAGGGTCAGGACATCCACCGCGCAACCGCCGCCGAGGTCTTCGGGCTGGACCCGGAGCAGGTCTCCGGCGATCAGCGCCGCGCGGCCAAGGCGATCAACTTCGGCCTGATCTACGGCATGTCCGCCTGGGGCCTGGCGCGCAACCTCGGCATCGAGCAGGGCGAGGCGCGCGAGTACATCGACCGCTACTTCAGCCGCTATCCCGGCGTGCACGACTACATGGAACGGGCGCGCGCCTCCGGGCGCGAGAACGGCTACGTCGAGACCCTGTTCGGCCGCCGCCTGTACCTGCCGGAGATCAACAGCCGCAACGGGGCGCGGCGCCAGCAGTCCGAGCGTGTCGCGATCAACGCCCCGATGCAGGGCACGGCCGCCGACATCATCAAGCGCGCGATGGTACGGGTCGCGCACGACCTCGAGGACACCGGGATTGACGCGCGCATGATCATGCAGGTGCACGACGAACTGGTGTTCGAGGTGGCCGACGCGGCGGTGGAGGACCTGACCACGCTGGTGCGCAAGGCCATGAGCGGGGCCGCCGACCTGGACGTGGAACTGGTCGTAGACGTCGGCGTCGGCGCCAACTGGGACGACGCCCACTAGCCCCCATGCTGGCCCATCGCTTCAACCGAATCGCCGCCTGGCTGGTCGCGCTGCTGCTACTCGCGAGCGCCTGGATGCTGGCCGAACGCTACCTGGACAGTGGCGCCGCCGAGGTGCCGATCGTCCAGCCACAGGCCTGCGACCTGAATGCCGGCCCCTGCAGCACCGCCCTGGCACAGGGCGGCGAGGTGCGCCTGGAGATCACGCCGCGCCCGGTACCGATGCTGCGGGAGCTGACGCTGGACCTGCAGCTGGATGCCGCGGCGAAGACCGCGCTGAACAACCCTGAGGCCCTGGACCTGGACCTGGCCGGAGTCGAAATGTATATGGGCTACCAGCGCCCGCGCCTGGAACACACGGGTGATGGCCGCTACCGCGGCACGACCACGCTGCCGATCTGTACCACCGAATCCATGACCTGGGCAGCCACCGCGATGCCGGCAGGCAAATCCGAGGCCGCCTTCGTACAATTCCGCTTTGTCACTGCCCGCGATCACTGATGAACCCCTTATGAACCGTATCCCCGTCAGCAGTCTCTTCTGGGCCTTCGCGGTGGTCGCCGCAGGTGCTCTGCTGGTGTATGTCACTCTGGAGCCGGGCGAGCCGCCGCCGCGCGATCTTGCAGGTCATGCGCAACTGCCCATCGCCGACGAGGTACAGGGCGGACCGATCGAGCTGCCGATCGCCACGCACGCGGAGCGCTTCGACCTGGGCGATTACACGGACCAGTACGTCTGGCTGTATTTCGGCTATACGAGCTGCCCGGATGCCTGCCCGACCAGCCTGGGGTGGATTGGCGGGGCGCTGAACCGCTTGCCGGAAGAGTTGCAGGGCCAGGTGAACGGTGTGTTTATCAGCGTCGATCCGGAACGAGATACCGAGGACCGCCTGGCCGATTACGTGGCCCATTTTCATGCCGACATTCACGCGGCCACCGGATCCGAAGAAGACTTGAAGCCCGCCGCTAAGCGCTATGGTGTCTTCTACGAACGCCGCGCAACGGATTCGGCGATGGGCGACATCATCGACCACAGTTCATCGACCTATCTGATCGGGCCCGAAGGCGACTTGCTGGAGATTCACCCTCACGGGACCAGCGCGGCCGATCTGGTCGAGACCCTGAGGGCACACGCCCAGTCCCAGGGAACCGATGACTGACGGGGCAACAGCCACAGGAGCGCTGCATTCAGGAGTGTGAAGCCAATCACGTTCATTTTCGGGAACGGATGGAACTCAAGGCAACTGACGCTTTCTTACGTTACAAGCGCTCTAGCCCAGCGCGAGCCCGCTTCTCTCCCTGAGCGGGCAGGCCTCGCTCCCCCCTGTCGAGGCCGAATCTTGCCCCGGCCCTCCCCAAGGCCGGGGCATTTTTTTGTCTGGGGTTCATGGTTCGCGCCACGGTCAGTCTTCGACCGGCTGGAGCCACTCGGTCAACAGGCCGCGCAGGTCATCGACCCCCTGATTTTTCAATGAAGAAAAGGTCTGCAGGGTCGCCTCGATCCCCAAGCCTTCCAGCTCGCGCTGGGTCGCGTGCAATTGCTTGTCGGCCGCCTGCCGCGAGAGCTTGTCGGCCTTGGTCAGCAGGCAGTGCAACTGGCAACGCTCCAGCGGCACCCACTCCAGCAGCTGACGGTCGAGCTCGGTCAGGGGACGACGGATGTCCATGATCAGCACCAGCCCTGCCAGGCACTCGCGCGACTGCAGGTAATCCCCCAGCAGCCGATCCCAATGCTGGCGCTGGCCGGCGGACACCTTCGCGTAACCATAGCCGGGCAGATCCACCAGCCGCCATGCCTCGTCCGGCGGCAGGGCGAACAGGTTGATTTCCTGGGTGCGCCCGGGCGTGCGGCCCACCCGGGCCAGGGCCTTGCGCCCGCACAGGGCATTCAGGGCGCTGGATTTGCCGGCATTCGAGCGCCCGGCGAAGGCAATCTCGATGCCGTCATCCTCCGGGAGCTGCTCGACCTGGGCCACGCCCTTGATAAAGGCGGTCTCGCGAAAACGGGGTTCCATGGGGCGGGGGACGTCCTTGGCCGAGTGCGGAGCTCGGAATATTTTTGAGCGCAATTTAGCATTGTGCTATAAACTGCGCCGCTCAAGGAAACACTGGTCAATGTACACCCTCGCGTTGGTACCCCAGGTTTTCCGAGACAAGGCGCGCCGCTTGCGGGTAGTGGTTCTACCCGCAAGCGGCGCAACGCAGGATCGGGAAACTGGGGTACCAACCCCATAACCCATTACAATGCAGGGGCTCGGCCGCTTTTGCGCGCGAACGGCGTTGCGGCTCCCTTGTGCAGAGTGACTGCACGGCAGTCGCCGCGGCTTGTTCGCATGCAAAAGCGACTCGAGCGCAAGGGTGTACATTGACCAGTGTTTCCTTCATGTTGATCGCCCTGCCAAGGGGCACAAGGAACGCGGGTCCGACCCGGCACGCATTTACATGCAGGAGAATCTTCGATCATGAACCACAAGCTTTCCGCTCTCTTTGCTGCCCTGTCCGTCTCCCTGCTGCTCCCGCTGTCGGCGGCTCAGGCGGGCGATCCTCAGCGCGGCCAGGAAATCTCCCAGTCCTGCGCGGCCTGCCACCAGGCGGACGGCAACTCGACCAACCCGGAGTGGCCGAAGCTCGCGGGCCAGCACCCGAAATACACCGTCAAGCAGCTGCGTGACTTCAAGGAAGGCGAGACCCGCTATGATTCGCTGATGGCGGGCGAAGTCGCGGATCTGGACGAGCAGGATATGCGCGACCTGGCGGCCTACTTCGCCGAGCAGTCCATCACCACCGAAACCGCCGACGAAGACGTCGTCGAACGCGGCGAGCGCATCTACCGTGGCGGCATCCCCTCCCAGAACGTCGCCGCCTGCATCGCATGCCACGGCCCGAATGGCCAGGGCAACCCGGAGGCGATGTTCCCGAAGGTTGCGGGGCAGCACGCCACCTACAGCGCGGACCAGCTTTACAAATTCCGTGACGGAGAGCGTTCCAACGACGCGGGTCGGATGATGCGCAATGTGGTTCAGCGCATGTCCGACGAAGACATCGAGGCCGTGTCACAGTACATGGCCGGGCTGTCGTCCGACTGATCGTGCCGGAGCGCCGTGCAGTCCGGGCGGCGAACCTCCCAGGGAAGGGGCGGCCATAGGCCGCCCCTTTTTTGCTGTCCGGGGCAGACAAATTTTTCCGCCACCGGGAATGGAGCGGGGGCTCGGCACGTCAGACAGGTCGGATCAGAGAAACTGGCCAGCTCCAGTAACAGGGTTTGCACGAAACTTCCGTGCAGTTTGTCTAGGAAATTGAACCCCGACAGGGGTGCTTCGCATAGTCGCGAAGGTCAACGCAGGTTTCAGCATGTCGAATAACGAACAGGTGGCCGGGTCTGCTCCCGCGACCGGTGCCCGCAGCAAGTCCGCCCGCGCCCCGCGGCGCAGCCGCATCCTGGTCGAGTTCATGGGTTCCATGAGCCTGGCGATCACCCTGCTGGTGGCACTGGCCATCGCCTCCGTAATCGGTACAGTGCTCGTCCAGAACCAGCCCTATACCGACTACCTGATCGACTACGGTCCCTTCTGGCACGAGATCTTTGCCGGCATGGGGCTTTATCAGGTCTATTCCGCCACGTGGTTCCTGCTGATCGTCACCTTCCTGGTGGTCTCCACCTCGTTCTGCGTCTACCGTCAGAGCCCGGGCATCCTGAAGGACCTGCGGCGCTACAACCTGCAGGTGAAGGAAAAGTCCCTGCGCTCGTTCCACTCGAGCGCGACCGGGGAGCTGGACCAGTCGCAGCAAGAATTCATTGATCATGCCCGGCGTGTGCTGAAGGCCCAGGGCTTCAAGGCACGCGAGAAGGAATCCGAGGGCCAGACGGTGATCGCGGCCATGAAGGGCCGCTGGAACCGCCTCGGCTATCTGCTGACCCACGTCGGGATCGTGGTGATCTGCGTGGGCGCGCTGGCAGACGGCTCGACGCTGCTCAAGGCCAAAGAGTGGCTGGGCATCATCGAGATCGAGACCCGGGGCGTCCCGGTGTCCGAAGTACCGCGCTCGGCCTGGGTGCCGGTCTCCAATCCCTCGTTCCGCGGCATGGTCGAAATCCCGGAGGGCTCCTCCGCGGACGTGGTGTTCCTGCCGATGCGCGAGGGCTATTTCGTCCAGCAACTGCCGTTTCGTATCGAGCTGGAAGAGTTCCGAATCGAGCGCTTCTCGACCGGCGCGGAAAGCTCCTACGAGTCGGATCTCGTGATCCATGACCCCAACCGCGACGAGCCGCTGCGGCATACCATCTCGGTCAACCACCCGCTGATCTACAACGGGTACGCGATCTACCAGGCCAGCTTCGCCGATGGCGGCACCCGCCTCGATATCGAGGCGATCCCGCTCGGCGGCGAAGCCCTGCGCTCGCTGGAAGTCCCCGGGCGCGTATTCCAGGAGCAGGAAATCCCGACCCCGCAGGGTGACACGCGCATCATCGAGTTCATCGACTTCAAGGACCAGAATGTCGTACCGCTGCTGAATGAAGAAGGCCAGCGCGAGAACCGTCAGCTGGGCCCGAGCTTCGATTTCCGCCTGATGGATCGCACCGGGCACGGGCTTTACTACCGCAACTACATGCGGCCTGCACTGCAGGAAGGGGCGATGTACTTCCTCAGTGGCGTACGCGAGAGCCCGAGTGACGAGTTCGTGTACCTGTTCCTGCCGGCGGATGCCGATGACTCGCTGGACCGTTTCCGCACCTACCTGGCAATGCTGCACAACGCCGAGGTGCGCAACACCATCGCGCGCGAAGTCGCGGCCGACGATCCCTCCGGCACCGCGATCGCCCAGACGACCTCGGAGCTGATGCGCCTGTTCGCCGAGGGCGGATACGGCGCGGTGCACGCGGAGATTGACCGCCGCGTGCCGGAAGAACAGCGCGAGCAGGTCGGCCAGCTCCTGATGCGGGTGCTGCACGCCGGACTACAGGGCCTGTACATGGAGGTCCTGGAAGACGAGGGTGTGGTCTCGATCCAGGAAGAGGAGCAGCGCTGGCTGGAAGACGCTGTCTCCGCAATCAACGCGATCAGCCTCTACGAGTCACCGTTCTATTTCCACCTGAGCGACTTCGAGCACCGCGAGGCCTCCGGTCTCCAGATTGCGCGCGCCCCGGGGCAAAGCACGGTGTACACCGGCAGCGTGATGCTGATCATCGGGATTTTCCTGATGTTTTACGTGTCGTATCAGCGTCTGTGGATCATCGCCCGACGCCGTGAAGACGGCAGCGGGACGCAGGTGACCATGGCCGGAACCAGTAACCGGCACAAGGTAGAATTCGAGAACCGTTTCGCGCATCTTAAGCGTTGGATCATCGATCAGAAGCCGGCCAACGGCTCGGGCGATGGCCAGAAGTGAATCAACTAATAAGAACGACTAACCGGTAGCAGTCGGAGGAGCGATCCATGTCAGTACCCCATGAGGCCCTGGATTTTGAACGGCCCAGTATCTTCCGGCGCATCCGGCCGCTCGACTGGGCATACTTTGCGCTGGTGCTCGCCGTTGCGGTGATCGCTCACTGGCAGTATGGCCACCTGATGGATCGCTACGACACCGGCGGCCTGATCCTCGCCGCCGGCATGAGTGCCTGGTTGGGCTGGTTCTGGCGCCCCTGGCAGCTCTTTTCGATCATCGTCGCCGCGCTCTCGCTGTTCGGGGTCTGGTTGTACGGTGACGATCTGGCCCGGGGCAGCACCAACTTCTGGCTGAACTACATTGGCTCCGGCCAGGCCGGTGTGATGTGGATGAGCGTGATGCTCTACATGGCCACCGCGACCTACATCCTCGGCCTGTTCAGCAAATCCGACTTCCCGTCGCGCCTCGGGGCCGCTTTCGCCTGGATCGGCTCGGGCGCCGGCATGATGGCGCTGATGGTGCGCTGGCGCGAGATCTACCTGACCGACCCCAGCTGGGGCTACATCCCGGTGTCCAACCTCTACGAGGTATTCATCCTGCTGGCGGTAATGACCACGCTCATGTACCTGTACTACGAGCAGCGCACCGGTCAGCGCACCATGGGCGCCTTCGTGATGCTGGTGATCGCCGCCTCGGTGACTTTCCTGCTGTGGTACATGTGGGACCGCCAGGCGCACGAGATCGAACCGCTGGTGCCGGCCCTCAACTCCTGGTGGATGAAGATCCACGTACCGACCAACTTCGTCGGCTACGGCGGCTTTGCCATCGCGGCCATGCTGGGTGTGGCCTACCTGATCAAGCACCGTTTCGAGCGCACCCGGCCGGATGCCGCGATCACCCATCGGCTGCCCAGCAAGGATGCGCTGGACAGTGTGATGTACAAGGCCATCGCGATCGGTTTCGCCTTCTTCACCATCGCCACCGTACTGGGCGCGATGTGGGCGGCCGAGGCCTGGGGCGGCTACTGGACCTGGGATCCGAAGGAGACCTGGAGCCTGATTCTGTGGCTGACCTACGCGTCCTGGCTGCATATGCGCTTCACCAAGGGCTGGCGCGGCCCGGTCATGGCCTGGTGGGCCATCATCGGTCTGTTCGTGACCACCTTCACCTTCCTGGGCGTGAATATGTTCCTGTCCGGGCTGCATTCCTACGGAGAGCTGTAAATGAGGCGTCGTGATTTCCTGGGTGCCATGGGCGGTGCCGGATTGCTGCTGGCAACCGGCACCAGCCTGGCCCGCGAATACCGGGATGGTCAGAACTTCCGCACCATCCAGCCGCCGGTCGAAACCGGCCTGGAGGATGGCAAGATCCAGGTGGTCGAGGTCTTCTGGTATGGCTGCCCGCACTGCTACTCGTTCGAGCCCTATGTGCAGGAGTGGCAGAAGGGGCTGGATGACGATGTCGAGTTCGTCTATCTGCCCGCGCCGATGAACGATGTCTGGGCCCTGCATGCGCGCGTCTTCTACACCGCACAGAAGCTGGAAGTGCTGAACGAGGTCCATCAACCGTTCTACGACGCCATCCATGACCAGGGTCGCGAGCTGCGCTCGGAAAGCGCCATCCTGCGCTTTATCAACCAGCGCGGCCTCGACGCCGACGAGTTCCGCGAGGTGATGCGCTCCGAGGAGATCCGCCGCAAGGTCACCGAGGCCGGCCAGGACGTTCAGGAGTACGGCGTCGAGGGTGTGCCCACCCTGGTCATCGACGGCGAGGCCGTGGTCTCGGCCAGCATGACGCGCAGCCACGAGGAGATGCTCGACGTCGCCGATTTCCTGATCGAACGGGCCCGGGGCTGACCCCGCCCATGTCCAGGGTCCAGCGTCGGGTGGCGTAACGCGTGAGCACAACCGTCACTACGGCCCAGCGACTGGTCGAATGCCTGGAACAGGAACAGGTCGAGCGCGTGTTCGGCCTGCCGGGCGAAGAGAACATGGCCGTTCTCGACGCCCTGGCCGATTCCCCCATCGAGTTCATCACTACGCGCCACGAGCAGGGCGCGGCCTTCATGGCCGACGTCCATGGTCGCCTGTCCGGCCGTGCCGGGGTCTGCCTGGCGACCCTTGGCCCGGGGGCGACCAACCTGATCACCGGTGTCGCCGATGCCAACATGGATCACGCCCCGCTGGTCGCGATCGCGGGCCAGGCCAGCACTCACCGGCTGCACAAGGAGTCGCACCAGGTCCTTGACCTGAAGGGCCTGTTCCAGCCGATCACCAAGTACAGCTCCAGCGTGGTCGAGCCCGAGATACTGCCGGAGGTTGTCCGCAAAGCCTTCAAGTGGGCCGAGGGCGGCAAGCCCGGCGCCAGCTTCATTGAACTTCCGGAAAACGTGGCCGCCCTGCCATGCCCCAACCCGCCACTCCCGGTCCATGCCGGACCCGAGGCGGTGCCGGCCGAGGCCTCCCTGGAGGCCGCGGCGAAGTTGCTCAACGAGGCCCAGCATCCGCTGATCCTGGCGGGCAACGGCGTCATCCGCTCGGGAGCCAGCGGAGCCCTTTCGCAGCTGGCCTCCGCGCTGAATATCCCGGTCGCGAACACCTTCATGGCCAAGGGCGTGTTGCCGTTCCGCCACCCGCTGGCCCTGGGCTCGGTGGGCCTGCAAAGCCAGGATTTCGTCAATTTCGGCTTTCACAAGGCCGACGTCATCGTCTGTATCGGCTACGACCTGGTGGAATATCCACCCAGGCTCTGGCACCCGACCGGCGACCGCACACTGATCCACATCGACTCCGCCCCGGCCGAGGTCGATGGCCACTACAATGTCTCATCCGAGGTGATCGGCGACCTAAATACCTGCCTCGCCCGCCTCACGGATCTCGTGGACCCGCGCGAGGAGACCATCCTGCGCCCGCTGCGCCAGAACCTGATCGACGACATGAACGAGCATCGCGAGGACACCCAGTTCCCGCTGAAGCCGCAGAAGTTGATCTGGGACCTTCGCACCGCGGCCGAGCTCGACGCCGTGGTGATTACCGATGTCGGGGCGCACAAGCTCTGGATGGCGCGCATGTTCCGCTGCGAGCTCCCCAACACCTGCCTGATCTCGAACGGGTTCGCCAGCATGGGCATCGCCCTGCCGGGAGCGATCGCGGCGGCGGCGCTCTACCCCGAACGCCAGGTGATCGCGGTCACCGGAGACGCCGGCTTCCTGATGAATGTGCAGGAACTGGAAACGGCGGTGCGCCTGAACCAGAGCTTTGTCGTGCTGATCTGGAACGATAATGCGTACGGCCTGATCGAGTGGAAGCAGGTGCGCGAGTACGGGCGCAAGGCCTTCGTCGATTTCGGCAACCCGGATTTTGTCCAGCTGGCGCACTCGTTCGGCGCCAGCGGTGTGCGCATCGGCCCGGGCGACAGCCTGGAGGCCGCCCTGCGCGAGGCCCTCGCCACCCCCGGTGTCACCATCATCGACTGCCCGGTCGACTACAGCGAAAACCTGAAGCTGACGGAACGTTTGGGCGAGTTGGTCTGTCCATTCTAGGTAGTATCCGGGCGGACCTTCCGCCGTTCTCTGGGGAACAAAGCAGTATGACGGCCACGGCCAGCGGCAAGCATGCCGAACCCGTTCGCGCACAACCGGCCTCGCCGGAGGTACGCGGACTGACCTATCAGCACGACCAGGGCGCGCAGCGCCTGCGCCTGTTGAGTTTCAATGCCCAGGTGGGCATCCCCTCGTCGCGCCTGCACCACTATCTGACCAACTCCTGGAAGCACGTCCTTCCCTATAAGGGGCGGATCGGCAACCTGGATCGCGTGGCGCGTTTCATCTCCGACTTCGACATCGTCGGCGTCCAGGAGCTGGACGGTGGCAGCCTGCGCTCGAACTTCGTGGACCTGGCCTCCTATCTGTCGGAAAAGGCCCGCTTCCCGCATACCTACAATCGCATCAACCGCAATCTCGGCCAGTTCGCCAAACACTCGCTGGCCTTGTTTTCGCGGCTTGAGCCGGAACGGGTCGAGATGCACCGCCTGCCCGGGCCGCTGCCGGGGCGCGGGGCCATCGAGGCCCGTTACGCAATGGAAAATGGCGAGGAGCTGGTGCTGTTTCTGCTGCACCTGGCACTCGGCCGGCGCGCACGCCAGGCCCAGCTGGACTACGTCGCCGAACGGATCCAGTCGGAACGCCACGCCGTGGTGATGGGGGATCTCAACTGCCAGCAGGACAGCCTGGAGATCCGGCGTTTGGTCGCCCGTACCGGGCTGCTGGAGCCGATCAGCTGCCCGGCCACCTACCCCTCCTGGGATCCGCGCCTCGTGTTCGACCACATCCTGCTGACTCCGGACCTGCATGTCAGCGACATGCGCGTGTACAACGTGGCCCTGTCCGACCACCTCCCGGTCGGTATCGAGATCGAGCTGCCAGCCGCCCAGTCGCTACACGGAACCCGCCACACCGCCTGAGTCCCATCGCTGGCGTCCGCGTCGCGGACGCGGTTAAATGATCCCGGCACGTCCAGACCCCACAGCCCTTTCGGGAGCCCCATGTCCGCCAGCGAGATGCGCAGGACCATCATCGACCTCGAGCGCCGCCTGGAGCGCGAGCAGGTCCAGCAGGATGCACTGAGGCGGGTGGCCCTGAGGGCACTGGCGGTGGTCAGCGCCCGCGTGCCGACACTGGATGGCGCGGTTCAGGACCTGTCCCGCGCGGTGGAGTCCAGCCCGCCCGACTCTGCCTGGATGGATCGGCTGGGTGCACAGCTGGCCGACGCGGTCCGCAGCTCCGATCACCACGAGGACCTGGCCAGCGCTGTGCTCGAGGTCGTGCGCCGCGGACTGAACGGGTTCGATTTCCTGGACCCCGGCCTGGATGACCTGCATCGCGCGACCGAACGGCGCGACCGCTCGGAGATCGAACGAACGCTTTCTCAGCTCTTCCGGGTGCTGCACGACAAGTGCGAGCGCGCCATGTACGAGCGCGACGAGCTGTCGGACGTCGTGGGCGAGATCTGGCATCGCCTGGAAGACGTCGACTCGGCCCTGTCGGAAGACGAGAAACGCAGCGAACGTACACGCGCCTCGGTTGCCACCCTGCACGATGGCATCTCGGACAATGTCCGGGCCATGAAGGGCCGCATGGACGACCTGGAGGACATCGCCACCCTGCGCCAGGAGATCAGCCGGGGTCTGGATCGCGTGGTCGAACATGTGGCGGCCTTTCGCAATCAGCAGGAGAACGATCTGCTCGAGGCCCTGGAGCGCAACCGCCTCCTGCGAGCGAAGGGCCGTACGCTGGAGTCGCAGGTCAGTGCCCTGCGCAAGCGGCTGGATCAGGCGCGGGCGGAGGCCTACCGCGACAGCCTGACCGGGCTGCCCAATCGCACGGCTTTCGAGCGCTACCTCGATGGCCTGCGGGAGGACCTGGGGGCGGAGCAACCGGCCTGCCTGCTGGTCTGGGACATCGACCGCTTCAAGGCGATCAACGACGAATACGGCCACAGTGCCGGCGACAAGGTGCTGAAGGCCGTCGCAGAGATCCTGGCCGAGGGCGTGCGCAGCGAGGACTTCGTTGCGCGCTACGGGGGCGAGGAATTCGTGATGATCCTCACCTCCGACCCGGACACCTGCCAGCGCCGTGCCGATTCGATCCGCGAGGCCGTGGATCGCCTGATCGTACGGGCCGGCAAGACGCGGCTGCGCGTGACCATTTCGGCGGGCATGTGCCCGATCGCGGCCGGACAGTCCACCGCGGCCATCTTCGACGCCGCGGATCACGCCCTGCTACAGGCGAAGAAGCTCGGGCGCGATCGCGTGGAGCGGGCCGACCGCGAGCCACACCCTTCCTGATCCCCCGGGAGAATTTCCCTGATAGGAGGCCGTTGTGATTGCCGAGCCATCCCCCCAGCTGATCTTTGGCGAGGTCCTGTTCGATGTCTTTCCCGATGGACAGCGCGTCCTGGGCGGAGCGCCGTTCAATGTCGCCTGGAACCTGCATCAGCTCGGGGAGCCGGTCTGTTTCGTCGGCGGCATAGGCAACGACCCGGCGGGCGCCGCGGTGCAGGCCCGCATGGATGCGATCGGCATGGACGCCCGCGGGCTGTATCGGCACCCCGAAGCCCCGACCGGCGAAGTCCGGGTCGAACTCGCCCGCGGCGAGCCCAGCTACACCATCGTGCCGGACCAGGCCTACGACGACGTACCCGCAGCCTGGGCCGATGCGCTGCCCGCCTCCACGCCACTGCTCTACCACGGCACACTGGCCCTGCGCCGGGGGAATCACGACCTGCTGGCACGCCTGCGCGAACGCGCCGGGCACCGCTTCGTGGACGTGAACCTGCGCGACCCCTGGTATACGCGAGATACGACGCTGGACCTGATACGGGACGCCGACGTGGTGAAGCTGAACCAGGACGAGCTGGCTACCCTGGTCCCCGGGGCTGAGGATGACGAGGCGGAGGCCGCCCTGCTCGAGCAGGCGGGCATCCGTCAGGCCCTGGTCGTCACCGCCGGGGCCGACGGGGCGAGCATCCGCACCATCAACGGCGAGCGCTTTGCCGCCCCGGCCCCGTCGGTGCCCGAGCTGCGCGATGCGGTCGGGGCCGGCGATGCCTTTGCCAGTGTCGTCCTGCTGGGCATGCGGCAGGGCTGGGACTGGCCCGCCACGCTCGAACGCGCGCTGGCCTTCGCGGCGGCGGTCTGCACCCTGCAGGGCGCCACCAGCGACGACCCCGGCTTTTACCAGGGCGCCCGCAACAGCTGGGATTGAGCACCGGACGACCCGGTCCCCTCTTGCGAGGGAGTTCCTGGCCGTCCGTAACCCGGGTTTACGGCCGCCAGCCGAACTCGTCGGCCTTCTGGCGGGCCAGTGCCGGGATGTCGGTGGCGACGAACTTCTCGTGCAGGACCTGCACCCCGATCATGTGGTTGATCACCGCGTCCAGCTGTACCTGGGTGGCCGCCGGGGTGTTCTCGTCCTCGTGGATCTCGAACACACGACGCACGCCTTCCGGGTCCAGCAGACCCGCCTCGGCCACCTTCTCGGGCGACAGGTAGCGATCGGCCAGGGCCTTCATCGCTGCCCACTTGACCGGGTCGGTGTGCGCGGGTGGGGCCATGAATGCGAACTTCTCGCGCTCGTAGAGCACCTTCGGGAGCAGGCCCTTCATCGATTCGCGCAGCACGTACTTCTCGGTGCGGCCCTTGATGCGCAGGGTCGGCGGCAGGTGGGCGCAGAACTCGGCCAGGTGGTGGTCGAGAAACGGCGGGCGCGCCTCCATGGAGTTGGCCATGTCCATGCGGTCGCCACCCCAGGTCAGGATCTGGCCCTCCAGCATGGTCTTGATCCAGACGTACTGGGCCTTGTCCAGCGGATGCCGGCCATCCAGCATGTCGTCGTCCAGGGCGTTGGCGATCGCCTTGCCGGGCTGGTAGTCCTGCATGCGTTCGCGGCGCTCCGGCGCCAGCAGGCCGGGCACGTGCTCGGCTGCCGCCAGCCAGGGCTGCAGACAGGACGGCGTAAAGCCCATCATCTTCGTGAACTCGGGGTCGTCGACCTCGTCCTCGGCCAGCATCGCGCCGGAGAACAGCTCGTTGGACTCGTTCAGCATCTGCTGCCAGGCGGCGCGGTCAGCCTCCGGCAGGGTGTCCAGGCCGTGCAGGAACATGTCGCGGCGGAAGGCCGGGTAGCCACCGAACAGCTCGTCCGAGCCCTCGCCGGTCACCACCACCTTGTAGCCCGCCTCGTTCACGTGCCGGCTCATCAACAGCTTGGCCACCCCCAGCGTGTTGTAGATGGTGCGCTCGGCGTGCCACAGGGCCTCTTCGAAGTTGTCGTAGAGGTGGTCCGCATTCAGCTTCAGGATGTCCTGGTCGGCGCCGACGCTCTCGGCCATCTCGCGGGCAATCGCCGTTTCGTCGTAGTCGTCGTTGTCGAAGCCGATGGTGAAGGCCTTGACCGGCGACTGCTGGCTGGCCGAGGCCAGGCCCAGCGTGATGCAGGAGTCGATCCCGCCGGAGAGGTAGCAGGCGACCGGCACGTCGGCCTCCAGGCGCAGCTGGACGGCCTCCATCAACTGTTCCCGCACGCCCTCGATCCAGTAGTTCTCGTCGGCATCCTCCTCCGGCGGGCGCTCGGAGGCCAGCGGGAAGTCCATGTCCCAGTACTTCTCCTGGCGCACCTTCAGCTTGCCGTGGGCCCGTTCGACGATGACCATGTGGCCGGGCTTCACTTGGTGGATGCCCTCGAACGCAGTGGTGCCCGGGACCATGGTCTGCATCAGCTGGTGGTACAGGCCGTCATCGGCAAACTGGCGCGGGACGTCGGGATTGGCGAACAGCACCTTCAGCTCGGAGCCGAACACGAAGCTGCCATTGGCCTCGGTGAAATACAGCGGCTTGATGCCGAAGCGGTCGCGGATCAGCACCAGGCGATCATGCTCGCGGTCATACAGCGAGATCGCGAACTCGCCGCGGAAGTGCTTGATCGCATCCTCCAGCCCCTCGCGCCGGTACAGGTGCATGACCATCTCGGAGTCGCTCTTGGTGCGGAACTGCACGCCGCGCGAGGTCAGGTCGGTACGGATGCGCTTGTAGTCGTACAGCTCGCCGTTGACCGCGGTCATGATCGATCCGTCGGTCATACAGAACGGCTGGCGGCCGCGGTTTTCGTCCAGGTCGATGATCGACAGGCGGGCATGGGAGAAGCCCACGCCGCGGTCGTCCAGCGTCTTGTAGCCGAAGCCGTCGGGGCCGCGGTGATACTGGATCGCGGCCATGTTGACCAGGGTCTGCGGGTCCACCTTGCGGTTGGGGTCGGCGTGAAAGATTCCGGCGATGCCACACATGGCATGTCTCCTTGGTTCGATTCCGTGGGTGCGAGCGGGGCGCGGTTTACGGCGCGCCACGCCGCTCGCGGTTCAAGTTCGACTTTGGCTCAGTCTTCCGGGGTATCCATGACCGCGCTGATCCGGCGGACCACCGTGGTCAGCAGCGCCATGCGCACGAACACGGCCCCGCGGGCCTGGGCGAAGTACCAGTTGTGCGGGGTGTCGTCGAGGTCCGTGGACAGCTCGTCACCGCGTGCCAGCGGGTGCAGGATGACCGCGCCCTTCTTGAGCGGGGAGTTGCGATCCAGCTTCAGGCCCTCGCCCATGGACTCGAACGTATCCCCCACCCAGGCAATGGCGTTGATGTAGACGACGTCCAGCTCCGGCAGCAGCGGGTCCAGTTCGTGCACCACGCGCAGCTTCAGGCCGGCCTCTTCCAACTCCTCGCGCTGACCCGGGTCAAAGTTCTCGTCCTCGCGCGAGATGATCACGACCTCTTCGATTGCCTCCGGGAACAGGCTTAGCAGGCGCAGCAGCGAACGCACCGTGCGCATGCGCGAGGGCACCCCGATGATACCGACCTTGATGCGGTCCTCCGGCGCCACCGGGCCGGTGAACAGCTCCGGTCGCCACTTGGCCAGGGTGTAGACGTCCGCCAGCGCCTGGGTCGGATGCTCGTCGATCCCGTTGCCCGCGTTGACCAGCGGGATGCGCAGGTTCTCCAGCATGTTGTGCGCCGCCTCGCCATCCGAGGAGCGCAGCACCAGCACGTCGCCGTAGTTGTTGAACATCTCGGCGATGTCCGCCAGCGACTCGCCCTTGGCGATGCCGGTGCTCTTGGGGTCGGTGATCGACATCACCGCCCCGCCAAGCCGGTGCCAGGCGCTCTCGAAGGACAGCCGCGTGCGCGTGGACGGCTCGTAGAACGCACTGATCAGAATCTTGCCGGCCAGCGGCAGGTGCATCAGCGCCGGAGTGGTCTCGTACTGCGCCGCCAGACGGAACAGCTGCAGCAGTTCATCGCGCGAGAACTGCTGACTGGAGACCACATGCGCGGCCGCCAGCTTCAGGAGCGGGTCCGGGTCTTCCTCCACGGCCTCAAGGAGCGCCTTCGGGCGGTCGGTGCCGGCGGCGCCGTCTTTCGGGTGGAGCACGTGCAGGGGATCTTCGGTGTAGTTCACCAGAGGCATCCTTTTTTCCAGTCGCGAATGAACAGGGCCAGCAGCAGGATCGGGGTCAGGGTGGCGACCAGCGTGGCAACCACAACGATCACGGACAAGGCAGTCGACGAGATCATCATGCGGTCCGGACCTCCTCGGCCGCGGCGTCGCGGGACAGGCGACCCCAGTCGAACGGCCGCGGCGCCAGCCAGGTACTCAGCACCATCACGGCCAGGGAGACGGCCGCGCCCACCAGTGCCGCGACATAGAAGCCGATCAGGAAATAGCTGGCCAGCCCAATGCCCGACCCCAGTATCATCGACCAGGCCGCGCCCTGAGGGTTCGCCCGCCGCCAGTACAGCCCGGCGACGATCGGCCAGATCGCCGAGGCCACGAAGGCCCCCGTAAAGTACAGCAGTTCGGCCAGCGAGCCGATGATCGGCAGCGAGCCGCGATAGCTCGCGGCCAGCCAGGTCAGCAGACCCAGCAGCACAACGATCACCTTGGTCGCGCGGAACTGGCTCTGCTCGCTGGCCTGCGGGCGGATATGGCCGCGGTAGATATCGCGGGTGACCAGGTCCGAGGTGGCCGCCAGCAGCGAGTCGAGGCTCGAGGCCAAGGCGGCGAAGACGACGATGAAGACCACGATCGCGCCGGTCAGGCCGAGGACCTCGGCCGCGACCAGCGGCCCGACCATGTCCGCGGCGGGCACGTTGATGCCCAGCGCCGGCGTGGCCAGGGCGAGGAAGCCGGCGACGATCGGGATCGGCAGCCACAGCAGCCCGCCCAGCAGGTAGGCACGAAAGCCGACGTTGCGGCCAAAGGCAAAGGCGCGCGACCACCAGACGTTGGAGTGGAAGATCTCGCCGACCCCGAACAGCAGGTTGTTGAACAGGAACATTATTGCGGCCGGGAACAGCAGACTCAGCAGTTCCGGGCGCTCTTCCATCAGGTTGAAATGGATCGCCTCGAACCCAACCTTGTCGATGGTCAGCCAGGCGATGAACGCCGCACCCGCGATGATGATGATGGTCTGGATGAAGTCCGTACCGATAACCGCGCGCAGACCGCCCAGCAGGGTGTAGATCACGCAGACCGTGAGGATCACGGTCATGCCCACGCGATAGTCGATCCCGGCCAGGGCATTGATCAGCACCCCGCCGGCCATCGCCATCGACACAAGCCAGCCGAAGGCGTAGATCAGCGAGACCACCAGGAATACCCGCCAGGTAAAGGTGCCGAAGCGCAGCCGGATGAAGTCCCCGGAGGTGAAGCCGCGCGGCATCAGCTCGCGGATGCGACGAGCCAGCGGCGCGAACAGGATCAGGCCCAGCGCCCCCAGGGAATACCCGAGCATGCCCCAGACGCCCAGCTGCAACGCCAGCTGCGGGGCGGTCATCGTGGTGTTGGCCGTCACCCAGGTGGCCATCGCAGTCGCGGTGGCCAGCGCCAGCCCGACGTTGCGCCCGGCCAGCATGTGGTCCTCGGCGGTCTTGTTGTGACGACCCAGCCACCAGCCGAGCGCCACCCAGAGGATGCTGAACGCGATCAGCAGCCCCCAGGCGATGGAACTCGGGAGGATCGGGTCGTCGAGGCCGGTCACGAGGCCTCCTTCACCTTCTTGATCTCGCGGATCGCCTCGTCGGTGGTCATCACGCGGGCGTAGCGATCCTTGATGGTGGTGATCGTCGCCTTCTGCATCTCCGGGGTCACCGTGGCGGTGGCGTCGTCCATCAGCGTGACATAGAAACCCAGGTCACAGGCATCGCGCACGGCCGTGGATACGCACTCGTTCGAGTACACACCCACGATGAACAGTGCCGAGATGTTCAGGTTGCGCAGGATGTAGTGCAGGTTGGTCGAATTGAAGACGCCGCTAGCGGTCTTGTCCAGCACGATCTCGTCGCCCACCGGTGCGACCTGCTCGACGAACTCCGCATCCTTGGAGCCGGGCGCGGCATGCAGGTTCAGGCGCTTGTGGCCCGGGCTGCGGTCGCGCCCGTCGTGGGTCAGCGAACGGATACGCGTGTGGATGACCTCCAGCCCCTGCTCGCGGAATGCATCCTGCAGCCGGCGCACGTTCGGCAGCACCGTCTGCTCCAGGCGGTTGAAGTAGTACTCCTGCGCCTCGGGCGGCACGCCGGACTGCACCGAGTCGGCGAACACCCCATGACCGCGCGCGGCATCCAGGTACTGCAGGTCAATGCACAGCAGGGCGACGTGGTGCTCGCGCAGTTCCTGACGCAGCACCGGGGTCGTGATCAGGCTCTCCTGGTACTGCTCGCGCAGCGGGTCCAGGGAGTCGTAGTCAGTGAGCTGGGAGACGTTGTCGTTATTGGCCATGCCGGGCGGTCCTTGGGTCGCGGTGATCGGGGATGCTCACGAACGGGCGGCCAGGGCCAGGGCGCTTTGCAGCGTCAGGTTGGCGCCGGTCTCGATGTCCTCCCAGTTTGTCCATTCCGCCGCGGAATGGCTACGCCCCTGCAGGCTCGGTACGAAGATCATGCCAGTACGCGTGATTGCACTCATGCTCTGGGTGTCGTGCGCAGCGCCGCTGGGCATGGTCAGGTACTCCAGCCCCATGCGTTCGGCGGTCGCCTCGATGGTCTGCACGATGCCCGTGTCGCAGCGCACCGGATCGATCTCCGAGAGCACGTCGAACTCGAACATCAGGTCACGCCGGCGCGCGAGGCTGGACAGCGTGCGGCGGGCCGCGTGGGCCAGCGCGGTCAATACCTTCTCGTCGGTATCGCGCACCTCGAAGGAGAAGGTCGCCATGCCCGGCACGGTGTTCGCCGCGCCCGGCGAGAGCTCTACGCGGCCGATAGTCGCGCGCGAGTTCGGGCTGCCGTGCTCCTCCAGCAGACGATTGATCTCGCCGCCGAATTCGGCCAGCCCCTGGAACGCGTCGATGCGCATGTCCATCGGCGTGGTGCCCGCATGGTTCGGCTGGCCCTTCAGGCGCACCTCCCACTTGAACAGGCCGGTGATGGCCTCGACCACGCCCACGCTCAGGCCGCGGCGATCCAGCACCGGGCCCTGCTCGATATGGGTCTCGATGAAGGCATGCAGGGTGTGCGGGTCGCGTCGCGCGCTCAGGGCGTCGTCGGCATTCAGGCCCCAGTTGGCCATCGCCTCGACCAGGGTGATGCCCTCGAGGTCACGGGCATGGCTGATGCTCTCCGGGGTCAGCTTTCCGGCCATCGCCTGGGAGCCGAACATGCCGCCGAAGCGGCCCTCCTCGTCAGTGAAGTCGATGACCTCCAGCGGGTACTGCAAGTCGACCTCATGTTCCTTGGCCGTGCGCAGCACCTCCAGCCCGATCAGCACCCCCAGGGCACCATCCAGCGGGCCACCACCGGGGACGGTATCGAGATGCGAGCCCATGGCGACCACCGGGCGCTTGCCGTCGTAGTCCAGGCGACCGTGCAGGTTGGCAGCGCCATCCTGCCAGACGTCGAGGCCCGCGGCCTCCAGGCGGCCGCGAAACCACTCGCGCCCCGCGCGGTCGCCCTCGCTGAACGCCCGGCGGTGCAAACCACGGTCGGCATCGCGTCCAATCTGCCCCAGCTCGGTAATGTCCTGCTGCAGGCGCTGCATGTTGATCTTGAGTTCGTGCATCGTGTTCTCCGATAGGGCCGCCGGCCCCGGTCGCGGTACACGCGGATCGACGGGGCGGGGCAGGTGAATTCAGTCGCGCGGGCGACCGCGCAGGATGGCCACGATCAGGACCAGAAAGACGACGCCTCCCAGCGCGAAGAAGCCGAACGCGCGGGCCAGGCTGTGGTGCGCCACATCGATCCGGGCCTCGTCGGCCCAGTCGTCCGCGCCATCGGCCCGCAGGCGAAAGCGATATTCGCCGTCCGGGAGGCCGCTGACTACGCTGCTGGTGTCGCCACCGCGATAGATCACGCGGGCGTCGTCGAAGTCCGGACCGCTCGCCTGTTCGAGTTCGACGGGCCCCTCGGCGTTCCATTCGAGGGTTAGACCGCCATCACGCGAGTCCGTGGGCGGGTCGTCGAATCGGGGCTCGGCCAGTACAACCAGCGGCAGCAGCAGAAGCAGCAGGCTGGCGGGCAGGAGGGAGCGCATGGCGCGTTACCTGGCGGCCACGCCGCTCAGGTTTTCACCTCGAACGGCTGCAGACCGGCACGAGGCTCGGTGGTGTTCATCGCCTCGACCAGGAGGGTAAGCCCTTCGTCCAGATCCGCCAGCCGCTCGGGCGGGAGAGCGTGCAACGCGCGGTTCAACTCGCCCTGGGGGGCTGCCGGGGCGTCGGACAGGAGCGCCTCCCCCTTGGGCGTGACATACAGCCGCACGATGCGCTGGTCCTTCTCCGGGCGGCGGCGCTCGACGAGCCCGCTGTATTCCAGCTTGTCCAGCAGGTTCGAGGTGGTCGAGGCATGCACCGACAGCCGGCGCGAAAGGTCGCTGACATTCAGCCCGGGCGTGCGCTGCAGCTCCCACAGGGCCCACAACTGCGAGGCACTGATCCCGCAGGCACGCTCCACTGCCCGCGAATGCCCCTGCAGGGCGCGGATGATCACGCGCAGCTGACGGATCACGGAACGCGACAGATCCGGTTCCCCTTCCGTCGCGGGGCGATGAGGTTCGTTCTGGGCAGAAACAGCTGACATCACAGTCGGACTCAGTATGGCAAATGCCATATAGTTTTGTACAAAAATAATGGAGTTGCAACTTGTCCTTTGCTGGCGAAAGCGGCGAGCGCGTTCTATTAATGGGGTTTCCGGCTAGCCGAGGTCACCAGGATCCGGTCTCTGGGCAACAAAACGGGCCTCTCGTTAGCCATACGCGACAGAAACGGTTGTGGCGGTTCCTCGGGAGCTCGCCATCGGTCCCCCGGGGGTACAGGGGCCTGTTTCTCTTTCGGATTCCAGGATCGAACTGCCAAAAGGAACGAATAATGAAAAACAACATTTCGTGGAGTCTCACTCCACTGGCCGGGGCCGTTGCCACGGCGCTTCTTCTGGCGCCAGCGGTCAGCCCCGCAGAACAGGAGGGTGCAGGGGGCGTCGAGTTCGATTTCTACGGGTCACTGAGACTGCAGTACGAAACGGCGGACCCGGATGGCGAGGACAGCTATGACGGCTTCCGGGATGCCTATTCACGCATCGGCTTCAACGCCAACTATGAGATCAATGAAAGCCTGAACGCGTTTGCGCAGCTGGAAATCCCGCTCGACCTGGCCAACGGCCGAGTACAGGACCCCTTCAGTGGCGAAGACGAGGACGTCCGCATCGGCAAGGTCGGGCTCGACGGCGCATTCGGTACCGTGGCGTATGGCCGCGATTGGCTGCCGTATTACAACGCGATCGCCTTCCCGGTGGACATGTTCTACTCCTACCAGAGCGGCTTCGCGACCTATACGACCTTCCGTGAGAGCAACAGCCTCATGTACTACTCTCCGGACTTCAACGGCTTCTCGTTCGCGGCCTCCTACAGCGCGAACGGCGGCTACGACGATGCATCGGGCTCTCCAGATGATCGCTACCAGGTGACCGGTTCGTACGCCTTCGGCGACACGACTCTTTCCGTCGGGGTCGATGATGCCAATGGCGAGCAGAACACTCGGATCTGGGGGGTGTCCGCGATGCACAGCATGGGCCCATGGTCGATGGGTGCCAAGGTCGAATACATTGAAAGCGACCAGGACGCCGGGGCCTTCGGGGACGACGGCGACGTCGCCGCGAACATCTACGCCGCCTACGCCGTGGGGCAACATATATTCCACGGAACCTACGCCAACGTCGACAACTACGGCGGAGACGTCTTCCACCTGGGCTACGCGTTCAACTGGATGGACGGGCTGTCCCTGTTTGCCGAGTACTACTACGAAGAAGAAGCAACCGGTGCGGTACCGGCATCAAGGGCCCGAGACACCGGCCGGGCCGGGGCTGACTTTCCCGAGGATGGAAGCAACAACGTGTTCATGGTCGGCATGCACTACAGCTTCTAGAAGCCAATCCGCCGCGCACGTTTGTTGCTCACCCGCTAGCGGGTGAGCAATGGAAGTCAGCCATGAAGGTCCCGAATTTTTCGTTTCGGATTCCGACGGCCGGATGCCAGAACGAAACGACTCGTACCTCGGGAGACGCGGTCTCAATCGAAGACTACCGCCCTGGCGGTCAGACAGTTCCAGGCGATGGACCGGAGAACGTCTGGACCAGCGTCCCCCAATCACACCAAGGAGGTGAGCGTGAGCGACAACGCACAAGACCCGAAACGGGAGATCGAGGAGCTCGAGGCCCGTTACGAGACCGATCACGAGATCGGGGAACAGAACATCAACCCGCTGGGACTGGATCTGCACAACCCGGTATTCGCCGTCAGCGCCCTGCTGATCCTCGCGTTCGTGATCCTGTCCCTGATGTTCCCGGAACAGGCCGACGAGGGCCTGGGCGCCACGCGTGCCTGGATCGGCGAGACCTTTGACTGGCTGTTCTTGTCGGCCGGCAACCTGTTCGTGCTGTTCTGTCTGGCCCTGATCCTGCTGCCGGTCGGGAGCATCCGGATTGGCGGCCAGGATGCGAAGCCGGACTTCAGCGTGCTGTCCTGGTTCTCGATGCTGTTCGCCGCCGGCATGGGCATCGGCCTGATGTTCTGGGCCGTGGCCGAACCGGTAGGCTACTTCACCGAGTGGTTCGGGACGCCCTTGGGCATCGAGGGCGGCACCGAGGAAGCGAAGCACGCGGCCCTGGGTGCGACGATGTATCACTGGGGCCTGCACCCATGGGCGATCTATGCCGTGGTAGGCCTGGCGCTGGCGTTCTTTGCCTTTAACAAGGGCCTGCCGCTGACCATTCGCTCCGCGTTCTACCCGATCTTCGGCGAGCGGATCTGGGGCCCGCTCGGGCATGTGATCGACACCCTGGCGGTACTGGCCACCCTGTTCGGCCTGGCCACCTCCCTGGGTCTTGGGGCGCAGCAGGCGGCATCGGGGCTGGAGTCGGTGTTCGGCATCGAAGCCGGCCTGAACACCCAGGTCGCGATCATCATCGGCGTCACGGTAATTGCCCTGTTGTCGATCATGCGCGGCATCCATGGCGGGGTGCGCGTGCTCAGCAACATCAACCTGACGCTGGCGGTGGTACTGCTACTGTTCGTGGCCCTGTTCGGCGGCTTTATCGCCTTCCTCTCCAATACCGGCATCACGCTGAGCGCCTACGCCCAGTACATGTGGCCGCTCAGCAACCCTGTGGGTCGTGACGACCAGACCTTCTATCACGAGTGGACGATCTTCTTCTGGGCCTGGTGGATCTCCTGGTCGCCGTTTGTCGGCATGTTCATCGCACGGGTCTCGCGCGGGCGCACGGTACGCCAGTTCGTGACCGCGGTGCTGCTGGTGCCAACGGCCGTGACCGTGATCTGGATGAGTGCCTTTGGCGGGACCGGCCTGGATCAGGCCCGCGACGGGGTCGGTGCACTGGCCGACGGCATCAGTGACTCCTCGCTGGCGCTGTTCCAGATGCTCGAGCACCTGCCGCTGACCACGATCACCTCACTGCTGGCAATCACCCTGGTCCTGGTTTTCTTCATCACCTCGTCAGACTCCGGCTCGCTGGTGATCGACTCGATCACCTCCGGCGGCAAGACCGACGCCCCGCAGTCCCAGCGCCTGTTCTGGGCCACGGTCGAGGGCGTGATCGCCGGTGTGCTGCTGGCGGTGGGTGGCGCGGCCGCGCTGCAGGCCCTGCAGGCCGGTGCCGTCAGCGCCGGCCTGCCCTTCGTGATCGTGCTGCTGTTCATGTGCGTCAGCCTGATGATGGGGCTGTTCCACGAACTCAAGCTGATCCGACTGAAGGAGGCGACGGGGTAACTCAGCAAGGCTCCGCCCTTTAGGCCGGCACAGGGCCAGATGCTCCCGGCCTGGCTGCTAGAGAAACAAAAACCCCCGCCGGGGCGTAGTCCGGCGGGGGTTTTTTGTTCAGCCGTGTCCCGGACCCCGGGACACGGCTGGGGCCACGACCTAGAAGTCGTAGCGCATGCCGATCGAGAAGGCGGTGGCGTTTTCGCCCAGCGCTCCGCCCGGGCCGGAGGTCCGTGCTGCACCCCAGGGCGTCAGGGCGGAGTGGTCGTCGTTGTCGACCAGCGCAATGTTGCCGTAGAAGCGCAGGTCGCTGTCGATACGATATTCCAGGCCAACGGCGTACATCGTGGCGTCGGCATCGTCCAGGTCGGAGTCCAGCTGGAAGACGTGGCCGTTCAAGTACATGCTCGGGGTCATCCGAAACTGACCGCCCAGTCCGTACACATCCGCCTCGTCACCGTTGACCGTCTCGGAATTCTGGTAGAGGCCGCCGATGCGGAAGGCCTCCGTGATGCGGTAGCCGACAGCAAGGCGCCAGGCGTCCGGGTTCACGTCACCGTCTTCCTGCTTTTCGTAGGCCAGCGCGCCGGTCCAGTCGCCCATGCTCAGGTTCAGCGAGGTCGAATAGGCCTTGTTGTCAGCGCCGTCCACCGTCGTGGCGCCATCGGTCTCGTTCGAGTACTGGATATTCCAGGTCAGGCCGCCGAAGCTCGGGGTCTGATAGTGGATGCTGTTGTTGAAACGCTCGTCGAAGCGCCCGGTCTGGGCGGCGGAACGTGTCAGGTTGCGCAGATCACCGACCTGGTCGCCAAAGAAGTTGGCCGGCCCGCGGGCCCGCTTGAACGGGGTATCGAACTTGCCGATGCGCAGCATCCCCCAACGGTCGCCCTTGATCCCGGCGAAGGTGTCACGGGTGGCGAAGTGGGTACCATCCGTGTCGAAGTCGATCTGCTGCTCGATCTGGAAAATGCCGGTGAGCTGGTCGCGGAACTCGCGTTCGCCACGAAAGCCCAGGCGGCTCGAATTGCTGGATATGTTGAACTCGTTGTAGTCGGCACCGTCGTCGAGGACGTCGGCGGACAGATGGGCACGCCCGTACAGCGTCCAGTCGGCGGTGGCCACAGCCGGGACGACGAGGCCCGCCGCGATCAGGCTGGTCAGCAGTTGCTTGCGATTCATAGGTTTTCTCCCCTAGGCGAATGCGTTCGATGCGTCGAAAAGCGGTCGCGACGCACAGGCATCCCGACCGGCCGCAAGCATGGGGAGGCCGGATGAAAGGCCGGTTAAGAAGCGGTGAAGATCCGGTTAAGGCGCAACACCGTTGCCCGGGGGGAGACAACGGAAGTGGAACCGAGCCCATCGTGGCCGGTCAGGTGGAAATGAGGCCTACGGGCTCAAGTGCTCACGATCAGGCAGGGGAGTTTCATGATGAAGCAGTCCGCAATCGCGGCGGCGGCCGCATTTTCGCTATTGGGGCCCGCGCTCGCACAGGCCGCTCCGCTTGGGGTCGCCCACGGGCTCGATCACCAGGACCGCGTGCTCGTGCATGCCGACGGGATGACCGCCGATGATGCGTTCATGACGCTGGGGGCACTAACGGTCAAGGGCCGCCTGATGCGCGACAGTGAGTTGGGGCATGACGACTACCGTCCGGAACTCGCCGATGGCCCGATGCGGGAGATCGGCGAGACCTGGCTCGGCCTGCTGGATACGGTGCACGGCAAGCTGGTAGATGAAGGGCGCATCCGCGCCCAGTCCGGCAGTGACGACGAGGCTGCTCCGGCGGCCTATGCCGATGCCGCGTATCTCTACCATATGCATCACAGCGGGGGTCGCTTCGAACACCTGGGCCTGTACGACGAGATCACCCACAACCCGGCACCGCTGATGTCGGCGCTGGCGGACCACCTGGTCAACGAACGCTACGCCGACGGCGAGGTGGCAGCGGCGAATGACTCGGGCACCGATGCCCTCGCCTTCGGCCTCGACGCCCTGCACGGCCCCGCATACGCCTGGGTGCGCCAGCACAAGCCGGGTGGCGAGGACGACATGGGGCAGCTGGAGCATGAGACCCTCGCGGGCTGGCTGGGCCACTCGCGCGACGACATGGTCGAGATCGCCCGGGCCATGGCGGACACCGCCGACGCGGCCTGGGATGATGATGCCGGGATGTTTGTCCGCGACCAGGGCGCGGAGTGGTCGGTGGATCAGGTCGGGGCGCTGCTGCGTGGCCTCAAGGGGGTCTACGAGACGCTCTACCTGTTCGGGGATCCGGACGATCAGGGGCGCGCCGAGACGCTGGCGGACCGCACTGCGTCCATCACCCGCGCCATCGTGTCCGAAGACGGGCCGATCCGCGACTGGGGCCTGCCCGAACGCATCGCGTTCGAGGACGGCGAGGCCCGTGCGGCCTCCGACCACGTCGACGTCGCCGCGCAATGGCGGTTCGTCCACCAGGTCACCGGCGGCTTTTCCCTGCTGCGCGAACGCGAGGGGACCGCAAAGCTGCTGAGCGAGCGGGCGCCGGAGCTGGAAGGCGAACTGGGTGCGGCGATCGATCGCCTGCTCGAGGGCGCGCTCGAATACCAGCTCGGGTCTGCCATCGTCCCCACACGCCTGGCCTACGAGGATGGATCGGTGACCGACCCGACCGTGACCACCCGATCCGTCGCGGCCTTCATGATGGCCGTGGCCAATGGCTACCGTACGGGCGAGGCCTTCGACCGCCCAGGGTCCTGGGGCGACGACGAGGCGCTGGCGGAACGCAGCCGGGCGCTGTACGACGCCTTCCTCGATCATGGCGAGCTCCTGACCGAGCAGCTGACCCTCCGGGACTAACGCGCGATGCCCAGGCGACCGGCAGACGGGCAGACCCGGAGCCTCAGGGGACCGGTCGCTCTGCTGCCGCTGTCCCTGCCGGTGCTGGGCCTGGCCGCTCCGACGGCCATCGCCGAGGACGACGTACCCGTGCTCGACCCGGTCGAGATCACGGTGACCGCGCCCAGGCTGGCTACACCGCTGGCGGACCTGCCGGCGGCGGTATCGCGGGTGGACGAGCGCCAGGCCACCGAGGGGCGGCAGGGCCTGCAGCTGGACGAGTCGCTGAATCGCGTTCCGGGGCTGTTCGCCCAGAACCGCTACAACTTCGCGCAGGACGCGCGCATCTCCATCCGCGGCTTCGGCTCGCGCGCACCGTTCGGGGTGCGCGGGCTGCGCATCCTGCAGGATGGCATCCCCGAGACCACCCCGGACGGCCAGTCACAGGTGGACGCCATCGACCTGCTGAACCTGCGCGACATCGAGGTCCTGCGCGGGCCCAGCGCCGCGCTGTACGGCAATGCCTCCGGTGGCGTGATCTCGGCGCGCACCCGCGACGGGCGCGACGCGCGTGGCTTTGGCGGCGGAGTCATGCTGGGCAGCTACGGCTATCGCCGCGCCGAGGCCATCGCCGAGCAGGATCACGGGACCCATCGCTACTCCCTGACGGCACACGACTTCGCCATCGACGGCTACCGCGACCAGTCCACCGCCGAGAAGCGCTACCTGCGCCTGCACACCGCCTCGGAGCTGGAGGCGGGGACGCTGAACTTCCACCTGCGTTACCTCGATGCCCCGCGCACCGACGACCCCGGCGGGCTCACGCGCGAGGAGATGCGCCAGAACCGGCGCGCGGCCGCCCCGCTGGCCACGGCCCTCGACAGCACCCAGGAGGCCGAGCAGCTGACGACGGGGCTGCAGTGGGAGCAGTCGCTCGGCCCCGGTGAATTGCGCCTCGGCGGGTTCTGGACCCAGCGCGACTACGCGCAGCAACTGCCATTTCCCGGCGACTCGCGGGTAGCCTACGAGCGCGACTTCTACGGGCTCAACGCCCAGTACGAACAGGACATCGGCCCGACCCGGGTGCTGACCGGGATCGACCTGGAGGAACAGCGCGACGACCGCACCCGCCGCTGTACCGATATCCAGGGACAGGCGAACTGTCCGGGCGGCACCCCCTCGATCGACGACCTTGCGCTGGACCAACGCGAGCGCGCCCGCTCACGCGGGGTGTTCGTGCAGACCGACACCGCGCTGGGGTCGGACTGGAACGTGGTGCTCGGCGCACGCCACGACCGCATCCGCATGTCCATCGATGACCACTTCGCCGATCGGGTGGGTGAACCGGACCGTTCGGATGCGCGGACCTTCCGCGAGACCAGCGCGATGGCGGGGCTGATCTGGCACTTCCAGCCGGACTACCGGGCCTACGTGAACGTGGCCACCAACTTCGAGACGCCGACCTTCACCGAGTTCGCGAACCCCGAGGGCGGAGGTGGATTCAACGACGGTCTCGACCCCCAGCGGGCACGCAGCATCGAGGTCGGCATCCGCCGCGAGGCCGGTCGCCTGGCCTGGGATGCCTCGGTCTACGCGACCCGCGTGCGCGACGAGATCGCCCCGTTCGAGGAGCCCAACGTGGACGGTCGCGCCTTCTACACCAACGCCGGCCGAACCGCGCGTAACGGCTTCGAGCTGGCGGTCGACTGGTCCGCAACGGAGCAGTGGACGCTGTCCAGCGCACTCAGCCTGAACGACTTCCGCTATCGGGACTTCGTGGACCAACAGGGCGAACGACGCGACGGCAACCGCCTGCCCGGGCTGCCGCGCGAGCAGTTGTTCGTGGAGGCCGACTGGCGCCAGGGCCCGTACTTTGTCACTGTCGATGCGCTGTACACGGGCGGGCGCTACGTGAACGACGCCAACGACGAACGGGTGGGCGGACAGACCACGCTGAACCTGCGCGCGGGCCGCCACTGGCAGGATGGCAACGCCCATGTCGAGGCCTTCGTGGCCGCGAACAACCTGCTGGACGCAGACAACGTCGACAACATCCGCATCAACGACGGCAACCGCCGCTATTACGAGCCGGCCCCCGGCCTGACCCTGATGGCCGGCATGCGCATGACCTTCGGGCGGTAAGCGCGCCCCACCACGCCGGACCCTGCCCCCGTCATTGCGAGGGGGCAAAGCCGACGAAGCAATCTCGCTCCGGAAGCACCGCGTTGCCAGAGTTCGGAGGTTGCCACGTCGGCTTCGCCTCCTCGCAATGACGGTGCGACGAAGCGCCGTCGCCGCTACGTCGCGGGATGCACCGAGCGCGACGAACCGCATCAAGGAAGGGTGTCCGACTAATCACGCCGCCCAGGCCCGTCCGGCGGTTCTTTCGGCTCGATCTCGTCGAGCCGCCCCTGTTCGATCTTGCGCAGGGTCTCGGGGTCGGTGGGGTCGTCGTCCTCCCAGTCGTGCCGCCGATACACCGGGAACGGATCTCGACGATAGAGGAACCAGCCACAGACCGCACCCACGACCGCGCCGAACAGGTGCGCTTCGAACGAGACCTTGGGGCCGCTGGGGAAGACACCCCAGAGCATGCTGCCGTAGAGGAACAGGATGATGATGGCCACCGCGATGGACAGCGCATCGCGCCGGCGGATCCCGATCACCACGGCAAAGAACATCAGCCCGTGGGTCAGGCCCGAGGCGCCAATGTGCAGCCCCTCGCGGGCGAACAGCCAGACACCCAGCCCCCCCATCAGCCAGATCAGCGGGACTGCAACGCGCGTGGCACGCGGAAAGCCGTAGAGCGTGAGCATGCCGAGCACCCACAAGGTCGGCACATTGGCGAGCAGGTGACCCCAGGAGCCGTGGATCAACGGCGAGGTGATGATGCCCAGCGCCCCGACCGCGTCGCGCGGCAGAATACCCAGCCGCGACCAGTCCCCGCCCAGCAGGTCGTGCAGGGCGTGGATCACGATCAGGACGGCGGCCCCCAGCATCGGCCAGAGCAGCGCACGCCGAATCCGCTCCTGCTCGGCCCGGGGGTCGGCCGGAGGCGCCGGCCGGCGAAGATTCATCATCCGCCTAGCCTGCCATGCCTGGACAAGAGGTCCAATCTCTCCCATCCCCCGGCGCCGCCACGGGCACCGTCATTGCGAGGCCCCGCAGGGGCCGCGGCAACCTCCTGAAGCTGGCGCAGTGTCGGGGTCCGAGGGTTTCGGAGGGAGGTTGCTTCGTCGCTGCACTCCTCGCAATGACGGTGGCGGCATTAGTGCCCGCCCGGCCCCAGGTCGGCGCCCTTGTCGTGTTGCGCGAGCTTGTCGTGGAGTTCGCCGCTCTCGCCACGCGGCGTCCTGACTTCGACCTCCATGCCGTTGCGGCGGAACTTGCCGACGACCTTGTCGATGGCAGCCACCGCCGAGCTGTCCCATAGCGAGGCGCGCGTCAGGTCGATCTCGATGTGGTGGATGCCCTCGCGGTAGTCGAAGCTGTCGATGAACTTGTCCACGGCGACGAAGAACAGCTGGCCGCGCACGGTGTAGATGCGAGTCCGGCCGTCCTCCGACAGCGTACTGGTGACTTCGACGGCCTTGACCATCTTGCGCGCGAAGAAGATCGCCGAGAGCAGCACGCCGGCGAACACGCCCAGCGACAGGTCGTGGGTGATCACGGTGGTGCCGACGGTCACGATCAGCACGGTGGCGTCGGTGCGCGGCAGCTTGTGCAGGGTGGTCAGCGAGCCCCAGTCGAAGGTGGCGATGGAGACCATGATCATCACCGCCACCAGCGCGGCCATCGGGATGATCGAGACCAGGTCGCCGAGGAACACGATGAAGATCAGCAGGAAGATGCCCGCCGACAGCGTGGACAGGCGCCCCAGCCCCCCGGACTTGATGTTGATCACCGACTGGCCAATCATCGCGCAGCCCGCCATGCCGCCGAAACAGCCGGTGACGATGTTGGCGATGCCCTGGCCCTGGGCCTCGCGGTTCTTGCCGGAGGGCGTGTCGGTCAGGTCGTCGAGGATGGAGGCGGTCAGCAGCGACTCCAGCAGGCCGACGATCGCCAGCGCGAAGGCGGTCGGGAAGATGATCTGCAGGGTCTCCCAGTTCAGCGGGATGTCCGGGAACAGGAACACCGGCAGGCCGTCCGGCAGCTCGCCCATGTCGCCGACCTCCAGCGTCGGCAGGCCCATGAAGTAGACCAGGACGCTGAGCACCACGATCGCGACCAGCGGTGGCGGCAGCAGCTTCGGGTAGCCCGGGATCATCGGCAGGCCGTAGAGGATGAGCAGCCCGGCGGTGACCAGCGCCCACATGGTGGTGTCGCCGTCCACCAGATAGGGCACCTGCGACAGGAAGATCAGGATCGCCAGCGCATTCACGAAGCCGACCAGCACCGTGCGCGGGATGAACATCATGTAGCGCGCGAGCTTTGCCCAGGCGAACAGGATCTGGATGATCCCGGTCAGGATGGTCGCGGCCAGCAGGTACTGCAGCCCGTGTTCCGCCACCAATGTCACCATCAGCAGCGCCATGGCCCCGGTCGCGGCCGAGATCATGCCGGGGCGTCCGCCGGCGAAGGCGATCACCACCGCCATGGTGAACGAGGCGTACAGGCCCACGCTCGGGTCGACCCCGGCGATGATCGAGAACGCGATCGCCTCGGGGATCAGGGCCAGCGCGACCACGATCCCGGCGATCAGGTCCGCGCGCACATTGAACAACCAGATCTTGCGCTGGCGTTGCAGGAAGTCGGTCAGGGTCTGCTGCACGCGGGAATCCCCAATACGGATGCGCGCCGCTGTATCGACCGGGGCCGGGACTGGCGGGCGGACAGGTGCGAGGGGAGGCTCACCGGTGTTCCACCTCTCGCAGGCGCGGTTGCAAGCGGTCTGGTGCCAGTACAGACTGAAACCGCCGAAAGGGGGCGAAGTCTAGCACCTCGCACCAAGACGCTGAACCGCGCGCCCCCTGTGGGGTCTCGCCGAGGCCCTTCCCACGACCAGCCCGAGGATCCCCATGCTGCAGCGCGTCATCATCGCCGTCGACTTCTCGCCTGCCTCCGCCGCGGCCCTGGCCGTCGCGCGGCAGCACTGCCCGGGGGCGAAGAAGCGCCTGCTCTACGTGATGAAGCCCTCTGATGTGGCCGGGCCCAGCGCGGCCGGCGCCTTCAGTGGCGCCGGCACCTCACCGCTGAACGCGAAGGACATGCGCCACTCGGCGGAAGACAAGGTCCGCGCACAGCTCGAGGACTGGGCCGAGGCGGACGACGAGGTCGCCGTGGCCATTGGCAGTGCGCCGGAGGAGATCTCCCGCCATGCCGAGGAATGGGGTGCGGACATGATCGTGATGGGCACGCGCGGTCGCAGCCAGATCGCCAGCATGCTCTCCGGGTCCGCGACCGAGTGGCTGGTGCGCAACGCACGCCTCCCGGTCCTGGTGGTGCACGACGTCCCGCTGTCCGACGCCATGAAGCAAAAGCTGCCCCCGGAGAGCGCGGTCAACTGACCACGCAGCGGGGCCTCAGGAGGAGCAGCTCAACTGGATGCCGGCGGCCCAGGCGGGCGGCAGGTCCGCGTAGGCCTCGAACTCGGACTGCTCGTCGTACGGCTGCGCGAGGATCGCCTGCAGCCGCAGTAGCTCGGACGTATCGCCCGCCTCGGCCTGCTCGATCGCGGCCTGCGCCAGGTGGTTGCGCAGGATGTACTTCGGATTGACCGCGTTCATCGCCGCCCGACGCGCCTCGAACGGGCGGGCCTCCGTCTCCAGGCGCGCCTGATAGCGCGACCACCATCCGCGCCAGGTCTCCGCGTCCTCCAGCTCGGCCTCGAGCTGTTCGCGGATCTCGGGCTGCTCCAGGTCCGGTAGCTGGCGGAAGAAGCGCGTGTAATCGACGCCCTCCGCGGCCATGCGTGCCAGCAGGTCGTGGATCAGCTCCAGATCCCCTTCGCGTTCCTCCACCAGCCCCAGCTTCGCGCGCATGCGCGTTAGCCAGGCCTGCTCGAACCGGGGCATGAAGTCCACCAGAAGTGCCTTGGCCCGCTCGATCGCGGCTTCGCGGGTGGCGTCCTGGAAATGGATTACCAGGGTCTCGGCCAGACGGATCAGGTTCCACTGCGCGATCGCCGGCTGCTGGTCGAAGGCGTAGCGGCCGCCCTGGTCGGTGTGGTTGCAGATGTAGCCCGGGTCGTAGGCATCCAGGAACGCGAACGGGCCATAGTCGATGGTCAGCCCCAGCAGGCTCATGTTGTCGGTATTCATCACCCCGTGGCAAAACCCGACGGCCTGCCAGTCGGCGATCATCTCGGCGGTGTTCGCGATCACCTGTTCGAGCATCGCGGCCACCGGGTCGTCGGCGTCCGCCAGCTCGGGATAGTCGTGCGCCAGCGCATAGTCGATCAGTTCGCGCAGGCGTTCGCTGTAGCCGCTGTAGTGGAAATACTCGAAGTGCCCGAAGCGCAGGAAGCTGGGTGCCGCGCGCAGCACGATCGCCCCCGGTTCCACGCGCTCGCGCAGGACCTGCAGGCTGGAGCCGAACAGGGCCACCGCGCGGGTGGTCGGCACGCCCAGTGCGGCCATCGCCTCGGAGATCAGGTACTCGCGGATCGAGGAACGCAGTACCGCGCGGCCGTCGGCGCCGCGCGAATAGCGCGTGCGGCCAGCCCCTTTCACCTGCAGTTCCCAGTGCTCACCGGAGGTGGTTCGAACCTCGCCCAGCAGCTTTGCGCGTCCGTCCCCCAACTGCGGGACAAAGACGCCGAACTGGTGCCCGGCATAGACACTGGCCAGCGGGTCGGGGCCCTCCATCGGGTGTCCTTCGGTGCAGGCCCCCAGCCAGGGCTGGCGGGCCAGGTCGGTCGCGGCCAGCCCCAGGCGCCGGCACATCTCGGCGCTGGTCGCCAGGCACGTGGCATCCGGGAACGGGGCCGGCGCCGGACGGTCATAAAAGGCCTCCGGCAGACTCGCAAAGCGGTTCACCCATTGCAGTTCGGGTGTGCTGGGCGCTGGGGCTTCGGCGCGGGACATCGATACCTCGGCAGATCGCGGCTTCAGGCGTTATGATGCGCGACGTTTCGATTTTGCACCTTTGGGCCCACACAGCCCGGGTGTTCCGTCACGCGGGCACGGCTTTCATATGGTGTGCCCCTTTCCCGGGAGGAGACTCGTGACCGAAGAACAGGACAACAAGAATCAAGGTGGCCTGAAGAACAGCGAGCGCCTGGCCTGGCTGGGCTTCATGCTGTTTTTCGTCATCATCCTCGCCATCTACATCGCCCGTGCCACCGGGCTGGAGCAGGATGTGACCGAGGCCCAGCGCGAGCTGTACCAGACGCAGGTGCAGCTACAGGAATACACCCGGCACGAGATTCCGCGCCCGGTCGAACTGGGCCTGACGAACGCGCACATCCAGGACCTGCAACGCCGCGGCATGGCACGCGCCGAGGAGCGCCTGCGTGCAGATCTGATGGAACATCCGGAGCTGATCCCGCACGAGGCGGAGGGTGACGAGGGCTTTGCGTTCCGGCCCGACGGCATCCACGTGCTGAACCACCGCTGGGTACTGGCGAACTTCGAGGGCGACGATGCCCATGGCCAGGTCCTGCTCGGCTACGAGGTGGTGCACGGTAACGTGATGTGGGAAGTGATCGACTCGACGCTGGCCTACTGACGATCCTGGTAAATCAGGTGGTGCGCCTTCGCACCACCTCGATCGTGTCTCAGCCCATCGTGCCCGCAAGGTGCTCGCGGGCGACCGCGACCTGGCGCCGGACCTGCTCCGGGGCGGTGCCGCCGGTCAGGTTGCGAGCAGCGGCCGACCCCTCCGGCGTCAGCACCGTGTAAACATCGTCGCCCACCGCGTCGCTGATGGCCTGCAGGTCGGCCAGCGGCAGTTCCGCCAGATCGACCCCACGATCCTGCGCCACCCGTACCGCACGACCCACGACCTCGTGGGCATCACGGAAGGCCACACCCCGCCCGACCAGGTAGTCGGCAAGATCCGTTGCCGTGGCAAAGCCCTTGCGCGTGGCGGCCAGGGTGTTCTCCGCACGCACCTCCAGGTTGGGCACCATGTCGGCAAACGCGCGCAGCGAGCCGAGCAAGGTATCCACGGTGTCGAACAGCGGTTCCTTGTCCTCCTGATTGTCCTTGTTGTAGGCGAGCGGCTGGCCCTTCATCAGGGTCAGCAAGGACATCAGGTGGCCATAGACCCGGCCGGTCTTGCCACGCACCAGCTCGGGCACGTCCGGGTTCTTCTTCTGCGGCATGATCGACGAGCCGGTGCAGTAGCGATCCGGCAGGTCGATGAACGCGAACTGCGCACTGGTCCAGAGGATCAGCTCCTCGGCCTGGCGCGACAGGTGCATCATCAGCGTCGCCGCGGCGGCGGTGAACTCAATCGCGAAGTCGCGATCCGAGACCGCGTCCAGCGAGTTGCGCGTCACCCCGTCAAAGCCCAGCAGCTCGGCGGTGTACTCGCGATCCAGCGGATACGGTGTCCCGGCCAGCGCGGCCGCGCCCAGCGGGAGGACATTGACCCGCGCGCGGCAGTCGACCAGGCGCTGGGCATCGCGCTCCAGCATCTCGTACCAGGCCAGCATGTGGTGCCCGAAGGTGACCGGCTGCGCGGTCTGCAGATGGGTAAAGCCGGGCATCACCGTCTCGGCCTCGCGCTCGGCCAGATCCACCAGCCCGCGCTGGTAGGCCCGGACAAGGCTCAGGATGTCGTCGATGGCGGCGCGCAGCCACAGGCGGATGTCGGTCGCCACCTGGTCGTTGCGCGAACGGCCGGTGTGCAGCTTCTTGCCGACATCACCGATCCGCTCGATCAGCCGCGCCTCGATGTTCATGTGCACATCTTCGCGGCCGATCTGCCAGTCGAACTTGCCGGCGGCGATCTCGTCGCGGATGGCGTCCAGCCCCTGCAGGATCTGTTCGGCCTCGGCGTCGGTCAGCACGCCGACCTTGGCCAGCATGCGCGCATGCGCCTGCGATCCCTGGATATCCTCCCGGTACAGGCGCTGGTCGAACTCGACCGAGGCGGTAAAGCGTTCGACAAAGGCATCGGTGGGTTCGGAGAAACGGCCGCCCCAGAGCTTGGCCTCGCCCTCGGGGGCCGGGGCCTGTGGCTTGTCGCGTGCGGAATCCTGCGTCATGGTGCACCCTGAACCGGGTTGGAAAGACACGGAAGTATAAGGGAGACGCGGCACAGTGTCCCCCGACCAAATACAAGGATGGACGGCACCCGGAGGGGAGACGGGTCGTGAAGGCACCTGCGCCGGACGACGAGACCACCGAACTGGCGAAACAATCGCCGCTGCCGGATTTCTGCAGCGCCGAGACGCTGTTGCGCGTGCTGATGGTCGCGGTACTGCTGGCCCTGGCCGTAACTCTGCTGCGCGGAGGCGGGCAGGACTGGGTGCCGGGGCTCGCCCTGCATGCGCTGTTCATCTTCTGGGTCGCGCTGACCAGCCTGCTGATCCTGTGCGCCGGCAAGCGGCTGCTGGTGCGCCTGCCCTTGTGGGGCCAGATCGTCCTGCCCCCGCTGGTGCCGATCGCCAACACGGCGGCGGTCTTTCTGGGGGCCGAGGGCCTGCAGCTGGCCGATCCGGCCTGGCGCTGGCCGGCGATCGCGGTCGCCACGATCCTGAGCCTGGTGGCGATGCATTACCTCTACCTGCAGGCGGCCTGGCAGCGCGAGACCCAGGCCGTCTCCCGCGCCCGCGAGCAGGCGATGCGCGCGCGGCTGCGGCCGCACTTTCTCTACAACAGCATGAACACCATTGCCGGGCTGTGCCGCAGCGAACCCGCGCGCGCGGAACAGATCACGCTGGATCTGGCCGATCTCTTTCGCGCCACCTTCGCGACCGCGGATCGCCAGTCCCTGCGCGCGGAGCTGGAGCTGGTGCGGGCCTTCCTGAATATCGAGCAGACGCGGTTTGGCGAACGCCTGGAGGTGGAATGGGACTGCCCGGACCAGGCCGGTCTGGACGTCAGCGTGCCCACCCTGATCCTGCAGCCGCTGGCGGAAAACGCGATCCAGCACGGGATCGGGCCGGCCCGGGGTCCCGGCTTCGTGCGCGTTCGCTGTCGGCTCGACTCCGGGACAGTGATGCTGTCATTGACCAACAGCGTCGACCCGGAGGCACACAGCGAGGGGACCGGCACCGCCAGCGAGGCCGTGCGCCTGCGCCTGCACCATGCGTTTGGCGATCGGTGTCGCTTCGAAACCGTGACCCGGGAGCGCGAGTTCGAAGTCCGTATTCGCCTGCCACTGGAACGGGGGAATCAACATGTCGAGTGAAGCCTTGCGCGTCCTGATCGTGGACGACGAACCGATTGCGCGTCAGCGCCTGGCCGGGATGGTCAACGACGCCGGACATCAGGTGATTGGCCAGGCGGCCGAGGCGATCAGCGCACGCGACGCCATCACCCGCGAGGCACCCGATCTGGTGCTGCTGGATGTCGAGATGCCCGGTGAGTCGGGCATGGAGCTGGCCGCCGAGATCGGCGCCCGGCGACCCGACCTGATGGTGATCCTGGTCACCGCACACGAGCAGTTCAGCCTGGACGCCTTCGAGGCCGGCGTGCGCGACTACGTGCTCAAGCCCGTGCGCGGCGAGCGCCTGACCCAGGCCCTGGAGCGCGCGGCCCGGCACAAGGCCGGCTCTTCGGCACCCGCTCCACGGACGGTTCGCCTGACCATCGGGCGGCGCGAGGAACGCGTGGCCCTGGACCGTATCGCCTACTTCACGGCCGAAGACGGCTATGTGATTGCGCGCGGTGAACAGCTCGAGGGGTTTGTAGATACACGACTGCACGAACTGGAATCCCGGTTCGGCGATGCCCTCCTGTGCGTGCGCCGGGGCTGCCTGGTGGTGCGCACGGCGATCCGGGGGCTGGAGACACGCGGCCCGGCCGATCACCGCCTGCTGTTTCATGGTCAGCTCGATCCGGTGGCCGTCAGCCGCCGTCAGCTGCCACAGGTGAGGGCCTTCCTGCGCGGCAATCTGGCATAGCAAGAAGCGACAGCCCCTGGATCCGGGAGGGTTCGGGCCACTGCGCCGAAACCGTTATACTACGGCGCTTTATTCTCCAGCCGCCGGACCCCGCATGAAACCCCTGCGTATCGCCACTCGAAAAAGCCCGCTCGCCATGTGGCAGGCGGAACATGTCGCCGCGCGCCTGCGGGGCCTGCACCCGGATCTTCCGGTGGAACTGGTCGGCATGACGACCCAGGGCGATCGCGTGCTCGACTCCCCGCTGGCCCGTATCGGCGGCAAGGGGCTGTTCGTGAAGGAGCTGGAGGTCGCAATGCTGGAGGATCGTGCGGACATCGCGGTCCATTCGGTCAAGGACGTGCCCATGGAGCTGCCGGCGGACCTGGTGCTACCGGTGATCCTCGACCGGGAAGATCCGCTGGATGCGTTCGTCTCCAACACCTATGCCCATGTCGACGAGCTGCCCCAGGGCGCGCGCGTGGGTTCGTCCAGCCTGCGCCGGCAGTGCCAGCTGCGGGCACGGCGGCCGGACCTGAAGATCACCGATCTGCGCGGCAACGTGAACACCCGGCTGGGCAAGCTGGATGCCGGCGAGTACGACGCGATCCTGCTGGCGGCGGCCGGGCTGAAGCGCCTTGGGTTCGACGAGCGCATCCGCGCCCGGCTGGAACCGGCTGTCAGCCTGCCGGCAGTGGGCCAGGGGGCAATCGCCATCGAGTGCCGCGAGAACGACCCGGAGATCGCGGCGCTGATCGCACCCCTGAACGACCGCGACACCTCCGACCGCGTGCGTGCAGAACGCGCGTTCAATCGCCGCCTGGAGGGCGGCTGCCAGGTCCCTCTGGCCGGCCACGCAACCCTGGACGGCGACCGGCTCCGCCTGGACGGTCTGGTCGGCGCCGTCGATGGCAGCCAGCTCCTGCGACGGCAGGTGGAAGGGCCGCGCGGCGACGCGGAGGCCCTCGGGGTACAGCTGGCCGAACAACTGCTGGAACTGGGGGCTGGCGAGCTGCTGGCCGCCGCCCACGCCGAGAACGCAGCCTCCACGAAAGGATCCTGAAAATGGCCGAGCTGGATATCATGAAGCCCACCGCGGACGGCCCCCTGAACGGCTGCGGGATCCTGGTCACGCGGCCGGCGGCGCAGGCAGAGGAGTTCTGCACCTTGCTGGCTGGCGATGGCGCCGAGGTGATCCGCTTTCCGGTGCTGGAGATCCTGGCGCCCAGCGACCCGACCGACCTGCGCGCGGTACTGAATCAGCTGGATAATTTCGATATTGCGGTCTTTATCAGCCCGAACGCGGTGCAGCGGGTGCTGAACCTGGCGCTGGCCGACCGCACCTGGCCCGAAGGGACGCGAATCGCAGCCATCGGCAACCGCACCGCGAAGGAGCTGAAGGGCTTCGGGCTGAACGTGGATATCGCCCCGCCGCGGCGCTTCGACAGCGAGGCGTTGCTGGAACAGCCGGCGATGCAGGACGTGGCCGGCCAGCGCGTGGTGATCTTTCGCGGCGACGGCGGGCGCGAATACCTCGGCGATACGCTGAAGTCGCGCGGCGCGGAGGTCACCTTTGCCGAGGCCTATCGGCGCGGGCGCCCGGAGGGCGATACCGGCGCGCTGATGTATGCGTTCTCGCGCGACCAGATCGACATCATCACGATCACCAGTGGCGAGGGGCTGCGCAATCTCTACGAGATGGTCGGCAAGCTCGGGCGCATGTGGCTGCGCAAGACACCGCTGGTGGTGGGTTCCGAACGGATCGGCGAGATCGCCCACGAGCTGGGGTTCAAGGCCGCCGTAGAGGTCGCAGAGGACCCGACTGACGCCGCGATGCAGCAGGCGGTGCACCGCCTGGCCGCGCAACTCGCGACCAGCTGATCAGCGGGGTCGCGCGCCCCTATTCGTGGGGCGCGGCCGGCTCGAAGCTGTCGTAGTAGAGCTGTTCGGTCGGCAGGCCCGCGGCGAGGAAGGCATTGGTCGCCGCCTCGATCATCGCCGGCGGACCGGCCATGTAGACATCGAAGCCGGACAGGTCGGGGTATTCGGCCAGTACCGCATCGTGTGGCCAGCCCGCGACAGCCGGGAACCCGCCCGCCGTGTCCGCCGGCACATCGGAGAGCACCGGCGTAAAGCGAAAATGCTCACCGTGTTCGGCGCTCATGCGGCCGAGCCAATCGGGGGCGTAAATCCCTTCTGCACTGCGCGCGCCCCAGAACAGGTGGTGCGGGCGGTCGAAGCCCTCGACCGCCAGATGGTCCAGCATCCCCTTGAGCGGGCCGAAGCCCGTGCCACCACCAACGAACAGGCGCGGCCGCTCCGATTCCTCGTCGACAAAGAACGTGCCGAGCGGCCCCTCGATCCGTAACAGCGCCTTGGGCTGCATCTCCTCGAACACCATCTTCGAGAAGCGCCCACCCTCCAGGTTGCGCACATGCAGGACCAGCGGTTCGTCGTCATGCGGGGCATTGGCCAGCGAGTAGCTACGGCGCCCGCCGCCCTTGAGCAGGACATCCAGGTACTGTCCGGCGAGGAACTGCATGCGCTCGGTTGCGGGGAGCTGAAGACGCAGCTCCATGACATCGTCGGCCAGGCGGTTCAGCTGCGCGACACGACAGGGCAGCGTCTTCACGACGATATCCTTGGCCGCGCCGATCTCGCGCACCTCGATCTCCAGGTCATCCACCGGGACCGCCTGGCAGAACAGGGCCCAGCCATCGGCCAGTTCGGCCTCGGTAATGCCCGGCGGCTTTTTCGGCCCGTGGTCCACTTCGCCCGCGAGGACGCGCCCCTTGCAGGATCCGCAGGCGCCGTTACGGCAGCCATAGGGAAACGCAAACCCCTGGCGCAACGCGGCCTCGAGTACGGTCTCGTCGTCTTCGACCTCGAGTTGCTGCCCGCTGGGCTGGATGATCACGTCAAAGGCCATGCGCTGCTCCCGCTGCTGGTCCAACAAGGGGGCCTATTGTCTCCACGGTCCGGGCGAACGCAAGCAACCCCGGAAGCCGCATGTAGCGGTCCCGGGGTGCATTCCATGGACGGGATGGGGCAGACTCGGGGGCGCCAATCACAGGCAGGGAGAAAGGAATGCAAGGAGAAAAATGGACAGCCGCACTGGCCGCCGTCGGGGTGATGGTTCTGGGCGGATGTGCAGCCAACGAAACCCGTGACACGACGACCGATGCAGGGGCCGAAGCCGCTGCCGAGGTCACCGATCCGGAGGTGATCGTCGCGGTCCCGGAGCGGTTCGCCTACAGCGACGATGCAACGGTGTCCGAAGCCATTCGCCGCGAATGCGAGCTGGAGGAGCGCTTCCCCGGCTTCGTGCAGGAGTTCGGGGCTCGCCATGATGTCCGCGTGGAATCCGGCGCGGACGTGAGCCCCGGGGATGCTGGAAAGGTACTGGTGGTGGAGATCACCCAGGCCCGCAATGACGGCAGCGCCTGGTCCGGACACCGGTCCCTGGCGGAGGCCGAGGGCACGCTGTACGAGAACGGCGAGGCGGTGGCTGACTTCACCTCACGCCGGGTGTCTGGCGGCGGGGCATTCGGCGGGTTCAAGGGCAGCTGCGCGGTGATGGGTCGCACGGTACGGGCCATGGGCGCCGACATCGCGGCCTGGGTGCGGCTACCCGAGGACGGCGCACACCTGGGCAACTAGGGGCCGGGCGGGGCTGTGGCGACGGCTACAGCCCCAGCTCGTCCCAGAGGGCATCCACCCGCTCACGTACGGCCGGATCCATGGTGATCGGTCGGCCCCACTCGCGATCGGTCTCGCCCGGCCACTTGGAGGTCGCGTCCATACCCATCTTGGAGCCCAGCCCCGAGACGGGTGAGGCGAAATCCAGGTAGTCGATCGGCGTGTTCTCCACCAGCGTCGTGTCACGCGCAGGGTCCATGCGCGTGGTAATCGCCCAGATTACATCGTTCCACTCGCGCGTGTTCACGTCATCATCGACGACGATCACGAATTTTGTATACATGAACTGGCGCAGGAACGACCACACCCCCATCATCACGCGCTTCGCGTGGCCCGGGTACTGCTTGCGCATGGAAACCACCGCCATACGGTAGGAGCAACCCTCAGGCGGCAGGTAGAAGTCCACAATCTCCGGAAACTGCTTCTGCAGGATCGGGATGAAGACCTCGTTCAGGGCAACCCCCAGGACCGCCGGTTCATCGGGCGGACGCCCGGTATAGGTGGAGTGATAGATCGGCTGTTCACGGTGGGTGATACGGTCGATGGTGAACACCGGGAACTCGTCCACCTCGTTGTAGTACCCCGTGTGATCGCCGAACGGGCCCTCGGGCGCGGTTTCGCCGGGGTGGATATGGCCCTCCAGCACGAACTCGGCGGATGCCGGGACCTCGAGATCGGAGCCGATGCAGCGGGTGACCTCCGTGCGGCTGCCGCGCAGCAGCCCGGCAAAGGCGTATTCCGACAGCGTATCCGGCACGGGTGTGACCGCGCCGAGGATGGTCGCAGGATCGGCCCCCAGGGCCACCGCAATGGGGAACGGCTCACCTGGATGGGCCTGGCACCATTCCCGGTAGTCCAGCGCGCCCCCGCGATGCGACAGCCAGCGCATGATCACACGGTTGCGGCCGATCACCTGCTGACGGTAGATGCCGAGGTTCTGCCGCGACTTCTCCGGCCCGCGGGTCACGACCAGGCCCCAGGTGATCAGCGGCCCGGCATCCCCCGGCCAGCAGGTCTGCACCGGCAGGGTGGACAGGTCCACGTCGTCGCCTTCGATCACATGGCGCTGGCAGGCGGCCCCGCGCGTCTTCTTGGGCGCCATGTCGAGCACCTTGCGAAACACAGGCAGCTGTTCCCAGGCCGCCTTCAGGCCCTTGGGCGGGTCCGGCTGCTTGAGAAAGGCCAGCAGCCGGCCGACCTCGCGCAGGGCCTCGACCGAGTCCTCGCCCATGCCCATGGCCACCCGTTCCGGCGTGCCGAACAGGTTAGCCAGGACCGGGATATCGGAACCCTTGGGGTTCTCGAACAGCAACGCGGGTCCGCCGGCGCGCAGGACACGATCGGCGATCTCGGTCATCTCGAGGTTCGGGTCGATCTCGGTGGTGATGCGCTTGAGCTCGCCGCGGGCCTCTAGCCCGTCGATGAAGTCACGCAGGTCCCTGTATTTCAAAGGTGTCTCCCAGGGCGCGGCCGTCGGCCGGGCCTAGTCGCTGAATTCGGCCCAGACGGGGGCGTGGTCGGAGGGCCGTTCCCAGCCGCGGGGCTCGCGGTCGATCCCGGCAGCGGTCAGGCGTTTTTGCAGTGCGGGGCTGGCGAGGACCAGGTCAATCCGAAGGCCGCGGTTGCGCCGGAAGGAAGCGGCGCGGTAATCGAACCAGGAGAATTCCTCTTCCGGCTGCTCGAACGCTCGGAAGGTGTCCGCGAGACCAAGGTCCGTGAGGGCCGCCAGGGCCTCCCGTTCCGGGGTCGAGCACAGGATACGCTCGTGCCAGGCCTCGGGGTCGTGCACGTCGCGGTCTTCCGGGGCGATGTTGAAATCGCCCAGCACCACGAGGTTCGGGTAGGTCTCGATCTCGGCGGCCAGCCAGGCGCGCATGCGTGCCAGCCAGTCGAGCTTGTAGGCGTACTTTTCGGTCCCGACATTTTCGCCGTTCACCACATAGAGGTTCACGATACGGATATCGCCGATCGTGGCCGCCAGGATGCGGCGCTGGGCGTCCTCCAGCCCCGGCGGATCAGTGACGACGTCCGTTGCCTGTGTACGCGAGAGGATGGCCACGCCGTTGTAGGTCTTCTGGCCGGAGTAGACCACCTCGTAACCGGCATCCTGGATCGCACTGACCGGGAAGTTCTCGTCGGTTAGCTTGGTTTCCTGCAAGGCGAGGATGTCCGTGCGCGAGCTACCCAGCCAGTCGAGGACCTGGGGCAGGCGGACCTTCAGGGAGTTGACGTTCCAGCTGGCGATCTTCACGCGGCGTTCTCCAGTCCGCTGTGCCGCAGCAGGGCGTCGATCTCGGGGTCACGACCGCGGAAGGCCCGGAAGGAGTCGGCGGCTGGACGAGAGGCTCCGACCTCCAGGATCTCGCGCAGATAGGCTGCACCGACCTCGGGCGAGAACAGACCCTCTTCCTCGAATCGTGCAAAGGCATCGGCGGACAGGACCTCCGCCCACTTGTAGCTGTAGTAACCCGCCGCATAGCCTCCGGCAAAGATATGGGCAAAGCCATGGGGGAAGCGGTTGAACGCCGGCGGACGGACCACCGCGACCTCGTCACGCACCGTCTCCAGGAGGTCGAGGATGGCCTGGGCGCTGTCGGGTGCCGGCCCCGCGTGCAGGCGCATATCGAACAGGGAGAACTCGACCTGTCGCAGGAGCTGCAGCGCGGCATGGAAGTGGCGGGTATCGACGAGGCGCTGATAGAGGTCATCCTGCATGGGCTCGCCGGTCTCGTAATGAAGGGCGAACAGATCCAGGGCCTCGCGCTCCCAGCACCAGTTCTCCATGAACTGGCTTGGCAGTTCGACGGCGTCCCACTCGACGCCATTGATCCCGGCGATCTCGGGCTCGTTCACGCGTGTGAGCATGTGGTGGAGGCCATGGCCGAACTCGTGGAACAGGGTGATCACCTCGTCGTGGGTAAACAGCGCAGGCTTGCCATCCACGGGCGGGGTGGAGTTGCAGGTCATGAAGGCGACCGGGACCTGCTGGGCCTCTGCCGAGACAAAACGCTGGCGGCAGACATCCATCCAGGCACCGCCTCGCTTGTTCTTGCGGGCGTAGAGATCAAAGTAGAAACCCGCACGTTCGACGCCGTTCGCGTCAACGACGCGATAGTAGCGAACGTCGTCATGCCAGCTTTCGACGGTCGGGTCGGCCTCGAAATGCACGCCGAACAGGCGCTCGACCAGGCGAAACAGGCCTTCCACCGCCTGGCTGGCGGGGAAATAGGGCTTCAGCATTTCCTGGCTCAGTCCAAGACGCCGCTCACGCATCTTCTCGGCGGCATAGGCCATATCCCAGGCTTCCAGGGAGTCGAGCCCGAGCTCATCGCGGGCGAAGGCACGCAGCCCGTCCAGATCCTGTTCGGCCCGGGGACGTGCCCGCTGGGCGAGGTCCTGCAGAAAGGTATCGACCTGACCGGCGTTCTCGGCCATCTTGGTCGCCAGTGAGCGCTCCGCGTAGTGCGCAAACCCCGTGATGCGCGCCTTCTCCTCCCGCAGCTGGAGGATTTCGACCATGACCTCGCTGTTGTCGAAGCGACCTTCATCGGGGCCCTGGTCAGATGCGCGGGTCGCGAAGGCCTCGTAGACGCGGCGGCGAAGCTGGCGGTTGTCAGCATGGCTCATCACCGCGAAATAGCTTGGGAAATCCAGTGTGACGACGTAACCGGTCTGCTCGTGGGCGCGGGCGTTCTGGGCCAACATGGCCTGTTCTGCTGCGGGTATGCCGACAAGTTCGTCCTGATTGTCGGTCTGCCAGGTCCAGGACTGGGTCGCATCGAGGACGTTCTCCTCGAATCGCGCCGTGAGTGCGGACAGACGGGCATCGATTTCCCGCAAGCGGGCGCGCGCATCCTCGGGGAGATCGACACCACTGAGGTGGAAATCACGCAGGGCGTCATCAATTACCTTGCGTCGCTCGGGCGCGAGCTGGGGGTATTCCGGGCCATCGGCCAGGCGGCGAAAGGCGGCATACAGCCCCTGATGCTGCGACACCCAGCTCCCAAACTCGGACAACTTGGGCAGGCAGGCATTGTATGCCTGGCGCAGCTCCGGACTGTTCATCACCGCATTAAGATGTCCGACCGGTGCCCATACCTGAGAGAGACGGGCATCCAGGTGCTGCAAAGGCGCCACAAGTCCGTCCCAGGTCGGGGCGTCGCCAGCCTGGGCGACGAGCTGTTCGATCCCGTCGCGATTCTCCTGAAGGACGGTGTCGATAGCGGGGAGAACGTGTGCCGGGACGATGGATCGAAACGCGGGCAGGCGATCCGTTTGCAGCAGAGGGTTGGTCACGTGGACTCCAGATTCGAGTAGGACGGGAATTATGCCATTCGGACCACAGGCCCGGGAGGGTGTTCCGCCGTTGCGAGACTCCATCGAACCGGTCGCTGGAGGGTGCTGGAAAGGCTAGGCAGGATTGTCCGGATCGGAGGATGGAGGTTGCAAGGGTGTGTAACGGCCCATTCCGGCGAGCCAGGCGAGCGGTGCGTAGAAGGGCGAGCGGCAGGTGTGCCGATACGTCTGCAGGGCGGCGTTATAGCGAATCAGGGTGTCGCGAATGGCCTGATCCAGAGCGACGACCCGTCGCGTCGACTCGTCCAAACGTTCTCTATTAATATCAATAGGTTGTTGGTATATCGAGTCCCACAGGGCGCGGATTTCGCGCTCCGCTTCGGCGACGGTGGTCAGGTCGCCCCGGCGACGAGCCGTCTCCTGACGCTGCAAGGATCGGTGCAGATCCTGGACGGCCGGTGGTCCGCTGTCAGCTTGGATGCAGACCTTCTGCAAGTGGCCGTTGCGCTGCACAAGAAGGCGCTCCAGTTGATCCCAGGTGCCGACCACTTGGCGTTCCTGGACGGCCAGATGGGAGTACAAGCGCGCAATGCCCAGAGTCAGACCCACGAGCCCGGCGATCGTGACGATGACGAAGATCGCCATCCGGGATCAGACGTCAACGTTCTCCGCGCTCAGAGCTCGGCTTTCGATGAAGTCCCGGCGCGGTTCGACCTGATCCCCCATCAGGGTGGTGAAGATTTCGTCCGCGCGGATCGCATCCTCTACCCGGACCTGGAGCAGGCGACGGGTTTCGGGATTCATCGTCGTTTCCCAGAGCTGATCCGGATTCATCTCGCCCAGGCCCTTGTAACGCTGGGTGGCCAGGCCCCGGCGGCCCTCCTGGAGCAGCCATTCCATGGCCTCGGAAAAGCCCTGGATGCGGTGAACGCGTTCGCCTCGCTTGATGTAGGCACCAGACTCAAGCAGGGCATTGAGGCGGGCAGAGAGGTCCAGGATCGTCTGGAAATCGCGCGAGGCGAGCGTATCGTCGGTGATGTACTGCGACAACGCGGCGCCGTGCTCGAGACGATCCAGGCTCAGCTGGGCGTGACCGTCGACATTGTTAACCGGACCCAGGCTGTAGCGGGTAGCACCGGCGCGATCACTGGAGATAGACTCCAGGATGCGCGAGAACCAGGCTTGAACTTCTGGGTTGGTGACGCTGCGCGGCTCGGGAATCGCGTCGGCCTCGAGCATGGCCCAGAGGATGCGCGAGTCGTACAGACGTCCGAGCCGCTCGACCGCGCGGGCGGCCTTCTGGTAGCCCTTCACCAGTTCTTCGAAGGCCTCGCCCGTGACGGGCGGGGCGTCCGGACCCGGATGCAGCGCGGCGCCGTCCAGGGCAAGCGAGACCACGATTTCGCCCATCTCGGCTTCGTCGCGGACGTATTGCTCGCGCTTGCCGCGCTTGATCTTGTATAGCGGCGGCTGCGCGATATAGACGTGGCCACGCTCGATCAGCTCGGGCATCTGACGGAAGAAGAAAGTCAGCAGCAGGGTGCGGATGTGCGATCCGTCCACGTCCGCGTCGGTCATGATGATGATGCGGTGGTAGCGCAGCTTGTCCGGATCGTATTCGTCCTTCCCGATCCCGCAACCCAGCGCCGTAATCAGGGTCCCGACCTCGGCGGATCCGAGCATGCGATCAAAGCGTGCTCGCTCGACATTGAGGATCTTCCCCTTCAACGGCAGGATCGCCTGGAAATGCCGATCCCGTCCCTGTTTGGCAGAACCGCCCGCTGAGTCGCCCTCCACCAGGTAGAGTTCCGAATGCGCCGGATCCTTTTCCTGGCAATCGGCCAGCTTGCCGGGCAAGCCGGCGATGTCCAGCGCACCCTTGCGGCGCGTCACCTCGCGCGCCTTGCGAGCCGCCTCGCGCGCACGCGCCGCCTCGAGAACCTTGTCGGTGATCGCCTTGGCCTCGGGAGGGTTCTCCAGCAGGAAGTTGGTCAGTGCATCGGACAAGACGCTCTCGACGATCGGCTTGACCTCTGAGGAGACCAGCTTGTCCTTGGTCTGGGATGAAAACTTCGGGTCCGGGACCTTGACCGAGAGTACAGCGGTCAAGCCCTCACGCATATCATCCCCGGCGGTGGCGACCTTGGCCTTCTTGATCAGCCCCTCTTTCTCCAGGTACTGATTGACCGTACGCGTGAGCGCCGCGCGGAAACCGGCCATATGGGTGCCGCCATCGCGCTGCGGAATGTTATTGGTGTAGCAGAAGATGTTCTCCTGATAGGAGTCGTTCCACTGCAGCGCGACCTCGACGACGTAGTCATCCTCGCGTGTCTGGTTCGCGTAGATCACGGTGGGATGCAACGCCGTCTTCTTCTGATTCAGGTGCTCGACAAACGCACGAATACCGCCCTCGAACAGGAAGGTCTCTTCGCGGTTGTCGCGTTGGTCGCGCAGGGTAATCCGGACACCGGAATTCAGGAATGAGAGCTCGCGAAGGCGTTTGGCGAGGATCTCGTAGTGGAATTCGATGTCGGTGAAGATTTCGTCACTGGGGCGGAACCAGATCCTGGTGCCAGTCCGATCGGTGGGGCCTGCGACCGCCAATGGGGCATCAGGTACACCGAGATGATAGATCTGCTCGTGACGCTGGCCGGCACGATGGATCTCCAATCGGAGCTCTTCCGACAGGGCATTCACGACCGATACCCCGACGCCGTGCAGGCCCCCGGACACCTTGTAGGAGTTGTTATCGAACTTACCGCCGGCGTGGAGGACCGTCAGGATCACTTCTGCGGCGGACGTGCCCTCTTCCTCATGGATATCCACCGGGATACCGCGCCCGTTATCCGAGACCGACACCGCGTTGTCTTCGTGGATCGTGACCTCGATGGTGTCGCAATGGCCGGCAAGGGCCTCGTCAATCGAGTTATCGACGACCTCGAACACCATGTGGTGGAGACCGGTCCCGTCATCGGTATCCCCGATGTACATGCCAGGGCGCTTGCGCACGGCATCCAGGCCCTTGAGCACACGGATCTGGGAAGAATCGTAGGTTTCGGGGTCGAGCGGTTCAGATTCGGACATGGATTACGGCATCCGGCGGGTAACAGACACTGCAGTATAACGCAAAGGCGGGGGCCGGGGCGCGGCTCAGTCCGGGGTCACCACACCATGTTCCACGTGAAACAATCGCGTGGATCGCCCACCCTCCAGCCCGGGGATACGCGACTCGACTGCGGTGACCAGTACCTGCCACCCAAAGTTCTGGAGGCCGCACATCAACCCTTCCACCGCATCCACATCCAGTTCCGAAACCACATCATCCAGTAGCACGACCGGTGCCCTACCGGCCTCACGTTCGAGCATCCTGGCTTGCCCGCCGGTCAACGCCGTGATCAGCCTTTTTTGTTCACCCCGCGACGCCTCCGCCGCCACCCGACCATCAAAGCGGAGGTCGATGTCTGCGCGTTGCGGCCCGACCTGTCCGAAGCCCCTCTCTTCGTCCGAGGCCCGGCTGCGTGCAATTGCGTCCGAGAGCGGACGATCCCGTTCCCAGCCAACACGAAGGTGCACCTGGAAGCCTTCCAGGCGCTGCGAAAACCCGAAGGCCCGCGCCGCCTCCGCAGTGCTGCTCTCCCAGCGATCGATATAGGCCTGTCGCGCCTGCGTGATGATCTCACCGGCGGCGACTAGCGGGCGTTCAAATTCTCGCGCCGCACGACGATCGCCCTTGCGCAAAGCGGCGTTGCGTTGCTCGTGCGCCCGCCTCCATTGCTGCCAGTGCCACCGATACCCCTGCACGGAATGAAAGCAACCCCAATCGAGCAAACGGCGCCGTTCCTCCGGCGATCCCGTGAGCAGCTCAAAGGATCCCGCATGCAGCACCCGGACCGGCAGCCACTCCGCAACGCTGGCATGCCCTTCCATCCATCGCCCGTCGACCCGCGACCGCCGTGTGCCTTCCCAGCTCACGCCCAGGCGATGCTCACCTCCACGCAGGTCACGCACCCGCCCCCCGATCCACAGGCCCTTCTCGCCTGACCGAACGACCCGACGAAGCTGCGGCGTCCGGAACGATCGTCCCGCGGCAAGCACATGACAGGCCTCCAGCACCGACGTCTTGCCTGCGCCATTTGGACCCACGAGCCGGTTGATACCTTTGCCCGGCTCGAACGTCTGCTCCGAGAGATTTCGCACCCCCCTCCACCACAGGGCTTCCAGCACGGCGTCTGTTCGCCCGGTCGCGACTACAGGCGCATCGGCATCACGACGTAACGCGCGCCACCCGGAGGATCGGCCTGCACCAGGATCGAGGAGTTCCCGTCCCGCAGCCCGATCCGGACCTGATCGGTTTCAATGGCATTGAGGACATCGACCAGGTATCCGAGGTTGAATCCGATCTCCATCGGCGGGCCCTGATACTCGGCTTCGACTGACTCCTGGGCCTCTTCACGATCCGCGTTGTGGGTCATGACCTGACAGCCCTGATCGCCAAGCGTCATCCGCACCCCGCAGTACTTGTCCGACGCGACGATGGATACGCGTGCCAGTGCCTGCTTGAGACGCTCGCGTTCCACCGTCAGGGTCGCCGGAAGGTCCGCTGGAATCACGCGCTCGTAATCCGGGAACCGCCCTTCGATCACCTTGCTGCGCAGCACCGCATTCCCAAGATCGAACAGCACCTGATCCTCACTGAACCCGACGCGAACTGGTACATCGTCGTCCGACAGGTTGCGGCGCAGCTCCGCGATCGTCTTGCGCGGCACGATCTTCTCGATCCGTCCATCGATCGCCTGGTCAAGCTCGGCCTCGGCCAGTGCCAGTCGATGCCCGTCGGTTGCCACCGCGCGCAGGCTGTGACCACTGGCTACCAACAGCAATCCCTGAAGGTAATAGCGAACGTCCTGCTGCGCCATCGAGAACATCGTGGCCTCAAGCAACCGACGCAGCCGGTTCTGCGGGATGTCCAGGGTCCACTCCGAGCTCTTGCTCTCCCAGTCGGGGAAATCCGCACCCGGCAACGTGGCCAGACTGAAACGCGAGCCAGCGAACCCCACGGACATCCGTTCTCCATCGATCGTCGCCCGGATCTCGCTCTCTTCCGGTGCCGCCTTTACCACATCCAGCAGCTTGCGTACCGATACTGTCACGTCGCACTCGCCGGGGATGGTTCCCGTCGCCTCACCTTGCCAGGCCAGTTCCAGGTCGGTGGTATCCATGCGAATGCCGCCCCGTTCATCCGGTCGCAAGCGCACGTTGCCGAGGATCGGCATCGTCAAACGTTTCTCGGCCGCCCCGACAATCCGTTGCAGGGCGTCAGTCATCGCTTCGCGCTGGAAAGAGAGTTCCATGGCGGTGTCCTGTAATTGGGTTTAAGTAATTTAAAACTGATGATAATAAGGTCCGCTTCTCCCTGTGCGGAAAACCTTTAACTTCTTGATTTTTCGACGTTTATTATTCAAAAAACGGCTTTCAAACCTCTGTATCGCCTGTGTCTATCCTGTGGATGAAATCAGGCACCAAAAATTTACGCTGACTGCGCACGACTTCCCCCCATCTTATCCACAGCTTGTTCGGTCAACCTGCAGGGATGTGCGTCAGCGTCAGCTGCTCAGGGTCCGCAGCAGATTTGCATAGTCTTCATCCAGGCTCGCATCCGCCTCGCGCAACTCGACGATCTTGCGACAGGCATGAATGACCGTCGTATGGTCCCGTCCGCCGAAGGCCTGGCCGATCTCCGGCAGGCTGTGCTGCGTGAGTTCCTTCGCGAGTGCCATCGCCATCTGGCGCGGTCGAGCCACCGAGCGGCTGCGGCGAGTGGAGAGCAGATCCGCCACCTTGATGCGGTAGTAATCGGCCACGGTCTTCTGGATGTTCTCCAAGGTGATCAGCTTGTTCTGGACGGCGAGCAGGTCGCGCAGCGCCTCTTTGGCGAAGTCCAGGGTGATCGGTTTGCCGGTGAAATGCGCGTTCGCGATGACCCGGCGAAGCGACCCCTCCAGCTCCCGGATGTTGGACCGGATGCGCTTGCCCATGAAAAAGGCGACCTCGGTTGGCAACTCGATCCCGGCCTGTTCCGCCTTGCGCTGCAGGATGGCCACGCGCGTCTCCAGCTCCGGGGGTTCGATGGCGATGGTCAGGCCCCAGCCAAAACGTGATTTCAGCCGTTCCTCAAGCCCCTCCACCTCCTTCGGATAACGGTCCGAGGTCAGGATGATCTGCTGCTGACCTTCAAGCAACGCGTTGAATGTATGAAAAAATTCTTCCTGGGAACGTTCCTTGTTCGCAAAGAACTGGATGTCGTCGATCAGGAGGGCATCGGCCGTGCGATAGTGCTGCTTGAAGTCGTCGATCGCGTTGTGCTGCAGCGCCTTGATCATGTCGGCGACGAAGCGCTCGGAGTGCAGGTAGATGATCCGGCCTTCCGGCAGCCGGCTCAGGATGCTGTTGCCGATCGCGTGCATCAGATGGGTCTTGCCCAGGCCCACGCCGCCATAGATGAACAGCGGGTTGTACGCGACCCCCGGGTTTTCGGCCACCTGCAGACTGGCCGCCCGCGCCAGTTGATTCGATTTGCCCTCGACGAAGGTGTCGAAGGTGAAGGCCGGGTTCAGGTTGCTGACCGGCCCCTTGGGGACCGCTGCTCGCCGCGCTGGCGCGCTCGCGGGTGCCCGTGAAGGTGCGGAGCCTTCGGGCTCCGCGGCGGTCCACTCCGTGCCCCCGATCCCCAGGCGAACGCGTTGCCTATCGGTCTCTTCGGTGCCGGGGCGCAGTTCGCTGACGGCCTCTTCGATGGAACTCAGGAGATGGTCGCGGACATGTTCGAAGACAAACTGGTTGGGTGCCAGCAGGCGCAAGGCCCCGGCTTCCTCCTCGGCGTGCAGGGGTCGCAGCCAGGTATTCAGCTGCTGCTCACTCACACGACCCTGCAGGCGATCCAGACAGGCTGTCCACAGGGTATTGGCAGTCACACGCGGGTCTCCGGGATCACGAGGGTTCGGGGGCCCCTGAGTCTACGCCGATGGTGACCCCGTGCGCTAGCCAAGTCTCGCTCGCTGATTGACTTCGCGCACGGTTGACGGTAGTTTTCTCCGCCCTTTATCCCATTGTCCGAGATTCGTCATGAAGCGCACCTTTCAACCGAGTCGGCTTGTCCGCGCCCGTACCCACGGCTTCCGTGCCCGCATGGCCACCCGTGGCGGTCGCAAGGTCCTGAACGCCCGTCGCGCCAAAGGCCGCAAGCGTCTCTGCCCGACCAACTGATCGCGCTGTCCGGCTGGCCATCATGACCGCCGGGGCGCAGGGCTTCCCGCGCCAGGCGCGTTTGCTGGTCGGTGCTGATTACCGGCACGTCTTCGCCGACGCGCGTCCGATCCGTGGCCGCTATTTGACGCTGCTGTATCGTGCCCGCGAGGGCGGCGGCGAGCCCCGGTTGGGGCTCGCGATCGCCAAGCGCCATGTGCGCAACGCCACGGATCGCAACCGGGTCAAGCGCATCGTGCGCGAGGCCTTCCGCCAACGCCGCGCGGCGCTGCCACCGGTGGACCTGATTGTCCTGGCCCGCGCCGGTGCGGGCACCTGTGACCGACGGGCCCTGCGCTCGGAGATGGAAACGCTGCTGGATCGCCTGCAATGACCCTTGTACGCAAGATTGCCCTGTTGCCGGTTCGGGCCTATCAGTACGGCATCTCCCCGTTCATGGCGCCGCATTGCCGGCATTACCCGACGTGCTCGGCCTACACCGTCGAGGCGGTGGAAAAACACGGCGTCACACGCGGCTTCTGGCTCGGACTGCGGCGCATTCTGCGTTGCCACCCGTGGTCCCCCGGGGGCTATGACCCCGTGCCGGAACCCCATCTGTCCGCCCACTCGCATCGATCCCGGAAATAGTCGCGCTCATGGATAACTTGCGTCCCCTTTTGTGGCTCAGCCTGGCCTTTGTCCTGTTCCTGATGTGGCAGGCCTGGAACCAGGACTACGGCACCCCTGCCCAGCCGGAAACGGCCGAGCAAGAGGCGGAGGATCCCGATGCCCGCCCGGAGGATGTCCCCGACGCGCCCCAGTTCGAGGACGAGGACGATCCACGTGCCGCCGCGGATGTGTCCGAGATCAGCCCGATCCAGGAGCCGGATCGTCGCCAGTTCACCGTCCGCACCGACAAGCACGAGCTGCTGATCGACACCCGTGGCGGCACCATCCTGCGCGCAGACCTGCTGCAGTATCCGCGCGATCTGCAGGATGACCCGCTGGTTCCGGTTCGCCTGTTTGACCACCGCGTGCGCGGCTACGTGGCTCAGAGTGGCCTGACGCACGACCGCGTCAACGACCGCGCGATGGAGGGGCGGGCCCCCTCGCACCACGCCAATTTCGAGGTTGACGGCGACCACTTCGAGATGGCCGAGGGCGACGATACCCTTCAGGTCCCGATGCGCTGGGTCTCGGACGATGGCGAGATCGAGGTCATCAAGACCTACACCTTTACCCGCGGGACTCATCTGATCGAGGTGGGTTACGAGGTCCGCAACCAGGGCGATTCCACCTGGAGTGGGCGCCAGTATCGACAGTTGCGCCACGGGCCGACCCCGGACCGCGAGTCCTGGTGGTTGTATACGTTCACGGGGGCCGCGTATTTCGACGGCAGTTACCAGCGGGAGCGTTTCGAGTCGCTCGCCGACGACCCCATCCAGCAACGCCTGCATGGCGGCTGGGTCGCGATGATCCAGCACTATTTCGTCTCTGCCTGGGTCCCGGGCGATGACGAGGTGAACGCGCTGTATGCCCGCTCCGTGCCTGGCGAGGTTGGCGAGGAATACCTGATCGGCCTGCACTCGGCCGAGCCCCTGACCGTGCGCCCGGGCGAGAGCGGGCAGCTTCAGACCCGACTGTGGGTTGGGCCGAAGCTCCAGGACGAGCTTTCCCAGATCGCCCAGGGCCTGGAACTGACCGTCGACTACGGGATGTTCACCTTCCTGGCCAAGCCGCTGTTCTGGCTGCTGGATCTGATCCACAGCGTCGTCGGCAACTGGGGCTGGTCGATCGTGCTGCTCACCATCCTGATCAAGCTCGCGTTCTTCAAGCTGTCCGCCACCAGCTATCGCTCGATGGCGCGCATGCGCAAGGTTGCGCCCAAGCTGCAGGCCCTGAAGGAACGCTACAAGGACGACAAGCAGCGCATGAACCAGGCGCTGATGGAGTTGTACAAGAAGGAGAAGATCAACCCGCTGGGTGGCTGTCTCCCGATCCTGGTGCAGATCCCGGTGTTCATCGCCCTGTACTGGGTGTTGCTGGAGAGCGTGGAACTGCGTCAGGCCCCGTGGTGGCTGTGGATCCAGGATCTGTCCTCGCGTGATCCGTACTTCATCCTGCCGATCCTGATGGGCGTGTCCATGTTCGTGCAGTACAAGCTGAACCCGCCGCCGATGGACCCGGTGCAGCAGAAGATCTTCATGGCGCTGCCATTCGTGTTCACGATCTTCTTCGCCTTCTTCCCGGCGGGCCTGGTGCTGTACTGGTTCACCAACAACCTGTTCTCCATCGCCCAGCAGTGGTACATCACGCGCAAGATCGAGGGCGGCGAGGACCCGGACAAGCAGAAGAGCTGACCGGGCCGTGACCGTGGCGGATACCATCGTCGCGGTCGCCACCCCGCCGGGGGTCGGCGGCATTGGCGTGGTCCGTCTGTCGGGCCCCCAGTCGCTGGTGATCGCCCGGCGCCTGACCGGGCGCGACCGCCTGCGACCACGCCAAGCTCATTACGGCCGCCTCACTGATCCGGCCAGCGGCGAGACCATCGACGATGGCCTGATCCTCTATTTCCCCGCGCCCCATTCGTATACCGGTGAAGACGTGGTCGAACTGCAAGGCCACGGCAGCCCGGTGCTCCTGGAGGCACTCGTCGCGGCGGCGGTCGGCCTCGGTGCGCGCCGCGCGCGGCCGGGCGAATTCACCGAACAGGCCTTTCTGAACGGCCGCCTCGACCTCGCGCAGGCCGAGGCCGTCGCCGACCTGATCCATGCCCAGACGACCCAGGCCGCGCGCCTGGCCCGCTCCAGCCTCGACGGGGCACTGGCCGCCGAGCTGGAGCCGGTCTCCCGGGCCATCCGCGACATGCGTGTGATCATCGAGGCCGAGATCGACTTCGGCGAGACTGACCTCGAATCCGAGGCCGCCCCGGACATCGCCCGGCGGACGGAGGTCCTGCACACGACCATCCTCGCGCTCCTCGAGCGCCTGCGCCCGGCCCGCTATTTCGCCCAGGGCCTGCGTCTGGCCCTGGTCGGTGCCCCCAATGTCGGCAAGTCCAGCCTGATGAATCGACTGGCCGAGAGCGAGGTGGCGATCGTCACCGACCGCCCCGGGACCACCCGGGACGTACTGCGCTCGCCGATCGCCATCCACGGGATCCCGGTGGAACTGATCGACACCGCCGGGCTGCACGCCAGCGACGACCCTGTGGAAAAGATCGGGATGCAGCGCGCCCGCGAGGCTGCGACCGGGGCCGACCTGATCCTGGACCTTCGGGATCTGACCCGGCCGGAGGCCGTCCCCGAGCTGGAGGCCCCGCCCGAGATCCCGCGGCTCACGGTCTGGAACAAGCAGGATTGCGTCGCGGATTCCCGATCTACAGAGGGGATCGTCATCTCGGCGCGCACCGGTGCGGGCATTGATGAACTCAAGCAGGCCATCGTCGAGCGGCTGGGTGCCAGCGAGGGCGGGCAGCAGCGCTTCAGCGTGCGTGCGCGCCACCTCGATGGCCTGCGCCTGGCGGCGCTGCATCTGGGCCGCATTGAGGCCAGCGCCGCGCCCGACCTGATCGCCGAGGAGCTGCGCCTGGCCGAAGCGGCGCTGGACGCCCTGCTGGGTCGCCAGGACCACGAGGCCCTGCTCGGCGAGATCTTCGCCGGTTTCTGCATCGGCAAGTGATGGCGTAGGGAAACATGGATCCCCATGCGGCCGCTTCGACGCCACCGCCACTCCTGCTAAACTGCTGATTTTACTTTTTCGGGCCGCCCAGCGGCCGGGTTTCAAGAGGTCATGGCAGAAGAATTTGATGTCATCGTGATTGGCGGCGGACACGCCGGCACCGAGGCCGCTCTGGCCGCGGCACGCGCGGGTGCGCGCACGCTGCTGCTGACCCATAACATCGAGACCATTGGCCAGATGAGCTGCAATCCGGCGATCGGCGGCATTGGCAAGGGCCACCTGGTCAAGGAGATCGATGCCCTGGGGGGCGTGATGGCGCGCGCGGCGGATGCCGCCGGCATCCATTTCCGCATCCTCAATAGGCGCAAGGGTCCGGCGGTGCGCGCGACCCGCGCCCAGTCCGACCGGCAGCTCTACCGCCAGGCCATCCGCCAGTTCGTGGAGGCCGAACCGAATCTGCAGATCTTCCAGCAGCCGGTGGCCGACATCACCATGGAGGGCGATCGCGTGACCGGTGTGGTCACCGAGGCGGGCCTTGCGTTTACGGCTCGCGCCGTCGTGCTGACGGTGGGGACCTTCCTCAACGGCCAGATGCATACCGGGCTGACCCAGCAGCCGGGCGGGCGGGCGGGCGATCCGCCGAGCGTGCGCCTGGCCGCGCGCCTGCGCGATATGGCCTTTGCGGTCGGGCGCCTGAAGACCGGCACCCCGCCGCGCATCGACGGGCGCAGTGTCGACTTCTCGCGCCTCGAGGTGCAGCCGGGCGATGACCCGCGCCCGGTGTTCTCGTTCACCGGCTCGCCCGGCGACCACCCGGAACAGCGCCCCTGTCATATCGCGCGTACGAGCGAGCGGACCCATGACCTGATCCGCGCCAACCTCGATCAGGCGCCGATGTACTCCGGCCAGATCGACAGCACCGGACCGCGGTACTGCCCCTCGATCGAGGACAAGGTCGTGCGCTTTGCCGACAAGACCAGCCACCAGGTCTTCGTCGAGCCGGAGGGGCTGACCACCCACGAGCTCTACCCAAACGGCATCTCCACCTCCCTGCCCTATGCGATCCAGGTGCCGCTGGTGCAGAGCATCGAGGGCTTCGAGCACGCGCGCATTACCCGTCCGGGCTACGCGATCGAGTACGACTACTTCGACCCGCGCGGCCTGCGCCCATCGCTGGCCACGCGGGAGGTGGCCAATCTGTTCTTCGCCGGGCAGATCAACGGCACCACCGGATACGAAGAGGCCGCCGCCCAGGGCCTGGTCGCCGGACTGAATGCCGCCCGCCTGACCCGGGACGCCGAACCCTGGATCCCGCAGCGTTCCGAGGCCTATATCGGTGTGCTGATCGACGACCTGGTCACCCGCGGCACGCAGGAGCCCTACCGCATGTTCACGTCGCGCGCCGAGTACCGGCTGCTGTTGCGCGAGGACAACGCGGATCTGCGCCTGACCCCGGTCGGGCGCGAACATGGCCTGGTCGACGATGCCCGCTGGGCACGGTTCGAGCGCCGCGCCGCCGCGATCGAGTCGGAAATGAGCAGGCTTGCACAGACGCGACCGGACCGGGATCAGCGCAGCCGCCCGGCCCTGGTCGAGCTCCTCGGCAAGGCCCCGGAGCCGGATGCCACACTGCTCGACCTGCTGCGCCGACCGGAGGCCGACTATGACGCCCTGATGCAGGCACTCCCGGAACTGGATGCGGGCTGCACGCCGGACGTGCGCGAGCAGGCCGAGATTCAGGCCAGATACGCCGGGTACATCGAACGCCAGCAGGCCGAGGTCGCGCGCCAGGCGAAGGCCGATCAGACGGCGCTGCCGGACAACCTCGACTACGCGCGGGTGCATGGTCTGTCCAACGAGATCCGCCAGAAACTCGCCGAATTCCGTCCGCACACGCTGGGTCAGGCCCAGCGCATCCCGGGCGTGACCCCGGCCGCGCTTTCGGCTCTGGCTGTTCACCTGAAGCAGCGCGCCAGTGGCGAGTAACGACTGGCGGGCGGCCCTGGGCGCCGTCGCCGACGAGTGGGCGCTGGACGCAGCCGCCATCGAGGCCCTGGCGATCTATCTCGAGCAGCTCGGGCGCTGGAACCGGGTGCACAACCTGACCGCCGTGCGCGACCCCGCGCAGTGGATCCCCCGGCACATCCTCGACAGCCTGACCCTGCGCCCGTATCTTCACGGGGACCGCATCCTGGATGTCGGGACGGGCGCCGGCCTGCCGGGCTTCATACTGGCTGCCTGCGAGCGCGAGCGCGATTTCTGCCTGCTGGACAGCGCGGCCAAGCGCATCCGCTTCCTGCGCAACGTGATCGGGCTGGCCGGGCTGACCCGGGTCGAGGCCGTGCATATGCGGATCGAGGATTTCGGACCCGCCGCGCCCTACACCACGGTCCTGGCGCGGGCATTCAAGGCACCGGCGGACATGGTCGCGCGCGTCGCACCGCAGGTGGCCACGGGCGGGCGGGTGCTGGCCATGCTCGGGCAGCGCTCGGTGGCGGACGCGCCGCTGCCCGCCCCGTGGTCGTACCGGGCTGTGGACCCGGTTACCATTCCCGGCGAGGCCGCCCAGCGGCACATCGCCATTATCGAGAGAGCCGAGACGTGACCGATACGCTGGCCATCACCAATCAGAAGGGCGGGGTGGGCAAGACCACGACCTGCGTGAATCTCGCCGCCTCGCTCGCCCGGCTGGGCAAGCGCGTGCTGGTCGTGGACCTGGACCCACAGGGGAATGCAACCACCGGTTCCGGCGTGGACAAGCACGCCGACGACCCGACCTCCTGCGAGGTGCTGCTGGGCCAGGCCACGGTTCCGGAGGCCGCTCACCGTGTGGAGGGCGGTTTCGATCTGGTGCCGGCGAACGGGGACCTGACCGTGGCCGAGGTGCGCCTGATGGATCAGGAGCGACGCGAATATCGGCTGCGCGACGCCCTGGGCCCGGTGGCCGCCGACTACGACCACATCCTGATCGACTGCCCGCCGTCGCTGAACCTGTTGACGGTCAACGGGCTGGTGGCCGCCGACGGGGTCGTGATCCCGATGCAGTGCGAGTACTACGCGCTCGAGGGCCTGACCGCGCTGATGCGCACGATCGAGAGCATCCAGAAGGGGCCCAACCCGCAGCTGCGCATCGCCGGGTTGCTGCGCACAATGTTTGACCCGCGCAACCGGCTGTCCGGTGACGTCTCCGACCAGCTCACCGGGCACTTCGGCGAACGCGTGTTCCGGACTGTGATCCCGCGCAACATCCGCCTGGCCGAGGCCCCCAGCTTTGGTCAGCCGGCCTTGTTGTATGATGCCTCCTCGCGCGGGGCGGTGGCCTACCTCGCGCTGGCCGGCGAGATGCTGCGCCGCTGATCCCGCATACACGAGCAGGACTGAAACGATGGCAAAACGTGGACTGGGCCGCGGGCTCGATGCCCTCCTGTCGGGGGCACAAAGCGGCGGCAACGAGAGTGACTCCCTGGCGCAGCTGCCGATCGAACAGATCTGCCGCGGTCAGTATCAGCCGCGCGTGCACATGTCCGAGCCCGCGCTCGCGGAGCTGGCCGAGTCGATTCGTGCCCAGGGCATTGTTCAGCCGGTTGTCGTGCGCCGGGTCGAGGGCGGCTTCGAACTGATTGCTGGCGAACGCCGCTGGCGAGCCGCCCAAATTGCGGGGCTGGAGAGCGTGCCGGCGGTGGTGCGCGACATCCCCGATCAGGCCGCGGCCGCGATGTCGCTGATCGAGAACATCCAGCGCGAGGACCTGAACCCGCTGGAAGAGGCGCAGGCCATCCGGCGCCTGATCGACGAATTCGAGATGACCCATCAGGCGGCGGCGGATGCGGTCGGCCGTTCGCGCACCTCCGTCACCAACCTGCTGCGTCTGCTGGAGTTGCACGACGTGGTCAAGGAACATGTGAACGAGGGCCGGCTGGAGATGGGCCATGCCCGCTCTCTGCTGGCCCTGCCGCTGGACGACCAGCCGGGGGTTGCCGCGACGGTCGTCAAGCGTGACATGACCGTCCGCGCCACCGAGCAACTGGTCAAGAAGGTCCTCTCGGCGCAGCCGGAGCCGCGCAAGGAGGCCGGCCCCTCGCCAGAGGTCCGGCAACTCGAAAGCCGCCTGTCTGATCGCCTCGGGGCCCCCGTCCAGGTCCGCTACAACCGCCAGGGCAAGGGCCGACTGGTCATCGAATACAACAGCCTCGACGAGCTCGACGGCATCCTCGAACACATCCAGTAAAAAGCCCGTCTGCCTCGCCCAAAGCCTCTCCCCACGCCCCTTTGGCCACCCCATAACGGTTTGACCTAATAGAAGGGTGCTCTTATAATGCGCGCACTTTTTGGGAGAGGGGTGGGTGTGCCCATCCGCTGAATGACACCGCGACGCTTCAGACACGCCTTACAATCGATCGGTCTGCAGCTCGCCCTAACGCTGATACTGTCGGGCCTACTACTGGCCCTGTTCCCCCCGATCGTGGCGATCTCGGCCATGGTCGGCGGCTTGACCGCGACCCTCGGCAATGCCGTGGCCGCGGTCGTTGTGTTTCGAGCCTACCGCTCTGATCAGGTGGGCTCGCTCACGGCGCGAATGATGGGCGCCGAGCTGGGACGACTCGTAATCATCGCGGTGGCATTCGGGGTGGCGTTCGCTTACCTGGACGAGCCGAACTTGCTGGCTTTGTTCGGCATCTTCCTCCTGGTGCATCTGGCCCCGCTCTGGTGGCTGCACCGGGTTTCTGATCAAGCAATGACGAGATAACTGCATGGCTTCAGAAAGCGAACTGCCCACGATGGAAGAGCACATTGCTCACCATCTCACGAACCTCACCTTTGGGCTCCACCCCGAGAACGGGTTGAGCTTCGCCACGACCAGCACCCAGGCCGCCGAAATGGGCTTCTGGGCGATCCATGTCGACTCCATGCTGTGGTCGATTGGTCTTGGCCTCCTGTTTATCCTCACGTTTCGCGCTGCCGCCAAGAAGGTCACCGCTGGCGTCCCGGGTGGCTGGCAGAACTTTGTCGAAATGACGATGGACTTTGTTAACGACAACGTCCGTGGCTCGTTCAAGCACAAGAACGACATGGTCGCACCACTCGCGCTGACCATCTTTGTCTGGATCTTCCTGCTCAACCTGATGGACCTGGTGCCGGTGGATCTGCTGCCGCACATCGCCTATCTGCTGGGTATCCCCTACTTCAAGATCGTGCCGACCACGGACATCAACGTGACCGCGGGTCTGGCGCTGGGCGTGTTCGTCCTGATCATCTACTACTCGCTGAAGATCAAGGGCCCGGTGGGCTTTATCAAGGAACTGACGGGCATCCCGTTCCAGACCAACATCGTGTTCCTGAAGCCGATCTTCTGGGTGATCAACTTCGCGCTGGAGTTCATCAACCTGCTGGCCAAGCCCGCATCGCTCGCCCTGCGACTGTTCGGCAACCTGTACGCGGCGGAGATGATCTTCATCCTGATCGGCGTTATGTACTCCGCGGGCCTGATCCTGGGTCTGGCCGGTGGTGTGCTGCATGTCGGCTGGGCGATCTTCCACATTCTCGTGGTGCCGCTGCAGGCCTTCATCTTCATGGTGCTGACCGTCGTCTATCTGGACATGGCGTACAGCGAAGACCACTGATTCGATTCACCTTCAAACTGACCGTTTCAACACTCGACTGGAGATACAAAAATGGAAATGGCTAACGCTCTGATCGTCCTGGCTGGCTCTCTGCTTCTGGGTCTGGCCGCTGTCGGCGCCGCCATCGGCGTGGGTACCCTGGGTGGTCGCTTCCTGGAAGGCGCCGCGCGTCAGCCGGAACTGATCCCGATGCTGCGTACTCAGTTCTTTATCGTGATGGGTCTGACCGACGCCGTGCCGATGATCGGCGTGGGTATCGGCCTGTACGTTCTGTTCGCCCTGGGTTAACAAGGCTGAGCGAGTCCCGAGGTCCCCTCCACTCGTCAACCTGAGGTAGCAGGATGAATATCAATCTGACCATCATCGGCCAGCTCCTGGCGTTTGCCGTATTCGTGTGGTTCACGATGCGCTACGTTTGGCCGCCCATGTCCGCCGCCCTGGAAGAGCGCCGCAAGAAGATTGCGGACGGCCTGGCCGCCGCCGAGCGTGGCGAAAAGGAACAGGAGCTCGCCCAGGAGCGCGCGACCGCGGTGATCAAGGAGGCCAAGCAGCAGGCCAACGAGATCATGGCCTCTGCGCAGAAGCGTGCGACAGAGCTGGTCGAGGAAAGCAAGACCACCGCGCGCGAGGAAGGCGAGCGTATCAAGGAACAGGCGCACTCCGAGATTGAGCAGGAGATCAACCGTGCGAAGGAAGAACTGCGCAAGCAGGTCTCCCAGCTGGCGGTTGCCGGTGCCGAGCAGATCCTGGCCAAGGAGATCGATGCCAAGGCCCACGGCGATCTGCTGAAGAAGCTCGCGGCCAAGCTCTAAGGAGACGTTATGTCAGACCTGATTTCGGTCGCCCGACCCTACGCCCGCGCCGCTTTCGAGCGGGCCCAGGAGAAAAACGATCTCGCTGGCTGGGCCGAGCAGCTCGAGTTGCTGGCGGCCATCGCCGCCGACTCGCAGATGCACAGTCTCCTCTCCAACCCGCGGCTCCCGCGTGCCGATCGCGCGCAGCTCGTGCTGGACGTGGCCGGCGACAAGGTCGGCCCCGAGGCCGGCAACCTGGTTCGGCTGCTGGCCGAAAATGGTCGCCTACCCGCGCTGCCCGCCGTCTACGACGCGTTCTCCGCGATGAAGGCCGAGGCCGAAAAGCGCGTCCACGCCGACGTAATCGCCTTCCGCAAGCTCACGCAGGCGCAGGAGAAAGAGATCCACGATGCCCTGGCCAAAGGCCTGGGCTGCGAAGTCGATCTCGAGTGTTCAGTCGACAGCTCCCTGCTCGGCGGGGCCATCATCCGCGCCGGCGACCTGGTAATCGACGGCTCCGTGCGAGGCCAGCTGAACCGCCTGGCTGCCAATTTGAGTCGCTAAGAGGATATTTAACATGCAACTGAATCCCTCCGAGATCAGTGATCTGATCAAACAGCGCATCGAGAAATTCGATGCCTCCTCCGAGGCCGCCAACGAGGGCTCCGTGGTCAGCCTGACCGACGGTATCGCTCGCGTGCACGGCCTTGGCGATGTCATGCAGGGCGAAATGATCGAGTTCCCCGGCGACACCTTCGGCATGGCGCTCAACCTCGAGCGTGACTCTGTCGGCGTCGTGATCCTGGGTGACTACAAGCACATTAAAGAAGGCGATACCGCCAAGTGCACCGGTCGCATCCTTGAGGTGCCGGTGGGCGAGGGCCTGCTGGGCCGCGTGGTCGACTCCCTCGGCCGCCCGATCGACGGCAAGGGTCCGGTGGAAACCGGAGTCTCCAGCCCGATCGAGAAGATTGCCCCCGGTGTTATCGACCGGCAGTCGGTTGACCAGCCGCTGCAGTCCGGCATCAAGGCGATCGACGCGATGGTCCCCGTGGGCCGTGGCCAGCGCGAGCTGATCATCGGTGACCGCCAGACCGGTAAGACCGCGGTGGCGATCGACGCGATCATCAACCAGAAGGACTCCGGCGTTAAGTGTATCTACGTCGCCGTGGGTCAGAAGGCCTCGTCGGTTGCCTCTGTGGTGGCCAAGCTGGAAGAGGCCGGTGCGATGGATAACACCATCATTGTGGCCGCCAACGCCTCCGAGTCGGCCGCGATGCAGTTCATCGCCCCGTACGCCGGCTGCGCGATGGGCGAGTACTTCCGCGATCGTGGTGAAGACGCCCTGATCGTCTACGACGATCTGACCAAGCAGGCCTGGGCCTACCGTCAGGTGTCGCTGCTACTGCGTCGTCCGCCGGGCCGCGAAGCCTATCCGGGTGACGTCTTCTATCTGCACTCGCGCCTGCTGGAGCGCGCCTCCCGCGTGAACGCCGACTACGTCGAGCAGATGACCAACGGCGAAGTGAAGGGCCAGACCGGCTCGCTGACCGCGCTGCCGATCATCGAGACCCAGGCGGGCGACGTGTCCGCGTTCGTGCCGACCAACGTGATCTCGATCACCGACGGCCAGATCTTCCTCGAGACCGACCTGTTCAACTCGGGCATCCGCCCGGCGATCAACGCTGGTCTGTCGGTCTCCCGAGTCGGTGGGGCCGCGCAGACCAAGATCATCAAGAAGCTTGGTGGTGGTGTGCGTCTGGCGCTGGCGCAGTACCGTGAACTGGCGGCGTTCTCGCAGTTCGCCTCCGATCTCGACGAGCTGACCCGCAAGCAGCTTGACCGCGGCAAGCGCGTCACCGAACTGATGAAGCAGGGCCAGTACCAGCCGATGTCCATCGGCGAGATGGCGTTCTCGCTGTACGCCGCCAACGAGGGCTACCTCGATGACGTCGAGGCGGACAAGGTCGTGAGCTTCGAAAAGGAACTGATGGCCTACGCGCGTTCCTCGCAGAAGGAGCTCCTGGACGAAATCAACAGCTCTGGCGACTACAACGACTCCATCCAGGAAAAGCTGAAGAAGGCCCTGGAAGAGTTCAAGGCCAAGCACAGCTGGTAACGGGAGCACGCAATGGCGGGCACTAAGGAGATCCGGACGCAGATCAAGAGTATCCAGAATACTCAGAAGATCACCAAGGCCATGGAGATGGTCGCAGCGTCCAAGATGCGCAAGGCCCAGGACCGCATGGAAGAGTCCCGGCCTTACGCCCGGAAGATCCACGACGTGATCGGTCACGTCGCGATGGCCAACGCGGAGTACAAGCATCCGTTCATGGTCGAGCGCGAAGTGAAGCGTGTGGCGCTGATCATCGTCTCGACCGATCGTGGCCTATGCGGCGGGTTGAACACCAACCTGTTCAAGAAGGCCGTCGGCGAGATGCGGCGTTACCGCGAAGAGGGCGTTGAGGTGGACCTGTGCGTCGTCGGCAACAAGGCGCTGCAGTTCTTCAAGCGCCTGGGTGGCAACATCGTGGCCGAGGCGCGCGATCTGGGTGATCGCCCGCACATCACGGACCTGATTGGCTCCATCAAGGTGGTGCTGGACAACTTCCGCGATGGCAAGGTCGACCGCGTCGTGCTGCTGGAGAACAAGTTCGTCAACACGATGACCCAGCAGCCGGAGGCGACCCAGCTTCTGCCGACCGCGCCGAGCAAGGACGAGTCTCTGAAGCATCACTGGGACTACATCTACGAGCCCGATACGGTTCCGGTGATGGATACCCTGCTCGAGCGCTATGTCGAGTCGCTGATCTACCAGGCGGTGGTCGAGAACGTGGCCTGCGAAATGGCCGCGCGCATGGTCGCGATGAAGTCGGCCTCCGACAACGCCGGCACGATGATCAAGGACCTGCAGCTCGTCTACAACAAGGCGCGCCAGGCCGCGATCACCCAGGAGATCTCCGAGATCGTCAGCGGCGCGGCTGCGGTCTAGCGCCCGCCGGCACGAATCGATCGGCTCGGCACGAATTACGACTTACGAGGATGAACAAATGAGTTCCGGAAAAATTGTCGAAATCATCGGCGCCGTCGTGGACGTGGAGTTCCCCCACGGCGAAGTGCCCAAGGTCTACGACGCCCTGACCCTGGAAAACGGCCTGACCCTGGAAGTCCAGCAGCAGCTGGGTGACGGCGTCGTGCGCACGATCGCCATGGGGACCACAGAGGGTGTGAAGCGTCAGACCCCGGTCACCGCGACCGGCAAGCCGATCTCCGTGCCGGTCGGCAAGGGGACCCTGGGCCGCGTGATGGACGTGCTCGGCCGCCCGGTGGACAACGCCGGCGACGTGGAGGCCCAGGAAACCTGGTCGATCCACCGTGCCGCCCCGACCTTCGACGAGCAGGCGGGCTCCACCGAGCTGCTGGAAACCGGAATCAAGGTGATCGATCTCCTGTGCCCGTTCGCGAAGGGCGGCAAGGTCGGCCTGTTCGGCGGTGCCGGCGTGGGCAAGACCGTGAACATGATGGAGCTGATCCGCAACATCGCGATCGAGCATTCCGGTTACTCCGTGTTCGCCGGTGTGGGCGAGCGTACCCGTGAAGGGAACGACTTCTACCACGAGATGAAGGACTCCAACGTCCTCGACAAGGTGGCCCTGGTCTACGGCCAGATGAACGAGCCGCCGGGTAACCGCCTGCGTGTCGCGCTGACCGGCCTGACGATGGCCGAGTTCTTCCGTGACGAAGGCCGCGACGTGCTGATGTTCATCGACAACATCTACCGTTACACCCTGGCCGGGACCGAGGTCTCCGCGCTGCTGGGACGTATGCCGTCCGCGGTGGGCTACCAGCCGACCCTGGCGGAAGAGATGGGTGTGCTGCAGGAGCGCATCACCTCGACCAAGAAGGGCTCGATCACCTCCATCCAGGCGGTCTACGTGCCGGCGGATGACTTGACCGACCCGTCGCCGGCCACGACCTTTGCGCACCTGGATGCGACCGTCGTGCTCTCGCGCCAGATCGCCGAGCTGGGCATCTACCCGGCCGTGGATCCGCTGGACTCGACCTCGCGCCAGCTGGACCCGCAGATCATCGGGCAGGAACACTACGACACCGCCCGTGCGGTGCAGAACACTCTGCAGCGTTACAAGGAGCTGAAGGACATCATCGCGATCCTCGGCATGGACGAGCTGTCGGAAGACGACAAGCTGGTCGTGGCCCGTGCGCGAAAGATCCAGCGCTACCTGTCGCAGCCGTTCTTCGTGGCCGAGGTGTTCACCGGGGCGCCGGGCAAGTACGTGTCCCTGAAGGACACCATCCGCGCGTTCAAGGCCATCGTGGCTGGCGAGTATGACCATCTGCCCGAACAGGCCTTCTACATGGTCGGCACCATCGAGGAAGCCGTCGAGAAGGCCGAGAAGCTCGGCTAAGGAGTGAGCAACATGCCCATGACGATGCACGTGGATGTGGTCAGTGCCGAGGAGTCCATCTACTCCGGGACCGCGCTGATGATCGCGGCCCCGGCCGAGGGTGGCGAGGTCGGTGTCTATGCGGGCCACACCCAGATGCTGGCGCGCCTGAACCCGGGCGAGCTGCGCATCCTGGAAAAGGAAGGCGCCGAGCCGCAGCCGGTGTTCGTCTCGGGCGGTATCCTCGAGGTGCAGCCGTATCATGTGACGGTCCTGGCGGATACGGCGGTGCGGGCCAAGGATCTCGACGAGGCCGAGGCGCTGGAGGCGAAGAAACGTGCGGAGGAGGCCCTGGAGAACTCCAAGGCCGATTTCGACTACGCCAAGGCGCAGGCGGAACTCGTGGAGGCCGCCGCCCGCCTGCAGATGATCCAGAAGTTGCGCCGGAAATAATCCGGCAAACTGCGACGAATGACCGACCCCAAGGGCCAACCGATTCGGTTGGCCCTTTATGATTGCACCCATGCCTGAGACGACACCCCTTCATATCGCGGTCCTCGCGGCCGGCAAGGGGACGCGCATGCGGTCGCGCCTCCCCAAGGTCCTGCAATCTCTAGCCGGACGCCCCCTGCTGGACCATGTCCTCCAACGCGTGGCGCCGCTGGAAGCCGACGCGCTCCACGTCGTGGTCAGCCACGAACAGGAACGTGTGCGAGCCGCATTTGCCGAGCACGTCCCCGCACTTGACTGGATCGACCAGGGCGAGCCGCGGGGGACCGGGCATGCGGTTTATCAGGCCCTGCAGCACATCCCCGACCATGCGCGTGTCCTGGTGACCTATGGGGACGTCCCGCGGATCCCGGTCGCGGACCTGGAGGCCTGTGCTCGCGGCACTGGCGTAACCGTCCTGGCCGCTCAGGTTCCCGACCCCACCGGATACGGTCGCCTGATCCTCGATGCCGCGGGCCAGCTGGAGCGGATCGTCGAGCACAAGGAGGCCACCAGCGGGGAACGTGCGGTCGACCTGATCAATACCGGCGTGCTCGCCGCACCGGCCGGGGACTTGCGTGGTTGGCTAGCTTCCTGCGAGCCCGATCCGGCAGGGCCGCGCGAGTGGTATCTGACCGACATTGTGGCCGTGGCACGAGGTCAAGGACGGGTGATCGATGTCGTTCGCAGTTCCGATCCCGTCGCCGTGCTCGGTGTGAACGACCGCGAGCAGCTGGCCGTCCAGGAGCGCCTGCACCAGGCGGAGCAGTGCTCCCGGATGATGCGGGATGGTCTCGCAGTGGCGGACCCCGCGCGCCTGGATGTGCGCGGCGTCCTGAAATTCGGACACGACTGTTCGATCGACGTGAACGTCGTGATCGAGGGCACGGTGACGCTGGCGGACGATGTCTATATTGGCCCCGGCTGCGTGTTGCGCGATTGCGAGATTGGATCCGGCACGCAGGTCGCGGCACACAGTGTCCTGGAAGGTGTAAGGATCGGCGAGGGGGCCAATGTTGGGCCGTTCGCCCGTCTGCGCCCGGGGACCGAGCTCGGCCCCGGTGCCCGCGTCGGCAACTTTGTCGAGATCAAGAACGCCACGCTGGGTCCGGGCGCGAAGGCGAACCACCTGACCTACGTCGGGGATGCCAGCGTCGGGGCCGGCGCCAATCTGGGCGCAGGGACGATTACCTGCAACTATGATGGTGCCAACAAGCATCGCACCGAGATCGGCGAGCGAGCGTTCATCGGCTCCAACACGGCCCTGGTGGCGCCCATCCGCATCGGCGATGACGCGACGGTGGGGGCGGGCTCGACCTTGTCCGACGATGTCGACCCGCGTGCGCTGGCGCTGACCCGTGCACGCCCGCGCGTTATCCAGGACTGGCCGCGCCCCAAGAAGAAGTCCGACTAGACACAAAAGTCCGACTCGACATAAGGAGTTTGCATGTGCGGTCTGCTGGCAGGTATTGGTGAGCGCAACCTGGTCCCGATCTTCGTCGAGGGTCTGCATCGACTGGAATACCGCGGGTACGACTCCGCCGGTGTAGCGGTCATCGAGAACCGCGCGTTACGCGACGTCCGTGCGGTCGGCAAGGTCGCCACCCTGGAGGAACAGATCGACACGATCGGCCTGCAAGGGCCGGTGGGGATTGCCCATACGCGCTGGGCGACCCACGGGCCGCCCACCGAGGTGAATGCCCACCCCCACCGTTCCCGTGACGGCCGGGTCGCGATTGTCCATAACGGCATTATCGAAAACCATGCCCGGCTGCGAGACGAGCTGGCCGCTGCCGGCTGGCACTGCGTGTCGGCAACCGACAGCGAGGTCATTGCCCACCGGATCGAGCAGGCCCTGGTCGACGGGGCCTCGCCCCTCGAGTCCATGCGCCGCGCCTGTGCCGACCTTGAAGGGGCCTATGCCATCGCGGCGGTCTTTGCCGACTATCCCGACGAGCTGATCGTCGCGCGTTTCGGAAGCCCCCTGATCCTCGGGCTCGGAATCGGCGAGTTCTTTGCCGCCTCGGACGTCCAGGCCCTGCTGCCGGTGACCCAGCGATTCGTCGACCTCGAGGACGGGGATATCGCCCGCCTGACGCGCAAGGGCGTGGAGGTCCAGGACCTGCACGGCCAGGCGGTCGAGCGCAGTGTCCGCGAGACCCGCTGCCAGGCAAGCGTTGCCGATCGTGGCGAGTATCGCCACTTCATGCTGAAGGAGATCTACGAGCAACCGCACGCACTGGCGGAGACCCTGTCCGGCCGTCTGGGCGAGGACGCCGTCCTGGAAAACATCCTCGGGCCCGGTACCAGCGAGCGCCTGGCCGAGGTCAGCGCCGTGCAAATCGTGGCCTGCGGCACCAGCTATCACGCCGGAATGGTGGCCGCCCACTGGATCGAGGAGCACCTGGGCCTGCCCGCCCGCGTCGATGTGGCAAGCGAATACCGGTATCGCCGTCACGTGCTGGCCCCGGCCACGCTGCTGGTGGTGATCTCCCAGTCGGGGGAGACCGCCGATACCCTCGCGGTGCTGCGCCAGTCCCAGGACGAGCCGTTCCTGGCCCGTCTGGCCATTTGCAATGTCCCCGAGAGCACCATGGCGCGGGCTGCCGATCTGGTCCTGATGACCCATGCCGGACCCGAGATCGGCGTCGCCTCGACCAAGGCGTTCACGACCCAGCTGGCCGCCCTCGCCACCCTCGTACTCCTGCTGGGCCAGACCGCTACGGCCGCCCGTATGACCGCCGAGGAACGCGTCGCTGCGGTGACGGCCCTGCGCAGCCTCCCCGATCAGGTGGCGCGCATCCTGGCCCTGGACAACCCGATTGCGCGCGTCGCCGAGGATCTGATGGAGCGGCACCACGCCCTGTTCCTCGGGCGCGGGGCGCACTTCCCGATCGCCCTGGAGGGCGCGCTCAAGCTGAAGGAGATCTCCTACATCCATGCCGAGGCGTATCCCTCGGGCGAGCTGAAGCACGGACCGCTCGCGCTCGTGGACACCGAGATGCCGGTAGTCGCCGTGGCCCCCGACGACGCGCAGCTGGAAAAACTCTCCAGCAACCTCCAGGAGGTGCGCGCCCGGGGCGGGCAGCTGATCGTGATTGGCGAGTCCAGTGCGGCGCGTACCCTGGCCCCGGAGGACATCTGGATCGGCCTGCCGCAGAGCGAGCCGCTGAGCCCCTGGCTGGCGCCGATCCTGCTGACCGTGCCGTTGCAGTTGCTGGCCTACCATACGGCGGTGCTCAAGGGCACGGACGTTGATCAGCCGCGCAATCTGGCGAAATCGGTGACCGTGGAATAGCCCCTTGCACGCGGTACTCCCGGAGTTTCTATCAGGAAACGCTTGTATTCGCCGGGCGGGTCGGCTAGATTCGGCCGCGCTCGAATAACCGTACGATCAGGAGTATCCCATGGATCAGCAAGAGCTCAACAACCGCTGCGTCACCCTGTTTCAGTCCCCGCGTATCCAGACCAAGCTCTGGAACCCGCGCATGTTCTGGAACGTCGGCCGCAAGCTGAACGTGACCCCCGAAGAGCTGACCGAGCCCAAGGTCGACCTCTGCGAGCTCGAGGTGATGCTGTCCGCGGCTGCCTACGAGCCGTCCCAGTGCGCCGACAACCTGAATGGTCGCGATGCCGGCCGCGCCGACTTCATCCGTCGTGCCGTGCAGTCCGGCCAGCGTCCGTTCCTGCGTCGCGCCGCCTGATCCGGTCTCCAGACTGGTGATGTCGAGGACCCGGCCTTTGCGCCGGGTCTTTTGTTTGGGCCCTCGGTCAGGCCTCCTCAGCCGCGCGTCTCCAGCCAGAAGGTCACTGGGCCGTCGTTCACCAGGCTGACCTGCATGTCTGCGCCAAAGCACCCGCTAGCGACTTGCGGATGCGATGCCTGCGCCTGCTTCGCCAGATAGTCGAACAGCGCCTGGCCGTGCTCCGGGCTCGCGGCGCTGGTAAAGCTTGGGCGCATCCCCTTGCGCGTATCCGCGGCCAGCGTGAACTGCGGCACTAGCAAGAGCCCCCCGCCGGTATCCTGAAGGCTCAAGTTCATGCGGCCTTCGGCATCCGCGAATACGCGGTAGCCGAGCAGCCGCTCCAGCAGCCGCCTGGCCGCCGCTTCGCTGTCATCGGGCTGCACCGCGACCAGCGCCAGCAGCCCTGGCCCGATCGTACCGGCGCGCTCGCCGCCGATGTTCACCGCGGCCTCGGTCACCCGCTGGATCAGCGCGATCACGTCGAGGCAGCCCCGGTCCCGCCCGAGACCTGCCCCTCGAGATCATCGGCCAGGGTGTCGGTCGCCGCGATCAGCTTGCGCACGATGCCTGGCTCGGCCGCCGAGTGCCCGGCGTCCGCGATGATCGCCATGCGCGCCTGCGGCCAGACCCGATGCAGTTCCACCGCCTGCTCCACCGGACACACCACGTCGTAGCGTCCGTGCACGATCCAGCCCGGTATGTCGCGCAGGCGTGGTGCGTCCCGCAGCAGCTGGTCCGGTTCCAGGAAGGTGTCGTGCATGAAGTAGTGGCACTCCAGCCGCGCCAGGCTTACGGCCACCTCCGGATCGTCGAAATGCGCGATCACGTCATCGTTCGGGATCAGGCAGGAGGTGTGTCCTTCCCAGCCTGACCAGGCGCGAGCCGCGGTGTGCCGGATCTCCGGATCCGGGTCGGTCAGCCGACGGTAGTAGGCCCCGACCAGGTCGTCGCGCTCCTCCGCTGGAATCGGCCGTAGGTAGTGCGCCCAGGCCTCGGGAAACAGGCGGTCGGCCCCCGACTGGTAGAACCACTGGATGTCCCGCGGCCGGCACAGGAATACCCCGCGCAGGATCAGTCCCAGCACGCGATCGGGATGGGTCTGTGCGTAGGCCAGCCCCAGCGTCGAGCCCCAGGAACCACCGAACACCGCCCAGCGCTCGATGCCCAGGTGCTCGCGCAGGCGCTCGATATCGGCCACTGCATGCCAGGTGGTGTTGGCCTCCAGACTCGCGTGAGGCGTCGAGCGCCCGCAGCCGCGCTGGTCGAACAGCACGATGCGGTAGCGCTGCGGGTCGTAGAAGCGCCGATGCCACGGCTCGCAGCCCGAGCCCGGCCCGCCATGCAGAAACACGACCGGGATCCCGTCGGGTGTGCCGCATTCTTCAAAGTAGAGCTCGTGGCCGTCACCGACCGCGAGCCTTCCTGTGCTGTGCGGTTCGATCTCCGGGTAAAGGGTGTCCATTGATCAGTGTTTCCTAGATTGCGGGCCCCGAGTGTCGCCAAAACGTTCGCGCAGGGAAAGTCCGCAGTCCGTCTATTCGTCGATGATCTGCCCCCGATAGACCCGGCGCCGTTGCGGCTCCACGTGGCGTTCCGACGAGTCCGGCCCAGCTTCCGGCGGTGCCAGGTGCCCCGAACGCTGCAATTCGCTGCGCAGCGAAAGCGCGGCGGCCTGGGCGGCGCTCGACTGCGAGCGTGAGGCGTAGTCCAGGATGGCCTCCATGAAGTCGGGGTTGGTGACCGACAGCCGCGCCACCGCCGGGAACTCTGCGCGCAGGTTCCGGCGCAGCTCGGCGGCCAGGCTCAAGCTCTTGCGATCGTGCATACCGGTCCCCCACCGTTGAAGCGCCTGTCCAACCCGTATGCAAGCGCGGTGCCATGCGTGTGGCCCGCGTCCGGCGCTGGGCGCCGGGGCTTCTTGCCTCCACCGGGTGCATAACGGCGCATGGCTGCACCGACAATGGGCGCCATCCGGCAACCGCTGCGGGTATGGCGGCGCTTGCGAAGCGGGCCTCGCCGCCCTATGTTGCGGGCCATGGAAACGCCCGCCGTCCCCACCTCCATCCGCCGCCTGGCCGGCCGCGCCATCGCGGACTTCGACATGATCCGCGAGGGCGACCGGATCCTGGTCGGGCTGTCCGGTGGCAAGGATTCGCTGACGTTGCTGTGGCTGCTGCATGGCCTGGCGCGGCGGGCGCCCGTGCGCTTCGAGGTCGGCGCGGTCACGATCAATCCGGAGATCGAGGGCTTCGAGCCACAGCGGCTGATGGACTATCTCGGTGGTTACGGCATCCCGTATCACTTCGTCTCCGAGCCAATCGCGGAGCTGGCCGGCGAGCACATGGACAACGACTCGTTCTGCTCCTTCTGCTCGCGAATGAAACGCGGCCTGATGTATCGCACCGCGCGCGAACACGGCTACAACGTGCTGGCGCTGGGCCAGCACCTGGATGACCTGGCCGAGAGCTTCATGATGAGTGCCTTCCACGGTGGCCAGCTGCGTACGATGAAGGCCCACTACGCGATCGACGCAGGCGACCTGCGGGTGATCCGCCCGCTGGTCTATGTGCGCGAACGCCAGACCCGCGATTTCGCCGAGGCCGCCGGGCTGCCGGTGATCCTGGACAACTGCCCGGCCTGCTTCGCGATGCCCACCCAGCGCGAACACATGAAGCAGCTGCTCGCGCAGGAGGAGGCCCAGCACCCGCGGTTGTTCCGCAACCTGCGCACAACCCTGAAGCCGCTGATGACCGAGGGCGGCATCCCGCCTCGGACCCCGGCCGATCCACCCGAATCCCGCGATCATGGCCGAACGCCGGCATCTGCGTGACCGGTTGATCGCCGGCGGTCTGCGCCTGCTCGCCCGCCTCCCTCTGCGCGTAAATCATGCGCTGGGCGGGTTGCTCGGCGCGCTGGCCTGGTACTGGCCGACGCGCTCCGCCCGCATCACCCGCCGCAACCTCGAACTCTGTTTCCCGGACAAGGACACCGCCTGGCGCCGCCGGGTCGGGCGTGGATCGCTGATGGCGATGGGCCGGGCACTGACCGAGTCCCCCTGGCTCTGGCAGGCTACGCCGCAAACCCTCGAGCGACTGGCGGTCGAGCCGCCCCGCTACGCCCGCCTGCGCGAACGCGAGGGCGGGCGGGCGCTGTTCCTGTGTGCCCCGCATCTGGGTTCCTGGGAGTTCGCCGGGCTGCAGGCCGCCTGCCACGGGCCGATGGCCACCCTGTACAGCCCGTTCAAGACCCCCGAGATCGACCGCTGGGTGCGCGACGCCCGCGCCTCCACCGGCGCGACCCTGGCCCCGGCCGACCGCTCCGGGCTGCGCGTGCTGCAGCAGTCACGTGATCGCGGCGAGATCATCGGCATCCTGCCGGATCAGAGCCCGAAGGGCGCCTCGGGTACGCATGCGCCGTTCTTCGGCCACCCGGCGCTGACCATGACCCTGCTGCCGCGCCTGCTGCGTGGGCGCGAGGACCATGTCGTGTTCTTGTTCGCCGAGCGCCTGCCGAAGGGGCGCGGGTTTCGCTATCACGAGATCGAGGCCGGGCCGGAGGTTGCCGACCGCGACTTCGCCCGCGCCGCTGCCGCGATCAACGCCCATGTGGAGGCCCTGGTCCGGCGCTGCCCCGAGCAGTACAACTGGGCCTACAAGCGTTTCCACCCGGCCCCCGAGGGCCAGCCCAACCCCTATCGCTGACACCCGGTCGAGCCAGGTTCCGAGCACAAAAAAAGCCGCCGGACCCGAAGGTCGCGGCGGCCGGTGCATCTGGCCCCGAGGGGCCAGATGCGGATGCCTTACAGGCTGTAGTACATGTCGAATTCGACCGGATGGGTGGTCATGCGCATGCGCGTGACTTCTTCCATCTTCAGGTCGATGTAGGCATCGATCATGTCGTCGGTGAACACGCCACCCTGGGTCAGGTATTCGCGGTCCTGGTTCAGGGCTTCCAGCGCCTGGTCCAGCGAATGGCAGACCTGCGGGATGCCCTTTTCCTCTTCCGGCGGCAGGTCGTAGAGGTTCTTGTCCATCGCGTCGCCCGGGTGGATCTTGTTCTGGATGCCGTCCAGGCCGGCCATCAGCATCGCGGCAAACGCCAGGTACGGGTTGGCGGTGGAGTCCGGGAAACGCAGCTCGATGCGGCGGGCCTTCGGGCTCATCACGAACGGGATGCGCAGCGACGCGGAGCGGTTGCGCGCGGAGTAGGCCAGCATGACCGGCGCCTCGAAGCCCGGCACCAGACGCTTGTAGCTGTTGGTGGACGGGTTGGTGAAGGCGTTCAGCGAGCGGGCGTGCTTGATGATGCCGCCGATGTAGTACAGCGCGGTCTCGGACAGGCCGCCGTACAGGTCACCGGAGAACAGGTTCTTGCCGTCCTTGGACAGCGACTGGTGCACGTGCATGCCGGAACCGTTGTCGCCGACGATCGGCTTGGGCATGAAGGTCGCGGTCTTGCCGTGCATGTGGGCCACGTTCTGCACCACGTACTTCAGTACCTGCACCTCGTCGGCCTTCTGCGTCAGCGTTGCGGGGCCGACACCGATCTCGCACTGGCCGGCGGTGGCCACCTCGTGGTGGTGCACCTCGGTAACGAGGCCCATCTCGGTCATCACTTCGCACATGGTCGAGCGGATGTCGTGCAGGCTGTCGACCGGCGGCACCGGGAAGTAGCCACCCTTCACGCCCGGGCGGTGCCCGATGTTGCCGTCTTCGTAGACGCGCTCGGAATTCCAGGAGGCCTCGGAGGAGTCCACGCGGCAGTAGGAGCCGGAGAGGTCCGAGCCCCATTTCACGTCGTCGAACACGAAGAATTCGTTTTCCGGCCCGAACAGCGCGGTGTCGGCGATGCCGGTGCTCTGCAGATAGGCCTCGGCACGACGCGCCAGGGAGCGCGGGCAGCGGTCGTAGCCCTGCATGGTGGCCGGCTCGACCACGTCGCAGCGGATGTTCATCGTCATGTCCTCGAAGAACGGATCGATGACCGCGGACTCCGCATCCGGCATCAGGATCATGTCGGACTCGTTGATGCCCTTCCAGCCGGAGATCGACGACCCGTCGAACATCTTGCCTTCCTCGAAAGACTCTTCGTCGAGGTCATGGGCTGGAACGGTTACATGCTGTTCCTTGCCCTTGGAGTCGGTGAAACGGAAGTCGACAAAGCGGACTTCCTTTTCCTGGATCTGCTTCAGCACGTCGGCTGCGGACATGGGAGTCTCCTTAGGTTTGCTCTTGGTCTTTGGGTTCGCCGCGCCGATTCGAGCCCGGCCGGCGTTGAATCGGTTCTATGCAGGCATCATGCCAGTTCGTTCGATTGGCCCTGTGACGGTCGTTCAGGACTCATCAGGCCCGTACCACGCGGCGGGCTGCACAATATCCGTGCGCCATCGGCACCACAGTAGTGCATCAAGTCTTTTGTTGCACGCCAGTGGTGCATGGGCGATAGAGGATCTTCACCTCACCCAGCCGGTCCTTCAGGCGCGGATGGCCCTGCAGCGACTGTGACAGGCCCTCGCCCCGCGCGTTCAGGTCCGCGGGCGTGCATGCCCCGTCAAGGCGCAGCGTCAGGGTCAGGTGGATGCGCCCGTTCAGATAGTGCATGGAAAGCTGCTCCAGGCGATCCAGTTCCGGGGTGTCGGCCCAGGCCTCGCGCACCGCTTCGGCGATCTCCGGACGCAGGGGCAGGTTCGAGCTTCGAGCCTGATCTTCGTCGTTTTCCGGATCTACATGGACCGTAAAATCGCGCAGCCGCTCGTGGCGCTGGGTGACGGCCCCGTACACCGCATCGGCAATCCGGTGTCCCTCGGACACCGAAATCATCGGGGCCACCTGGATATGCACATCGGCGACCACGTCGTTGCCGTGCCGCCGCGTACGCAGCATGTGCGCGTCCTTTACCCCGGGCACTTCCATGATCGTGCGGTGGATGTGCGCGACATCCTCCGGATCCAGTGCCGTGTCAATCAGTTCGGCCGCGCTGCGCACGATCAGGCGCCCGGCGATATGCAGGATGAACAGGGCAACGATCAGCGCCGCCAGGGCATCCGCCCACGGGAAGCCCGCCACCGCGGCCCCGACCCCGACCAGCACGAACAGCGAGGAGATCGCATCCGTGCGGTGATGCCAGGCGTTCGCATCCAGCATCCGCGAGCCGATCCGTTTCGCCACACGGTGGGTGTACTGATAGAGCCCCTCCTTGGCCACCAGCGTCAGCACCGCAAAGGCGAGCGCGGCCGGCGCCGGCCCTGCGGTCGCGGCGTTGGTATCCATCAGCCGCTGTCCGGCGGCCCAGGCGATCCCGAGGCCGGCCAGTGCGAGGAACACACCGACGACCACGGTGGCCAGGGTCTCGATACGCCCGTGTCCGTAGGGGTGGTCATGATCGGGCGAGGCCGCGGCCTTGCCAGCGGCGAACAGCACCACACCATCGGTGATCAGGTCCGACAGGGTGTGCACGCCGTCGGCGATCAGCGCCTGCGAGTTCAGCAGCCATCCGCTCAGCAGCTGTGCCAGGGCAAGAAAGGCATTCACCACCGCACCCACGACCGTTACCCGGCGCGTGGCACGGTAGCGCCGGCCGTTTTCGGGCGAGATCGTGGCCTCGGAGTTGGCGCGGGGGTCGCTCAGGACATCCCTCCCGAACAGGGTCAGGCCCTCAGTATGGGCGTGCCTCCGCCACATGCAAGACGCTTGCACTGCCTTCAGCGGTGGCCGCAGCCGGAGCCCGGCCGATATACTGTCCGCTTTGCCCTGACCCGGGATTCCGCATGGCGCACGAACGCACCCCGTCCAGCAGCAGCCCCACCTTCCAGGACCTGATCCGTCGCTTGCAGGACTACTGGAATGACCACGGCTGCGTGGTCCTGCAGCCCTACGACATGGAGATGGGGGCCGGCACCTTCCATCCGGCGACCTTCCTGCGCTCCATCGGGCCGGAGCCGTGGCGCGCGGCCTACGTGCAGCCCAGCCGCCGTCCCACCGACGGTCGCTATGGCGACAACCCCAACCGCCTGCAGCACTACTACCAGTTCCAGGTGTTGCTGAAGCCGTCGCCGCCGGACATCCAGGATCTCTACCTGGGCTCCCTGGAGGCCCTGGGCTTCGACACGCTCACCCATGATGTGCGCTTCGTCGAGGACAACTGGGAGTCCCCGACCCTCGGTGCCTGGGGCCTGGGCTGGGAGGTCTGGCTGAACGGCATGGAGGTCACCCAGTTCACCTACTTCCAGCAGGTCGGCGGGCTGGACTGCCACCCGGTCTCCGGCGAGATCACCTACGGGCTGGAACGCCTGGCGATGTACCTGCAGGGGGTGGAGAGCGTATTCGATCTGGTCTGGACCGTCGGGCCCGACGGCCGCCCGGTGACCTATGGCGACGTCTATCACCAGAACGAGGTGGAGCAGTCCACCTACAACTTCGAGCATGCCGATCGCGATGCCCTGTTCGCCGCCTTCGACCAGCACGCAAACGAGAGCGACCGCATGATCGAGCTGGGCCTGCCGCTGCCGGCCTACGAGCAGATGCTGCGCGCCTCCCACAGCTTCAACCTGCTGGATGCCCGCGGCGCGATCTCGGTCACCGAGCGCCAGCGCTACATCCTGCGCGTGCGCGAGCTGTCGCGAAACGTCGCCCAGAAGTACTACGAGTCGCGCGAGGCCCTGGGCTTCCCGCTGTGCGCCGACGACGATACGAACAAGCCCGACGCCGCCTGAACCCAATTTCCAGACCGCGCCCTGGCGCGCGGTTGCGATGGACCCGACACGGACCCGACATGGCTGAAGCCCGCGAACTCCTGATCGAACTGGGCACCGAGGAGCTGCCCCCCACCGCCCTGCCGCGCCTGCGTGACGCCCTGGCCGAGGGCCTGGCCACGCGCCTGCGCGAGGCCGGGCTGGAACCGGGCGCGCCCGAGGCCTTCGCCACCCCGCGGCGGCTGGCCGTGCTGTTCCCCGATGTGCCCGCGCGCCAGCCCGACCAGCTCCAGGAGCGCCGCGGCCCGGCCGTGGCCGCCGCCTTCGACGCCGCCGGCGAGCCGACCAAGGCGGTGCTGGGCTTTGCCCGCTCCTGCGGAGTGGAGGTCGAGCGCCTGGAACGCGAGACCACCGACAAGGGCGAATACCTGGTCTTCCGCCAGATGCAGCCGGGCCGCGCCCTCGGCGAGCTGCTGCCGGAGATGCTGGAGGCCGCGCTGGAGGCCCTGCCCACGCCCAAGCGCATGCGCTGGGGCAGCAGCCGCACCGAGTTCGTGCGCCCCGCGCACTGGCTGGTCGTCCTGCACGGGACCGAGGTGCTGGAGATGACGGTGCTGGAGCAGACCGCCGGGCGGGCCACGCATGGTCACCGCTTCCACCAGCCCGGTGCGCTGGAGCTGAAGCGCGGCAACGACTACGCCGAGCGGCTGCGCAGCCCCGGCTTTGTCGAGCCGTCGTTCGAGGCGCGGCGCGAGAACATCCTGGCGCAGGTGCACGAGCAGGCCAAGGCCCTGGGCGGGCGCGCACTGGTCGATGCCGACCTGCTGGACGAGGTGACCGCGCTGGTGGAGTGGCCGGTGGCCCTGACCGGCGGTTTCGATCCGCGTTTCCTGGATGTCCCGCAGGAGGCGCTGATCTCTACCATGCAGGACAACCAGAAATACTTCCCGGTGGTCGACGAGGCCGGGCGCATGCAGCCGCACTTCATCGTGATCAGCAACATCGAGTCGCGCGACCCGCACGCGGTGCGCGACGGCAACGAGCGCGTCCTGCGCCCGCGCTTCGCCGATGCCGAATTCTTCTGGCAGCAGGACCGCAAGAAGCGCCTGGAGGAGCGGCTGGACGCGCTGGACTCGGTGGTATTCGAGAAGCGCTTGGGCACGCTGCGCGACAAGTCCGTGCGTCTGGAGGCCCTGATGCAGCGCCTGGCCGGCCTGATGGGGCTGGATGCCGGGCTGGCCGCGCGCGCCGCGCGCCTGGCCAAGTGCGATCTCGTGACTCAGATGGTGTTCGAGTTCACCGAGCTGCAGGGCACGATGGGCCGCTACTACGCCCTGCACGACCGCGAGGACGAAGCGGTCGCGGCCGCGATCGAACAGCACTACTGGCCGCGCCAGTCCGGCTCCGAGCTGCCGGATGTCCCGCTGGCCCAGGCACTGGCGCTGGCGGATCGGCTGGATACGCTGGTCGGGATCTTCGCGATCGGCAAGCAGCCCACCGGTACCAAGGACCCGTTCGCCCTGCGCCGCGCCGCGCTGGGGCTGGTGCGCATCCTGGTCGAGCGCGAACTGCCGCTGGCCCTGACCCCGCTGCTGCAAGCCGCGGCCGAGCCGATCCGCGAACGGGTGCCGGAGGCCGACCAGGCGGTGGAACCGGTGCGCGAGTACATCCTAGAGCGCCTGCGCGGCTACCTGCTGGAGCAGGGCCAGACGCACGAGACCATCGAGGCGGTGGCCGCGGTCGTGCCCGATACCCCGCTGGACTTCGTCCGCCGCGTGCGCGCGGTCAGCCTGTTCCGCGAGCGCCCGGAGGCCGAGGCCCTGGCCGCGGCGAACAAGCGCATCCACAACCTGCTGCGCAAGGCCGGCGAGGAGGCCGAGGCCGACCTCGACCCCGAGGCCCTGGCGCTGGACGAGGAGCGCCAGCTCTACCAGGGTCTGCAGGCGGTGCGTCCCGGCGTCGAGCAGGCGGTGGCCGATGGCGACTACCTGCACGCACTGGGCGAGCTGGCGGGCCTGCGTGATCGTGTCGACACCTTCTTCGACCAGGTGATGGTGATGGCCGAGGATGCCGCCGAGCGGCGCAACCGCCTGGCGCTGCTGCGCGAACTGCGCCGCGCGTTCGAGACCGTGGCCGACATCGGCCGCCTGGCCACGGGATAGCGCCGCCGCATGCTCCCCCTGATCCGAGGCCTCCTGTTCCAACTGGGGTTTATCGGCTCCACGCTGGTGTTCGGCCTGCTGGTCCCGCCGCTGATCTGGCCGCTTACGCGCCCGGCGCGCTATCGCGTCCTGACCCAGTGGGGGCGCTTCAACGTCTGGTGGCTGCGCATCACCTGCGGGCTGGACTACCGGGTGCGCGGTGCCGAGCACATCGACCCCTCGCGGCCGCATGTGGTGCTCTCCAAGCACCAGTCCGCGTGGGAGACGGTCGCCTATGTGGCGATCTTTCCGATGCAGACCTGGGTGCTCAAGCGCGAGCTGATGCGCATCCCCCTGTTCGGCTGGACCCTGTCCATGCTGGACCCGGTCCCGATCGACCGCGAGGCCGGGCGTCAGGCGCTGGAGAACCTGGTCGCGGAGGGTCAGCAGCGCCTGGACCAGGGCCGCTGGGTGATCGTCTTTCCCGAGGGGACGCGCGTGGCACCGGGCGAGCACGGGCGCTACCGCCAGGGCGGCGCAATACTGGCGGCACGCACCGGATACCCGGTGCTGCCGGTGGCGCTGAACAGCGGGAGCTTCTGGCCGAAAAAGGGCCTCCGGCGCTACCCCGGCACCATCGAGGTGGTGGTCGGCCCGCCAGTCGAGACCGCCGGGCGCAAGCCCGTCGAGGTACTAAGCGAAGCCGAAGAATGGATCGAGACCACCATGGCCGAGATCGAGCCGCGTCCCGCGAAATCGCCGTCGGAGGAGCCGCATGGGCAGTGAACCGCTGATCAGTGCCCCGCTGGTCGAATTGCGTGACCGCAGCATCTACCGCGTGGGCGCCTCGGACCCGACCGTCTGGCTGATCGACGACCGCGAGCTGGGGGGCGTGCTGGTCAACGCCCCGGCGTATTCCGAATCCCTGCTGGAGGCGATTCGGGCGATCACAAAGCCCGCCTACCTGTTTTTGCCCAGTCGCCATGGCGCGCAGGACCTGGATGCCTGGCGGGCGGCTGGGCTGGAGACCCTGGCGTTCGAGGCCGAGGCACCGGCAATCCGTGCGGCCGGCGGCGAGATCGACATCGCCTTCAACCGCAAGCAGCGCCTGTCGCGCACCATCGATTTCCTGCCGATGGCCGGGGTGACCGAGGGCACCTGTGCCCTGCGGCTGAAGAACCTGCCGGGCGTCGTGTTCTTCGGGCCCGCGCTGGCGCCGGGGGCGGATGGCTGGCCCACGCTGATCCAGACGCCGGACGATCATTCCTTCGAGGCGCGCCTGTTCGGCGCCCTGGGCGTGAAGGACCTGAAGTTCGCCTACGCCTTCTGCGACCGCTTCGACCCGGCCGGCACGCAGTACGGCCCCGACGCCGACCAGCACATCCAGGCCCGCATCGAGGCCGTGTTCGACGAATAGCAGGACCGCTGGGGGAGCTCCTCGGCGATTGCCGCGGCGCTTTGCGCCTCGCAATGACGGGGCTGGGCGAGTCAGGCGCGGGCGATCAGGGTCTGGATCACGTGGCCGGCGGCGGTCAGGCCGAAGATCGCGGGCAGGTAGGAGATCGTGCCGTTGACCGAGCGTGGCCGGCCGCCCTCGACCGGCCGGTGTTCGGTGCCCTTGCGCGGCTGCTCGATCGAGAACACCACGGGGTAGTCGAGCCGCGCGTCCATGCGGCGCAGGTTCTTGCGCATCTGCCGCGCCAGCGGGCAGACGCGGGTGGACTCCAGCGGGCCGACCCGTACGGCCGTGGGGTCGATGCGCCCGCCGGCCCCCATGCTCGAGATCACCGCCTGGCCGCGGCGCTGGGCCCCGGCGACCAGCGCCGCCTTGCAGGCGATGGAGTCGATTGCGTCGAGCACGAAGTCGGCGTCTTCCGGCACCAGGTCGGCAATGCTGTCCGGACGCAGGAACTCGCGCTGGATGTTCAGTTCGATCTCCGGGTCGATATCGCGGATGCGTGCCTCCATCACCGCGGTCTTGGGCTGGTCCACGGTGGAGCGCAGTGCGACCAGCTGGCGGTTCAGGTTGGAGGCGGCGACCACATCGTGATCCACCAGCGTCATGCGTCCGACCCCGGCGCGTGCGATCGCCTCGGCGGCAAAACTCCCGACCCCGCCCAGCCCGGCGATGAATACATGCCGGTCGCGCAGGCCGGCGGTGACGTCGGGACCCAGCAGGAGGTCGGTGCGTTCGCTGTAGGGATTGTGGGGCGTGCTCATGGATCCGGGTCGTTCGGGAGCCGGAGGACCCGGCGTGCATTTTGTGACGTGATTATAGCCATCTCGGCCGGGTCGATGTCCCGCAGGCGGGCCAGATGGCGGTTCACCTCGGCGGTCATCATCGGTTCGTTGCGCTCGCCCTGGTGCCCGGCCAGTGGCTGGTCCGGGGCATCGGTCTCCACGACCAGCGCCTCCAGCGGGGCCTCGCGCACCACGCGGTGCAGTCGTTTCGCCCGTTCGTAGGTCACCGGCCCGCCGATGCCCAGACAGCAGCCGAGATCCGCCGCTTGTCGGGCCTGCTGCGGCGAGCCGATAAAGGCATGCAGGATCCCGGTCACGCCGGGCTGCTGGCGCAGGCCTTTCAGCACTGCGTCCAGCGCGCGCCGGCTGTGGATGATCACCGGCAGGTCGCGCTCCCGCGCGATGGCCAGCTGCCGCGTGTAGAAGCGCCACTGGCGGTCCCAGTCGAGCCCCTCTTGATAGCCATCGAGCCCGATCTCGCCGACCGCGATGGTCTCCGGGTGCGTATCCAGCCAGGCCTCCAGGGCGTCAAGGTCCGCGTCCGCATGCGCCTGCAGAAAGGTCGGGTGCAGGCCGTAGGCGACATGCAGACCCGCGTGCTGGCGGTACAAGGCGTCGAGGTCCGGCCAGCGTGCGCGGGTGACGCCGGGCAGGACGAGTTCCTGAACCCCGGCGGCGCGGGCGCGGTCCAGCACCGCCGGGCGATCCGGATCGAACGCGTCCAGGTCCAGGTGGACATGCGTATCGATCAGGTGCACCGGCGGTGGTCCTACGGACAGGGGTAGGTATAGCGGGCGTGGATGGCCTCGATGGCCTCCAGCACGGCATCGGACAGGGTGATGTTGACGGTGGCGATGTTCTCGCGCAGCTGCTCCATCGTGGTTGCCCCGATCAGGTTGCTGGTCACGAAGGGCTGCTGGTTGATGAAGGCCAGCGCCAGCTGTGACGGGGTCAGGCCGTGTTCGCGGGCCAGGCGCGCGTACTCCGCGGTCGCGGCCAGGCCGGATTCGTTGCTGTAGCGCTGGAAGCGCTCGAACAGCGTCAGGCGCGCCCCCGCGGGCTTTGCCCCGTCCAGGTACTTGCCGGAGAGCATGCCGAAGGCCAGCGGCGAATAGGCCAGCAGGCCGGCGTCCTCGCGGATGGCCATCTCCGCCAGCCCCGCCTCGAAGCTGCGGTTGAGCAGGTTGTAGGGGTTCTGGATGGAGACGATGCGCTCGGACAGGCCGCGGTCATGGGCGCGTATCCACTCCATGAACCCCCACGGGGTCTCGTTGGAGATGCCGATGGCGCGCACGCGGCCGCTCTCGACCACGGCCTTCAGCGCCGCCGCGGTCTCTTCGATCGAGGTCGCGCTCTCGTCCGGCTTGTGAACGTAGCCGAGCTGGCCAAAGAAGTTGGTGGCGCGCGCCGGCCAGTGGACCTGGTAGAGGTCCAGGTAGTCGGTCTGCAGGCGCCGGAGGCTGTCGTTCAGGGCCTGCTCGATGTGTTCGCGGTTCAGCTGCGGGCCACCGCGGAGGTAGTCGATCATCCCGGGGCCGGCGACCTTGCTGGCCAGCACCACGCGGTCGCGGTTGCCGCGCTTCGCCAGCCAGTTGCCGATGTAGGTCTCGGTCAGCCCCTGAGTCTCCTCGCGCGGCGGGACCGGGTACATCTCGGCCGCATCGATCAGGTTCACGCCCTGGTCGAGCGCGTAGTCCAGCTGCTCGTGTGCCTCGGCCTCGGTGTTCTGCTCGCCCCAGGTCATGGTGCCCAGGCCGATCAGGCTGACCTCGATATCGGTGCGTCCCAGTTTGCGGTATTGCATGCCAGTCCCTTGGTTCAGGTGAATAGGGTAAGGACCCCGGTGTAGCCGTACAGGCGGTTGGCGAAGATCTCGCCATTGGCGAAAAAGCCGATCAGGGGTACATCCCCCAGACCCTGCTGCACGATTGCCAGTTCCGCGCCCTCCTGGCCGAACTGGTGGCGCCCGCGTCCGATGCAGGAGACATAGATCGCCCCGCGGATCCCGTTCGGGGCCTGGGCGCGAATCTGCTCCAGCATGCGCTCGAGGTCGTCGCGAGCGGCCTGGCCGTCGCGGCGTACGAACAGGATCTTCTGCCCGGGCTCCAGCAGTTCGCCGACCGCGAGCACCTGCTGATCGAGGTCCACGCCGATGATATTGCGGACCCGGTAGTCGCCGGTGTCCGAGCCGGCGATCGGGAAGCCGACCAGGATGTAGCCCAGTGCCCGCTCCAGGTCGCGCGACAGGACGTCGCCGATGATGCCCTTGAATGCCGGCAGTGCTCGCTGACCATCCAGCTGCACGATGATGTTGCGCCAGGTCTCGGTCAGCTCGTGCTGGCCGGGCAGCGGGGTGCAGCCCTGGCTGTGGCGTGCGGCGATCGCGACATCGTCGCGCAGCGCGAGCCCGGTGATGCCCGAGGCGACCACACCATCGGCGATCTGCCCGGCCCCATTCTCGCCGGAGTGTATGCCGCCGGTGGCGAACCAGGCGGTCTGGTCGCCAATTTCGGTCAGCACGGCCTCGACACCCTCCGTGCGTGGATCGGCGTTCAGCAGCAGGCGCCCCGGGGTGGCGGGGTCGAGGAAGCCGTCCAGGGCCTGCTTCAGCTCGTCCAGGCTGTGGACCGGACGCTGAATCACGCGCGCGGAACCGGCCGGCAGGTCGCCGATCATCAGGGTAATCGCCGGGTCTTCGTAGAATTCGCGGTCTGGCCCGATCACGGCCATGCCCATGCCGCCGACGAAATGGTCCACCCCTAGTGCCTTGCGCAGCGTGTCCATGACCAGGCGGGCATTGCGGCTCAGCGCGTCGGAGACGTAGATAAAGCCCACGCGCACGGTCTCCGGATCCCGGGGCGGCAGCGTGCCCAGCCCCTGGATCAGTTCGGCGGCGAGGGTGCGCGGATCATTGCCGCTGGCGGCGGTACTGACAAAGCGTTCCATCAACGTTCAGGACTCCATTACAGCCCTAGGGAAACACTGATCAATGTACACGCTCGCGCTCGAGTCGCTTTTGCGTGCGAACAAGGCGCGGTGACTGCCGTGCAGTCATTCTGCACAAGGGAGCCGCAACGCCGTGCGCATGCAAAAGCGGCCGAGCCCCTTCGGGGTTGGCACCCCAGGTTCCCCGATCCTGCGTTGCGCCGCTTGCGGGTAGAACCACTACCCGCTGCACGGCGCGCCTTGTCTCGGAAAACCTGGGGTACCAACGCGAGTGTGTACATTGATCAGTGCTTCCCTAGCTGTTCCAGCATGCTGAGGGCCTCGTTGTCGGTTTCGGGGATGCCGCGCCGGATGGTCATCTGGTCGTTTTCTGTGAACTCCAGGCGGGCATGGTGGCGGGTGTCCAGCTCCTCCAGAAACCAGGCGATCTCGGAGGGGTGGACCGCCCGTTCGCCCCGCATCAGGTGCCGCGCGAGGATCGCGTCCTCGCGGATGTCCAGATACAGCGGCTGGGGCAGCGCCAGGGGCAGCACATGGGTCTGTACCAGCCACTCGATCGGCGTGGCGCGCCGGGTCGGCAGGCGGCGGCTGTCGATGCGGAAGTGCCCGCCGCCGCCGGGCTGCTTGAGCAGTTCCTCCAGCCAGTCGCCCTCGAAGCCCTGGTGCACGATTAGCGAGCGGCCGGTATAGCGGCTGCGAAAGCGTTCCATCTGTTGCGCAGGGCGTGGCCCGAACAGTCCGAACACGGCAACTCCATGAGTCCAGGTGGGATCGTCGGAATGCTAGCCCAAACACCTGTCGCCACAAAAAAGCCCCGCCGGAGCGGGGCTAGGGGAACTTCCGGAGCGCTTGTGCTCAGCCGCGACGCGACAGCATGTCGTGGATGATCGGCGCGAGGATGACCTCCATCGCGAAGCTCATCTTGCCGCCGGGCACCACGATGGTGTTCGGCCGGGACATGAAGGAGTCGGGCAGCATGTTCAGCAGGTAGGGGAAGTCCACGCCGAACTTCTTCGGCTCTCTGAAGCGGATTACCACCATGCTCTCGTCGGGGGTGGGGATGTCCCGGGCGATGAACGGGTTGGAGGTGTCCACCGTCGGCACGCGCTGGAAGTTGATGTCGGTGTGGCCGAACTGCGGGGTGATGTAGTTCACGTAATCCGGCATACGGCGCAGGATCGTGTCCACAATGGCCTCGGCGGAATAGCCGCGCTCGGCGTTGTCGCGGAAGATCTTCTGGATCCACTCGAGGTTCACGATCGGCACCACGCCGATGCCCAGGTCCACGTGCTGCGCGGCATTTACTTCACCGTTCACGACCAGGCCGTGCAGGCCTTCGTAGAACATCAGGTCGGTGCCCGGCTGGATCTCTTCCCAGGGGGTGAATTCGCCCGGTCCAAGGTTGGTGCCGAGACGCTCGTTATGGGCGGCCGCTTCCTCGTCGGAGTGCAGGTAGTAGCGCTTCTGGCCCTGGCCCGTCTCGCCGTAGGTCTTGAACAGATCCTCGATGCGATCGAACAGGTTGGCCTCGGGGCCGAAATGCGAGAAGTGCTGATTGCCTTCGTCGGCGGCCTTCTTCATGGCCTCCTTCATCGCCTTGCGGTCATAGCGATGGAAGCTGTCGCCCTCGATGACGACCGGGTTGATCTGCTCACGACGGAAGATCGACTCGAACGAGCGCTTCACGGTGGAGGTGCCGGCTCCCGAGGAGCCGGTGACCGCGATCACGGGATGTTTTTGCGACATGGGGTTTCTCCTTGCATAGCTTCTTGCGACGAATAGTGTACGGACGAGTTTAGAAAATGAGATTGAGCATCAGCATGGCCACGATACCGAACAGCAGCGTCATGATGCCGCCGGCCTTCATGTAGTCCTTCACCCGGTAGCCGCCGGGGCCCATGATCAGGGCGTTCACCTGGTGGGTCGGGATCAGGAAGGAATTCGAGGTGGCGATCGCCACGGTCAGCGCGAACACGCGCGGGTCGGCGTCCATCCCCGCGGCCTGGGCGGCGATCGCGAAGTTGATCGCCAGCGGCACCAGCAGCACGGTCGCACCGACATTGGACATGACCAGCGTAAAGAACGTGGCCAGCGCGAAGATCGTCGCCTGCAGCACCCAGGGCGGGACGGTCCCCAGCAGTTCCAGCGTGTTCTGCGCAATCCACGCGGCGGTGCCCGTGTTCTCCACCGCCATCCCCAGCGGTATTAGTGAGGCCAGCAGGAACACCGTCTTCCAGCTCACCGAGCGATAGGCGTCGTCGAGGCTGATCACGCCGGTCAGGATCATGCCCAGCGCGCCGGTCAGCAGCGCGACCGACAGCATCAGGTCGGTGAACAGGATCAAGCCCACCGTCAGCGCCAGGAAGAACAGCGCATGCGGGACCTTGGAGGGGCGCAGCTCCTCGCGCGGGTAGTCGGAGGTAATCACGACAAAGTCGCGATCCTTGTCCAGGCGCGCCAGCGACTCCCAGGTGCAGTGCACAACCAGGATGTCGCCGATCTCCAGCGGGATGTCACGCAGGCCCTCGCCGAAGGTCTCGCTGCCGCGCTGGATGCGCATCACCGACAGGCCGTAGGTCTGGCGCATGGCCAGTTCGGTCACGGTCTTGCCGGCGAGGTTGGAGCCAGGCGCGATGGCGACCTCGGCGACCCCCGAGCGGCTGGTGTCCAGCGCGTTCGCAAACACGTCCAGGCGCGTGGTGGGGCGCTTGCGCGTGCCCTCGCACAGCTTTTCCATGCGCGCGGGGCTGGCGAGCACCGCCAGGTGCGAGTTGGCCTGGATCTCGTAGCCGGTCCAGGGGGCCATGCGCAGCTCGTCGCGCACGTAGGTGCCGACGATGGCGATCCCGGTCTCGCGTTCGATCTCGGCCACGGTGCGGCCCACCAGCGGGTCCTTCTCGGGAACGAATACTTCGTGGATCTCGTAGGACAGGCCGTATACCCGCTGGAAATACTCCTGTGCACTCTCGCGCTGCGCGGACTTGGACTTGACCGAAGGCAGTACGAAACGGCCCAGCACCACGAAGTAGACGATGGTAGTGGCCAGCAGCGCGAGGCCGATCGGGGTGACGTCGAACAGCTGGAAGGGCTCCATGTTCGACGGCAGCAGGTCATTCAGCAGGATCAGCGGGCTGGAACCGACCAGGGTGATGGTGCCGCCGACGATCGCGGCGAAGCCCATCGGCATCAGCAGGCGCGACAGCGGGATCCCGAGGCGGCTGGAGATCCGGCTCATCACCGGCATGAACAGCGCGGCGGCGCCGATGTTCTGCATGAAGCTCGAGATGACGCCGACGGTGCCGGAGACCGTCGGGATGATGCTCTTCTCGGTGGTGCCGCCCACGCGCATGATGAAGGCGGCCACCTTGTGCATCACGCCGGTCTTGTCGAGACCGGCGCCGATGATCATCACCGCGATGATCGCGATCACCGCATTGGAGGCAAAACCGCTGAACAGTTCGTCCTGCGCGACCAGCAGCCCGAGCCCGGGCACCAGCGTCAGCAGGCCGAGCAGCACCATCACCGAGATGGCAGCCAGGTCCACACGGATGACCTCCGTCACAAACAGGAAGATGGTGAACGCCAGTAGCGCGAGCACCACGATCATCTCGGTGGTCAGCGTAAGGTTTTCCATGTATCGATTTCGTATCCTGAAGACCCGCACCGGACGGTGCAGAGCCGGGGCTGAGGGGGCTGGCGAGTGGCCCTGGCCGGTGGCCAGTGGCGTGGGAGGCGTCGCCGGTGCTTCCCCTTGAAAGCGCGCGATTATTTCATCCCGGGCGGTTGGACGCAAAAAGCGGGCCGTTCGGACCTTTCGCGAGACGCTGGCTGTCGTGCGCCGGCCGGTCGGTTATGCTGGTCGAAAACTGTCAGGGAGACGCCCCATGTCCGATGCCCCGCTTTGCCGTTTCGAGACGATCGTGCTCGCGACTGACGGCTCCGAGTTCAGCGAGTCGGCCGAGGCTGTCGGCCTGGATCTGGCCCAGCGTTGCGGGGCCCGGCTCATCCTCGCGCGTATCATTCCTACCGATACGCAGCACGACGCACTGTCGCCCCGGCGCAGCCACGATGCGAGCGTGACCGCGCAGGGCGACCTGGACGTGCTCGAGAAAAAGGCGCGCGAGCAGGGCCTCGATGCCCTGCCCATCCTGCGCCACGGAGTGGACCGGCATCAGGAGATCGTCAAGATCGCCGAGGAGTACAAGGCCGGCCTGATCGTGATCGGGCGCCGCGACCGCAACGATCTCGCGCGTCTGATGGTCGGCGACGCGACGCGCAAGGTGGTGGGCACGGCGCCGTGTAACGTCATGGTCGTTCCGCGTGGCGCGCAGGCGCCGCACCGGGGGCTGCTGGTCGGGACCGATGGCTCCGAACTGGGCGATCAGGCGGCGCGTGCGGCGATCGAACTGGCCGGCTATTGTCAGCTGCCGATCACCATCGCCTCGGTCGCCGTGCCCGGCCAGAGTGACGAACGCCGCCAGGAGGGCGTCGATGCGATCCAGCGCCTGCAGGGCGAGGCCCGGGAGCAGGGCCTTCAGGCGGACGCGACCTTCGAGGAAGGCCGCGCCGAGGTCACCCTGATTGACGTGGCGCGGCGCGACAATCGCGACCTGATCGTCGTGGGCAGCCACGGACGTACCGGCCTCAAGCGTCTGCTGATGGGTTCGGTGTCCGAGCGCGTGATTGGCGGTGCTGACTGCCCGGTGCTGGTGGTCAAGGGCCTGAACGTCTAGGGAAACATTTGTTTCCCTGGTCGCACTCCCTGGTTCACGATTCCCCCTGAACCCCTTCTGCCCGGCGTTTGCCGGGTTCCCCAACTGGATTCCTCTCGATCTCGATGGCTCTGCTGACCCTGCGCGATATCCACCTGGCCTATGGCATGGCGCCGTTGCTGGATGGCCTGAATCTGAGCCTGGAGCCCGGCGAACGCGTGGCGGTAGCCGGGCGTAACGGCGAGGGCAAGTCGACCTTGCTCAAGGTGATTGCGGGTGCAATCCAGCCGGACTCGGGCGAGGTGGTCCGCCAGGACGGCCTGGCGACCGCATACCTGACCCAGGAGCTGCCGCCCGGGGTCGAGGGCACGGTGTTCGATGTGGTCGCCGAGGGGCTGGGCGAGGCCGGGCAACTGCTGGAGCGTTTTCACCACCTGAGCCAGGCCGCCGCCAGTGGTGACGCCGAGGCCCTGGAGAAGATGGGCCCGGTCCAGGCCCGGCTGGAGGCGATCGACGGCTGGAGTCTGCAAAACCGGGTCGAAACGACGCTTTCGCGCCTGGAGCTCGACCCCGAGGCCGGATTCGCTGCGCTCTCCGGCGGGCTCAAGCGTCGCGTCTGGCTGGCGCGCGAGCTGGTGCGCGAGCCGCAGCTGTTGCTGCTGGACGAGCCGACCAACCACCTGGATGTGGCTGCGATCCGCTGGCTGGAGGAGTTCCTGCGCGGGAGCGGGCTCACGGTGGTGTTCATCAGCCATGACCGCCAGTTCATGGAACAGGTCGCCACTCGCATCCTGGAGCTGGATCGTGGCCAGGTGTACGAACACCCGCCCTCGATCGAGGCCTTCCGCACGCGCCAGGCCGAGCGCCTGGAGGTCGAGGCGCGTCAGCGCGCCGAGTTCGATCGCAAGCTGGCGCAGGAGGAGACCTGGATCCGCCAGGGCATCAAGGCCCGGCGTACCCGCAACGAGGGGCGGGTGCGCGCCCTGCAGGCCCTGCGCAAGAAGCGCGCCGAACGACGCGAGCTGGGGGGACAGGTACGCATGCAGCTGTCCCCCGAGCAGCGTTCCGGCCGTTTGGTGATCGAGGCGGAGCATGCGGACTTCGGCTACGGCGACACGCCGGTGGTGCGCGACGTGAACCTGCTGCTCCAGCGTGGCGACGCCCTGGGCATCATCGGCCCCAATGGCGCCGGCAAGACCACGCTGCTGCGCGGGCTGCTGGGCCAGGTGGAGCCACTTTCCGGAACGGTCAAGCTGGGCACCCAGCTCGAGATCGCCTATTTCGACCAGGCACGGGCGCGTCTCGACGAGACGACCACCGTGCAGGATGCGGTCGGCGAGGGCCGTGACCGCGTCACCGTGAATGGCGAGACCCGACATGTGCTGAGCTATCTCGGGGATTTCCTGTTCCCGCCGGAACGCGCGCGCCAGCCCGTATCGGCCCTGTCCGGTGGCGAGCGCAACCGGTTGCTGCTGGCCAAGCTGTTTCTGCGCCCGGCCAATTTGCTGGTACTCGACGAGCCCACCAACGACCTGGATGTCGAGACCCTCGAGCTGCTGGAACAGCTTCTGATCGAGTACACCGGCACGGTGATCGTGGTCAGCCACGACCGCGCGTTCCTCGACAACGTTGCGACCAGCACGCTGGTGCTGCCCGGCGATGGCACGGCCGAGGAATTCGTCGGCGGTTGGTCGGACCTGCCCGCACGCGTCACGCAACGCCTGCTCACGCGCGAAGCGGATACCGGAGCCCAGGAGGCGCCCGCCGCACCCGAGGCCCGCTCCGAGCCGACGTCCGCGGTCGCGGAACCGCCGCCCCGCGCCCGCAAACTCTCCTACAAGGAGGCTCGCGAGCTGGAGGCCCTGCCAGGCCAGATCGAGGCGCTGGAAAACGAGCACCAGTCGCTGGCCGAGGCCCTGTCGGATCCAGAGGTATTGCGCGATGGGGAGCGCGTGCGCGAGTTGCAGGCCCGGCTCGAACAGGTCGAACGAGACCTGGCGGTGGCTTACGAGCGCTGGGAGGCGCTGGAATCACCCTGACTCTTTCCGCGTCATCCGGTGTGATGTGACTCTCAAAACGGCCGGGGCTCAACTTCAGGGGAATGCGGCCGTAACAGGGGATGAATCGTCTCTACAGGCAGCGGAAGACCCGCTTGCACGTGATGGCATGCGCCCGGCAGAAGGCGCTGAGGAAGGAGTCAACACCATGCTGGACAAACTCTCCATTCGGGGACTGCTGATCGCCGGCTTTGGGCTGGTCGTCGCGATCCTGATCATCAATTCGCTGCTGGCGCTGCGTGCCCTGAATGTGGGCGGACAGGGCGTGGCCGAACTGACCCAGTCCGACTATCCGGCTGTGGCGCGCGTCAATGAGGTGGAGCAGCTGTTGCAGGAGAGTGCCGCCTTCCTTGGCTTCTACCTGATGAGCGAGGAAGAGGACCACCGCGACGCCTGGCTGAACGCGATGGACGAGCTGGACGTCGCCATGGATGCCCTGGTCAACGATCCGGTCGTGCAGGGCTCGGATGAGCTGAGTGCCTCTGCGGAACAGGTGCGCGCGAACATTGATGGCTTTGCCGCGCACCGTGACCGTCTGATTGAAGTGGCCGAGGACGTGGCCCAGAACATGCCGGCCCAGGGTGTCGCCAACTCGCGTGCCAATCCGGCAACCATGCAGATGACCCAGCTGACCAGCACCATGATCGACGAGGAGATGGCGCGGGCACGCTTCCAGCGCTCGTTCGAGCGTCTCGGCGATTTCTACAGCCTGCGCACCAACCTTTTGCAGATCACCTCGAACCTGCGCGGTTTCATCGCGTTTCGTGATGACTCCTTCGAGCAGAATCTGCGACTGTATCTCGGCCAGACCCACGACGTGCTGGCGCGGTTGCTGGAACAGTACGACGAGCTCGACTTCGAGCAGCAGATCGCGGTCGAGGACTTCGAAGGGCTCCTGAATGATCTGGATAGCGCGATCCAGGACATCGTTCGTATCCACGGCAGCGAGGAGGCCCTGCAGGACGCATTCCTGATCCGTACCGAGGTCGGCCCGGTGATCTTCGAGGCACGTAATGAACTGCAGCAGCTGTCCGAGCGCATCACCGGCCGTGCTGAAGTGTCCGCCGCCGAGCTGACCGCGACCATGCGCAATACCCAGGTGACGCAGGGCGTGCTGGCGCTGATCGGCGTGATCCTGGGTGTGGCCGGCGCAGTCTTCATCATCCTGGTGGTGCGCCGTGCGCTCGCCCACTCGACCGAGGCGCTGGAAGAGATCGCCGACGGTGATGGCGACCTCAGCCGCCGCCTGGACGAAAACGGCCTGTTGGAGACCGCCCAGCTGGGGCGTGCGTTCAACCGCTTCACTGACAAGATTGCGCAGGCGATCGGTAACGCCCGTAGCGGTACCGAGACCCTTAACCGTGCGACCGAGAACCTGAATCAGGAGGCCTATCAGGCCCGCGAGGTGGTCTCGCGTCAGCGCGACGAGACCGAGCGCGTCGCCACGGCGATCAACGAGCTGCAAAGCAGCGCCGAGGAGATCGCGCGTAATACCGATGCCACCTCCCAGGCCGGACAGGAGGCCAGCGGTGCGGTGAACAACGGCGCCGACGTGATGGAGAAGAACATCGAGTCCATGTCCTCCCTGCTGGGCACGGTCGAGCAGGCCGCCGGCACTGTTGCCAAGCTGGGTGAAGACTCGAAACAGATCGGCACCATCCTTGAAGTCATCCGCGGCGTAGCCGAGCAGACCAATCTGCTGGCCCTCAACGCGGCGATCGAGGCCGCCCGTGCCGGGGAACATGGCCGCGGGTTTGCCGTGGTGGCCGACGAGGTACGCAAGCTGGCGACCCGCACGCAGGAGTCCACCGACGAGATCGAGAGCATGATCTCGCGTCTGCAGACCGCCACAGGCTCTGCGGTGAAGGCGATGCAGCACGGCCAGGAAGAGGCCGAGACCACCATGGAGCACACCGCCGAGGTGAATGGGGCCCTGCAGCAGATCCGCCAGTCGGTGACCACGATCGTGGAGATGACCGATCAGATCGCGGTTGCCGCGCGTCAGCAGAGCACCGTGGTCGAGGACATCAACCGCAACATCGTGCAGATCTCCGACGGGGCCGATCAGTCTGCCAACACCGCCGATCGGGTCAGCGCGGCCTCCGACGAGCTCAAGCAGGTCGAGCGCGAGATCCAGCAGGCGCTGGCCCAGTTCCGGCTCTGATGACGGCTGGATCAGCCCGGGGGCTGCCCCCCGGACTCGACCCGGGTGCGCCAGGCCTGCGCGGCCTGACGCAAACGCCGTACCACGCCGCGGCGTCCGGAGACCCCCAGACGGACAGCCAGGTCGTCCCAGTCGATCGGTGGCTCCAGGGCGGTGGCCAGCACGGTTCCTTCTGTATCGGTCGGCGGCTGCGCGCGTAGCTGGCGGACCAGGGCCGGGAGTACCCATTCCAGTGGCCGGGCGCGCTCGGCGAAGGCCTTGAGCTCCGCCAAGTCCTTTGTCATCGCCGGATCAGGTCCGGCCTCCGGAAAAAGGGCTTCCAGCGCCCGTGCCAGGGCCGTTTCGTGCCGGGGCCACAGACGATCCCGCCATGCGGGCCAGTCCCGGGCCTGTGCGGCTGCCAGGCATCGTATCGGCCCGGCGAGCGTGTCATCGACCGCCTTCAGGACTACACCCCCTGGGCGGCCGCTGTAGGGATCCGGGCGCAGGCCGGCACGTAGCAGGTCGAAGCCCCCGCGTTTCCACAGCCCGAGCAGGCCGGAATCCAGGCCAAAGCTGGCCCCGACCATGCCGATACCCTCGGCCCGAGCGCATTCGGTGATCTGGTGCAGCAGCCGCTGTCCCAGCCCGCGACCCTGCCAGTGCGGATGCACCGCGATGCGCTGGATGCGCCAGACCGGGTGCCGGGCCAGGTCGAACGCCCCCTGGGCTGCCAGCACGCAGGGCAGAAAATGCCCCTGGGGTCGGCGCTCTCCTGCCCAGACCGCTTCGGCCATGCTGGCGTCCAGTCCCGGTTCCACGCCCACCAGCACCACGCCGAACAGGGCCCCGTCGCGGATGCCCTCGAGCGTCAGCAGGTGGATGGCGGCGTCGTCCAGCCAGCGCTGCAGATCCGAGGGCCGGGTGCGGTAGTGCGCATCGGCCAGCAGGCCGGCCACGGCCTCCAGTCGCCCGGGCTGCGTCGCCAGCTCGGATGCATGGCTCCAGTGCCATCGCACCGCCTGCGGCTCTGGCGCGGCACTGGGGGCCCCCAACAGGAACAGGTCATCGATCCAGCGCTCCAGCGGGTCGCCGGGTTCCCAGCGCACTGGCGTCTCCAGGCGCGCGTGGCGCATGCGAAGACCCGCCTGTTCCAGCGCGGGCAAGGCGCGCAGCCGAAAGCCCTGCCCGCTCCCCTCGAAGCCACCCGTCGTAGTCGCCAGCACCAGTCGTTGCCCCCGCCGTGCCAGCCGCAGGAGGTGGTCGACCGGGAGTGCGGCGGCCTCGTCCACCACCAGGGTTTCCGATTGGGCGGCCGCCGCCTCCAGCGCGGCAGGGGCGTGGTAGCGCAGCTCTTCGGGGACACGGCCCAGGTGCGCTTGTATGGCCTTGTGTACCGCCTGGACAGCCGCCTCGGTCGGGGCTGTCAGGGCCATGCCCCTGGGCGTGGGGGTCGGAGAGGATCCGGCCATCCAGTCCCCCAGCAGGGTCGATTTGCCGCGGCCGCGGGCTGCGGTCAGGACGCCGCATTCGCCGGGTGCCAGTGCATCCAGCAGTCTGCGGGCCGCCTGCTGGTCCGGCGTCCACTCAAAGGGTGTTCTCTCGCTACGCGGGAGTGGCCAGCGATCCGGTCCTTCCTGGACCCATTCCACCAGTGGCGCCCGCAGCGCTGTGCGCCAGCGCCTGGACCAGGCCCCGTGGCCGGGTTCGTCCAGCAGCAGCAGAATCCCACCACCGCGCAGGAGCCCGGCGGCGATCGCAAGGGCATCACCGGGAAGGGGTGTGGTGGCCTCGAACACCACTGCATCACACTCGTGGCCCAGCCAGTGGCCGGCCTGGGCCGGCCGGGTACGGGGCACGCCTTCTGGTGGATGGCTGCCCACCCAGAGCGGTTGGCAGTTGTCCGGCATGCGCGCCAGCCAGCGCGTCGCCTGGTCCCGACCCTGGTTCGACCCGCGGAGCGCGAGCACGCGCCGAAAAAGGGTGTTCACCGCCATCCCCATTCGCCTTTCGGCGTGCCCGGCAAAATATCCGGGTAATCGTGCAGAGGCCCGCGCGGCCCCACGCTGCCAGCAGATTGTTGAGAACGGGTTCTCAAGTTTTCGACTCGGAGGCCGTACAAGTATTCTACAGGGACCCTGTATTTTCTTGTACAGATCCTGTACAAAAGAGTCCGGAGCATGGGGATCCGTCGCTTCGTCACTCACAAAGGGTACTGCACATGAACAAGGTTCTGCTGCCGGAAAGGCTGCGCATCGACACGGTGGGTGAATGCTGGGAGAGCCTGCGAGGGGCGATCGAGGCAGGCCAGCCGGTCGCGCTGGAGGCAGCGGGTGTGCGGGATGTCGACGCTGCGGGCGCCCAGATGCTGCTGATGGCAGAACAGGCCGCTCGCCACCAGGGTCAGGCCCTGGTCTACGAGTCCTGCAACAACACCCTTGAACAGGCGCTGGCCGCACTGGGTCTGGCTGAACTCCATGCCCGGATGCAGGCCGCGCCTGCCACTCACGACCCGATTTGAGGACATAACGTATGGCGAAGGTACTGGTGGTGGACGACTCGGCCTCGATGCGCCAGATGGTCGCATTCACGCTCAAGCAGGCGGGCCACGAGGTCACCGAAGGCCGCGACGGCAATGATGGGCTGAGCAAGGCCCAGGGCCAGAAGGCGGATCTCGTGATCACCGACGTGAACATGCCGGGTATGGACGGCCTGCAGATGACGCGCGAGCTGCGCAAGCTCGGCGACTACAAGTTCACCCCGATCCTGGTGCTGACTACCGAGGCCGGCCCGGAGAAGAAGCAGGAAGGCAAGGCGGCCGGCGCGACTGGCTGGCTGGTCAAGCCGTTCGACCCGGACCAGCTGATGAACACCGTGAACCGGGTGCTGCGCTAGTCATGTCCATCGACATGGCCCAGTTCGTCGACGCCTTTCTCGAGGAGAGCTTCGAGGGGCTGGAGCGCATGGAGACCGAGCTGCTGGCGCTCGAGGGCGGTGGCGATCCGGAGACGTTGAATACCATCTTTCGTTCCGCGCACTCCATCAAGGGCGGGGCCGGGACCTTCGGCTTTGCCGCGATCTCCGAATTCACCCATGGCGTGGAGACCCTGCTCGACCGCCTGCGTAATGGCGAACAGGCCGCCGACCGTGACACGGTCAACCTGCTTTTGCGCGCGGTGGACATCCTGCGCGCGCAGCTGGAGGCCGCGCGCGACGGCGGCGAGGCGGACCCGGCCGAGGTGGCCGAGGTGCGCACCCTGATCGAGGCCCATCTGGGCGAGCCGTCATCGGCCGAGCCGGCACCCGGGAGTGCCGGTGGGGAGTCGCGCGCCGGCTCGGGCTGGCGCATCCACTTCCGGCCGCACCGCGACCTGATGCGTACCGGCAATGACCCGCTGCGTATGTTCGAGGTGCTGGAGGAGCTCGGCACGCTGCGGGTGACCTGCGAGACCGGTGATCTGCCGGATACCGCCGAGGGCTTCGACCCGGAGGACTGCTACCTTGCCTGGACCCTGGAATTGGAGGGTGACGCGACCGAGGATCAGCTGCGCGAGGTCTTCGAGTGGGTCGAGGATGAGTGCGACCTGAGCATTGAGCCGCTGCCATCCCCCTCCGCGCCCAGCGACCAGGACGTGCCGGTTGTGGAGGAAAGCTCAACCGGGGAGCGAGAGCCCGCCGAAGGTGGCGCCCGTCAGCCCGCCGCCAGTCGGGGGGCCGAGTCCAGCTCCATGCGCGTCAATACCGGCAAGATCGACGCCCTGATCGACATGGTCGGCGAACTGGTGATCACCCAGTCCATGCTGACCGATATCAGCGAGCAGCTGGAGGACGACCCGTCGCAGGTGGAGGCACAGATCGAACGCCTGCGCACCGGCCTGGCCGACCTGGAGCGCAACACCCGCGAGTTGCAGGAGAGCGTGATGGGCATCCGCATGGTGCCGATCGCGCAGATCTTCAATCGCTTTCCGCGGCTGGTGCACGACATCTCCGGCAAGCTCGGCAAGCAGATCGAGCTGACGCTCAAGGGTGAATACACCGAGATCGACAAGACCGTGATGGAGCACCTGGGCGACCCGCTGGTCCACCTGGTGCGCAATGCGGTGGACCACGGCATCGAGCTGCCCGAGGCCCGTCGCGCGGCCGGGAAGCCGGAGACCGGCCAGGTCACGCTGGAGGCCTACCATCGCGGCGGCAACGTGATCATCGAGATCCGCGACGACGGCAAGGGCATGGATGCCGAACGCATCCTCGCCAAGGCGCGCGATGCCGGCCTGGTCGGCCCGAATCAGCACCTGGAACGCCACGAGGTCCTGCAGCTGATCTTCGAGCCCGGGCTGTCCACCGCCGACCAGGTGAGCGACCTCTCCGGGCGCGGCGTTGGCATGGACGTGGTCCGCAAGAACATCCGCGGGCTCGGCGGCAACGTGGAGCTGGAGTCTCAACCCGGTAAGGGCTCGCGCCTGACCATCCGCCTGCCGCTGACGCTCTCAATCATGGACGGCCAGCTACTGAAGGTGGGCGAGGAGACCTTCGTGATCCCCCTGATCGCGATTGTCGAGTCGCTGCAGACGCAGGCCGGCAGCGTGCAGCAGGCCTTCGGCAAGCTGCCGCTCTACCGGCTGCGCGACGAGTACATCCCGATCGTGGACCTGGCCGCCCTGTTCGGGCGCGCCGAGCCCAGCCCGCTGCCGGACCCGGCCCTGCTGGTGGTAGCCGAGGCCGACGACCAGCGCGTGGCCTTGCGGGTGGATGACCTGCTCGGCCAGCAGCAGGTCGTGATCAAGACACTGGAAACCAACTTCCGCAAGGTCCCCGGTACCGCTGGCGCCACCATCCTCGGGGATGGTCAGGTCGCCCTGATTCTGGATGCGGCGGGCATCGCGCGAATGGCCGCCAGGCGCGATACCCGCGCGGCCTGACCTACAAGGAGCCAAGCATCATGGCGAACGACGCAACCCAGTCCATCCACGACCCGGCCACGGCCGGCGAAGACCAGTACCTGACCTTCATCCTCGCCGAGGAGGAATACGGCGTGGACATCCTGCGGGTGCAGGAGATCAAGGGCTGGGAACGCCCCACACCCCTGCCGAACACGCCCGACTACATCCGTGGCGTGATCAACGTGCGCGGAATGATCGTTCCGATCATCGACCTGCGCCTGCGTTTCGGCATGGAACCGCTGGACTACGGTCCCACCACCGTGGTGATCATGCTGCGCGCGATCAACGAGGAACGCGAGCGCGTGATGGGGGTGGTGGTCGACGCCGTCTCCGAGGTCTACAACGTCGGCGCCGAGGACCTGCAGCCGGCGCCGGACTTCAACACCCGTATCGGAGTCGACTTCGTGCGTGGCCTGGCGACGCTGGACGAAAAGATGATCCTGATGCTGGATATCGACACCCTGCTCGGCGCCGGCCTGATCGCCAGCGCCGATGCCATCGAAGCGGGGGCTACGGCCTGAGGCCGGCCCGACAAGGACGATGCGGACGATCGCGGTGATCAACCAGAAGGGCGGGGTCGGCAAGACGACCGTGACCCTGAACCTGTCGCATGCCCTGGCGCTGGCCGGGTATCGCGTGCTGGCGATCGACGCCGATCCGCAGGGTCACCTGTCCATGGCCTTCGGCCTGGAGGACCCCGCCGGGCTGGACCGCGTCCTGCACGGCGGGGCGCGCCTGGCGGACGCTTTCAGCGAGGCCGGCAACGGCCTGCAGATCGTCGCCGCCGGGGAGCAGCTGCAGGAGGTGGAAAACCTGCACGCGGGAGGGGCCGAGCGGGGCTGGCGCCTCAAGCGTGCGCTCGACGATTTGCCGGAACCGTTCGATTTCGTATTGATCGACTGCCCGCCCTCGGCCGGGTTGCTGGGGATGAACGCGATCATTGCCGCCGACGAATTGCTGATCCCGGTCGCCGGCGACTTCCTGGCCTTGAACGGGCTGTCGCGGCTGATGCGCATCCTGCAGGGCATCGAACAGCGCCTGGGCCGGGCGCGCACCAAGTGGATCGTGCTGTCGCGCTTTGTCGAGCAGCGCCGTCACGCCCGCGAGGTGCGCGAGCGCATACGCGAACACTTCGCCGCTGCCCTGCTGCCCACCACCATCCGCGAAACGGTGGTGCTGGCCGAGAGCCCGAGCTTCGGGCAGACGATCTTCGAGTACCAGCCGCGCCATCGCGCGGCCAGGGATTTCCAGCAGCTGGCCGCCGACCTGGTCGCGGCCGGGGCACAACCGACGACCCGCCCACCGGCGGCACACGCCTGAGCCGGGGAGAACGGACCATGACCACACGCAAGCGCAACAAGCTGGGCACCGACCCGCTGGGCTGGATGGACACCGCTGCCTCAGCGTCCGACGCGAGTCCCGACGACAGCGCCACCGAGGTCGCGACTGCCGCGCCCGAACCCGGCCCGGAACCGGTTCCGACACAGAAGACACGCCAATCCACGCGCCGCCGGAAACCGGCTGCGCGACAGACGAACACGCCAAGCGAGGACACAGCAATGGCCGCCAATCCGAAACCGAACGTTGCCGGCACTGCCCCGGACGAACTGATGGACAACCGCTTCATGCAGGCCGCCTGCGAAGGCTCGAAGATGGCCGTGATGATGTGCGACGCGGACATGAACATCATCTATGCCAACCCGTCCGTGCTGTCCTTCCTGCGCGAGCGGCGCGATGCAATCCGCCGGGTATTTCCGAACTTCGATCCGGAAAACCTGATCGGCCAGTCCATCGACCAGTTCCACAAGGATCCGTCGCACCAGCGCGTGATCCTGAGCAACCCCGCCATGCTGCCTTACACCGCGGAGATCGAGGTCGGCGGCATCGAGTTCAGGCTGCTGGCCTCCGGCGTCACGGACGACAGCGGTCAGATTATCGGCAACATGGTCGAGTGGCAGGACATCACCGAGGTCAACACGCTGGAGCGCGAGCGCGCACGCTTCAAGGCCGCGATTGATGGCGCGACCACCCCGCTCATGATGTGCGACGAGAACATGACCATCACCTTCGCCAACACATCGCTGACGGCCATGTTCCAGAAGCATCTTGCGGCCTTCACCCAGGCCTTCCCGGGCTTCAACCCCCACAACCTGGTCGGTCAGTCCATCGACCAGTTTCACTCGGTTCCGTCGCATCAGCATTCGATCCTGAAGGACCCGTCCAGGCTGCCGTACGAAACCGAAATCAGCCTGGGCGACCTGCGTTTCTGGATTAACGCGACCGCGATCATCGACGACGAAGGCAATTATGCCGGCAACATGCTGGAGTGGCGGGATGTCACGGAGATGCGGACCGCCGAGGCCGAGATCGATGCCCTGATCCGCGACGCGGCGAGCGGCAATCTGGGCGAACGCCTGGAGACCGAGCGCTACAGCGGATTCACCCAAAGTATCGCCGAGAGCCTGAACGAGCTGCTCGACGCCGTCGTCCCGCCGGTGCGCGAGGGCTCGCGGGTGATGCAGGCCATGGCCGAGGGTGATCTGAGCGTGCGCATGCAGGGCGAGTTCCGGGGCGAATTCGCCGAGTTCCGCGACGCCATCCACACCTCGCTGGAGAACCTCGACCAGCTGGTCGGGCAGATCCTCGAGGGCGCCGGCAACGTGCGCTCGGCCTCGGCCGAGATCGCCCAGGGCAATACCGACCTGTCCCAGCGCACCGAGGAACAGGCCTCCTCGCTGGAGGAGACCGCCTCGTCAATGGAAGAGATGACCTCCACGGTCAAGTCCAACGCGGACAACGCAAAGCAAGCCAATCAGCTCGCCAGCGCCGCCCGCGACAAGGCCCAGGAAGGCGGCGAGGTGGTCGACAAGGCCGTGACCGCGATGGGCGAGATCAACCAGTCCTCGAAGAAGATCGCCGACATCATCGGCGTGATCGACGAGATCGCGTTCCAGACCAACCTGCTGGCACTGAACGCGGCGGTCGAGGCGGCGCGGGCCGGCGAACAGGGCCGCGGCTTCGCGGTGGTCGCCACCGAGGTACGCAACCTGGCGCAGCGCAGCGCTCAGGCCGCCAAGGAGATCAAGACCCTGATCAACGACTCGGTGGAGCGCATCGGCGAGGGCAGCAAGCTGGTCGACAACTCCGGCAAGGCCCTGGAGGACATCGTCGACTCGGTGAAGAAGGTTTCCGACATCATCGCCGAGATCGCCGCGGCCAGCGAGGAGCAGTCCACCGGCCTCGACGAGATCAACAAGGCCGTGACCCAGCTCGACGAGGTCACCCAGCAGAACGCCGCCCTGGTCGAGGAGGCCGCGGCCGCCAGCGAATCGCTGGACGACCAGTCGCGCGAGCTGCTGGACCTGATGAGCTTCTTCAAGGGCGAGCAGGCCGCGGCCGCCGGGCAGGCAATGAGGCAACCGAGTGCCCGTTCGGCCCCGGCGGGCGCCCGCGCCCAGAGCGGCGCCTCTGCGCTGAAGCGGCCGGCCTCTGCCAGTGGCAACGCCGGCAGCAAGCGCCCGACCCCGGCCCCGTCGCGCCAGGAGGCCTCCGAAGAATGGGAGGAGTTCTGAGGATGGGGGCTCGATGCTAGATGGCCGCCTCCGATCGCCTGAGCGAACGCGACTTCCGGCGCGTGGCGCGCCTGACGCAGGAACGCACCGGGATCATGCTCAACGAGAGCAAGAAGGAGCTGGTCTTCAGCCGGCTCTCGCGGCGGCTGCGCGTGCTCGGCCTGGATGCCTTCGACACCTACCTGGACCGGGTCGAGGGCGGCGACGAGGGCGAGCTGGAGGAGTTCATCAATGCGCTGACGACCAACCTGACCGCGTTCTTCCGCGAACCGCACCACTTCGAGATGCTGGGCGGTCCGGTGCTGGAGGAGCTCCGGCGGGCTAACCCGACCGGCCCGCTTAAGGTCTGGTCGGCCGGATGCTCCACCGGCGAGGAGCCCTACTCCATCGCGATGACGCTGGCCGAGGCCCTGCCGTCGCCGGAGGATGTGCGCATCCTCGCCACCGATATCGACTCGCGCGTGGTCGCCCATGCCGATGCCGGGGTGTATGACGCCAAGCGCGTCACCGGCATCCCGCAGGCGCGCCAGAAGCGCTGGCTGCTGCGCGGGACCGGCGCCAACGAGGGCCGGGTCAAGATCCGCGACGAGCTGCGCGCCATGCTGAACTTCCGCCAGCTGAACCTGTTCGACCCGTGGCCCATGAAGGGCCCGCTGGACGTGATCTTCTGCCGCAACACGCTGATCTATTTCGACAAGCCGACGCAGAAGCAGCTGGTGGAACGCTTTGCGCGCCTGCTGCGCCCGGAGGGCTACCTGTTCATCGGGCATTCCGAGTCGCTGTTCCGCGTGACCGAGGACTTCCGGCTGCTGGAGCAGACGCTGTACCGGAGAGCGGCCTGATGTCCGCCCTGCCGCAGCTGCACGATGGGGCCTTCGCGCACATCAACCGCTACTGGGACCGGGTGCACGCCTGCCCGGCCGCGAAGCTGCTGCCGGGGGAGTGCTACGTATCGGTCTCGCCGACCGAACTGATCACCACGGTGCTGGGCTCCTGCGTGTCCGCCTGCGTGTGGTCGCCCACGGCCGGCGTTGGCGGCATGAACCACTTCATGCTGCCGGACGGCGCCCGTGACAGCGGTTGGGGACCGGCGGTCTCCAATGCCACGCGCTACGGCACCCATGCGATGGAGTTCCTGATCAACGAACTGCTGAAGCTGGGCGCGGAGCGAAGCGACCTGCGCGTAAAGATGTTCGGCGGCGGCCGCGTAATGGCCGGGATGACCGATGTCGGCGCCGGCAACATCACCTTCCTGCGCCGCTTCCTGCGCGAGGAGAACCTGGACCTGGTCGCCGAGGACGTCGGCGGACACTGGCCGCGCAAGGTCGTGTTCTTCCCCGCCACCGGGCGCGTGCGCATCAAGAAGCTCGTGTCCCTGCACAACAACACCCTGCTCGAGCGCGAGCAGGACTACCGCCGCCGGCTGCAGGACGATCCCCTGCGGGGCGACGTGGAGCTGTTCTAGATGCCCGCCACTGCCAAGCCCGTTCGCGTCCTGGTCGTCGATGACTCGGCCCTGATCCGCAAGCTGCTGACCGAGATCCTCGGCGCGCAGGACGGGATCGAGGTCGTGGGTGCCGCGACTGACCCCTATGATGCCCGCGAGAAGATCAAGCAGCTGGAACCGGACGTGCTGACCCTGGACGTAGAGATGCCGAAGATGGATGGCATCACCTTCCTGCGCAACCTGATGCGCTTGCGCCCGATGCCGGTGGTGATGGTCTCCTCGCTGACCGAGGCCGGGGCCGAGGTGACCCTGGAGGCGCTGGAGATTGGCGCGGTGGACTTTGTCACCAAGCCGAAGGTCGATGTGTCGCACGAGCTGCAGGCCTACAGCGACGTGCTGGCCGAGAAGGTGCGCGCGGCCGCGCGGATGCGCCTGCAGGCCCGCAGTGCCGCCACGCCAGCCCCGCAGCGGCTGGCCGCCGTGGGCGGTCGCCTGAAGACCACGGATCGGGTCATCGTGCTGGGGGCCTCTACCGGGGGCACCGAGGCCCTGCGCGAGGTCCTGACCGCGCTGCCGCCGGACGCCCCCGGCATCCTGATTACCCAGCATATCCCGGCGGGCTTCAGCAAGGCCTTCGCCGAGCGCATGGACCGCAACACCGCGCTCAGCGTGAAGGAGGCCGCCGATGGCGATGTCGTGATGTCCGGTCACGCCTATGTCGCCCCGGGCACCGACTACCATCTGCGCCTTGCTCGCGACGGTGCCCGCTATGTCTGCCGCCTCGACACCTCGGCGCCGGTCAACCGGCACCGGCCGAGTGTGGATGTGCTGTTCCGCTCGGCCGCCGAACAGGCGGGGGCCAACGTGGTCGCCGCCCTGCTGACCGGAATGGGGGATGATGGCGCCGAGGGTCTGCTGGCCCTGCGCGAGGCGGGCGCCCACACCGTTGCCCAGGACGAGGCCACCAGCCTCGTCTGGGGCATGCCCGGGGAGGCCGTGAAGCGGGATGCAGCCGTGCAGGTATTGCCACTGAACCGTATCGCCGCCGCCCTGATCCGCGACCACCGCGAATCCGCCCGAACGGGCATCTGAACAGGAGGTCGTCATGCAAACTCTCAAGGACTGGATTGTGCGTAGTGGCACGCTGCGGGGGCTGGCGTTGGCCCTGGTCGGCGTATTGTTCCTTCTGGCCCTCGCGATCGCGGCCAGCGGACATCCTGGCCAGGCCGCGCTGATGGTGCTGCCCCTGGTGCTGGCTGGGCTCCTCGTCGTTGGCTTTGGCCTGCGCGAGGCCGCGACTTCCGGTGAACCATCGGGGACTGACTCCCATGCTCCCCGCGTGACCGGGGGCGCCGAATTCTCGGAGGAGCTCGATCAGGCCATGCAGTTCGAGCTCGGGCAGCTGGAAGAAGAACTGACGCGACAAAAGGGACTGATCGCGGATGCGGTCGGGGACCTCAACGACAGTTTTGCCAGCATGCACCAGATCACCGAGCGCCAGATGCAGCTGATGAACAGCAACCTGCAGGCGGAAGGTGGCGACGAAGGCATGAGCCAGACCCAGATCATCGCGGAGCTTACGCGGCGCTCCGACGAGACCCTGCAGATGTTCATTGACACCCTGGTGGAGATCTCGCGCCAGAGTGTCGAGAGTGCGCACCACATGGAAGACATGGGCCAGCACATGGACGGGGTGTTCAAGCTGCTCGACTCGGCCGGGGCGATCGCCGGCCAGACCAATCTGCTCGCGCTGAATGCCAGCATCGAGGCGGCGCGGGCCGGCGAGGCCGGGCGCGGGTTTTCCGTCGTCGCCGACGAGGTGCGCGCCCTGTCGCAGCGTTCGGCGACCTTCCACGAGGACATTCGCGGCCAGATCGATGCCGCCCGTGAGGCGATCGCCAAGGTCACGGGCACCGTGCACGACATGGCCTCGCGCGACATGAACCAGAGCCTGGAGGAGAAGGAGCGCATCCAGGAGCTGTTCGGCTACGTGCAGCGCGCCACCGACGAACTGGACATGCGCATGCAGGAAGAGGCGGAACTCAGCGAGCGCATGCACCAGGCGGTGGCCACCGCCGTGCGCTCACTGCAGTTCGAGGATATCGCCCGGCAGTCCCTCGGCACGGCCGAGGATGCCCTCGCTCACCTGCACGAGCTGCAGGGCATCCTGCAGGAGGCGCATGCTACCGACGATGCCCATGCGATGGCCGGGCGGGTGCGGGCGTGGCGCGAGGAGCGGCAGAATACGCATCACCGCGCGGTCAGCCAGGAGGGGCTGAGTGCCGGCGAGGTGGAACTGTTCTGAACCGTCGAAGACCCATTCCCCGACAACAAACAGCGAGGAACGCATGAGTATCGAATCCCACTCCAGCGCCGACGGCAAGGAAGTTCGCATTCGCGTCCGCGGCCGTTTCGATTTCGAGTCCCATCAGGAATTCCGCGCGGCCTATCGCAATACGCCCGGCACGGGTATTCGCTACGTAGTCGACCTTTCGCAGACGGAATATATGGACAGCTCCGCCCTTGGAATGCTGCTCCTGCTGCGCGAACACGCCGGGGGCGAGTTTGCCGAAGTAACGATTGCCGGCCCGTCCGAGGGCGTGCGCAAGGTGCTGGATATCGCAAACTTCGGCCGCCTGTTCACCATCCAGTGACGTACGCCTCCGACGCATTCTCGCGGCAGGAGGCGGCTGAAGATCCCCTCAGCGGCGAGGGCCGCGTGCTGGTTGTCGATGATGACAAGCACAATCGCCGTCTGCTGCACATGATGCTGGAAGGCTGCGGCTATACCACCGTAGAGGCGGAGAATGGCCTCGAGGCCATCGCGATCTGTCGGGACGATCCACCGGATCTGATCTTGATGGACGTGATGATGCCGGAGATGGATGGCCTGGAGGCGACTCGCCGCATCAAGGCCGACTGCGACGGGCGGTTTGTCCCGGTCATCTTCCTGACGGCCCTGGACGACGAGCACACGCTGCTGCGGGCCATCGCCGCCGGGGGCGACGACTTTCTTGCCAAGCCACTCAATCTTTCCGTACTCAAGGCCAAGATCCACGCCATGGAGCGCCTGCGCGATCTGCAGGCCGACCTGCGAAGCCGCAACGACCAGCTGCTACGCGCTTCGGCGCGTCAGGCCTGGGAAGAGGAGACCGCCGAAAGCCTGTTCTCGCGGGCCATTACACGCCGCAATCGCGGGCACGAGCGCCTGGGGGTTGGCCACCTGTCCGCGGCCACCTTCAGCGGTGACGTCGTGCTGTCGGACTACACCCCGGAGGGCAGTCTGCGCGTCCTGCTCGGGGATTTCACCGGCCACGGGCTGTCGGCCGCGATCGGCGCCTATCCGGTCAGCGAGACCTTTCACACCCTGACCCGGGAGGGCGCCGCAGACGCCGAGCTGATCCATCAGCTGAACCACACCCTGCATACCTTTCTGCCGCCGACCATGTTCATGGGGGCGGTGCTGATCGGCTTCAGCCCGGATGGACGCCAGGCGCGCATCTGGAATGGCGGCATGCCGGATGTGCGTATTTGTTCCGCTCGGGAAGTGCGCCACGTGGCCTCTCAGGCCATGCCGCTCGGGATCCTGCCGCGTCTGGAGCGCGGGCTGCTGCCGGAGGAACATGCTGTCGGGCCGGACGACACCATCATCGCCAGCAGCGACGGGGTGATCGAGGCGGTGAATGCCGCGGGCGAGGCGCTGGGTGACGAGGCCCTCGACCGGGCCTGCTGCGGCCAGCGCGCCGATTCGATATACGACACCGTCTGGGGTGTCGTGCAACGGCATGCCGAGGGCACCACGCCGGATGACGACATGACCCTCGTCTGCATCCCTTGTACCTCGGAGGTTCTGCTCGACAGCCCGGTCACAACGGGTGCCGAGAACACCGGAAACCTGCGCTGGTCGCTCGAGCTCGGCGGTCCACAGCTCGCTCGGGCCGACCTGACCCAGGAGGCCCGGAACCAGTTGCGGCACTGGTTCCCGGATCTGGGCGAACACGCCGAAGCCCTGCATACGGTGATCGCGGAGTTGTGCAACAACGCGTTCGAGCATGGTGTGCTGGGCCTGGATTCCTCGATGAAGACCACCGTGGAGGGCTTCGAGGCCTATTACCGTGCCCGCAGCGAGGGCCTGGCCTGCCCGCGTGGCCGGATCGGGATTTCGCTGCATTATCGTCGGCGGGGCGATGCCCACTGCATGCGTATCCGCGTCCGCGACAGCGGTGCGGGCTTCGACCACGAGGCCGTTCGCGCCGCGATCGAGGGCGCGGGGGCCGAGCGGCTGTGGGGCCGCGGCCTGAATCTCGTGCACCGGCTCTGCACCCGCGTGCGGCACGTTGGCCGCGGCAACCTCGTCGAGGCCGAATACTGCTGGTAATCTTCGGGCCGTTTTCGGTCCCGTCGGCATCCACACGGGACTGCCCTGCAGCGTATTCGAGGAGACGGGAGCATGAACGAGACCAACCCCATTCGATCCGCCCTGATCACCGGTAATTCCAGTGGTTTTGGTCTTGGCCTGACGCGTGTCCTGATGCAGCGCGGCGCGAGCGTGCGCGGGATGAGCCGCAGGGGATGTCCGGAATCGGGTGTGGCGGCTGACGAGCGAGCGGATCTGTCCGATTTCGATGCCACCGCCGCTGCGATGGAGCGTCTGCTCGAAGGGGTCGACGAGCTGGATCTGGTGATCCTGAACGCCGGGTTGCTCGGCCATATGCAGCGCATGCAGGACGCCTCGATGGACGAGCTGCGCCTGCTGATGGATGTGAACACGTTCGCCAACAAGATCATTCTGGACGCCCTGCTGCGTCGCAACGTGCGCGTGGGGCAGATCGTGGCAATCTCGTCCGGGGCCTCGGTGTCGGGCCACGCGGGCTGGAGCGGCTACTCGCTGTCCAAGGCCGCGCTGAACATGATGATGCAGTTGTACGTCCACGAGTTTCCCGAGGACACCGCGATCAACGCTCTGGCCCCCGGGCTGATCGACACCGCGATGCAGGACTATCTATGCGATGAGGCCGACCGCGAAGCCTTCCCGGTGCTCCAGCGGTTGAAGGCAGCGCGTGGCACCGAGACCATGCCAACGCCGGAGAAGGCCGCCGGGGCCGTGCTGGCGGTGCTGCCGCGCCTGCGCCAGACGACGCGCGGGAGTTTTGTGGACATCCGGCAGCTGGACTGAGGTAGCCGCAACGCCGTGCGCGGTTCAGTCAGCGTCTCCCTCGCAGGAGGTATTCCAGCCGAACCTCCTGAATGTCACGTAAATTTCTCGGAGGGTGGTTGGCTTTTGCCGGAATGCAGGCGTATAGTCGTGATCGTGGTCTGCGGATGAACGGCAACACTAGGAAGTTTCTAGTTTCTGAACCAGTGCTCCCGTTGATCTGTTGGCAGCATCCCGCGACCACATTTGTTAGTTACATTTAAGAGGTTACAAGTTGTGAATACTGGTGTTGTTAAGTGGTTCAACGAGAGCAAGGGTTTCGGTTTCATCACCCCCGATGATGGCGGCAAGGACGTGTTTGTGCACTTCTCCGCGATCAGCGGTTCGGGTTTCAAGACCCTGGCCGAAGGCCAGAAGGTCTCCTTCGAAATCCAGGAAACCGCCAAGGGCCTGGCCGCCGGTGAAGTGACCGCCCTGTAAGGCGCACTTCCCAAGGCTGACGACCCCTCGCGGGTCGTCCAGGAAAGGTCGCCTCCGGGCGGCCTTTTTTGTGTCTGCGTTTCCGTTATTGCGAGGCGTCGAATAACTCCCAAACAGGGCCGGCGCACGCCCTTTTGAACGCTGCGCACGGCCGGGCGTATTCGATGTGCAGTACACTGCCGGCCTTTGTGCATGGACCCGCGCTGCCCGCGATGAACCGCCTGTTCCGCTCCACCGCCGTTGTCAGTGGCATGACCATGATCTCGCGGATCATGGGCTATCTGCGCGACATGGTGCTGGCGGTTACCTTCGGCGCCGGGGCCGCGACCGACGCCTTCTTCGTCGCCTTCCGCATCCCCAACTTCCTGCGCCGGCTGTTCGCGGAAGGCGCGTTCAACCAGGCCTTTGTACCGGTGTTCGCGGAGTTTCGCGAGAAGCGCGGGCGCGAGGCCCTGCGCGACCTGCTGGATCACACCGCCGGCACGCTGATGGCTGTGGTTTCGGTGGTCACGCTGATCGGCATCCTGGCCGCGCCGCTGCTCATCTGGGTGTTCGCCCCGGGGCTCGCCACGCAGGAAGAGGGGCGCCAGGATCTCGCCGGGCAGATGCTGCGCATCACCTTCCCCTACCTGCTGTTTATATCGCTGACCGCGATGGCTGCGGGGATCCTGAACAGCATCGGGCGCTTCGCGGTCCCCGCCTTTACCCCGGTGTTCCTGAACCTGGCGCTGATTGTCGCCGCACTGTGGCTGGCGCCGATGTTCGCGGAGCCGATCGTCGCGCTGGCCTGGGGCGTGTTCATCGCGGGTGCCTTGCAGCTCGCCTTCCAGATCCCGTTCCTTTTGCGCGCGGGGCTGTTGCCGCGGCCGCGTTTCCGTCGTGCACACGAGGGGGTGCGGCGCATCGTCAAGTTGATGCTGCCGGCCATCCTCGGGACCTCGGTCGTGCAGATCAACCTGCTGGTGGACACCCTGGTGGCCTCGTTCCTGGTGGCCGGGTCGATCTCCTGGCTCTATTTCGGCGACCGCTTCGTGGAGCTGCCGCTGGCGCTGTTCGGCATCGCGATCGGTACCGTGATCCTTCCGCGCCTGGCGCGGCAGTACAACCAGGCCGATCCGGCCGCGTTCGGGCGCACGCTGGACTGGGCGCTGCGCCTGGCCATGCTGGTGGCCCTGCCCTCGATGGTCGGCCTGATCGTGCTCGCCGTCCCGATCCTGGCCACCTTGATCCAGTATCAGGCCTTTACCCAGTGGGACACCTACATGGCCGCGATGGCGCTGGCCGCGTATGCGCTGGGTCTGCCGGGCTTCATCCTGATCAAGGTGCTCGCCCCGGGGTTCTTCGCCCGCCAGGACACCAAGACCCCGGTGAAGATCGCGATCATCGCGATGCTCGCCAACATCGTCCTCAACGGTGCATTTGTGCTGCCCTGGTACCTGTCCGGTATCCCGGGCGCGCACGCCGGACTGGCGCTGGCTACCTCGGCCTCCGCCTACATTAATGCGGGTCTGCTCTATCGCGGGTTGATCCGCGAGGGGATCTATCAGCCGGGGCCCGCGCTGAGGCGTCTGCGTGCGGGGCTGCCCGTCGCGCTCGGGGTGATGGTCCTGGTGCTGGCTGTTCTCTCGCCATCATTCGGGCAGTGGACGGACTGGACGGTGAGCACGCGCCTGTTCGCACTGACCGGCTTGATCACCGCCGGGGCCGGCGCGCTGATCCTGACGCTGCTGGCCGCAGGGCTTCGGCCCCGACACTTCCTGTTACGGGAGGCGAGCGAATGATGCCGGGACTTTGCCTGGCGGGTTATACTTGCGGTTTTGCTCGGGATCGGGGCGATGCGGCTGATTCGCGGCCTGGGGCCGTCCGACAGCAGGGCTTCCACGGCAGCGGCCTTGCATGGCGCGGTGGTGACCATTGGCAACTTTGATGGTCTGCATCGTGGCCATCAGGCTGTTCTGGGGCGCCTGCTCGAGGCGGCGCAGGATCGCCAGGCGCCGTCAGTCCTGATGACCTTCGAGCCGCTGCCGCGCGAGTACTTCGGCAGCCGGCCCGAGGCCCCGGACCCGCCCGGGCGCCTGCAGCGCCTGCGCGACCGCCTGATCACGCTGGGGGATACCGCGCTCGAGGCCGTCTGGATCCTGCGCTTCGATGCGAAACTGGCCGGCCTGTCGGCGACCGCCTTCATCGAGGAGGTGCTGCACCAGCGCCTCGGCGCGCAGCATGTACTCGTTGGGGACGACTTTCGCTTCGGCCGCGGCCGCGAGGGGGACCAGGCCCTGCTGCGCCGCGAGGGCGAGCGCCTCGGCTTCAGTGTCGAGGGCACCCCGACGGTCGCGGATGCCGAGGGCCGGATCAGCAGCACCCGGGTACGCGCGGCGGCGCTGGACGGCGACTTCGCGCGCATGGCCGAACTGCTGGGGCGGCCCTACCGGTTGCACGGGCGGGTCGCACATGGCGACAAGCGCGGCCGCACGATCGGTTTCCCCACCGCGAACCTGCGCATGGGGCCCTGGCCTCTGGCGCTGCGCGGGGTCTACTCCGGCTGGCTGCGCCGTGCATCGGGCGAGGCCCTGCCGGCGGTCGCCAATATTGGCTGGCGTCCGACGGTGGCGGGCACCGAGCAGCGTCTGGAGGCGCACGTGCTTGAGGGCAGCCCCGACCTCTACGGCGAGGCCGTGTGCTTCGAACCGATCGCGCGGGTCCGCGGCGAACAGCGCTTCGAGGGGCTGGACGCCCTGTGCGCGCAGATCGCACTCGATGTCGAGACCGCCCGCGCGCAACTCTCCGAACACGACTGAAACCGGCCCGCAGGGCCGATCCGGAAAACATCATGGCACGCAAACCGGCACCGCCGAATCCCTACAAGGACACCCTCAACCTGCCCGAGACCGCCTTTCCGATGCGCGCCGGCCTCGCCCAGCGCGAGCCGGAGTGGCTGGAGGCGTGGAAGGCGGAGGATCGCTACCACCGTCTGCGCGAGCACTGCGCCGGGCGCCCCCGCTTCGTGCTGGCCGATGGCCCGCCCTATGCGAACGGTTCGATCCATGTCGGTCACGCGGTCAACAAGGTCCTCAAAGACATTATCGTCAAGAGCCGCACCCTGTCGGGCTTCGACGCCCCCTACGTGCCGGGCTGGGACTGCCACGGCCTGCCGATCGAGCTGAAGGTCGAGCAGAATCTGGGCAAGGCCGGCCGCGACGTGGACGCCGCGACCTTCCGCAAGGCCTGCCGCGAGTATGCGCAGGAGCAGGTCGACGGCCAGAGCACGGACTTCCAGCGCCTCGGCGTGCTGGGCGACTGGGACCATCCCTACCTGACGATGGATTACCAGGTCGAGGCGGACACCGTCCGCGCGCTGGGTCGCATCTTCAAGCGCGGCCATGTGCAGATGGGCGAGAAGCCGGTGCACTGGTGCGTGGACTGCGGCTCGGCCCTGGCCGAGGCCGAGGTGGAGTACGAGGACAAGATCTCGCAGGCGATCGATGTGCGCTTCCGCGTGGTCGACGACATCGACTTCCTGCGCCGTTTCGAGGGGGCCAAGGACTCGCGCGGCCCGATCAGTGTGGTCATCTGGACCACCACGCCCTGGACGCTGCCGGCCAACCAGGCCGTGGCCCTGCACCCGGAGCTGGACTACGCGCTGGTGCAGCTGGACAACGAGCGCCTGTTGCTGGCCGAGGCCCTGGTCGAGGACTGCCTGGCGCGCTACTCGCTGGGCGAGGGGGCCGTGGTCGCGCGGGTCAAGGGTCAGGCCCTGGAGGGCCTGATGCTGCAGCACCCGTTCCTGGAGCGCGAGGTGCCGCTGATCCTGGGTGACCACGTAACCACCGAGACGGGTACGGGCGCGGTGCACACCGCCCCCGGACACGGCCAGGAGGACTACGCGGTCGGCCTGAAGTACAGCCTGCCCGTGCACAACCCGGTCGGTCCAGATGGCCGCTTCCTGCCGGATACCCCGCTGTTCGCCGGCGAGAACGTGCACCAGGCGAACGGCCATGTGATTGACGTGCTGAAAGAGCACGGCGCGCTGGTCGTGGCGGTGAAGTTCGAGCACAGCTATCCGCACTGCTGGCGGCACAAGACGCCGATCATCTTTCGTGCCACCCCGCAGTGGTTCATCAGCATGGAGCGCGCCGAGCTGCGCGCGGACGCGCTGAAGGCGATCGCCGAGACCCGATGGATGCCGAACTGGGGCGAGGCCCGCATCCACGGCATGGTGGTGAACCGCCCGGACTGGTGCATCTCGCGCCAGCGCAACTGGGGTGTGCCGATCCCGTTTTTCGTTCACCGCGAGACCGGACGGCTCCACCCGCACACCCCGGAACTGATCGAGATGGTGGCGCAGCGCATCGAACAGGCGGGTATCGAGGCCTGGTTCCAGCTCGATCCGAAGGAGCTCCTGGGCGACAAGGCCGATGACTACATCAAGCTGAACGACACCCTGGATGTCTGGTTCGACTCCGGTGTGCTGCACAGCACGGTGGTGGAGAAGCGCCCGGAACTGGGCGGGTTGCCGGTGGACCTGTTCCTGGAGGGCTCGGATCAGCACCGCGGCTGGTTCCAGTCGAGCCTGCTGACCAGTGTCGCGATGCGTGGCGAGGCCCCGTACCGGGCAGTGCTCACCCACGGCTTCACCGTGGACGAGAAGGGCGAGAAGATGTCCAAGTCGCGCGGCAATGTGGTCGCGCCGCAGGAGGTCGTCTCCACCCTGGGCGCGGACATCCTGCGCTTGTGGGTCGCCGCGACCGACTTCTCCGGCGAGATGGCGATCTCCAAGGACATCCTCGACCGCACGGCCGACGCCTACCGCCGTATCCGCAACACCACGCGCTTCCTGCTGGGCAACCTGAACGGCTTCGATCCCGCCGAGCATGCACTGGAGCTGGACGAGCTACTGCCGCTCGATCGCTGGATCGTCGCGCGGGCCCTGCAGGTGCAGGAGCAGGTGACGAAGGCCTACGACGACTACCTGTTCCACCAGATCTACCAGCGCGTGCACAACTTCTGCTCGGTGGAGCTGGGGTCGTTCTACCTGGACGTGATCAAGGACCGCCAGTACACCACGCAGGCGGACTCGCGCGCGCGGCGCTCCGCGCAGACCGCGCTGTACCACGTGGCCGAGGCCCTGACCCGCTGGGTCGCCCCGATCCTCACCTTCACCGCCGAGGAGATCTGGCAGCTGCTGCCGGGCGAGCGTCCGGACAGCGTGCTGTTCGCCACCTGGTACGAGGGCCTCGCCCCGTTGCCAGAGGGTGCCGAGTTCTCCAGCGCGGACTGGGACGGCATCCTCGAGGTGCGCACGCATGTCGCCCGCGCGCTGGAGATTGCGCGCAACGAGCACGGCATCGGGGCCTCGCTGAATGCCGCGATCGAGGTCTACCTGCCGGCGGGTTCCGCCGCCCATGGGCGCCTCGCGCGTCTGGAGGACGAACTGCGCTTTGTGCTGATCACCTCCGAGGCCCGGCTGGTGGACGGAGCCGCCCCCGAGGGGGCGCATACCGCCGAGCTGGAGGATGGCACCGCGATTGGCGTGGTCGTCCACAAGAGCGAACACGCCAAGTGCGTACGCTGCTGGCACCGCCGGCCGGACGTCGGCCAGCATGACGCCCACCCCGAGTTGTGCGGGCGCTGTGTAACCAACGTGGAGGGCCCGGGCGAGACCCGGCGCTTCGCCTGATGGGGCTGGCGCAATCGGGTCTGCGACCGGGGCTGTTGATTGCGGTCGTGGTTGTGCTGCTGGACCAGGTCACCAAGTGGTGGGCGGAGAATGCCCTGACCCTGTACGCGCCGGTCGAGGTGACCTCGTTTTTCAATCTCTCCCTGGTCTATAACCCGGGCGCTGCGTTCAGTTTCCTGGCCGGTGCAGGGGACTGGGGGCGCTGGTTCCTGTCCGGCGTGGCGGTCGTGATCGGGTTGCTGATCCTCTGGTGGCTGGCACGGCTGCCGCGCCAGGCGCGCTGGTCGGTCACCGCCCTGGGGCTAGTGCTGGGCGGCGCGGTCGGCAACCTGATCGATCGCATCGCCCATGGCCGGGTGATTGATTTTCTCGATTTCCACTGGGCCGGTTATCACTGGCCGGCGTTCAATGTGGCCGATATGGCCATCGTCGTCGGCGCGATCACTCTGATCGTGGCAACTTTTATTGAAGGCGACCACAGCGGCTCGCCGACGGATTCGCGGGGGTAAGGCATGACAACGGTAACCAAGGGCGCGACGGTGGAGATGCACTACCGCCTGATCCTGGACAGCGGCTTTGTCGTGGATGCCACCGACGAAGAGACCATCCGCCTCGAGGTCGGGGCGGGCGAGATCCTGCCGGGGCTGGAGGACCTGCTGGTGGGTCTGGAGCCTGGCGATCACCGGGAATTTGCGATCGAGGCCGGGGCCATGTTCCCGTTGCGGGACAATGCGGCGGTGCAGACGATGCCCCGTTCACAGTTTCCGGCGGACATGCCGCTGCAGAAAGACTACATTTACGAATTCACCAGCCCGTCGGGGGATGCGGTCCCGGGCCGCATCGAAGAGGTCGGCGACGAGAGTGTCACCGTGGACTTCAATCACCCCCTGGCCGGGCAGTCGTTCACCTTCGAGGTGGATGTGGTATCGGTTAGCGAACCTCAATAGTTCGCGGGAGCCACTATGAGTATGCAGGTCCAGCTCGCCAATCCGCGCGGTTTCTGCGCCGGGGTCGAGCGCGCCATCGAGATCGTCGAACGCGCGCTGGAGATCTACGGCGCCCCGCTCTATGTCCGTCACGAGGTGGTGCACAACCGCCATGTGGTCGGGCGCCTGGAAGGGGCCGGCGTGAAGTTCGTCGAGGAGCTGGATGAGGTCCCTGACGGCCAGGTGGTGATTTTCTCCGCCCACGGCGTGCCCAAGCGCGTGCAGCAGGAGGCGGAAAACCGCGGCCTGACGGTGTTCGACGCGACCTGCCCGCTGGTAACCAAGGTCCACCTCGAGGTGGCGCGCTATGCCCGCGAGGGTCGAGAAGTGGTGCTGATCGGCCACGCCGGTCACCCCGAGGTCGAGGGGACGCTCGGCCAGTTCGATGACACCCAGGGCGGGCGCATGATGCTGGTCGAGACCGTCAAGGATGTCGCCAGCCTCGAGGTCGCCAACCCCGATCGCCTGGCCTTCGTCAGCCAGACTACGTTGTCGATGGACGACACCGCCGAGATCATCGATGCCCTGACCGCGCGCTTCCCGAAGATCGAGGGGCCGCGCAAGATGGACATCTGCTACGCAACCCAGAATCGCCAGGACGCCGTGAAGGATCTGGCGAAACAGTGCGACCTGCTGCTGGTCGTCGGCTCGAAGAACAGCTCGAACTCCAATCGCCTGGCCGAAATCGGCGCCCGCCTCGGCATCGAGTCCCATCTGGTCGACGGCGCGTCGGACATCGACACCGACTGGCTTCAGGGCAAGCAGCGTATCGGCGTGACCGCCGGCGCCTCCGCCCCCGAGGTCCTGGTCAACGAGGTGCTGGACTTTCTGCGTGCCCAGGGGGTCGAGGCGGTCTCCGAGCTGTCCGGTCGCGAGGAGACCATCACCTTCTCCATTCCCTCCGCCCTGCGCCGCGAATCCGCCTGACCCGGGACCGTTATCGCGGGGCGTGCCGCGCCGTGGCGATTTCCGCATGGGGTCCCAGTGCCGGATCGGCTATGCTCGGCGCTGCACCCCGCTACCCTTCGTGATCCCGAGACACGCATGATGGAACGCCCCCGCTTTCGCCTCAGCATTCGCTGTCCTGACCAGCACGGGATCGTCTCGCGCATCGCGGCGGCCATTGCCGATACCGATGGCTGGATCACCGAGGCTGCGCAGCACACCGACGACGAGGCGGGCTGGTTCTTCATGCGCTGGGTATTCTCGCTGCCGGCCGAAGGCGAGGCCCTGCTCGAGCAGCGGCTGGCCTCCCTGGCACCCGAGCTGCGCATGGACTGGTGGCTGAACAACGCCGACACGCGCCCACGGGTCGTGCTGCTGGCCTCGCGCGAGCCGCATTGCCTGAGTGACCTGCTCGCGCGCTGGAGCGCGGGTGAGCTGGCGATGGAGATCCCCGCGATCCTCTCCAACCACCGCGACCTGGAGCCGCTGGCCACCTGCCACGGCATCCCGTTCGAGCACATCCCGGTGCCGAAGGTCGATCGCGAGGCCGCCTTCGCTACGCTCCAGGAACGCCTGGCGGCCCTGGCACCGGAGACCATCGTGCTCGCCCGCTATATGCAGATCCTCCCGCCGGGACTGTGCGCGGAATACCCCGAGCGCATCCTCAACATCCACCACAGCTTCCTGCCCTCGTTCGTCGGCGCCCGCCCCTATCACCAGGCCTTCGCCCGCGGGGTCAAGCTGATCGGCGCGACCTGCCACTATGTGACCGACGAGCTGGACGCCGGCCCCATCATCGAGCAGGACGTCACCCGCATCCGCCACGACGACGGCGTGCAGGATCTGATCCGCAAGGGACGCGACGTCGAACGCTGGGTCCTCGCGCGCGGCCTGCGTTATCACCTCGAGGGCCGCGTCCTCACCCACGGCAACAAGACCGTCGTCTTCGACTGACCGCCTAGTCGGGGCTGAGTCTGGCCCTCCTTCTTGCCGCCGCACGGCTGAGTTATTGCATGCCCGGAAGGCCCGTCGGGCCGTGCTCTGCGCGCTATTCTCTAGAGGGTTGGCAACAGGGCTGGAGGGCGCGGCATGTGGGGATGGGGACACCTTCTTGGGGGCCTTCGATGGCCCGTTCGTTACCGGCGCCCGCGGGCCCCGTTGTGGATGGCGATACCGCTTGCGCTGCTCGCCCTGGTAGTTGGGCCGGGCCCCGCGCTCGCCGATCCGCTGCCCGATACGGCCGAGCGGGTGAAGGCCTCGGTGGTGAGTATCGCGACCTATCAGCCCACCCGCAGCCCGCGCGCCCAGTACCTCGGGACCGGCTTTGTGATCGACGATGGCCGTCTGGTGGTCACCAACGATCATGTCCTGCCCGGGAGTCTGGACCAGGGCAACCGCGAAAGGCTGGTGGTGGTCAGTGGCCAGGGTCGGGACAACACGATCCATCATGCCGAGGTCGTGGCCCGCGCCGCGAGCGATGACCTGGTCCTGCTGCGCATCGCCGCACCCTCCCTTCCCGCGCTGCAACTCGGCAATTCCAGTCGGGTGCGGGTCGGAGAAGAGGTCGCGTTCACCGGCTACCCCATCGGCATGATCCTGGGGCTGTACCCGGCCACGCATCGCGCGGGCATCTCGGCGATGACCCCGATGGCGATCCCGGCGCGCCGTGCCGCGGAGCTGGATGACAGCCGCATACGTGCCCTGCGCAATGCCCCGCCGATGGTCTTCCAGCTGGATGCCACGGCCTACCCGGGCAACAGCGGCAGTCCCCTGTACCGCAAGGACACCGGCGAGGTGATCGGAGTAATCAACCAGGTCTATGTCCAGGGCGGGCGGGAAGCGGCCGTGCGCAATCCGAGCGGGATCACCTACGCCATCCCCTCGGACCGCATTCGTCCCCTGCTGGAACAGTACCGCTCGCGGGCGGGCGATTGATTCAGTGACCCCTAACCGTGCTGTTCCGGCTGCGGCTGGGCTGTGGCCGTCTCCGGTTTCTCGGCCAGGAAGGCCTTGTGAAACAGGTGTCGCGCCAGCAGGCCGGCCGGCATCTTGAGCCAGTGCCCACGCAGAAACAGCATGCCCCGCGCGACCGCATCGCGGCGGGGGGTCATCGAGCCGGCGCGTGTATGCAGCCCGTGCGCGAACGCCCAGCGGCCAAGGCCCCGCAGGGCAATGCCCGCGCGCGCCCGGGCCAGTCGTTTCACGGGTTCGGCCGGGATCTCGGTCAGCAGTAGTCGGTTCGTGGTCCACAGCGCGCGTTCCGCCATCCAGGCAATGTTCAGGGCCTCGGCCTCCGCAACGAAATGCTCCCAGAAGGCGTCGCCGTCACGGGCGCTGAAGTGGCCGAGCAGCACATGGATGTCGTAGAGGTCGCGCAGGCCCCGGTCCCATTCCGTCTCCGAGAACAGGTGCACGATTGCGTGGAGTACCAGGTGCGCCGGACACAGGATCCGGAAGCGGAAGGGTTCCGGGAGCGCCTCGCTTTGCTGCCGCAGGCGGGCGGGATCGGGATGGCCGCGGAAGGTCTCCGGCAGGATGTTGTGGTGCAGGTCCAGCGTGGTGCCCCGGTGCTGGTGCACCAGTGGAGGCAGTTCGTGCATCCACTCGCGGTAGTAGCGCTGGTCGTAGACATTGTGATGCGTGCCCGACCAGCCCTCGAAGAACAGGAGCTTCTCGGCGCGTTCGACCTCGCTGCGGGGAAAGAGCAGGTCGATGTCGTTGGCCAGCCGCCCACGTGCATTCGGCAGCCCGGCGGCCAGATAGGCCGCCCCTTTCAGCGCGACAGCCGGACTTATCCTCGAGAGCAGCCCGTTTTCCAGGTGGTGCAGTTCCCAGACCAGGGCCTGCGACCGATGCTCGGCGATCAGGGCGGCGCCCCAGAGGTGGCTGGCTACCGGTTCCGGCAGGCCGTCCGCCAAGCCCGCGTCGTCCGCGAGGTGCCAGAGCGTACCCAGCAGGGCGCTCTCGCGTGCGGCCGCCAGTAGCGGGGCCCATTCGGCCGTCGTGCGCTCGGCCATGCTCTCCGGCCGTGCCAGGGCCAGACGCAGTGCGGTGTCAGCGTCCATCGGCCAGCCTGTCGAACTGCTCTATGGCCTCGTCCAGACGGCTGTAGGAAAAGTCGAAGCAGGCGGACTGTTCGACCAGTCGTCCGGCGCTGTGAAAGCCCCGTGCCCCGAGGGCCGCGTAATTGAAGGCATTGGCGATCAGCTGCATGAACCCGGAACCCGCCGGGCGTGGTTTCATCTGGGTAGAGGCGCCTGGCTGATAGCGCGGGAATACGATCCACCCGGGCCGGGCGGTCTCGTGACTGCGCCGCACGGCATCCGTCGGCGGGCGCATGTGCGCCACGGCGCCCTTCAGCGTGTCCGCGATCGGCGTGCTGAGGACGGCCGAGGGGCAGGCGTCGCGGATCACGCGGATCGAGTCGTTTTTCAGGCTGACCGGCCGCGCGGGTCCGGAGACCTCGCTGGAGGCGAGGTCCACCAGTACGGACTCGTCCGTCAGCAGGCGCCATCCGTGATGGGCCAGGGCTGCGCAGAGGGTGCTTTTCCCGGAGCCCGGCGGCGCGGGCAGGATCAGGGCCTTCCCGTCGCGTTCCAGGGCGGCCGCGTGCAGCACCAGTCGATGCGGCACCTGGTTGGCGATGCACCAGTTCAGTCCCCATTCGAGCATCGGATAGGCCTGGTGGTAGGCCAGGGGCTTGAAGACGCTGCGACGGTCGGCGAGAAACAGGACCTGGGGCCGATAGAAGCGGCGGTGGGAACGCGGTGCGCGCAGCTCGCAGTGGAAGTCGTAGAAACTCGAGTGGTCGGCTACTTCGAAGTCCCGGTACAGCGACTCGATACCCCGGGCCACGCTGGCGATCGGGCTCTGGATGCGGCTGGTGAAGGGGCCAGTGCGCAAATAAAGGCCACGGCCCGCGAGGCTGCGCTGGAGCCGGGCCTGTCCCAGATCCGCGATCCGCATCAGGGGTGTTCCTGGATCAGATCGGCCGTTTGCAGGCTGGACAGCCAGCGCCCCAGTTCGGCTGCAGCGTCGTCTGCCGACAGGCCCAGGTGCCGGGCCAGTGTGGCCTCGTCCATTGCCACGCCCTCGGCCAGGCCGTCCATCAGCGCGGCGGCGGCGGGTGTCAGCAGGTGGGTGGTGCCGGCCCCGGGGTGAAAAACGACGCACTCCCGCCCCAGGGTGCGCTGTTGCAGCCCGTCAGTCCGTTGCCACCTGCGGCGCGACATATCGTTCCCCCTGGGTCCCGGCCATCACGGCGGCCATTACGGAATGAATGGCTCAGGCGGACCCCCAGCTCGGGAGGCCCATGGTGTTCTCCAGGAACCGATACACCTGCTCGGGGTACAGGCGGTCGCCGCCATCGGTCTCGTAGTAGCCGTGCTCCAGGGTGTCGGTGACGATGTCCCGGACCAGGCGTTCGGAGAGCGGGTACCCGTTGGTGTACTTGGCATTCAACAGTGCGGCGGTCCCGTAGCGGATCACTTCGCGTTCGGCTGCCCCCTGCACATCCAGCACGAACACCGAAGCGGAGACGGCCCCGATCATGGTGAGGTCCCCCTCCTCTTCCTGGAAGCCCCGGCTCACGCCCGGGAAGCCGTAGTTCGAATCGAACAGCACGCCGGACTCCACCGCCAGCCGCCATTCCGGATGGCTGTGGAAGGAGGCGCTGTTGAACAGCTGGCCGCCACCACGGCCCTGGGCACTTACATTGCGCGAAAGACTGGCATGCGTCGGGTCATAGCCCCCGCTCCAGTAGTCGGGGGAGTGGCCGCCGCAGTCCTGGGGACCATCGTGGCGCGACACATTGCCGGACGCCCAGCCCGAGGGCATGCAGTTCGCACCGGCCGCCTTCAATGGCGAGGCATGCAGGGTCATCAGCAGAGGGGTGGCCCCGAGCATCGCCCGGCTCAGACGCCGCCGATTGTGGCCGTGTGTACCCAGCCCCTCCTGGCGCCGGCTTGAGTCCTGGTTGTCGTTTTGTTCCATCGTGTCCCTCCAGAATTTTCGGGACCGGGCGTTGGTTGGATCGGTATCGCGTCCAGGGAGACGCGGACAATCCAGACTCCTGGTTTGATACTAGTCCGGGTTACCCGGGTCCTCGCATTCCGTCGCGATATTTTTTATTGCCGCACGTATTCGCCGCGACAACCAAAACACAGAGCAATATCTATACCCCAAATCAACAACGATGTAATCGGCTGTTTGGAAGGCTTTTTCTCATACCAAGGGTCCGGCGTGGGCTTTTCTGAGAAGTGATTTGTAAAAGGCGCTGACACTTGTGGTCGTTCGCCAATGCCGGCACGCCCGGTGGCATGAAGGAGTGTCACCCCCTTTTACATTTGCCCTTTGCGTGCACGCAGGATGAACGAGTGACACAACCGCTCCGCGATCCACGGCGATGCCTGCCAAAGGGCCCTCGCCCAGCGGCTCTCGGCCGGGCCCTGGAGCCCGTGCAGCCGGCCCGGAACCAGGGGCAGCCAGTAACACGCCAGAGGCTGCAGGCCGGCGGCCCGCGCGGCTGCCTGCAGCGAGTCGGTGGCCTCGTAGCGCAAATGGGGTGCCTTTCCGGCCCGGACCCGTCGGCGTTCCTGCAGCACGGTGGGCCAGGTCCTGGCGTTCAGCGCATCCACCCAGATCTCGCCGCCGGGGCGCAGCACGCGATGCATCTCCGCGAGTGCTGGGCGTGAGTCGGCCAGCGCCTGCATTACCCCGAAACAGAGCACGCCATCGAACTCGCCATCGGCGAACGGCAGGTGGTGGACATCCGCCGCCAGCCAGTCGATCGACGCGGGGCTGCGCTGTCGCGCCTTGTGCAACGACGGGGCGGAGTAGTCCAGCCCGATCGGGCTGCGCCCTTCGGCCTGCAGCAGCCGGGTATAGGTGCCGGCACCGCAGCCGATATCGAGCCATCGCGTCCCTTCGGGACGGGCGTGCTGCCAGAGCGACTGGAACTGCCGCACCCGGCTGGCCAGCCCGGTGGGCGTCCAGCCCGCGATTGCAGCGTCGTCGTCGCACTGGCTGCCGCGCTGGGTAAAGCGCTGGCGCCAGCGCTGCTCAAAACTGGAGTTCGTCACGCTCGTGTTCCCGCCTGGATGGTTCGCTGATGACTGTAGACCGCTCGGCCGTGACTGGCGCCGAACCGGGTGGCCGGGCCCGGGTGTGGCTCGTGGTACTGGCTTCGGTAGCAAGGCGCGTCAGGAAGTGCAGCGCGGTCGCCATGCCCCAGGCGGCCAATGTGGCCAGGACCAGGCTGGCCGGGTCCGGCCGCAGCCCCACGACCAGCAGCTTGCCACCTTCCATCAGCAGAGCCGCGAGCAGCCCGCCGAGGGCGGCCAGCCACTGCAACTGGCGCGGATGCAGCGGGCGCCGGATCTGCGCCAGCCATATCAGCGCGCCCAGCGGCAGGTACATGGCCACATGCAGTGCCGCACTACGCAGGGCCACGGTCTCGCCGACGAAGTAGTGGTAATAGAACGGCCAGAGATTGAGCTGGGCCCATTGCGCCGAGATGGCCGCCCGGTCCCACTGGTAGGGGCCCAGGTCGTGGTTCAGGGCGAGCAGCGCGACCCCGTAGAGTGGCGTCGCAACGACCAGGAGCGGGATCGCGGCACGCCGCAGGGTCTGCATCAACTGCGGCGGCGAGAGGTATGCGTACAGGAGCATGCCTGTGACAAATCCGGCGCCCCGCAGCACGGCCGATCGGCCCTCCGCGATCCCCGAGAGCGTGGCAAGATTCAGGGCCTCCAGCAGGATGGCCAGGAGCGCGGCCAGGGTCATCAGCACGGCCCCGTTCGCGGACGGGCGCCGTCCGAGTCCGTACGCGAGCAGGATCCCGACGGGCACACTGGCTACCAGTGTCAGGCCCAGCTCGGAGATACAGCGAAGACCGGACGTACAGGCCCCGGCTGCGACCCACAGGCCCCAGGTGTCGGAGTCGAGGCGCTGACTCCACTCGGCGGTGGACAGGACCAGGTCGAATGGGGCCAGGCCGATCGCGACGTACAGGATCGCATAGGCGATCAGGACGGCAGGCACGGTGACACGGTTTGGGCCTGCGAGCTGGCCTCGCCAGCGCAGCAGCGGCCGGCGCAGTCCCCACCACATCAGGGCCCCGACCACCGCACCGAGGAAATTGCCCGCGATGTCCGCCCCGGCCGGATAGCGATAGGGCAGCCAGATCTGCAGGAACTCCACCGTTGCCGTGGCCGCCAGCCCCAGAAGGGCGACCAGCGCGAGGGCACCCAGGTGCCATACAAGGTGACTGCGGCCATAGGTGAGCCAGGCCATCCAGAAAAAGCCCAGCGGCATGAACATCATGGCATTGGCCATGAACTGGGCGCGCCCGCTGGCGCCGGGTCCCTGCAGGCTCATGTCGCGGTAGAGTGACCACGCCTCCTCCAGACCCATCCCGCCGAACTCGAACGGCAGCAACGTCAGGTAGAGGGCAAATCCCAGGGACAGCCACGCCCCGATGACACAGGTCCACAGGGCCAGTGGTTCGCGTCTGCGTGTCATGGGTTGCCGCGCTCGCACATGGTCTAACCTGACAAGGGGGCATACACCGGAGTATGGCCCCTCCAATCGCCAGAGCGCGGGCTGGTTTCGCAGGCCCCGGGCAGGGAGTGCGGTGATGACGGCAGGGCGGTCAATGTTCCACTCGCTTGTGTCCCGGGCATGGGTGCTGGCGGGCGTGATGCTGCTGGCCATGATGACGGCGGGCGCCGACATGCCACGACCGGGCGGGGCGTCCGAGGCCCCCGCAGCCGCGACCCGCGTGCTGCAGACCGACCCGGAGGGATTGCGCCGTGCCGTGCGCCAGCTGCGCCCTGGCGATCATCTTCAGCTCGCCCCGGGCGAATACCCGGAGCCGCTGGTGCTGCGAGGCGTTAGCGGGACGGCCGAGCGGCCAATCGTGATCACCGGCCCGGATTCTGGAGACCCGGCCATCCTCCGCGGTCGTTCGGGCAGCAATACCATTCGCCTGATCAATGCCGCGCACCTGGTGATCCGGCACCTGACCCTGGAGGGGGGCGGGCACAACATTGCCGGGGTCGTGGTCGAGCACGACAGTGAATACGCCCACGACATCACGCTGGAGCACCTGACCATACGCGGCTACGACCGTTCGCAGGGCAACAGCGGCATCACCACCCGTGCCGCCGCCTGGAACTGGACCATCCGCCACAACGACATTCGCGATGTCGGCACCGGCATGTATCTCGGTCGGCCGGATGGTACGGGGCCGTTTGTCGCGGGCCTGATCGAGCACAACTTCATTGGCCGTACCCTGGGCTACAACATGCAGATCAAGCACCAGCGTCCGCGAGCCCCGCGTGCGGGGATGCCGACCGAACCCCATGCCACCATCATCCGTCACAATGTGTTCAGCAAGGCGGAGCGCGCGAGCAGCGGCCATCGCGCGCGGCCCAACCTGCTGGTAGGGCACTTCCCGCCCGAAGGACCCGGGCAGCACGACTGGTACTGGATCTACGGCAACCTCTTCTACCAGAACCCCCACCAGCGCCTCTTTCAGGGCGAAGGCCGTCTGGCCCTGTACAACAACCTGTTTTTCAACGATGCCGGCAGTGCCCTGATCGTGCAGCCGCACAACCACATCCCGAAGGATGTCCTGATCGTCCACAACACCGTGGTCGCACGAGAGTTCGGGATACGACTGGTTCCCGGCGATCGGCGCTATGAACAGGTCATTGCCGGGAATGCGGTCTTCGCCGACCCCGCGATTGATGCCGCGCGCACGGCGCAAACGGAAATCAACCACGAGGCCGGCTTCGAACGGGCTTCGGCCTACCTGGTGCGCCCGCGCGGGCCGCTTGCGGAGCTCGATCTGTTCCCGCTGGAAGGGATGCCGGGGTACGAAGGTTTGCCCGAGTTCCAAAGTCCTCTACCTCCCGGTCTGGGTCGCGACTACAACGACCGCGATCGCAGTCAGCCCCGATTCGGGGCCTACGCGGGCGGCTACGAGGCCAATCCGGGGCGGCGCGAAGGCGTCGGGCCGGCAGCCCGGTAGCGGCCCGCGCGGTCACAGGCGCAGGTCGCTGGCCTCGCGAGGGAAGACCGATTTCACATCGAACAGGACCGCTTGCGGGTGCGCGAGTGCACGGATCGCCTCCACTCCCATGTCCAGGAACGCCTGGTGGGGCACCGCCACGATGATGGCGTCAAACGAGTCCGCCTCGGGAGGCGCGGTGATCGGGGTGATGCCGTATTCGTGCTCGGCCTCCTCCGGGTCGACCCAGGGATCAAACACGACGACCTCCGTGTTGTACCCGCTCAGCGTATGGTAGATGTCCATCACGCGCGTATTGCGCAGGTCCGGGCAGTTTTCCTTGAAGGTCAGGCCCATCAGCAGGATGCGCGCCCCCACCGGATTGATCCCCTTGCGCACCAGCGCCCGGATGGTCGCGTCCGCGATGTGCGCCCCCATCGCGTCATTCACGCGGCGCCCGGCCAGGATCATCTCCGGGTGGTGTCCGACGGCCTGGGCCTTGTGCGTCAGGTAGTACGGGTCCACCCCGATGCAGTGCCCGCCCACCAGGCCGGGCCGGAACGGCAGGAAGTTCCATTTGGTCCCGGCGGCCTGCAGGACCGCTTCCGTATCGAGGCCCAGGCGCTCGAACAGCAGCGCCAGCTCGTTGATCAGGGCGATGTTCACGTCGCGCTGGGTGTTCTCGATCACCTTGGCGGCCTCGGCGACACGGATGCTCTCGGCCTTGTGCGTACCGGCGGTGATGACGCGCGCATACAGGGCGTCGACGAAGTCCGCCACCTCCGGTAGCGAGCCCGAGGTGACCTTCTTGATGGAGGTGACCCGATGCGCCTTGTCCCCGGGGTTGATCCGCTCGGGGCTGTAGCCGGTGAAGAAATCCTCGTTGTGGGTCAGCCCGGATTCCCGTTCCAGGATCGGGACGCAGTCTTCCTCCGTCGCCCCCGGATAGACCGTCGACTCGTAGATCACCACGTCACCGCGCTTGAGCACCTGGCCCACGGTATGGGTGGCCCCGAGCAGGGGGCGCAGGTCCGGTCGGCGGTGGGCATCGATCGGCGTCGGCACGGTCACCACGAACACATTGCACGCGCACAGCGCCCCGAGCTCCGTGGTGTAGTCCAGCTGCGTCGCGGCAGCGAGATCTTCCGGCTCGACCTCGCGGGTGCGGTCGATGCCGTTCTTCAGGTCCTGGATGCGGCCGGGCTGGATGTCGAATCCCAAGGTCGGCCAAACCCGGCCGAACTCGACCGCCAGCGGCAGCCCGACATAACCCAGTCCGATAACCCCGAGGCGAATCTCTTCCGATGAGGGGAGTGCATGCATGAGTGAGGGCTCTTCCGTGCAGCGAGTTGAGTGGCAGGGCGTCTCACCAGGTCAGTGCCTTTTGCGCCTGGGCAGCCACGGTATTGCGAGCTTAGGCACAACATGGATGGCGGGACAATGATGAAAAATCTGCACAAATTTCGTCCTTTCGTCCTATGCCCATTTCCCTCAATTCGAACTACATTGGGCGCTAATGCCCCAGCCAAACCGGCGTGTCGGGGGGTCGACGGGATCTCTATATGTCTACAGATTCGCAATGCGACATCCTGTGCGTGGTGGGCGCGCGCCCCAACTTCATGAAGATCGGCCCGGTGATGCGGGCCCTGCAGCAAGCCGAGATACCGGCGCAGCTTGTGCACACGGGGCAGCATTACGACCCGGCGATGAACGAGCGCTTCTTTACCGATCTGCAAATCCCGTATCCCGATATCAACCTCGAGGTGGGTTCCTGCTCGCATGCCGTGCAAACGGCCGAGGTGATGATGCGTTTCGAGGGCGTGCTGGACCGTGTGCAGCCTCGCGCCATTCTCGTGGTGGGCGATGTGAACTCCACGATTGCCTGTGCCCTGGTGGCGGCCAAGAAGGGGGTCGGGGTCATCCACGTGGAGGCGGGGTTGCGCAGCTTCGATCGCAGCATGCCGGAGGAGGTGAACCGGGTGCTCACCGACCAGATCTCGGATCTGCTGTTCATCACCGAACGCCACGCCCGCGACAACCTGGCGCGCGAGGGTATCGCCCCCGATCGGGTGCACTTTGTCGGCAACGTGATGATCGATACCCAGCTGTACAACCTGGACCGTGCCGTACCGTGGCAGGAGACCCTGCGGGCGGCCGGGATGGAGGCCGATACGTTTTCCGACAGCGGGGCCTACGGCGTGCTGACCCTGCACCGCCCCTCCAACGTCGATCATGCACCGGTGATGGAGCGTCTGGTCGACAGCCTGGTGACCATCGCCCGGGAGCTCCCGCTGGTATTCCCGCTGCACCCCCGCACCCAGGCCCGTCTGCAAGGTTTCGGGCTGGAGTCTGCGCTGCGCGAGGCACCGATCGCCGTGCTGCCGCCGGCCGGCTATCTGGAGATGCTGGGACTGATGAAGGATGCCCGTGTCGTGCTCACCGACTCCGGCGGTATGCAGGAGGAGACCACCGCCCTCGGGGTGCCCTGCATCACCCTGCGCGAGAACACGGAACGGCCGATCACGATCGATGAAGGTACCAATATTTTAGTAGGCAATGATCCGCAACGACTGATGGAGTCTTTCCGCGAGGTCATGGACCATGGGGGCAAACAGGGGCGCATCCCGGAGTACTGGGACGGCAATGCCGCAGAACGCATCGTGGCCGTCGTGGCTGACTGGCTGAATCACGCAAGAAAATCCTGACCGGTACGTTCGCGCTCCCCCGACCGACGCCCCGAGCGGGTTCAGGAGATCGTGCGCATGCTGCGAGTACCGCTGTCCATGCTGTCGCCGCAAGGCCGGCGCGCACGCCTGACGATCCTCGCCTATCACCGCGTGCTGGCGGACCCCGACCCGCTGCGACCGGAAGACCCGGTGGCCGAGACCTTTCGCTGGCAGATGCGCCTGCTGGCAAGGGAGATGAACCCGCTGCCGCTGGACGAGGCCATCGAGCGCCTGCAGGAAGGCCGGCTCCCCGCCCGGGCCGTAGCGGTCACCTTCGACGATGGTTATGCCGACAACGCGGAGATCGCGTTGCCGATCCTGCGCGAGGAGGGGGTGCCGGCAACGTTCTTTGTCGCCACCGGCTATCTGAATGGCGGCTGCATGTTCAACGACATGCTGATCGAAACGGTTCGCCGGATTCCCTCCATGGCAGTGGACCTGGCCCCGGAGGGACTGGGCACGCGTCCACTGGAGTCCATGGCGCAGCGCCGCGCCACGATCCACGCCCTGATCGGGGCCCTCAAATATCGGCCGCTGGCCGAACGCAGCCGTCGCGCCGAGGCGTTGGGCGCGCGCTTCCACATCATGCCCCCCGGCGACCTGATGATGACCGATGACCAGGTTCGCGAGCTGGCCGATGCCGGCATGGGGATCGGCGGGCACACGGTCCTGCACCCGATTCTGGCGGAGACCGATGCGGAGACCGCGCAGCAGGAAATTGCGGAGGGCAAGGCCGAACTCGAGGCCCTGGTGGGACGTCCCGTGCGCCTGTTTGCCTATCCCAACGGTCGTCCCGGCAAGGACTATGCGCCGGAGCATGTCGAGATGGTGCGTGCCAGTGGGTTCGACGCCGCCGTATCAACCATGGCCGGTGCCGCCGGCCGCGACACGGATCCGCTGCAACTCCCGCGTTTTACCCCCTGGGATCGAACACCTCTGCGCTTTGGCCTGCGGCTTGCGCGCAATCTGGCTTCAGCCCACTGAAGGTGCGAACACGATGACGACCCGCGTCCATTTGACCGTTGATACCGAGTTCAGCATCGCCGGGGCCTTTCGCGAGCCGCAAACCCACCAACCGGTCGGGCCGCCGTCGGTCTACTGCCATCGTAACGGGCGCTCGGAGGGTCTTGGTTATCTGCTGGACACCCTCGACCGGTATGCGATTCGTGCCACCTTCTTTGTCGAGACGCTGAACACGATTTATTTCGGCGACGAGCCGATGGGCGAGATCGCCCACGCGATCGCCGGCCGCGGGCACGATATCCAGCTCCACCTGCACCCCTGCTGGACGTACTTCGGACACCCGGACTGGGTTCAGCGGCTGCAAAGCGACCCGCCGAACGACAATGTCACCCGGCGCAGCGTCGAGGAACTGGCCGACCTGATCGAACAGGGAAGGGCGACGTTCCGCCGCTGGGGGCTGGATGCCCCCAGCGTGCTGCGTACCGGCGGGCTCAAGGTCGACCTGAAGGTCTACGCTGCCATGCGGCAGGCCGGGCTCCCCCGGGCCTCCAATATCGGGCTCGCGATCTATCCGCCGGCCGAGCCGGAGCTGCAGTTGCGGGGCGGCTGCCATGTGATCGACGGGGTACTCGAGTTCCCGGTGACCACCTACACCGATTTCCAGTGGGGGCCGCGGACCCATCTGAAGTCGCTCACCATTACCGGCACCTCCTGGCCGGAGATGCGCAGGCTGCTGTTTCAGGCCCGGCGCCAGGGGCTCAGCGATGTGGTCGTGCTGACGCACCCGTTCGAGTTCGTGCGCTATCGGGACGATCAGCCGACCCCCGGCATCAATCCGTTGACCCGCCGCCGCCTGGAGCGACTGTGCCGGTTTCTGCGGTCGGAACCCGGATTCACCCCGGCCTGCATGGCCGACGTGCTGGCCACGCCCGCGCCTCGCGAGGCGACCCCCATGCTCACCGTCCCCGCAGCCCAGGCGGCACTGCGTGCTTTGGAGAACTGGACCAGTCAGCGGGTGTTCTGGGGATGAGGGCCGACCATCCAATGGCCGGACATTCGGTGGCCCGCTATCCGGTCGAGCGGGTCCGTCTCGCCCTGCGCATCGGCGAGATCACGCTGGGCGATGTTTCGCTGCGAATGTCGGTCGACAGCCGCCATTTCCTGCAGCGCCCGGCGGCCCAGGCCCCGTACGCCGGGGATGCGGTCGCCGATGGCCACCTGGCCCGCTCGCAGCCCGTCGAGGCGCCCTTGCCACGGCTGTCGTGGGTGGCGGGCTATCTGCGCTACGTCCCCAGCCAGTACATGCGCCACTACATCGATCTCGACATGGGCTGGGAGGGTTATCAGGCGAAGTTCTCCTCCAAGTCCCGCCAGACGATGCGGCGCAAGGTACGCAAGTTCGCCGATGCCTCCGGGGGCACGATCGACTGGCGTACCTATCGCACACCGGAGGAGCTCGAGACCTTTCGCAGCCTGGCGCGCGAGGTCTCGCGGTTGACCTACCAGGAGCGCCTGCTGAACGCCGGCCTCCCGGATGATGACGCGTTCGCCGAGCGCAGCGCGCGGCTGGCCGCCGCCGACCAGGTGCGGGCCTACCTCCTGTTCCTGAATGACGAGCCGGTGGCCTATCTGTATTGCCCGGCCCGCGACTCGGCCCTGGTCTACGCCTACCTGGGCTACCACCCGAAGGTGGCCGCCCTGTCGCCGGGCACGGTACTGCAATGGCTGGTGCTGGAATCCCTGTTCCAGGAGGGCCGGTTTCGCTATTTCGATTTCGCCCCGGGCGACAGTCCGCACAAGGCCCTGTTTGGTTCGGACCACCAGCTCTGTGCGGATGTCTATTACCTGCGGCGTCGCCCGCGCCCGCTTGCCCTGGGTCTTGCCCATGCCGCTACCACGCTGGGTTCGGACGCCGTCTCCGCGGCTCTGTCCCGGCTCGGCCTCAAGCAATCGCTGAAGCGTTTCCTGCGCCGCGGCGGGACGGCCCGCCCCGCGGGTCACGAACGGGGGGTGATCAAGAAATGATGTTGGAAGTCATTTCCGCAAGGCCCACATCAATGTCCGATGGGGTGGTAACAAGCACCGACTTGCACGCCCTTTGTGGGGGCCGCAAGCGGTTCCGGTTCTTCCAACTGAAACGGTGACACTCTCGCTGAACGTGGGCAGTGAGCGCGTGGGTAGGTACTCGATAGTGCCTTGCCTATGCTCGCGACGACGCGACTAAATCCGTTCAAGCTCTCCCGCTCCCACGCGAGATGCTGCGGCGCAGAGACGAAAGGAGGCGTGGCCCTCGGGAACGCCCCCATCGTCTGCGTACCAGGTGTAGCACTGCCAGCGGCAGTGGTCTCAACCTCGTGGGGAAGGCGGCCCCATAGGCCCTCAGTTGGTCGCGGATTGCGTCGGAGAGATATCCATCTCCGTGAACCTGGACGGAAGGGAGGCCCCAGTCGGCATTAGCCTCCACAATGACCGGTCCGTCGACAGTCAGAGCGATATCCCAGCCAATCGAACGTGCCCCGGAGAATATCCGTGCCGCGTGTTCACATAATTCCTGGATGGCATTCCATTCCGGAATCTGAAGGCCTTCGAACGGAGCTCCCGTTTCTGGATGGGAAGCGCTCCATTCGCCCCCGAATTCGGCCTTCCGAACACCCTTGCCAAGCTGCCCCGTGCTGGGGTCAACTCGGATCGACAGACCACCTTTGTCCCAGTTATCGGTCGCGTTGTCGCCGCAACCGACCCGTAGAATGGAATGGTGTATGTGGACGTTACCTTCGGTATCCATAAAGGTCACGATCCGGAAGGTATTGACGCTGCTGGGGTTGAGTGCCGCCAGAAACGGGTGTTGCCGCAAGACCTCTTGAATAATCCAGCCGGGATAGCGGTTCGTATGGACATCGAACACATCTTCGGCGAGACAGGCGGGAAACTCCGTAACCGGTACGGTTCGACCATCATATTGAACATCATCCGTGCCATCCGCCCTCCTCTGGATCGTCGCTTTAGTAATGCTGTCCCCGCGCGATCCGCCGCGCGGCTTGAAGATCAGTTCTGCTACATCGCTAGCGCGCAGCAACGCACACAGGTCCTCCGGATTCCTTAATGGGTCACCGCTGGCAGTTAGGCCTACAACCGGATGGTAGAGCCCCAAGGTGCGCGGTACGGGTACCGCCAGCGCGGAAAGGACCTGATGCGTCATCCACTTGTCGTCAAGGAGGTGCTTCTCGTAGCCAATATTGATGCAGGGATGGTAACGGCGGTGATTCTCCTCAAACGACAGGTAGCGCATGGCAAGCTGGGGATTGCCAAGGTTCTCAAACCCGTACAAGGAGTATTCTCGGCGGGTGAATCCGCTACCCAATATCCGTGTTTTATCTGTGTTCACAAAACCATCTCCATTGACCGTCCGAGCAGCGTGCGATGGGCCCAGTCAGAATTCTCCAGACTTGTCGGGCCGCTAAGTCTTTACCATGTTAATTATTTCTTTAATTTCAGGGCGTCCCGCAAGGCATTTCTGGTGTCATTAATGAATGGTATTGGATCCATAATGTTGAAGACGAAGTAATGGTTTCCAGGTCGAAGTGGATAAGTCAGAAAACCTACAGCCTGCCAAAGTGGACTTCCGCTCTCCGGTGCTGGGCCTGCGTTGCTCCTGGTTTTTCTCAGAATTTCCCATAGGTATTTCGCCTCGTGGACGAACGACAAGCACCTTATTCCTGGGATGCATTTCTTCCGAGTGACCGTTCCGCGCTGCTTGCACTGGACGCTGTCCGATACGAATCGGACGCCGGAGTGATAGGCCAATGGCAAACTGCCCCAGAAACGTCCGTTTACTTCGATCAGATACAACTCCCCATCATGAGGATTCCTTCGGTACTCCAGCATCGCAACGCCTTCCCAATCCAACGACTTAAGGAAGCCAACCGTCTTCTCAAAAGCCTCCCCTTCCTCATCGGGGTCTAGCGACTCACATAACGCCGATATTCCCCCGCTAGGAGGCCACTCATGTAGCCTTTTGTGCGCACACCGCACGACGGCTTCCCCATCATGCATCAACACGGTGTGGCCCACGCCCTCGCCCGGGCAATAGGCCTGAACCATCGGTACAACACCCGCATTCAGCATGCGCTCTATCCGGGCGCGCAAGGCATCAATGTCGTAGTAATACTCACACTTCTGTATCTGGATTCCTGATCTTTGCAGTCTGAGCGGGTCTTCGTTCACGTCGTTTGCCTTCACGATAATGGGGAACTGCCCGGACTCGAACCTGTTTGGATGGGACAGTACTTCGTGCGGATCGTACATAGGCGGGACCCGTAGTCCGAACTTCGATGCCTCCTGGTTAAGTAATCGTTTGTCCAGAACTTTCGAAAGTTGGCTGTGATCCGGGAACATCATCTCCACGCCTTGGAACTCGTGCCTGTGGTCGTTGAGGCGAATGATGTCGGCCTCCCACACTGCAAACACATGGGTCACCGCATCGGAACGAATCACCTCGGATACAAAAGGCACCAGATCGTCCACGCCCGGAGGAATCAGATATTTCTTGGCGACATAGCGTGAAGAAAACCCCAATGCGTCGCGGCCACGTGATGCTGCGATCACATGGATTCCTGCCTCGCCAAGTTCCCTGACAATGGCGAGTCCGATCCTGCCACCGACCCCGATGACGAGGGCGCGAATATGGTCTTGGTTCGACTCAGGCATGTTCAGCACACGGCGTCAACGCATTAGGAAAGGTCGAGGGTCGCTCATCGCCTGCCACAGGCCGCGCAGGTTGTACGGGGCGATCCCTCTCCAATGGCGGGGTTTCCAGAGCAGGTGTTTAATCAGGTGGCTGTGCAGGTGGTAGGCGCCGGCTACGGGGGAGGGCCGTACAGCCGAGCCACCCGTGGCGATCGCGAAACCCGCCTCGACGAAATTGCTCCCTGCCCACAGCGAGGCCTGCAAGGTGTACCAGAAGCGCGGATTGCACTCGAGTACGCGAACGTCCCCGGTCGATTCGTCCACGCGCAGGTCGATATTCGCCACGCCGGTATAGTGCGCCGCCCGGACGATCCGGCGACCGATCTCCAGCAGCCGCTCGTCGGCGAAGAATTCCAGCGAACAGGGATTCCGGCGCGATTGCAGGAGGTGGCAGACGACCTCCCCATCCCGGGCCAGCAGGCTCAGGTCCGCGTCGAATCCGGGCGCATATTCCTGTACCACCAGCGGGAACCGGGCATGCCGGCCACCTTTCTCCAGGTGCGTCTCGATATCCTCGAGCCGCTTTGCCTGAAGGATTCCATGGCTGGACTCGCCGTACAGCGGCTTGACCACGAGCGGGAACGTCATCCCGGCATCCTGCAGGCGTTCCGCGTCTCCGGGGCCTTCCAGGCGCAGTGCCTTTGGACACGGGATTCCGTGGGTCTCCATGAAACGCTGAAAGGCCCATTTGTCGTCCAGCATGCCCAGCACCTCCAGGCTGCTGGAGGGAAAGGCCGTCACGCCCGGCAGGCGCGGTGCGAGCGCGTGGACTACGCCGGCTCCCAGGATGTCGGCCCCGACAATCCCGTCGATACGGTGCCGTGTGCAGTAGTCGCGCAGGCGGCCGCCAAAGGTTTCCAGGGTTTCCGGCTGGGTGTCCGGCAGGGGCATGCGCTGATAGTGATCGCGATATCGGGAGTGGCGTGCGGCCCCCGGGGACTTGAGTTCCAGCAGGTGGATCTCGGTGCCCAGTCGCTGCAGGCAGTACAGCACCTTCAGGGCGAGTGGCGAACCGTCGGAGAGCACCACGACGCGCTGCGGCATGGGGGTCTCGGTCATACCGGCAGGCGAAGCTGGATGCGTCGGCGGAACGGGCAGATCTCGATGTAGGAAACGGCGACCCGCCAGCCGGTTTTTTCGCTCACCCGGATCGAACTCTTGTGGCTGTGCCAGATCCGGCTGTACAGGCGGGTGAAGCCCCGTTGCGACATCAGGTAGGCCGTCTGCCTTTTCAGCAGGGCCGCATACCCCTGCCCGCGATGCTGGGGCAGGGTGTACAGCCCGGTCGATTTCGCCGCCCCCTCGGGCAGTCTCCAACTGCGCCCCTGGCGTTCGGCCTCGTAACGCGCCCCCCACCAGTACCATTGCACTGCCACGAGCTCATCGTCGCGAAAAAGGCCGAACCCCTGGGCCCCTTCGCCGCCGAATTCCCGACGCTGGAGCATCCCTTCATCCACCACGCCGTCCAGGTCCTCGGGGGTGATCGGCTCGACCCGGATGCCCTCGGACAGTTCGGCCGCGGGCTGCGGGAGATCGATATAAAAGACCTTCCAGTACTGGTAATCGCCCAGCCCCAGGTGCAGGGCCTCCTTTAAAAGGCTGCGCGGACTATAAACATTGACGGTGGCCACACGCTTCCCCTATTACGCCCTTCGCGACCCAGGCAATCGCTGGATATGGCCGCCCTGGCTTTCGACGCACGCCATGACGCGAGTGCAGTTTGACGATGCGGTTTTGATAAATCGATCCTGGAGGCCGGTTCTGGCTGTGCTTTCATATTTCGACAGGAAGCGATCATTAATCAGTGTCTCCCTAGCATATATCGCCACGTTGCGATTGTCGGTACGGTTTTTTTGGTACGCGAAAGCCCTTTCGGCGCCGTTTCAAGCTGCTAGGCTGAAATGTCCGGATCAGGTTTGTTCAGGGGCAATGAGATAACTCAATCAGGCGGGGCAAACAGAGCGTTCTTGCAACGAAGAGGCCGGGTGCGGTCGCGCGTTTGTTTTTAGTTGGGGAGGATATCGTGGGTAAAGTGTTGGGGTTACTGGTATCCGCACTCTATCGTTCCAATTATATCGTTGGGCACTGCTTCCGTCCCGATGTGTGGGGGCAGTTTCAGGCGGCCGCCGACCACTATGGTCCGTCGGCCCCCGTCATCGCCCGGAGGGCGCTGCGGTTGTACGGGGTCGCCCGCTTTCTGTCTGGTGAGGTGCTGTTTCGAGGGCATCGGAACACGCGCGTTCCGATGCACGAGCGCTTGGCCAATGTTGGCGATGAGCGCCTGCAAGGGTTCCAGTTCGCTGTTAACTCGTCACATGCGCCTCTATGTCGCAACAAGCTTGTGAACCAGAGAGACCGCATTCAGGACCAGCAGTGGCCCTGGCGGGAGAAGCGATGGCGTTCGTAGAGGTCAGTGGTCGCCAGTGCCTGGGGCAGGCGTCCCATCGCCTGGCGTTCGATTGGGTCGCCGATGGCCCGACCCTCGCCGCCGGTTGGTCGTTCGATGGGACGAGTCTGTCGGTCTCGGCCGATCGGCTCGGATTCATCCCGCTGTTCTATGCCCGTGAGGGCCGTCGCCTGATCGTGGCCGACTCCCTGCGGGAGGCCGCGGCGCGCTTGTCGGCCCCAGCCTTTGACGACGAGGCCATCGCGGTCTTCATGGCGCTGGGTTATCTCGTGGGTGACCAGACTCCGCTGGCGGGTGTGAAGGTTCTGATGCCCGGGGAGACCCTGCTGTGGCGTGAGGGTGTGCTCTCCGGCGAGCGCCCCGCCATCCCCCTGATAGCCGCTTTCCCCGGAGACCCGCACGAGGCGCGGACACGGTTCGCGGAACTCTTTGCGCGGGCGATCGAGCGGCGTGCTGCTGGCGGTGTGGGGCGCCTGCCACTGTCCGGGGGCCGCGACTCGCGCCATATCTGTCTGGAGCTGGCGCAACAGGACACCCCACCACCCCGAACCTTGGTCCTGCGGGCGAAGAGAGGGGACGAGAGTGGCGTGGCGTGTGCGCTGTCCCAGCACCTGGGGATCGAATGTCAGGTGATCGACAATCCCCAGGATTGTATCGCCGCGGAGCGACAGAAAAACCGCCTGAACCACTACTCCACCGACGAGAACAGCTGGTACCTCGCGTTGATGCCGCATCTGGACGGCCCGGTATTCGATGGCCTGGCCGGTGACGCCTTGAGCAACGGCAACTATTTCGACCCGCGAACGGCCGAGTGCCTGGATGCCGGTGATCTCGAAGGGGCGGCGAATCGTGTGCTGATGGCGGGCAGTTACACATCGTTTCTGAAGCGGCCGTTTCAGGACCGCTGGCGCCTGCAGGTCGCTCATGATGCGATCATCCGCGAGTTGGCCATGCACGCCGGCGCGCCCGACCCGGTTAAGTCGTTCCTGTTTTGGAACCGGATCCGCCGCGAGATAGCCCTGTTGCCGATCGCCATGGCCGGACAGCAGCAGGCCGTCTGCCTGCCCTATCCAGACCCGGACGTGCTGGAGTTCCTGTTGAGCCTGCCGTGGCAGTCGTTCGCGACGCGCGCGTTCCACGATGAGGTGATCCGGAGCCGTTATCCCCACGCCGCGCATATCCCGTACAGCCAGAAGGCCACGGGGTCACCGCCACGGGTCGAGTGGGCGCGTCTCAGCCGCAGGGTTTCGCATCTGGCGCGGCCGTTGTTCAATGCCTTTACGCGCCCGGAGCGGGTCGTCGGGTACACCCTCGAGGCTCTGCGCACGGGCCATATCCGCCCGCTCACGCCGACCTTCGTCAAGGTGATGCCGCTCCTCCAGGCGGTTCAGGAGCTGGGGGTCGACCCTCACCGCTGCCAGGCGGCTGCCCACCCAGCAGGAAAGGCTGCCTGATGCGCCGGCTCGCGCGTCGAAGCACCGTCTGGTTGCCGGCCATCCTCGCGCTGGCGCTTACGACCAGCCAGGCAGCGGCCAGTGACAGCGCGTTGGGGCGGATGGCGGCGAGCCTGCAGCCGGGGGAACTGGCCCCCCTTGATGCCGGTTATCCCGAGGGGTTCCAGCGCTACTACGACTTCCTGCGTGCCAGGTCGAGCGATCCGGATACCTGGAACGACAGTGCCCACTGGGATGCCGAGCGGCGCCAGGTCTTCATGTATGGCGACCGCGGATCGCGCCCGGTATTCATTACTTACCAAGAAGATCAACATGAGTGGCGGTATCTGTCTGCCGAGGGCCCGCCCCCCTTTGCGCATGTCTATGGTGGTGTGGCGCTCGACCCCGAGCGGGGCCATTACTACAAGATCAGTGCCGGCCGCTCGCAGCGCACTCTGCATCGCTATTCCATTGCGGAGGATCGCTGGGAACTCGCGACTCGCAGTCTGCCCGGGCCCGGCGGGGGGTGGGAGCACACCGATCCGATCGAGTGGCACGACGCACTGGACCAGCTGATCTACATCCGCGAGAACCAGGTTTACGGCCTCCGCGATGGTCGCTGGACTGAACACGGCAAGGTCGCGGTCGATGGCTATCACTCTTCGGCCCAGTACAACCGCGTGCGCGACGAGATGCTGTTCATCGGCGGCAACAAGTCGCGCAACAAGGTCTCCCTGCTCGATGCGAATGGCGCAGTGCGCGATCTTGGCGATGCGCCGTTCGTGTTCGGCATCATGAACGGAAGCCTGACCTACGACCCGCAAACGGGGAACTACTTGGTGCTGCGGGCCGGGCGGACGCGGGAGTTGTGGGAGCTCGATCCGGATCGGGACGAATGGCGCAAGGCGGCCGACTGGAGCGGCCAGCGCTGGCCGTTTGATCGCTATGGCGGGATCGTGCCGGTGCCGATCGACGACTTCGGGGTGATCCTCTGGCTCAACCAGGCCGGCCCGCTGCTGCACCGGCATCAATCGGCGTTCGGTCAGGAGCGGGCGGCCGCCGTCCCGCCACCACGGGCCGAATCACACGCGGCGTTCCTGCAGGTTTCGGCATCGCAGCCCGCGCCGGAGCGACGTTCAAAGCTGTACGACATCGCCGAGACCCTGGAACCGGGCGAGTTCCGCCGCGTGGAGACCCAGCTGCCGGACGGAGTCCCGGACATGGCGCGCATGAACAACACCCAGTGGCATGACCCGGACAAGCGCGGCACCTTCGGGGTGGGCTGGACCGACCGCCACATCTTCGATCCGGAGACCGGGCGGCTGTTCAATATCCTGATGCGGGACAATTCCGTTCGTTCGGTAACCTGGCTGGAGCCGGATTTGACCTGGGCCGGCGTCGTGGCCCCTCCGGGGCTCGATTATGACGGGGGCGAACGGCGCCCGTACAACCGCCTGATGGATGGCGGTGATGGCTACCTGTACTTCTCGCCGAGCGAGCCGCGACGCTCCGACATTGGCCGCCTGGTGCGCGCCCCGTACACCGACCCGACGGCCTGGGAGGAGGTCGGCCTGGGTGCCGGCCAGGGCAATGCGCATGCAGTCGGCGATCACTCGACCGTGTGGCATCCCGATATCGAGAAATTCGTCCTCTATACGCTGGGCTCCGCCAGCTACGACCTTATACCGGGTGACGGCATCGAGGCCCACACGATGGGGCAGGTCCGTGTCTGGGGGCATGGCGATCGGGCGTGGACCTATCCCCGGAATCACCCGGATTATCGAGGCCCCGAGGGCCGCACCCAGTCCTCCGGGTATGGCGGAACCATGCTCTACAACCCGGTGCATCGCGAGGTGCTGATCTATGGGGGCATGACCCAGTACGGCGGCAACCACCGCCGCGGCGCCGAGGCCACGGCCACCATCGACCGCGAGGGCCGATTCCAGCGGCACGGGGCCTCCGGACAGGCCTATGTTGCCGGCGGCAGCCGGCTGACCTATCACCCGAAGACCGGGGACTACATCCTGCTGCAGAACAATGCCCGGCAGATGTACATCGGCGATCCGCCCCGCGGCAAACCCTGGCGGCTGATGTACAACTGGCAGCAGGTGGACTTTGCCGACCGCCCGTTTGACCGCTACGAGAACTGGCATCGCGTCACCCCGCTGCCCGGGACGGGTGTACTGATCTGGTCCGACCTGCGCCGCGGGATCATCCTGCAGCGCCTGCCCGAAGGCGACTAGGAGACGCGGATTGAATCCCGCGTCTCCCTCACGTTCCGGGGGCGGGTATTCAGTCGCTCCAGCCAAGCGTCAGTCGGTGGGCATAGGGGCCCGGGGGCAGCGGTTTCGGCGGTAGTGCGCAGCCCAGGCCGGGGATGGTCGAGGGCAGGGGGATCTGGACGATCGAGCGTCCGGATGCGGGAAAGAGCACTTCGGTCCACTGACCGGTCACCGGATCCTGCTGCTGAAAGCGCCGCACACTCGGGCCGTTGTCGACCACCAGCGCATGGCCGCCCGGGTTCAGGTAGTGGACCGGGACCTCGCCTCGGCATTCCAGCGCGACCTCCTGGCGCAGTGTGGGCCCGGCGGGGTCCAGCCAGAACGTGATGCGGCCGAACAGGACGGACGAGCGCGGGCGCCGCAGGGCCTCCCCGCGTCCGACGGCCCCGCCGAACCAGCGCCAGTCCAGCGCGGCCAGGCCGCGCCTCCAGAGAGTGCGGGCCGCTGCCCGCAGCACGGGGACCGCGTGGCCATCTTCCAGGCGTACCCGTACGGCGGCCCCCGGCGCATCCACCGTCACCGAGCGAAACTCGGCCAGGGCCCAGAGCTGGTCGCCGATCCGAAACAAAGGTACCCAGCCGGCCAGGGCCGGGTTGCGCAGCAGCGCTTCGGCCTCGACCCGTACCGCCGGCGGGCACAGGACCCGGTCGCGGTGGCGAATGTGAAAGGGCTGACCACCGGCATAGCGCAGCTCGGCCACGTCGCGGCTGAACGCCTGTGGCGCCTGCCCGCGGGTGCTGATCAGGGCACACAGGTCCGGCCCGGCCCGGGCGCACAGTACGCCCGCCTGCAGATCCTGCTGGCAGGCTTCGGTCCGCCCTCCTGCCCATTGAAGATCCTCGACTATCTCCGGCGTCCCCTCGCGGCGCCGCCGGTCGCCGACCCATGCCAGGACCGCAGCGGCCCAGGCGTTGTAGACCGACAGGTGCATGTAGTTGTCCCATCCCGCGGGATGGTTCCCGGGGGCGGGTGTGGAGGCACGATCCGCGGGCGTCAGACCCAGCAGACCGTCGCCTCTGCGTTGCCGCTCCCATCGCGCCAGCACGCCACGCAGCATCTGCCCGGCCGGGGCGTCCGTCTGCTGTGCCCCGGCCAGCCCGAGCAGATCCAGGCTGCCCACCAGGCAGGCGTCGCCGAACAGGGAGTGGGTGCTGCGGCCAAGACCTCCCGCGTACTCCCCGCCGTCCCAGGTCAGCGCGACCCAGCCATAGAGGCGCTGGGTGAGCGTTGCCAGCGCGGGCGTGGGTGCGTAACACAGCGCAATCGAGGCGATCAGCAAGGCCTTGTGGTGGTACGCCATCGGGGTGGCCACGCCCCGTGGCCCCGGGCGGGCCGGATAGTCGATAAAACCGCCGCTGGCGGTCGTCCAGCGTTCCAGCAATGCGGCCAGCCGAGCCGCCGCATGGTCGCGTGGGCGGCCGGGCCGGGCCTCAACCAGACGGCAAAGCTGGGCCAGCAGGGTCCAGTTATTCGACGGATAGTGTCGACTCGGATGGCACCGTTGCAGCGCCTCGTCGAGCATCGTTTCCAGTGCGGGCGTGACAGGTTGTACCCCCGCGATGACCCGTTCCCGCAACAACAGCAGCAACAGGCGGTTGAACGGTGCGTGCCCGGCGTGGCGGCCACAGCGCGTGAGCCAGGCCCGCAATGGCCAGCCCCACTGTTCCATCTCGGGGCCACCCTGCAGGTACAGCGCCAGGGTCGCACTGGTCTGGCCGTAATGGTCCGCGGGGCTCGGCGCCTGCTCGATGGGGTCCCAGAGCCCGGTGTCCGGTCGCACATGGGCTGCGATCGCCTGGGCAAGGCGCTCGGCCCACGGCTGGAGCGTGGAGGCGCCCAAGGTGACGACCTTACCCATGAGCCTGCGTGTACATGGATCCGTGTTTCCCTAGCGCGAGATGCCGGGCGCCCCGGCGGCGCTGTCGGGCTCGGCGCGCGTCGAAAACGCATTCGCCTGGACTGGTGCGGACACGGGCGCCTCGGCCACGCGGGGTGCTTCTTCCAGTTCGCGGCGCATGATGACAGCCAGGGCGATGAACGCGAACAGCAGGTTGAAGTAGATCACGTCGAGGAAGGCCCCGGCAGCCAGGTAGCCGAGCAACCCCACCTGGATGGCCCAGGCGTATTCCGCCAGCCAGATCTGCCCCGTCTCGAGTCGGGCTCGCTTGCGGATCCGGTTCAGCGAAAAGAACGTGAACCCGACCAGCAGCAGGAAGGTGGCGAGTCCACCAAAGCCATGTTCGCCCATCAGGCCGAAATAGATGCTGTGCGGCGACAGTACGTGGCGCCAGTCCCCCTCGAAATTCGCGTAGCCGACCCACCAGTCATAGCCGAGGTGGTGGTTGCGAAAGCCCATCCCGGTAAGCGGTCGCTCGGTGGCCATGTTCCAGTTCACGCCCCACGCCTGGATGCGCTGCATGGCGGAACGGTCTTCCTCGTAGGTCTCGATCGTGCCCCAGCGATCCAGAAGACGATCCGGCGCGGTCACTCCAATCACCCCGAAGACCAGCACGCCGGCCATCACCATCGCCAGCTTGTGGCGCATGTGCCAGAACAGGAACGGCGCGACCACCAGGATCCCCAGCAGGGCCCCGCGGGAATAGGTCGCGAGGATCGCGATGGCAGTCAGCCAGAACACGCCGTATACGCCCCAGCTGATCGGCCGGTAGAAGCGCTCCAGGCCCGGGATCTCGAGATCCACCCAGCGCTCGCGGAACAGCCGCGCGCTGATCAGGATCAGCGGCAGCACCATCACCATTGCCAGCCCGATGTACGTGTTCCCGGACAGATAGGAGCCCGGAGGGCCCAGCACCATGTACTGCCCGCCCGTGGACAGCGTGAACAGGCCGCCCTTGAACCCGAAAAATGCGATGGAGAATGTAATAACTAATAACAGCCAGACGATGCGAAGCTGACCGAATATCAGCATGGGTGTGATAAATGTAATCAAGAGGATCTTAAAAACGTGCTGCCAGAAGTCCCATGCACCGCTGGAATTTACCGCAAAATACGAAGTCATGGTGATGTAGCCGAGAAACACCCATAACATCACCATCTCGCGCGTCATCGGCATCGGCCGTCGATCCTTGGCCAGAAACAGCGCGGCCAGCGTTGTCATGCCAATGACGGCGGCTACGGGGAAGCTGCGCATGAACGACCAGGTGAGGCCATGCGGGGCCATCAGGCCGACCCAGAACCAGGCGGGGATGCCGACCCAGGGCCTTGCCAGGATCACCGGGATCAACACCATTATTATAAAAAACAGCAGGTAGTCGCGCATCGCAGAGAATTCCGCTATACAGCAGTACGTGCGTGTCGATTCGAGTTTCGACACATGAAAACGGCGATAGTGTTCGGCCCACTCGAAGAGTAGCCTATTTACCGAACGAGTGGGTATGGGGTTGTAAAAGATTCGTACTCGGCTGCGTGCCGAATCCACCTTGACGGAGTCCGTTCTGATCATGCGTCACACCACCCTGCTGCACGAAGGCGTTTTGCACAGCGCCGAGCGAAACCCAATGGCCTCGGCCATCACCCATCGGGGGGTCACGCAGTCATACGAGGCGGCCGCCAGCGACATCGAGAACGCAGCCCGACGGCTTCTCGCCACCGGGCTTCAGCGACAGGACCGGGTTGCGGTGTATCTGGACAAATGTCCGGAGGCGGTCCATGCGATGTTCGGGGCCTCGCGGGCGGGAGGGGTGATGGTCCCCGTCAACCCGCTGCTGAAGGCCTCGCAGGTCGCGCACATCCTTCAGGACTGCCGGGTGCGAATCCTGGTCACGTCCGCAGTGCGCTATGCCGCGCTGCGCGATGCCCTGGCGCAATGTCCGGAACTGGACACCATCCTGTTCGTGGACACACCGCCTGACGCCGAAACATCGGGCGGGCCGCGGCTCGAGGCCTGGCAGTCGGCGGCGGATTTCGGGCTGGGCAGGCCGGCCCATCGGGTCATCGACACGGACATGGCGGCGATCCTCTACACCTCCGGCAGCACCGGGCGACCCAAGGGCGTGGTGCTGTCGCACCGCAACCTGGTGGCCGGTGCGCAAAGCGTCGCGCACTATCTGCACAATCGTGCGGAGGACCGCATCCTCTGCGTGCTGCCGTTCAGCTTCGATTACGGCTTCAGTCAGTTGACCACCGCGTTCCTGACCGGGGCCCATGCCACCCTGCTCAATTACCTCCTGCCCCGCGACGTTCTGAAGGCGGTGAGCCAGGGCGGGATCACCGGGCTGGCGGCGGTGCCACCGCTGTGGATCCAGCTGGCCGAGATGGAGTGGCCGGAGGCCGCGCGGCGATCCCTGCGCTACATCACGAACTCGGGCGGCGCGATGCCCCTGAAGACCCTGAAGCGCCTGCGGGCGCACCTGCCGCGCACCCAGGTCTATCTGATGTACGGCCTCACGGAGGCCTTCCGTTCGACCTATCTGCCGCCCGAGGAGGTCGATCGCCGCCCCGACTCCATGGGGCGGGCCATACCCAATGCCGAGGTCATGGTCGTGCGCGAGGACGGCAGCCGCTGCGCCCCCGGAGAGCCCGGGGAACTGGTCCATCGCGGGGCCCTGGTCGCGATGGGCTACTGGAACGATGCCGCGCGCACGGCCCAGCGCTTCCGTCCCGCGCCGGGACAACCCGAAGGCCTGCCGGGCCAGGAGATGGCCGTGTGGTCCGGTGACACGGTGCGGATGGACGAGGACGGATATCTGTACTTCGTCGGCCGGCGCGACGAGATGATCAAGACCTCGGGGTACCGGGTGAGCCCGGTGGAGATCGAGGAGGTCGCCTATGCCACGGGGCTGGTGACCGAGGGGGCGGCGCTGGGTATCGCGCATCCGCAGCTGGGCCAGGCGGTCGTCCTGGTCGCGCTGCCCGCCGAACCCTCGGTGACCCATGACCAGCTGATGGCGCTGCTGCGCGAGCGCTTGCCGGCCTTCATGGTACCCAGCCACCTGGAGCTGCGGTCGCAGTCCCTGCCCCGCAATGGCAATGGCAAGATTGACCGCAAGGCGCTGGCGGCCGAGTTCGAGGGCCTGTTCCAGGCGGTCGCCCTGTCATGAACCGGGAGGTATCCATGACGTCCGCCCCCCGTCATGCGGCGATGGCGGCCTTCGAGGTGCGCGACCACTCGCTGCTGATCGGCGGGATCCCCCTGACCGAGATCGCCCGCCGCGCGGGCCGGACCCCGTTCTATGTCTATGACCGACAGGTCATGACGCGCCGCGTCCAGGCCCTGCGCCAGGCCCTGCCCCGGGACCTGTCGATCCACTACGCGATCAAGGCGAACCCGATGCCGGCGGTCGTGGGGCATATGGCCTCGCTGGTCGATGGCCTGGATGTCGCCTCCGGGCGCGAACTGCAGATTGCCCTGGACGCCGGGGTGTCCGCGGCCGATATCAGCTTCGCCGGGCCGGGCAAGTCCCCGGCCGAGCTGGAGATGGCGGTAGCCGCGGGGATCACCATCCACCTCGAGTCCGATACCGAACTGACGCGGGTCGCGGCGATTGCCGAGCGCACCGGCAGGGCGCCCTGCGTCGCGGTGCGTGTGAACCCCGACTTCGAGCTGAAGACCTCGGGCATGAAGATGAGTGGCGGCCCCAAGGTATTCGGCGTGGATGCCGAGTGCGTGCCCGAGATGCTGGGGCGCATTGGCGAGCTGGGGCTGCACTTTCGCGGGTTTCACATCTTTGCCGGCTCGCAGAATCTGCGCGCCGAGTCGCTGGTGGAGGCCCAGGGCCTGACGCTCGACCTGGCATTGCGCCTGGCCGACCATGCCCCGGGGCCGGTGGAGACGCTGAACATCGGGGGCGGTTTCGGGATCCCCTATTTCCCGGGCGATCAACCGCTGACCCTGGGCCTCATCGCCGAGCAGCTCGAGAAACGCCTGCCGGAGGTTCGCGCGCGGATGCCGCAGGCCGAGATCATCCTCGAGCTGGGCCGCTATCTGGTGGGGGAAGCGGGCGTTTACGTCGCCGAGATACTGGACCGCAAGGTCTCGCGCGGCCGGGTATTCCTCGTCACCAATGGAGGGCTTCATCATCACCTGGCGGCCTCGGGCAACTTTGGTCAGGTGATCCGCAAGAACTACCCGGTCGCCATCGGCAACCGCATGGGAGAGGCCGACACCGAAGTCGTGGACGTCGTCGGGCCGCTGTGCACCCCGCTGGACGTCCTGGGTCAGCAGATGGAACTGCCCCGCGCGGAGATTGGCGATCTGGTGGTGGTCTTCCAGTCCGGGGCCTATGGCTACACGGCCAGCCCCAAGGGGTTCCTTAGCCACCCGGAGCCGGCGGAGATCCTCGTCTGACGCGAGGGGTCCGCTGTCAGGCGTGCCCGGCCGCCAGCTGCTGGAAGTGCGTGCTGCCGTCGACCAGCATCTCCCAGCGGCCCTGGTCGACCAGACGCCCGCTATCGAGCACGTAGATCTGATCGCAGGGTTTGACGGTGCTCAGCCGGTGCGCGACCAGGATGATCGTCTTGTCGCCGCTCAGGTTGTGAATGGCGTCCATCACGGCGCGTTCGGTGGCGTTGTCCAGGGCGCTGGTGGCCTCGTCGAAGAACAGCACCGCCGGGTCGCGGTAGAGGGCCCGGGCAATGCCGATGCGCTGACGCTGTCCGCCGGACAGGCGGGTCCCGCGTTCCCCGATCAGGGTGTCGTAGCCGTGCGGGAGGTCATTCATCACGAAGTCGTGCAGGTTGGCCAGGCGCGCGGCCCGCTCCACCGCGGCATGATCGATCTCGGCCTCCGGTACGCCCAGGGCGATATTGGCGGCGACACTCTGGTCGGCCAGGAAGATGTGCTGCGGGACATAGCCGAGTGCCGCCTGCCACTGCCGCACGTTCGCTGCGGTGAGTGGCTGCCCGTCGACCAGAATCGCTCCCTCGTCGGGTTCCAGCAGCCCGAGCAGGGCATCCACCAGCGTGCTCTTGCCGGCCCCGGACGAACCCACCAGCCCGATGGTCGTGCGGGCCGGGATCTCCAGCGAGAGGTGATCCAGTGCAACGCGGTCATGCTGGGGGTAGCGATAGGTCACGCCCTCGACCCGAATGGCCTGCTGCGGCGCCAGTGCAGCAGAGGCCTCGCCGCGCGGGGGCAAGACGTCGCCGCCGCGATCACCCAGATCCTTCAGGATGTTGTCGACCGCCGCAAAATTGAAGCGCAGGGCGGCCACGTTCTGGAAGATCTTCTGGAAGGCGGGAATCAGTTGCTTGCCCGCCAGCGCATACAGGCCGAGCAGGGGGAGGGCCTGGGCGAGCCCCCCGTCGCCGGCCATCAGGTACAGCACGAGCAGCAGTACACCACCAAAGGCGATCGCCTCGATCGCGTACTGCGGGGTGTCCTGCAGGAGCACCGCGTTCGCCTGGTGCCGGGCGTAGCGCCTGGACGGGTGGCGGTAGCGTTCCAGGTAGTCGCGCTCGCGTCCTAGCAGGCGGATCTCCTTGGCGCCCGCGAAGGCCTCGGCCGCCGCCGTGAAGCGCTCGCGGTTGGCCTCCACCCGGTCCTGCCCGATCCGGTTCAGCCAGATCCGGGCCACGATGTAGATGGCCGCATAGACGCTGCCCAGACCCAGGGCCACGATGAGCGCGAGCCACGGCTCGACCAGGATGAGCAGGGCGATGATCGAGACCGCCAGCAGACCCTGGCTGACCAGGCGCATGGCCGGCATCACCGCGCCACTGATCGCGTGCGTGGTCTCCTGCAGGATCGTCTTGGCCAGGTCGCCCGAATTGCGGTGCAGGAAGAAGGTGTAGGGCCGTCGCAGATAGTCGGCCATCAGGCGGCGCGACAGTTCGTACTGCTGCATGTGGGAGAAGCGCGTGATCGACCACTGCGTCAGCGCCTGCAGCAGCGTCCCGAGCATGAACATTACAAACGCGGCTACCCCCAGAAAGTAGAGAAACTCTCCGGTCGACTCGAAACCGAGGGTGTTGTACGCCTCGTTTAACAGCGCGTGGCCGTGAACCATGTCCGGATCGGACAGCACCGCGAGAAACGGCATCACCGAGGCGACGCCCACGGTCTGCATGAACGCCGCGACGATCATCAGGATCACCAGCAGCCCGACCTTGCGGCGATCCCGGGGGTGCAAAAGGGCGTTCAACTTGCGCAAGGTTCTTAACATGTAATCAACCGGTTTTCAGCATCGGGACCCCTATGACGTATAGCGTTTTTTTACCCTCGTGGAAACGGGAAAGTGAGGCCTGACGGGGCGGAATGGCCCGTTAATTACAAAACTCATGCGGCCGTCCAATCCGAAACATCAGGTAAATCCCCCGCGGTCGGGATTGCGTGATTTAACCGGTTTCCGGATTCTCCCAGAAGAGGGTGGACAGCCAGCTTTCGGCGAGTATTCAAGTAAAAACTGCCGCCAGCAGGAGCGGCCTCCATCCCGTACATTTGTGACTTCAAGGAGTGGTCGGATGGCCATGGACGAGTACGGTTTGCACGCCGGGTTCCTGCGCGCGGCTAGGCAGTTCGCGGACCGCCCGGCGCTGGATGTGGAGGGGGGCGAGATCCGCTACCGGGATCTCTACGCCGCCAGTGCCAGCCTGGCTTCGGGCCTGCAGGCCGTCCTGCCCGCCGACGGGCCGCGGACGATCGGCGTCCTGGCCCAGCGCTCGCGCATCCTGTACCAGGGCCTTCTGGGGGTGCTGATGGCCGGGCACACGCTGGTACCCCTGAACCCGTCCTTCCCCCCCGAGCGAACACGGCGGATGGTCGATCTGGCCGGCTTGGGGGCCTTGGTCGTGGATGCCACGGGGATGCAGTCGCTGGATGGCTGGCTGGGGCCGGAGCATTCCGACTGTGCGATCTGGCTGCCGACCCGGGAGGACTGCGATGCCTTTCAGTCCCGCTGGCCCGGGCATGCCTTTTATGCCCTGGACGCGGCCTCGCCCCCCGAGGGATGGTCGCCGGCCCGGGTCAATCCCGACGATCTCGCCTGCCTGTTCTTCACCTCGGGCAGTACCGGCGTACCCAAGGGCGTGGCCGTGCGTCATCGCAATGCGGCCCGGTTCGTCGCCATGTCGCGGGAGCGCTATGACCCTCTGGGGCTGAGCGAGAACGATCGTTTCTCGCAGTTCTACGACATTACCTTCGACTCCTCGATGTTCGACCTGTACGTCGGATGGGCCTACGGGGCGTGTCTTTGCTGCCCCTCCGCCCGCGAGTGGTTCAACCCCAACCGCTACATCGCCGACAAGACCCTGACCGTCATCGACATCACGCCGTCGGCCGGCCACGGCATGAGTCGCCGCAACGGCTGGGCCCCCGGCCGTTTCCCCCAGCTGCGGCTGTGTCGCTTTGGCGGCGAGGCCCTGTCGGCGGAACTGGCCAGGATCATGGCGGCCGCCGCGCCCAACGCCACGATCGACAATGCCTACGGACCCACCGAGTGCACCGTCGACGCCTGCTTCTACCGCTGGGACCCGGCGCGTTCGCCTGCCGAGTGCACCCACGGGATGGCCCCTATCGGCTATCCGGGCAACCAGGTCGGCATTCGCGTGGTCGACGAGGACTTTCACGAAGTGCCGGAAGGGGGCGAGGGCGAGCTCCTGATCAGCGGGCCGCAGGTCAGCGCCGGGTACTGGAAGGACCCGGAGCGCACCGCGGCCGCATTCATCCGGCTCGGGGACGACAGCACCCTGTATTACCGCACGGGCGATCTCGTGCGGCGCCCGTATCCCGGAGAGCCCCTGCAGTTCCTCGGGCGCTTCGATCACCAGATCAAGATCGGTGGCGTGCGCATCGAGCTGGGCGAGATCGAGCAGGCCCTGCGCGAGGCTGCGGCGACCGACCAGGCCGTTGCGGTCGGCTGGCCGCGTACCGCAAGTGGAGCCTCCGGCATCATCGCCTTTGTGGTCGCCGAACACCTGGACGTGGAGGTGATTCGGGAACAACTGAGGCAGCGGCTCCCCACCGTAATGGTGCCGCGGGAGATCCATCTTCTGGACGAACTGCCGCTGAACGCGAATGGCAAGGTCGATCGCAAGGTGCTCGTCGAGATGCTGCAGGCGGCTGAAGCGTGAATAACCCAGCGCTTTCAGGCCCTGCCACTGCGAGGGCAGCGAGATGATGGATGCGCTGGTTCAGTTGCGCTCCTCCCTGCACCGGCATGGCTGGTGGCGCACCCTGGCCCTCATCCCGCGGAACGTCCTGTTCCGGCTGACGGACTTCGACCGCAAGCATGGCACCAATACGGGCATCCAGGCCGGGGACGACGCGGGTCTGCCGCAGGAGCACGAGGGATACGAGGGGGCCCCGCCGCGTCTGTTCCACAGGATCATCCGCTCCCTGGGCATCGCCCCCGCGCGCTATGCGTTCATTGATCTGGGGTCGGGCAAGGGAAAGGCGCTGCTGCTCGCATCGCATCATCCGTTTCGCCGGATCATCGGGGTCGAATACAACTCCCGCCTGGATGCGATCGCCGCCGCGAATGCGCGGATCTACCGGCACCCCGAGCGCTGCATGCACCGGATCGAGACCGTCTGTGGCGACGCCGGTGCGTTCGGGTTGCCGCCGGGCGACCTGCTGATCTACCTGTTCAACCCCTTCAAGGCCGCGATCATGGAGCGCGTGCTCGCGAACCTCGAGAGCGCCCTGCAGGCCGACGGAGAGCGGGACGTGCTGGTCGTGTACCAGAACCCGACCCAGCGAAGGCTGCTGGACGAGGCCCCATTTCTGGAGCGCGTGGCCTACCGGGAGTACCGCACCAGGCGGCTGCGAAAGATGCCGATCGGCCGTGTCGCGGTTTATCGAAACCGCCGAGATTAGCTCCGGGCGAACAGGGCCTTCACCGTACTGGCCCCCAGATACCCCCAGGTCTTCATGCGTCCCGGTCGGCGCACCAGGGCCTGAAAGAACGCGCGCCGGGCGATCCGTGGGTCTCCCTCCCAGTAATGGTGGTAGCCGAAGGTGAAACAGGCATCACCCAGGCGCTCGCGGACCCGGGGCCAGGGGGTCTTTTCGCCATTGGGCCCCACCAGACCCCAGCGACCCAGCGCCCGCTGGACCACTTCGACCTCGTAGTTCACGTCCGGGTATCGGGTCATGCAGCCACGCCCGTGCAGGCGATAAAGGGCGGTGACCCGGTCCAGCTGGCGGTACTCGGTCAGTCGCGAGGCTCGAATCCAGTAGTCATAGTCCTGGCCGCGCTTGAGCTGCGGGTCGAACGGGCCGACCTGTTCCACCAGCTCGCGCCGCATCATCACCGTGATCGTATGCGGCAGGGATTCCATTAACAGCTGGTTGTACACCCAGCCCGAACCCTCTGGGACAATCTCCGGCAGCTCGGTCACCGGAACCGGGGGATCGGCCAGGGTATGGGGCGGGGCGAACTGTCCGCTGGCATCGGGCTTCCACGCCAGAAAATCCGTGTGCACCAGGCCGATCTCCGGGTGCTGCTGCATGTACAGCACCTGGGCGGTCAGCTTGCCGGGCAGCCAGACATCGTCGGAATCGATAAAGGCGATGAAGCCGCCCTGGGCAGCCGCGATGCCGGTATTGCGGGCTACGGCCGCCCCCTGGTTCTGCTGGGTCAGCAGCGTCAGACGATCGCCATACCCGCGCAGGATCTCGACCGTCCCGTCGGTCGAGCCGTCGTCCACCACGATGAGTTCGATGCTGGGGTAGTCCTGATCCAGGACGCTGTCGACGGATTCGGCAATATAGGCCGCCGTGTTGAAGGCCGGCATGACCACCGACACCAGTGGCTTGCGGGGGAGCCCCTCCGGCTCGGCCGGGGGTGTGCTGTGCGCCAGGGAAGTTTCCATGGGTGGCATCATCCCGGGCTGTGCCCGGGCGCCTGGCGCAGCCAGTCATGCGTCCATGTCGCAACCTGGTCGCGCCATTCGCGGCGGGAAAAGGTGTGGTTGGCGTCCGGCAGTTCGCGCAGGGTCACGCGTGGCTGTCGCAGCAAGCCGTCCCAGGCCGGTGCATGGCTGGCTACATCCCGAAACTCGGCGGCCGTCAGGTCCTCTCCGCTCAGGACCAGGAGGATCGGCCCGTGAAAGCGGCGCCAGCCCTCGGCCATCCGGTCCGGCAGAGGTGCCGACGAAACATCGAAACGGCCCTCGTCGGTCGCAGCCGGGGGAGCCCCGGCACGACGGCCCAGTACCGTGCCGACCATTCGTCCCAGGGAGCGCAGGGAGACCCAGGGGTTGAAGCGTCCCTTCAGGGCGCCTGACCAGAAGTCGCGCGAAACAAGCCGCTGGAGGTAGTAGGTCTTCAGGTAGGCGCGGGCCAGGCCCTCGTCGGTGCGGACCCACGGGTTGGCCAGCACCAGGCCCGCCACCCGGGGGTCCCGCCAGGCATAGAACAAGGCGGCGGAGGCCGCACCGCACAGACCCCAGATCACGACCTCGCGCATTCCCGGTACCTCGGCCGAGAAGGTATCCATCGCCGCGCGCAGGTCATCGTGCACCTCTTCGTAGTCGCGCTGGGCGCCGGACGAGTCGCCCATGCCGCGAAAATCGAAGCGGAACACTGGTATCCCCCGAGCCGCCAGGTCGCGCGCCAGGAGCAGAAACTGGCGATGACTGCCGACGCGATACTGCGGGCCGCCCACGGCGATCAGGACGCCTCGTATGGCCCCGGCGGCGCCGGGGTGAAGGATGCCGAGCAGCTCCTCCCCGCCCAGCCGGAAGACGACCGCCCGCTCGTTCATGCCGCCCGCCCCAGGGATACCGTGTGTCCCAGGCAATCCATGGTGTGTTCCAGCAGGGCCGGGACCTCGAGGATGTCCGGCGCATTCCAGAAGGGTTCGCCGAGGACAACGGAGGCGTGAGCTTCCACCCCCTGCTCGCGCCACGCATCCAGCGTCCGGGTGCTCCCCGGGGACAGAGCAGCGCCCTCGCTGTCGCTGACCTCGAACCAGTACACCGGCCCGTGTGGAGGTGGTGCCAGGCGGGCCTTTGCCAGTGCCTCTGCCAGTGCCGGCGCCAGCGTATAGCCCGCGACCTCGATGGCTTCTCCCGCCTCCAGTCGGCCGCGCAACTGCCCCGTGCTTTCCTTCTCCCCGCCCATCATGGCGGCGGCCATGCGCAGGCGGAGGAACTGCGTCAGGTGCTGTTCGCCGTTGGTAACCGGTTGCCACAGCACGGTCGCCGCCACCGACGGGGCGCGTGTGGCCAGAAGGTCGCTGATCAGCAGGGCGCCCGCGCGCAGTCCCCAGAGGATCAGGGGGCCCTGGCCGTCGGATGCCGCCTCCAGGTGATCCAGGCAGCGCGAGAGGTCGTCGAGCCAGATCTCCCAGCGCGCATCGCCAAAATCGCCACCGCTGTCGCCGCAGCCGTACAGGTCCGGCAGCAGGACGGTGTACCCCTCGCGGGCCATGCGCCGGGCCTGCAGCGCCACCATGCGCCGGGCCTTGTTCAGCTCCTCGGCAAACGGGGGTACGAACAGGACCCGCCCGCGGGCAGGGGCCCGGGCGGCCGGGTGCAGGACATAAAAGATCGGTCCGGCGCAGCCCGGCAGGAAACCGGCGTCCATCTAGGCACCATTCTTGTGTTCAACGAAATCGACTAGGGCGCCGACGGTCTCGAAGGTCTCCGCACTGACGTCATCGTCATCGATCACAATGTCGAACTGTTCTTCCATCTCGTTGATCAAGGAAACCACCGCCATGGAGTCCAGTTCGGGGACCCCGCCCAGCAGGGGGGTGGAGCGGTCAAAGTGCTGGGCGCGGCCGTTCAGGCCGAGGGCGCTGTCAAGCAAGGCCTTGATGTGCTCGAGCGTCGACATGATGCAGATCTCCTGTTCCCTGGTGGCGCATTCCACATACTTCCAGAAGCCCTATTGTGAAAGTTTGTGGCCGACAACTGGAGACCTTGCGGGTACCAAATAATCAATACTTTAAAGTGGTCGGAAGTCCCTCCATCATTGAGTTTTACCTTTTGCCGGCATTTTTGGTTTGCTGGAAGGTAAACGCGGAAACTTGAATATCGGCATGCCCACGGGAGCCATCACAGGCGGGCACTTGCTGCTGTTTCCTTGAACGCCGCTTCAGGCGACAGGAAGGCCAATGGCGGGACTATGTGGATGGTTTGGAGCGCCCAGGGGGGCGGCGGGCGATATCCTCGGCCTGCAGGAGGCGGGGCTCCCTTCGGTCCCGGGTGAGTCCAGCGCGCGCTGCGATGGCCCCCGGGGCGGGTGTCTGGTCCAGGGCGGCTGGGTGGCCCAGGCCCCGGATGGGCTGATCGCGGCCATCGCCGGCCACCCCCGGTGGCGGGAGCGCGGCCTGCAGCGCCTGGCGCTGGAGCAGTCGCCCGCCCATGCCTTGCTCGACGCCTACCGGCGTTTCGGCGATGCCCTGTTCAGCCAGGTGGCGGGGGATTTCGTGGTGGCGATCCTGGACCCGCAGCGGCCGCGCCTGCTCGCGGGCGTGGACCGCATGGGGCAGGCCTCGCTGCACTGGGCGGCGGTGCCGGGCGGGGTAGCCTTCGGGACAACGGCCGGCAGTGTAGTTCGCTATCCCGGTCTGAGCCGCGATCCGACCCCATCGGGGCTTTATCACTATCTCTTCTTTCACATGCTGCCCGCACCGGTCAGTGTGTTCGCGGGCGTCGAGAAGCTGCGCGCCGCGCATTACCTGGACGGTCAGGCGGACACAATCCGCGTGAAGCCCTACTGGCTCCCGCATTTCCGCGAGGCGCGCATGGGCGATGCCGCCGAGATGGGGACGGCCCTGCGGGATCAGCTGCGCAATGCCGTCAAGCAGCAGCGGGAGACGCCGAAGCCGGGGGCCTTTCTCAGCGGTGGGCTGGACAGCTCGACCGTGGCCGGGCTCCTGGCCGAGACGACCCCCGAGCCGCCGCCGACCTTCAGCATCGGTTTCGATGCCCCGGGTTACGACGAGATGGAGTACGCCCGCATCGCGGCCCGGCACTTTGCGACCCAGGCGAACGAGTACTACGTGACGCCGGACGATGTCGTCGCCGCTGTCCCCCTGATTGCGGGCAGTTACGACGAGCCCTTTGGCAACTCCTCGGCGCTGCCTGCCTATTTCTGTGCACGTATGGCGGCACAGGCGGGCGTGACACGGATGCTGGCCGGCGATGGTGGCGACGAGCTGTTTGCCGGCAACGCACGCTATGCCAAGCAGGGCCTGTTCGAGCACTGGCAGCGCCTGCCACGCCCCTTGCGCCAGGGCATGCTGGAACCCCTGGCGACCCGCATCCCGCAGGGGGCCGGCTGGTTGAGCAAGGCGCGCCGCTACGTGGAGCAGGCGCGCATCCCGCTGCCCGATCGGCTGCAGACCTACAACTACCTGTATCACCTCTCGCCCACGGCGATGTTCGAGCCGGACTTTCTCTCGGCGGTGGATACCCAGGCCCCGTGGGATCTGATGCGCGAGATCCACGACCAGCCGGCACACGCCTCGCCGCTCAATCGCATGATGTACCTGGACTGGCAGCAGACCCTGGCCGACAACGACCTGCGCAAGGTGACCCGCATGTGCGAGCTGGCCGGCGTGGATGTCGTCTTTCCGATGCTGGACGACGACGTGGTGGAGTTCTCCCTGGGCATCCCGTCCGACCAGAAACTGCGCGGGCAGCGGCTGCGCCACTTCTACAAGGAGGCGATGCAGGGCTTTCTGCCCGACGCCATCATCGACAAGAAGAAACATGGCTTTGGCCTGCCCTTCGGGGTGTGGATGCACGACCACGCGCCGCTGCGCGAACTGGCCTATGACAGCCTGCTGCGGCTCAAGGGGCAGGGCTTTCTGCGGCCGCAGTTCATCGACGAACTGATAGCGCTGCACCGCGACGGACACGCGGCCTATTACGGCGACATGGTGTGGGTGCTGATGATGCTGGATCTCTGGCTGCACGCCCCGCCGAGCGAGATGCCAGCCGAAGCGCGCGCCCAGGCGGGCGGTTACTGAACCCGGCAGACCACGTGCCGGTGCTTGCCGCCGGCTTCCGGGGCGATCGCCTCGACCTGGCGGATTTCCACCGTCAAGGATTCCCCCAGGGCCTGTGTGAAGGCACGCCGCAGGCGCTGCTCCACGGTCTCGGCCAGGGGCTCGTCGAGGACCAGCAACAGCTCGACCCGGTCCGGCGCGTGCTGGATGATCTTGTACGAGCGCAGGCCCGCGATCTCGCGCAGGCAGTAGTTGAAATGACTGCCGTGCACCCAGCGGCCATCGAGCGCGATCAGGCCGTCGTTGGCTCGCCCCTCGATCTCCCGCAGCAGCGGCAGGCCGCGCCCGCAGGGGCAGGGCGCCGGGTCCAGCGCGCCACGATCACCGGTGCGGTAGCGGATGAAGGGATACTCCGGGCCCATCAGATTGGTGACCACGATCTGCCCGGTCTCGCCGGCCGGAAGCGGTCGCCCGGCATCGTCCAGGATCTCGACGATCAGCGCCTCGGCCGTCAGGTGCAGCCCGCCATGCGGGCACTCGCGTGCGATCAGGCCGGCATCCCGGCCGCCATACTCGTTCGCGACCCCACAGCCCAGTACGTCGGTGATGATCGCCCGCCACTCCGGGCGCAGGACCTCCGACGTGGTAAAGGCCACCCGAATACCCAGATCATCCAGGCGCCGGCCCTGTTCCCGCGCGTGTGCGCAGACCCGTGCCAGTACGGAGGGATAGCCGAAGATCATGCGCGGGCGGAACTCGCGAGTCTGGTCAATGATGGCATCGACCCGTGCCCGGTCGAGGTCGCGGGCCGGGACCAGGCGCGACCGCAGCACGCGGTCGCGCCAGGACCGCAGGCGATTCTGTACGTCGGTCTCGTTCGGTGCGCCCCACAGGACCAGCTCGCGATCGCCAATGTCGACGCCCCACCAGCGGGTCGCGCGCCACTTGGCGGCGATGTCCATCGCAATGCGCTCGCGCCCCAGCCAGAAGGCCAGCGGTTCGCCGGTCGAACCGCTGGTACGTTGCGCGACCAGGTGTTGTGCCCCGTCCGCTTGCCACTCATGGCCTGCCTGGCGCAGCACGGCCTTGTCGATGATCGGCAGGCGTTCAAGATCCGCAAGGCTCGTCAGTGCGCGGGGTGACCAGCCCTGGTCGGCGAACCACTGGCGGTAGAACGGTATCTGTTGGGCCACGCGTTCGAGCAGGAGCTGCAGGCGGGTCAGCTGCAGGTTCTCCAGTGCCTCGGGTGCCCACCACTGGGTCGCCTCCAGCGCCTTGCGCAGGCGCACCGTCGAGTGCCCTTTCAACCGCTCGTGCACGGGAAACGCGCCATGCGCGATCAGCGAGGTGTACAGCCCCATCTTCAGGCGCGCCGTGGCAGGCGATGTCCGACGGGCCCGGCGATCGTCTCGAAGGCCGCGACCAGTTCGGGTATCCGCACCCGCCAGTCATTCGCCCGCGCATGGGCCAGGATCGCCGCGCGGTCCCACTCGCGCCCCAGGGCCTCGTGGATCGCCGCGCGCAGTGCGTCATGATCCCCGTACGGGACGATCAGCCCCACCTGCTCCGAGGCGACGACCTCGGCGTTGCCCCCTACATCCGTGGTGACGATGGGCAGCCCGCAGGCCGAGGCCTCCAGGAAGACATTCGCCCAGCCTTCAAAGCGTGTGGCGAGCACGAACAAGTCCCCCGCGGAGTACACGAACCGCAGCTCGTCGGGCGCGACGGGCCCGAGGAACCACACCCGGTCCTGCAGCCCCAGTGCCTGGACCTGCTGGCGCAGCTCGGCCTCGTTGTTGCCCTCGGGGGTGCCGCCGCCGGCAATCACCAGATGCAGGTCCGGGTGCTGTTGCAGCAGTTCGGGCAGGGTCGCGATCACGCGGTGAAAGCCCTTGCGCTCGGAGAGCCCGCCGACGGAGATCAGGAACCGCCCCTCGGCGGGCAGGCCCAGGCGCTGCCGGGCCTCGGTCCGGTCCTCAGGCTTGAAGCGGTCGAGATCGGCCCCGTTCCCCACGACCTGCACATGGTCGGGCTCGATGCCCCAGTCCAGCGCCTCGTCGCGCAGCGCCCCGGCCACCGAGAACACCCGCGCCGCATCCTCCAGCGCCCGGCGAATCTGCGCCCGGTGCAGCGGCCGGTCGCGGAAACGGTTCAGGCTGCCGCGCAGGGTGATGGTGCAGGGGCGGTTCAACCAGCGTGACAGCCAGCGCGCGGCGACCCCGTCGGGATAGATGAAATGGGCATCGATTACGTCGAAGCCGAACTCGCGCTGCAGCCGACGCATCAGGCGCAGACTGCCGAGCGCCTGAAAGAAGCCGTCGGTCCACTTGAACAGGCCCGGGATACACAGGAAACGAGGGTGGTAGACGTGAATCGACCCCTGCCGCTCGAAGGCCGGCAGCGGCGGTCGGGCGTGCGGACGCAGGCGTCCCAGCCAGTTCTGGAACGGGAACCAGGGCGCCGGGGCCACGACGACCAGGTCGAGATGTTCGGCGACACGGCGCATGCGCTCGCGCACGAACAGTCCCAGATTGGGTTGCGCCGCGTTCGGGTACACGCGCGTGAAGACCACCAGACGTGGGCGCCCGTCATCCGGCACGCAGCACCTCCGGCCGGGCCCGCAGCCCGTCGTAGACCGACTGGTAGCGTGCGACACTCGCCGCCCAGGTGCGCTCCTGTTCCACGAAACGCCGTCCGTTCTCCCGCACCCGTGGCCAGTGTTCGGGGTGCTCGAGCGTCTCCAGCACCCGGGTGGCCAGGGCCTCGGGGTTGTCGGCTGGGAACAGCCAGCCGGTCTCGCCATCCCGGATCAGCTCCCGGTGCCCGCCCACGTCCGATGCCACCAGCAGGCGCCCCTGGGCCATTGCCTCCAGTGGTTTCAGCGGCGTGACCAGGTCGGTCAGGCGCATCGAATGGCGTGGATACACGAGCAGGTCGACCAGGTCGTAGTAGCGCTGCACCTGGTGATGCGGGACGCGCCCGGTGAAGATGACGCGGTCCTGGATGCCGAGGCGTTCGGCCTGGGCCTTCAGGCGCTCGGCTTGCGGGCCGCCCCCGACCAGCAGGATGCGTACGTCGGGCGCCCGGGCCTGGATAAGCGGAAAGGCCTCGAGCAGGGTATCCAGTCCCTCGTAGGCATAAAAAGACCCGAGAAAGCCGAGCACACGGGCGTCACCCAGACCCAGTTCGGCCTTCAGGGCGGGATCGGGCTGACCGCCCAGGTGGAAGTCATCCGCGTCCACCGCATTGGGGATCACGGTGACCCGCTCGGCCGGGATGCCGCGCGCGATGATGTCGCGGCGCAGTCCCTCGCAGATGGTGGTGACATGCCCCACGCGCTTCAGGGCATAGGTCTCCAGCTCCCGCGTCAGGCGGTAACGCAGGCCATATTCGCGGGCGGTGCCATGGTCGACCGCGGCGTCCTCCCAGAATGCCCGCACCTCGTAGACCACCGGGATGCCCAGCCGGCGACCGGCACGCAGGGCCGGCAGGGCATTCAGCGCGGGCGAGTGCGCATGGATGATGTCGGGCGCGACCTGGCAGGCGACGCGGGTCAGCCGCTGGGTCAGTGCCTGCATCAACCCCCATTGCTCGATCCCCGGGATCGCGCTCGGGTTGTAGGCCGTGCGGTAGAAATGCAGGCCGTCGATCGTCTCCTCGTCCGCGTTCGCGCCGGTATGCTTGGGGCTGGTCAGATGACAGGTCTGCCAGCCCCTGCGGCGCTGCTCGCGCAGGATGGCCGCAGTGCGGAAGGTGTACCCGCTGTGCAGCGGGATGGAATGGTCGAGGACGTGGAGGATCTTCATGCCGCAGCCCTCGTTTCGTCGTCGGGCGCCGGGCGGGTCACCACGAGCCAGAATCCCAGGCAGCGCAGCGTGGCCTTGTCGAGCCCGCGAAATGGTTCGGCCAGATAAGGGGCCACTGCAGCCACATCCTCGTCCAGTGCCTCGGCCGTGGACTCGAGATGCCGAACCACGAGTCCTGCACGCTTGATTGCCTGCCGGTAGCGGTCCAGACGCCAGCGGTTCGGGACACCCTTGCCGGCATACATCCAGTGCCACAGGCCCACCGGCCAGGTGAGAAAGTCGAGCGGGTTTTCACGGTGCAGGCCATGGCTCTTGAGGTCCACCTGATGGACCGCCAGCGCCCCTGGTTTCAGGGCCGTCGCCATGTCGCGAAAGGTCGCTTCCAGGTCATTGACGTGTTCCAGCACCGCGCGCGAATAGATCAGGTCGACCTCGGCGTTCAGGCCCGACAGCCCATCCCGGGTCACGCGGTATTCCAGCCGCTCGCTGCGAAACCCCGAGGCCGGATCGCCGGGGCGCTCGAAGCACGCGGCCGCCTGTTCGTGGGCCTCGGGGCCCAGGCCGTCCAGCAGGCACTGCAGGACCTCCAGCTGAAAGGGGCTGCGCTGCGACAGCGCAAAGCGGTCAACGCAGGTTACCCGGGCCGCGCCATGGGCCAGCATTAGCAGCGCCACGCCGGGCACGTCGCCGGGCCCGTACTCCAGCAGGTGCTTGTCGCGAAGGGCGTCCTCGATCGCCTCGGGCGGGACCCCCAGCTGATCGAAGTAGTCGAAGAAACAGGTGGTGAAGTACTGCGCCACGGATTCCGCCGTCTCCGCGCCACGGCCACGGCCGGTCTCGTGGGTCAGGCGTACGTAGAGCCTCGGAGCTCCCTGGGCCAGTAGGTTGCTGAGGATGGCACGAGTGGCACGCGAGGCATCGGCAACCGGGTGGCGTCCATACATGGCTAGGCTCCAGGCAGGACGCAGCCGCTGCGCGGGCTGGTCGGTTGCACCTTGTCCAGAAAGGTCTGGAACATCATCAGCGACCACAATGCCGCGCTGTGATCGCGCGCGCCCCGGCCGTGCTCGTCGACCAGACGCCTGAGGGTGTGCTCGTCGAACAGCCCGGAATCACGCATCTGCTCGCCCAGTACCCGCTCGTGCATCGCCTCGCGCAGTGGCCCCCGGAACCAGTTGGCCAGGGGTACGGCGAAGCCCCGCTTGCGCCGATAGAGAATCGAGTGGGGCAGGTAGGGCTCCATTGCCTTTTTCAGGACCGCCTTGCCTTCGCCGTCGCGCAGCTTCAGTTCCGGTGCGAGCGTGGAGGCCCACTCCACCAGCGGGTGATCCAGCAGCGGTACGCGGACCTCCAGCGAGTGCGCCATGCTGGCGCGGTCGACCTTGGTCAGGATGTCGCCCGGGAGGTAGGTCTTGAGGTCCAGGTACTGCACCAGCGAGAGCGGGTCGTCGGTCGGGGCCCGCCCGGCATGGGCGCGCAGCACCTCGACCGCCCCGTAGCCCTGCAGCTCGCGGCGGAATGCGGGCGAGAACAGAGAGTTGCGCTGCTCGTCGCGCAGCACCGACACGCCCTGGAAATATCCCTCGACCGCATCCCGCGCCAGTGCCTGGAAGGTCGCCCGGGCGCGCAGCGGGCGCGGCGCCCAGTCCGCCTTGGGATAGACCTGGGCCAGGCTGCCGAACAGGACCCGCCGCAGGCCCAGGGGCAGCGGGTTGCGCAGGCGTTCCTCGGCGAGGTGGTGCCGATACCGGCGATAGCCCGCCAGGTTTTCGTCGCCCCCGTCACCGGACAGCGCGACCACGACCTGTCGGCGGGCCTGCTCGCAGACGCGGTAGGTCGGCAGGGCCGAGCTGTCGGCAAAGGGTTCATCGTAGAGATCGCCCAGGCGTCCCAGCAGGGCAAAGTCATCGGGGTCGACCTCGCGGTTGTGATGCTCTGTCGCGTAACGCTCGGCGACCTCCCGGGCATAGCGCGACTCGTCATAGGCGGGGTCGGCAAAGCCGATGGAACAGGTGCGCACGGGCTCGGTGGAGAGCCCGGCCATCATCGCCACCACGGCGCTGGAATCCACGCCCCCCGACAGGAAGGCGCCCAGCGGCACCTCGGCCACCATGCGGATGCGCACGGCCTCGCGCAGGCGTTCGGTCAACTCCTCCGCCGCCTCCGACATGCCGATGGGGGCGGTTGTCGCAAAGGGGACATCCCAGTACGCACGCGGGCTGGCGGCGGAGCGCTGGTTGCGCCGTACGGTCAGCGTATGCCCCGGTGGAAGCTTGTGGACGCCGCCCAGAATGCTGCGCGGCTCGGGCACATAGCCATACGCGAAGTATTCCTCTACCGCGCAGGGGTCGAGCTCGCGTGTCTGCCCGGGATGGGCCAGCAGGACCTTGAGTTCGGAGCCAAAGATCAGCTGGCCATCCGGCAGCGTGCTGTAGTAAAGCGGCTTGATGCCCAGGCGATCGCGGGCCAGAAACAGGGTCTGGGTGTGGCGGTCCCAGAGGGCGAAAGCGAACATCCCGCGAAAGCGCTGGACGCAGTCCTCGCCCCATTCCTCCCAGGCGTGCACGATGACTTCCGTATCGCAGTGGGTACGAAAGCGATGGCCCGCCCGCTGGAGTTCATGGGTCAACTCCGGGAAGTTGTAGATCTCGCCGTTGTAGGTGACGACGACGCTTCCATCCTCGTTGAACAGTGGCTGCTGGCCACTGGCAAGGTCGATGATCGACAGGCGGCGATGCGCCAGCCCGACCCCGGGCTCCAGGTGGATACCGCCTTCGTCCGGGCCCCGGTGGAACTGGGTGGCATTCATGCCCTCCAGACAGGCGCGGTCAATCGGGCGCCGCCCGTGCAGATCGAAAATACCGGCGATACCGCACATGTCAGCGCCCCATCGTTTCGTGTTGTCGCCGGCGGCCCCTTGCCCGAACCGAGGGGGTTCGGGCGTTGGCCCTGTCCAGCAGGCTGTCGTAGACCCCGAGGTAGCCGGCCACCATGGCGTCCATGCTGAATGCGGCCTCGGCGCGAATGCGGGCCGCCTGTCCCATGCGCTTGCGGGTATCCGGACTGGCGAGCGCATCACGGATGGCCTCGGCGAGGGCGGCCGGCGCCCCTGCGGGGACCAGGGCCCCCGTGTTTCCGGGGGTCACCAGGTCAGGATTGCCGCCAACGTCGGTCGCGATCACCGGAAGCCCGGAGGCCATGGCCTCGAGGATGGTGTTGCAGATCCCCTCGGCCAGAGAGGGGAGGACAAAGAGGTCCATCGCCCGCAGGCACTGCGGGATGTCCTCGCGGGCCCCCGGCAGCCATGCCTGTTGCGCGACTCCGGCGGCCTCCAGGCGCTGGCGGGCCTGTTCCCTCAGCGGGCCGTCTCCCACGATCACCAGGCGAAGACGGTCGAAGGGCACCGGGGTGTTTTCGCGCAGGGCAATGAATGCCTCTACCAGGTCCAGCGGGGCCTTCACTGCCTGCATCCGCATCACGCTCCCGATCACGATGTCCTCCGGGCCGGCAAAGCCCGGGGGCCAGGGGCCTGTGCGGGTGCCCTCGCGCGGGTGGAATCGCCCGGTATCCACCCCGTTACAGATGTGCGTCAGCCGCTTGGTTCCGACACCAACCCGTTGCTGCAGGTAGTCCATCTGATGGCGCGACAGGGCGATGTACCGGCCGACCAGGGGGCGCACCAACCGTCGCATGTAACGATGCTTGTCGCGGGAGCCATCGAGGTCGGCGATGTCCCAGCCGTGCTCGCCATGTACCCGGGCGCGCACGCCGGCCAGGGCGGCGGTGACCTGCCCCTCCAGTGTTGCCAGATTGCGGGTGTGGACGATCGCGGGGCGCAGTTCGCGCAGCAGCCGCCACAGGCGCCGGTGTACGCCCAGGTCCTTGCCCTCGCGCTTGTGCAGGGCATGCAGGCTGATGTCCTCCCGCTGCAGGCGCTCGCTGAACCGCGTGTAGTCGGTCATGCAGATGATCGCGTGCCGGTAGCGCTCGGCGGGCATGTGGTTGAGCAGGTTGACCAGTCCGTTCTCCATGCCGCCGACATCCAGGCGATGGATGACATGGGCCACGCATGGGCGCGGGTCGGCGGCACTCCCCTTGGATGCCAGGGCGCTCATCGCTGGTTCACGTCCTGCAGCCGTTCCAGCACCTGCGGCATCGCGGCCTCCACATAGGCGCGTATCGCATCCTCGGCCTGCTGCGGTTCGTCGTGGTATTCGGCGTAGATTACGATCAGCGCGGCGTCGTCGCGCCCGCCCAGCAGTCGGCTAATGGCCTCGCGGGCCTTGACCTCGAAGGGCCGGGTGGTGAGATGCCCGTTCGCCCAGTACCACTGCCAGGCCACCATCTGCTGCTGGCGCCCGCGCAGCAGGACCCGCTGCGGATCGGGATAGCCCGCGACCTCCGCCTGGCCGCGCCGGGCCTGGCTCCATTCGGCCCGCTCCCGGCCCGCCAGCGTGTTGTGCCAGCCGAGCATGTTTCCGTGGCGCGCCTGTTCGCGGTAGAAGCCTACGTGCATGCCGACCTCCACCTGTGAATCGTTTACGACCCAGCCCCCGCGCTCCGCACGCATGAACTGGTAGCCGGGCTGCCAGCCGGGCCGCTCCCGAGCGGGCACGGCGGTCCAGCCGGAAGGAACGATCGGTCCGGTGCCCAGGCCCTGTATCGGGCCGAGATCCCGGGTGTCCATCCAGTGGGCATAGACGGGACCCAGTGTGACCACCAGCGCGGCGATCACGGCCATATGAGCAAAGCCCATGGCCCCGGTTTGCTGGGCTCGTGCCGGGACTCGGCGGGCGGGCTCCCCGGCTGCCCCATCCTCGCGCCAGAAGGCCCCGATCCAGAACATCAGAAAGATCACGACACCGAAGAAGACCCACCCGTAGATCAGGTGGTCGACGCCCGCGGCATACTCCATGTCGCTCAGGTGTCCGATCATCACGATCATGTAGGCGCGCAGGCCATTGGCGATGATCGGCACGATGATCGCGACACCGACAAAGGCCAGCCGCCGCCAGAGGCTGCGGTACATCAGATAGGCGTACAGCGTCCCCAGCGCGACCGACGCAATCAGATAGCGCACACCGCTGCAGGCCTCGATCACCGACCAGCGTCCGGTCGGCAGTTCGAAGTGCAGGCCGTCGCGGTAGATCGGTATCCCGGACAGTTGAACCGCCGCGACGGTGAACTCCGCGGTGAAGTCCATCAGCGGAGGCACCAGGAATTCGCCCAGCGGGACGGCGAACAGCAGGTAGGCCAGCGGGAACTGCAGGACGCGCACGACTGTGGTGCCCATGACCAGCCACACCAGGAAGGGGATCATCAGGGTTGCGGCGAACTGGCGCACCGAGATGACATCCACCAGCTCGCCCATGACCCAGGCGAGCCCCAGCAGCACGATCGGGACCAGCGCCAGGGGATAGGGGCGCGGCGATACAGCCGCCAGCTCGTCACGCTTGAGATAGACCAGAAACAGGACGATCGGTACGACCAGGAATCCATGCGCGAAGGTATCCGAACGCGCCCAGGTATCCACCATCGAGACGAATGTGGGCGCGAACACGACCAGCGTGGTCGCAATCAGGGCGGCCAGTGCCAGCACGGGCGCCCACCACCGTTGCACCAGCGGCTGGGACATCACAGTGGCCGGCGTGCTCATGCATCCCCCCGGGAGACGATCGCCTCGCCCTCGTGCGCCAGCCCGCTCTCGAGATAGTCGTGCAGGCACGCGAGGTTGCGGCCCCAGTCGTAGTCCGTGGTGATGCGTCGGCGGGCGCGGGCGGCCATCTCGGGATCGGGCTGTTCCAGGCACTGCAGGACCGCGCGGGCGAACACCTCGGGGTCGGTCTCGGCCTCGATCACCTCGTCATCGCGTACGGCGGTGATCCCCTCGAGCGCCTGCGGGGAGGCCACGACCGGCCGCGCCAGCGCCATGGCCTCGAGCACCTTGTTCTGGACTCCGCGCGCGATCCGCAGGGGCGCCACCGAAACCGCGGCACCGCCGACCCAGGGGCGCATGTCTTCCACTGGTCCCACGACCTCGACGCCCGGCTGGCGCTCCAGTTCGCGGACCTCCGGCGCGGGCCGGCTGCCGACAATGTAAAAACGCACATCCGGGTGAACCTGGCGAATGCGTGGCAGGACGGATTCCGCGAACCAGACCACCGCCTCCACGTTCGGCCAGTAGTCCATGGCCCCGCTGAACACGATCGGCTGGACCCGGTCCGGATAGGGGCCTTTCTTCGGGAGGTGCTGCGGGTCGAAGTACGCCGCATCGACGCCGTTGTTCAGTGCATGCACCCGCTCGGCACTCTCCGGCGCCAGGGCCCGAAATGCCGCGGCTTCGTCCGGTGATACGAACAGGCTGGCCTCGCTGCGCGCCGCGACCTGTCGTTCATAGCGCAACAACTGGCGTCCTTCGCGGCGGTAGATCGCGCTCATCGGCCAGGGCTTGCTGGCGGCGTACTGGGTCCACTTGTCGGAGTCGACATCGACGAAGTCCACCACCCGCGTCAGGCGGGCCCGGGGCGGGAGGTATTGCGCCATGGCCGAGGAGAACACCAGCGCGCGCGAGATCTCCTGCTGTTCCAGTACCCGGTCGACCCAGCGCTGCAGCGCCGCATCGCGATACCAGGGGAGGGTCAGCGGCTCCTGTGTCAGCAGTCCGCGCAGGGCGCGCCATTTTGCGCGCCCCGGCGAGAGCGGGCGCACGCAGACGCCCGCGCAGCAGCGCTCCAGCTCTTTGACGTAGGCCGCATCGGCCGGGTCGTCGATAAAGGTGCCCAGGTAGACCCGGTAGCGCCGCGTCAGATCGCGCAGGATATGGTACGAGCGAATCTTGTCGCCCTTGTTGGGCGGCCACGGGATTCGATGGGTCAGATAAAGTACGGCATCCATTGCAAGCTCACCCGCTGCTGCGGTCGAAACGGAAGCCCCAGTGCGACCCGTCCCCGGGTGTGCTGGGGTGTTTAATAACGGTCACGAGCACTACCCGAGATTGCGGGACAGCCAGGGCCCCACCCGGTTGGCCACCGCCAGCGGCAGTCGCTGCCACGCCTGGATGAAGTAGCGGTACTTCGGGTTGAGCGGGTTCACGTCGGGCATGGCCCGGGCACGCACCAGGTCGTACTCGTAGTACAGGGGCTGGGGCTCGAAGCCCCAGTTCTTCTTGAAGCTGAATGACCCGGTATCGCGCTTGCTGCGGCCAAAATCGAAGAGGCGCAGACCCGACTCGCAGGCCCGGCGCATCACCTCCCAGTACATGAAGTCATACCCGGCTACCTCGCGGGCGCGCGGCGTGCCGCCGCCGTAGTAGGGCAGGACCTGGTCGCGGAAGTAGAAGTTGAGCACGCTGGCCACAGGGGTCCCCGCGTCGGTGACGGTCAGGATCCGGCAGTCGTCGCCGAACACGGTTCGCAGGATGCGGAAGTAGCGCCGGCTGAACACGGGCGTCCCCATGCGATGCACGTTGGCCGCATAGATCGGGAAGAATCGCTCGATGTCCCGGTCGATCTCGCTGACCAGGCCGGCCTTGATGCCCTTGCGCACCATGCGCCGCTGTTTGCGCGGGATCGCCTCCAGGTTCTCTTCGACCTCTTTCGCCATCTCCTTGCGAAAGGTCACATACAGGTGCTTGGTCGGTCGGTCCGGGTGGTAGGGCGCCATATGGCGGTACTCGAGATAATCCACCTTGTATTGCTGCGCGAGCTCCCGGGCCCGGTTGTCCAGGGCCACGAAGGCCTCTTCAGTGCGCGCGGCGATGCCGCCGTACACACAGAACGGCAGCGAAACCAGGGAATGGCCGAACAGAAAGCTGCGCACGCGCGCCAGGGGCAGGACACCCTCGATCCCGTTCGGGCCTTCGGCAAACAGGAAATGGGTCGAGTGCCCGAAGGCCTGTTCGATAACCGTCTGCCAGCCCGCGCGATGGAAGAACGTCGCCACCGGGCAGGTCTCGACAAAGGCATCCCACCGGGCAACATCGGCAGGCGTGAGGTCCTGGACCCGCAACGCGGTCGCGCGCGTGGTCGTGGGTCGCTGGTCAGTGGACTTGAGCATGGCTGTTCGCTGTCGTCGGGGTTGGCGGCGCCGGGCTGGCGAGGAGGTGGGCAAAGACCTGGTCCATGCGGCCCCAGCGGAAGTCCTGCAGCAGCCGCTGCAGTCGACGTTCCGTACGCCCGAGGTTGAGGTAGTGACGAAAACGCGTCCTGGCGCTCACGCCGGGGACACGCGGTTGTCCGGGATCGATCTCCCAGGGGTGGAAATAGAACACCCCGGACAAACCGTCTTTGTTATTGATCCTCCGTAACGCCTGGCGGGAGACCGCATAGGGCAGCAGCCGAAAGTAGCCGCCACCGGCCGCCGGCAGATTGCGGCCAGCCACGCGCAGGGTGGCCGGGGGTAGTTCCAGCACGCCCTGGGGCCCACGCGGGCGATAGGGGTGGCGCGGCGCGCTCGGCGTGCCGTAGTGATCGTGCTGGACCGGATAGATGCTCGAGCTGTAGGTGTGGCCCGTTTCGGCCAGCAGGTCGAGCGCCCACAGGTTGCCCTCGCCGATCGAGAAGCTGGGGGCGCGATAGCCGCGCACCTCGACACCGGCGATGTCTTCCAGGATGGCCTTGGCGCGGACGATGTCCGCGCGAAATGCCTGAGGCTCCAGTTCGGTCACCCGCTGGTGCCCGTAACCGTGGCTGGCCAGCTCGTGCCCGGCGTCGACGACTCGCCGCACCGCCTGGGGATAGCGCTCGGCGATCCAGCCAAGGGTAAAGAAGGTCGCGCGCACGCGGTGATGATCGAACAGCGCCAGGATCCGCTCGAGGTTGTACTCCACGCGGCACTCCTGGCTCTCCCAGCAATGGCTCGGGAAATGCGGCGCCAGGGCCGAGACCTGAAAATAGTCTTCGACATCGACGGTCAGGGCATTGGCTACGGTGGGCGGTGCGGACGGCATGGCGGTTTCCCCGGCACTAGTGCCGGGCGAGCTCCTTGTGGTCGAAGCCCGAAAACTTGTCCAGCGAGTCCAGGGCGTCGAGGATGCGCTGCGACTGTCGGTAGTTGATCGCCAGGGCGTGCTCGATCCGGTCCAGGCGTTTTTCCATCGCCTCGTAGCTGTCCTCCAGACGGATCAGGGTCAGCTCGTTGGCAATGGCGCGTTCGGTATCGATCACGCCATTCACGGCGTTCCCGGGTGTCGGCTCGGCCGTCTCCTGCTGCGCGCCAAAGTCCTCCTCGATCTCGTCGATCACCCGGCGGGCCTCGTCGGCGTCGAGGTCGTAGCGCTCCTCGAGATAGCCCATCAGCAGCAGGCGGTCGCACAGGGTGTTCACCTTGCGCGGGATGCCGCCGGTGAATTCATGGATCACGGGCCAGATATCGGTGGCGAAGTGGGGTGTTCCCTCCCAGCCCACGCGCGACAGGCGGTGCTCGACGTAGGCCCGGGTGTCGCCCTCGTCCATCGGGCCCAGGTGATAGGTGGCGATCACCCGCTGGCGCAGCTGCTGCATGTTTTCGCTGCGCAGGATGTCGCGAAATTCGGGCTGGCCCAGCAGGAAGCTCTGCAACAGCGGCCCGTCAACGCCCTGAAAATTGGACAGCATGCGCAGCTCTTCCACCGCATCCATGCTCAGGTTCTGCGCCTCGTCCACGACCAGCAGCGCGCGCTGCCCGCGTGAACGCGTGTTCAGCAGGAAGCGCTCCATGTGGCGCAGCTGGCTGGCCTTGTCGTCGCCGGTTCCTTCCAGGCCGAAGGCCAGGCACACCGAGCGCAGCAGGTTCTCGGCATCCAGCTGAGTGCTGACCAGTTGTGCCGCGAGTACCCGCTTGGTGCCGAGTGTCTCGAACAGGCTGCGCACCAGGGTCGTCTTGCCGGCCCCGACCTCGCCGGTGATGACGATGAAACCCTCCTGCTGTTGCACGCCGTATTCGAGGTAGGCCATGGCCCGCCGATGGCCCTTGCTGGCGTAGAAGAATTTCGGGTCCGGGCTGAGGGCGAAGGGCTTGCCCTGCAGCCCATAGAAGTTCTCGTACATGCTCAGAACTCCTTGGTGATCAGCGCGATGATCGAGTTTTCCCGGTATTCGTTGACCCGGCTGTTCGAATCCCGCTGCTGATAGCGATAGGCCAGGCTGCCCCGCAGGTCCGGGGCGAACTGGCGGTTCAGGCTGGCGCGGAAGTAGAAGAAGTCGTCTTCGCGGTCGCTGCCCAGAAACTCCGTGCGCGAGACCCCGGAGCTCAGCTCCGTGGTGGTGCGCGGCCCCAGTGTCAGCTCCCAGAAGGCGATCACGCCGGTGCGGCGATTGTCGTCCTCGAAAATGCCGGCACCGGTGTCGAACTCGGCCTCGCGTCGGGTCTGGTAGCCGGTAACCCCGAACACGCTGCGCCCGGTATCGTAGCGCCAGTTCGCACGGGCACTGCGTGTCAGATAGAACCCCTCGATCAGCGCTTCTTGCGTAACCAGCGCGCTCGTGAACAGTAACTGGAGCTCTTCGAAGGTGTACTGGTCGAAGATCTCCTCGAACGTCATGCCCTCCAGTTCGGCCAGTTGGGACACGTCAAGGAACATGAATTCGCGCCGATCGCGGGTCGAGCTGATGCCCTCGGAATAGCTGACGCCGTAGCTGGCGCGGCGGCTGCGGTGCGTCGCGCTGAGGGCTCGTGTTGTGCCGAAGAAGCGTTCGCCATAACGTGCCTCGACGGAGGTCACCGGTGTCGGGGTCCAGCCGACACCGACCTCCCAGAAGCTGCCATCGTCGTCGTCGCGCAGGGTTTCGTAGTCGTTGAACTCCTCGCCCACGACGCCAAATACGCGCAGGGTGCGGCCAATGTTGTACCCGAGGGTTGCGCTGATCTCGCTGAACTCGCCCTCCAGCCCGTCTTCGTACTTCAGCCGGTCGTAGAAGCCCGCCAGCTGCCAGAACACGCGATCAAAAGCCGGGCCGCTGTCCAGGGTGTATTCCGCGCGGTTGCCCGTGCTGCTGGCCCGGTTGCTGCGGTGGTAGTGCCGCTCGTCGTAGGTGTAGCGAATGTCCTGGCGGGCAAAGGTGCCGAACTCGTTCTGCAGGTTGGGCGACACGCTGTAATACGAGGTCTCCTCGATGTTGCTGCGTGGCGTGCTGCCGCCGATGCCGACCGGGTCCAGCAGCGAGGTGGCCTGTTCCCGGCGCGAGGCGGTCACGTCGACAAAGAACGTGTCCTCGATGACCTCGGTCTGGTTGCGGGCGCGCAGCATGTGGGTCGTGCGGTCTTCGCTCGACTCGGACAGGTGGGTGCGATGGTTGAGCTGGTAGTCCACGCGGGTGTCATTGCGCACGCCGTCCCGGCGCAGGGTGAAGCCGGGGCGCGCATGCCCGATCAGGTCCGCATCCTCCTGCCCGCGGGGGGCCAGGCGGACGTTGTCGGTCGCCTCCACCCCCACCGTGACTCGCGGGGTGAAGTCCCACTCGGTGGCCAGGCCCGAGGCGGGCAGCGCCAGCGTGCCGCCGCCCAGCACGGCGATCAGACAGATCGCCCGGCCGTTCCGTACCGGGGCCTCCCTGCGGTGTGTGACCCGCACCCGTCCCTGGTTAGTGCTCATGGCTCACCTCCCCGTACGGGCGCTCGTGATAGTAGCCCGTGCCATAGCCAAGCCCCGGGGTGGAGGGCGCTCGGTTGAGTGCAGTCAGGACCACATCGCAGCCGGCGAGCTGCTGCATCGCGTTCTCCACGGAGGCGGCCGGGGTGCGCTCGGCGTCGACCACCATCACGACCTGTCCCATCCCGGCGGCCAGCACGCCCGGCTCGCTGGTGGCCAGTAGCGGGGGGGAATCGAACAGGATGATGCGGTCCTGATAGCGATCGTGAAGTTCGTCCAGCAAGGCCCGCATCCCGTCACTGGCCAGGATCTCGGTGGATCGCCCGTGCGGGCGCCCGGCGGGCAGCACCGAGAGGTTCTCGATGTTGGTCCGCATCAGGACATCGGGGATGCCAAGGTCCGGCTCCGTGAGGACATCCATCAGCCCGCGCTCGGCCTCGAACCCGAGGACCCTCGGAACGGTCGGCTGGGCCACATCGGCGTCGACCAGCAATACCGTGCGGTCGACCTCCATCGCCATGCTGATCGCCAGGTTGGTGGTCAGAAAGGTCTTGCCCTCGCGTGGCAGCGAGCTGGTCACCATGATCAGCCGCCCGCGGGGTATCCGCATTGCGGAGTGGCGCCCGAACGCGTTGTTCAAGAGCGGCCGCTTCATCATGCGGATCTCTTCGGCCAGGGTGGAGCGCTGGTCGCCGGGCACGATCAGCCCCTGCCGCCGCAGGTGCCCGAAGTCGATGCGAGCTGCCGCCGAGTGCTCGCCGTGCCCGGATGCCGGGGCCTCCGTGCCCCCCGCTTCCCGGTCCGTGTGTCCGGATGCTGCGTCGGCGGGCAGGGGCTGTATGGGAGCCGACCGGCTCTTGTCGAGGGCTTTTTCAATGATGCTCATGAGCGTCTGGCTCCCCTTGCCGTGCGCCGGCCCGCAGGGCCCGCGCCTCCATGGAACAAATGCATCCCGGTCCCTGATGCGTTGCGTGCGATACACCGGGCCGATGGCCGCGGCCGTTCATCGCAACAGGCTCAGCAGTTCGTCGAGAACACCGGCCGATCCGGTGAGGTAAAGACCCATGACCACGGCATACACCAGAAGGAGGGTGGCCAGGGCGATTGAAAAGGCCGACAGCTCCAGCCTGCGGCGGCGCCGTATCTGGGGTGTGCGTACGGCCGAGATGGTGCCCAGAACCGGGCGACCGGCGATCTCCGCGAGCTGCCGCCGATTGCTGACCGTCCGCCGCAGCTGTGAAAGCAGGAAGGCGAAGCCCGTGCCCGCGCCCAGACCGACCAGCAAGATGCCGGTGGCCATCAGTGGGCGGTCGGGTGCCGAGGGGGCTGTCGGTCGGCGCGGCGGCTCGAGGACGCGGAAATCGACCGAGTCGGTTTCCGACTCCACCGCGCCCGACATGATCGCCTGTTCGCGGCGGCTCTGGAGCTGGCGGTAGGAGTCGCGCAGTACGTCGTAGTTGCGGGTCAGCGCGGTCAGCTCCGACTCCACGGCCGGAGCGCGGTCGACGTCCTGTTCCAGCCGCGCGACCCGCGCTTGGAACTCTTCGATCCGGGTCTCCAGCATCGCGATCTCGCTCTCGGCGTCGGTGATCGCGGCCTGCAGCGCGTCGCCACCCCCGGTAGCCCCAATGGGTACGACCGCCGGGTTGCGCGCGTAGTCGGCGGCTTCGCGCGAGCGGCGCTCTTCCAGCTCCGAGAGGATGCGCCTTGCGGCGACGATGTCGGGGTGGTCGTCGGTGTAGCGATGCCGCATGGCATCGATGTTTTCCTGCAGGTCGTTGATCCGGCGGTCCAGCTCCGGGTTGCGGTACTGCGCCCTCACCGTGCCGCCACCCGACCGGCTCTCCTCGGCACGGCGCTGCAATGCGGCCAGGCGGCTGTGGGCCTCGCGCAGTTGCAGCTCTGCCTGGGCCACCTGTTCGCGGCCGCGTTCCAGGCGCGAGTAGAAGTTGCCGTCGCCGCTGATAAAACGCGCATTCTGCCGCTTGAAGTCTTCGATCTCGGCTTCCCTGGCCTGCAGCTGGCGCTCGTAGATCTCGATCTGGCGCTCGATGAATCGCTGCGAGGTGCTCAGATCCAGGCGCGAGTCGCCCAGGCCGCGCTCCATGAACAGATTCACCGTCTCGCGGACCACGCGCTCGGCCACATCAGGATTGCTGTGGCGAAAACGCACAGTGAAGATGTTTTCGCGCCGTTCGCCGTCCAGGGTCAGCCTGCTGCGCAGCAGGCTGACCTGCGCGTCGAGGTCGGCACTACCCATGTAGACGTCCAGGTCGCTTTGCCGGGCGATGGTCTCCAGGTTGTCGCGGCTGAGCAGGGTGCGCGTCACCATCCGCAGCCGCTCTTCTGTATCCGGGCGCACCGTCATCCCGCGCAGCAGCGGGTTCAGGACGGACTGAGTGTTGACGAACACCTGCGCATTAGCCTGATAGGTATCCGGGAGGCTCTGGATGTAAGCCCATCCGCCCAGACACACAATCCAGGCAATCGGCAGAATCCACCAGCGTCGGCGCCAGGTGGCGCGCGCCCGCTGAACAAAATCCTGAACAATCTTTTCCATTTCTTGTTGCCCCCTGTTAAACCCTTTGACGTTCAATGACGCCTTGTGGGTCTTCGAACGGAGTAACAGTTCTCCGGTAAAAGGGTTCCCCGCAAGGTCGATTGGCACCTTGCTTGAGCCCCACCTCGGGAGACGTCTAGGGCTATTGAAGATCGTTTGTTTTCCCTTGTCTACACGTGTCGAGAATGTTTACACCTGAAAAAATTTTGAAGCTGAGTTTTCTAATAAATTTTCGCGGTTTTATAACGGATCAGGGGTTTACGTTAACTGGTACGCAGTTTGCTGGGCTTTGTTCGATTAGGCTCGAAACGGCTGCGGCAGGGGGGTGGCCTGGCGGTTGGGAGGGATTCTCAAATGCACGACGATCTGGGCCAGAGAAGTCTCGCGCAGAATCTGGCGGAGTTCTGGCATCCCGCCATGCTCAAGCGGAACTGGAGCGAGCGCCTCGCGCTGATGAACGACATCTACCGACAGCTCCATCGGTTCAGTGCCAGTGACGAAGAGTACGAGTCCTGGGCCGGACAGCTGGTGGAGGCCGTAATCGACCGACTCGGGGAACCCCCGATTACGGATCCGGCTCAGGCCGATCTCTACGCCTGTTCGCCGAACCCGAGGCACTGGTCGGCCGCATTCGCCTGGCGCTACGGCCGCAAGACACCCGGCCGGCCCGAGCAGCGCTGCTGGCCTCGGTATGCGGTCAACCTGCTGACCGAGATCGGCATCCGAAAGGAGTGGCGCAAGTGCCGCCTGATGGATCTTTCGCGGGGTGGCGCGCGGATTGCACTGGTCGGGCAGTACCCGTATTTGCCGCCGGATACCGCCTTGCAGCTAATGCTCCCGACCGCCGGGACCTTCGATGCCGTCGTGGTATCCGATCGCCGAGTGGGTCTGGGCCTGCGTTTTCTCAGGCGCAATGGTCCGGGTCAACGCATCGACACGACGGCTTGAAGGCATGCGCCTCTGGCCGGGGAAATCCGTATTGAATTACGCAATGGAGGACGAACGTTTGTATACCCATGCTGGCGTCGAACCGGGACGCCCCACCTCAGATCGTTGCCTGCCGGATGGGCACTCCCCGTCCTATCAGGTGTATCTCGCCACGGGCGCCCGGGCGCGTCGCATCCACTATCGGATGCGCTACGCGGTGTACTGTCTGGAGACTGGTTTCGAAGCGGCCGAGCGTTACCCGGAAGGTTTCGAGCGCGACATCCACGACGAGCACGCCGCTCATTTTCTGGTGCGGATGGGCGGGCTGTACGACGGCGGGCACTGGGTTGGCGCCATGCGTCTGATCCGGCCGGAGGCGGGTCTCCTCCCGACCATGGCCGCCGGGCATCTGTTTGAGGATGCCTTCGCGACGCCCAGGGTCGAGTCCCCGCGGGTGCTCGAGGTTTCCCGTCTGATTGCTCGTGGTTCACCGGAACGCGGATCGCCGCGTTTGCTGTATCACCTTTGCCAGGCCGCCCAGGCCTATGCCGAAGACCACGGGTATGACTTTCTGCTGTTCATGATTCGACCAGCCCTCGCGCGTCTGCTCCAGCGCCACCATATCCCCATCGAGCTGTGTGGCGAGGCCTGTGATCACCGGGGGCTGCGGCTGCCGTTTCGTGCATTGACTGCCGAGTCCGGCGTGGCGCTGTCCGCCTGGCGCCGCCGGCTGGGGCTGGGCGACGCACCGGTGCGCCCCCACTATGCGCAACTGGCCGGACACCCACCGCTCCCGTACCGCGCGGCGCCGGGGTACAAGCGTTGCTGGCGCCCGCGTGTGTATCACGCCCCAAGGGCTATGGAAGTGCCCTGTGCAGGATGACCCGCTCATCACGGCATTCTGCCGCTATTTTTCTCTGGTGAAGCCGGACAAGGAGCAGCTGGAGGCGGTGTACCGACTGCGCTACGAGGTCTACTGCCGAGAGTTTCGTTACGAGTCTCCGGAGAGCTGCCCGGGCGAGCGCGAGATCGACGAATATGACGCCCAGTCCACGCATTGCCTGCTGGAGCATGTGGTGAGCGGTACCCACGCGGGCTGCGTCCGGGTCGTGCATGTTGACGCGCGTCAGAAGATCCACGAACTCCCGATGGAGCGCCACTGCGATAACTGCTTTTACGAGACCGAATTTCGCCCGGACCGGCTGGAGCGGGACGCGATCTGCGAGGTCTCCCGACTGGCCGTCAATGGCCTGTTCCGGCGACGTCTGGGGGAGTCGGTCACTCCTGTCGGGGACCTTCATCTGCTGAATGTGCCTCTGGAACAGGCGCGTACCTTCCCGCTGCTGGCGTTGAGTCTGTTCATGAGTGCGGTCGCCATGATGGAGATCGAGGGCCGCTCGCATGCCTTCGCCATGATGGAGCCGTCTCTGGCGCGCATCCTGCGTCGCCACGGCCTGAAGGTGAAGCAGATCGGCACGCTTCAGAACTACCATGGTCGCCGCGCGCCGTTTCATATTAGTCTGCTTACAGCCCTGGCCGGGATTCACCGTTCACCGTCGCTGAGCCAGCTGTATGCACACTCCTATGCCAATCTCTCCGACCCCCATCCCTCCGACTCTCTCTGGGACGCGATTGCCAGCGCGGCCTGATGCCTGAATTCGACTATCACGCGGCGTTCCGGCGCACCCATGGCTGGGTGACCTGGCCGGAGATGGAACGCCTGCGCGGTGCGCGGGTGGCGATCGCCGGTCTTGGGGGTGTCGGCGGGAGCCATCTGCTGACGCTCGCCCGCCTGGGGGTGGGGCGCTTTCATATCGCGGATTTCGACTGCTTCGAGCTGCACAACATGAACCGCCAGGCGGGGGCCGGCATGTCCCGTTTGGGCCGACCCAAGGTCGAGGTCCTGCGCGAGATGGCGCTGGACATCAATCCGGAGCTCGAGATCACCACATTCCCGGAGGGGGTGTACCAGCACAATCTGGAGGCCTTCCTGCAGGGTGTGGACCTCTACGTCGACGGGCTCGACTTTTTCGTGTTTCAGGTCCGCCGCGAGGTCTTCGCCGCTTGCGCGGAGCGGGGGATCCCGGCGATCACCGTGGCCCCGCTCGGCATGGGGGCCGCATTGCTCAATTTCCGCCCGGGTGGTCTGTCGTTCGATGACTACTTCGACCTGCGCGATGGATTGCCCGACGAGGAGCTGGCGCTGCGTTTCATGATGGGCCTGGCCCCGTCGATGATGCAGATGGGCTATCTGGCCGATCCTGCCGCCGTCGACCTGAGGGCGCAGCATGGCCCGTCCACCGTGATGGCCTGCGAGCTGTGCGCCGGGGTCATGGGTACCGAGGCCCTGAAGATCCTGCTGGGACGTGGCCGTGTCGTCTGGGCCCCGCGCGGCGTTCACTTCGATGCCTATCGCCAGCGCCTCGCCCGCACCTGGCGCCCCGGTGGCAACCGCAATCCCCTGCAGCGCCTGCTGCTGGCGATCGGACGACGTCGACTCGCACGTCTCCGGGCCCAGGTCTGAACAGCAGCCATCCAGCCTCGCGTTTCGTATGTTCGGACATAAAAAAACCCCTCGTCCGAAGACGAGGGGCCGGGAGAGGCTTTCCACCCAGGGGGGAGCAGAAGGCCCAACCACAAGGGCTGCTAGGCAGCCAGGCCAGTCTCGCGGCGGCGGCGTCGCGTGGCGACGAAGCCGAGCATTACCAGCCCGGTTCCCAGCAGAAGCAGCATGCCCGGCTCGGGTACCCCGAACCACCGGGCGTCGGCCGAGCCGACCACATCAAAGGTAGTGCGCTGATCGACTTCCTCGAAACCCTCGATAAAGTCGAACTGACCCGATACTCGGACATTCATGTAGAACGGGTCCGGACTGGTGAAGAATTGCTTGCCTTCATCCGTCAGCATCCACTCGTTGAAGATGAGCGCGAAGCTGCCGATATCGTCCGAGCCGGGTTCAAAGCGACCCGCGCCCCGCTCGAAGATGTCGGACCAGCCTACGAGGATGTCATCACCCGTGCCGCCAAGGGCCACACCGTCGGCCGCATCGCCCGAGTTAAACCCGAAGGTGGTATCCAGATTCGGATCCAGGTAGAGCGCGATCGAGCCGGTGGTGCCGGTGAACTCGCCCGAACCCGCGTCGAAAGTCCCGGAGGACTCGAACACGGCATACAGGCCATAGAACAGATCACCGTCGTCCCCGCCGGCGCCCAGACGATTGCTGACGCTTGTACCCCCAAGGAAGTACTGACCTACGTTCCAGTAGGCCGCCGCGTCGAAGGAACCGTCGGTATCGAGGGTCAGCAGCTCCTCATACCCGCCGGTAATACGGTCAACCTGACGTTCGCCGACCGCGATCGTCGAGAGATCGAGCTGCGAATCATCAATCGTGAAGACGCCGGCATGTGCGGTGCTCGCAAGCCCCAGACTGGCCACTGCCAGTACCGCCCCCAGCGCTGTTTGCTTGAACCTTTCCATGTTGTAATCCTCCACCAGTTAGCATCAATTTGTTTGGGTTAACGCTTACTTCCACTTCAATTTGCTAGTCGTCCTGTCTTGCGAGTGAAGTAAAGCAGGCTGCGTGCCAAAAGTGCTAACTATCGGATTTTCAAGGCGTTTGTTTTGTTTTTCCTTGGTCCTGGAAAAGGGCTTTGTAAAAAAAACGGACGGCGGAGTTGGGGGCTCGGCCGTTCTTTCCGTGAAGGAGATGCCACATGTCCAAGCGTGCCAAGACCCGCGACGAGATTGCCGAGGCCTACAAGTCGCCACCCTGGTGGTACGACGCGCGGGGGTTTTTCATCCTGACCTTTGCCTACAACAGCACCCTGGGCGCCCAGATCCGGTTTTTTGGCCGCAACATGGGGGCCCGGCATCTGGAGATCGGCTGCGGTACGGGGACGTTGCTGGAGATGGCGATCAAGTGGCGGCGCCGGCGCAAACTGCCGGAGAGCGAAATCGTTGGCGTGGATTACGCCGAATCCATGCTGGCGGGCGCGCGCCACCGCTTCGCAAAGGACGAGCACGTGACTGTCAAACACGCCGACGCCGCGGAGCTGCCGTTCGCCGACGGCGAGTTCGATACGGCCAACATCGCCAACTCGGTACACTGCTTTCCGGATGTGGACGGCGCCATCCACGAGGCCTTTCGGGTGCTCAAGCCGGGGGGCACCCTGGCCGCGAACGTCCTGCTGTATCCGCGCACGCCGCAGCCACTCAAATTGATTGCCGAACGCATCAACCGCTGGGGCATGCGCAAAGGCATCCTGCATACCCCGTACGAGGCCCGCGATATCCTGAGTCGCTTCACCAGCGCCGGATTCCAGGTGGTCGACTCCTCGATCTCGGGCAATTGCTACAACCTGCTGTTGAAGAAATCGCAGTAGTCCTGGCGCCAGTTTCGACGCTGGCCGGAAAAGCAGAAGCCCACGCGGACGTGGGCTTCTGCTCGGCGCGTCTTTCTCGCTTTTCCGGTTTTACAGCGACTCGTGAAGCGACTGCGCCCGTTCGCGTTCCGGGAAATCTTCGTGGGCCTCCAGCAGCTCCGTCAGCAGGGCGCGCGCCTGTTCGGTTTCGCCGCTGGCCTGGTAGGCCTGTGCCAGATGGAACCCGATATCCGGTGCCTGCGGGCTCATCCGGTAGGCCCGCTGCAGGGTCTCCAGGGCGCTCTCGGTGTCGCCGCCCTCCAGCAAGACCACGCCCAGGGTGTCGAGAATCGCGGGCTGATCCGGGGCCAGTTCGACAGCCCGCTGGGCATACTCGCGGGCGCGGGGGTTGTCGGTCTCGCGGGCCAGCCATGCCGCATTGTTCAGCGCGATGACATCGTTGGGCCGCTGTTCCAGCACGGTTTCGTAGGTTTCCAGGGCTTCGGCCTCGTGGCCGGCGTTGATCTGCGCCGAGCCGAGCAGGTGGCGCGAGGCGAGATCATCGGGGTGCTCCTGCAGCCAGCCCTGCAGCGTCTCCAGGGCCGCGTCGGAATGGCCGGCCCGCTGCTGAACCTGGTATTTCTCCACCAGCCAGTCGCGTCGGGACTCACGCTCAAGGGCGCGTTCGTAGCCCTCGATCGCCTTGTCGAGCTCGCCGGCTTGTGCGTCGAACCAGGCCTGTTGCGCGATCACCTGCGCCGCCTCCGGGGCCCGCTCCGCAACAGGCTCGAAGACCTGACGCGCCTCGTCGACCTCGCCGGCCAGACTCAGGTGGCGGGTCAGCACCATGCGCGCGCTCATGTGGCTGGAGTCGATCGACAGCGTCTCGCGCAGGGCCGTGACGGCCTGCTCGGTCTCGCCCAGCGCGGCGAGATTGCGCGCCTGCCGGAAGCGCAGCTCCGCGGCATCCGGCCGCAGTACGGCCAGGTGCCCAAGCGTCTGTGCCGCGCCCGCGAAGTCCCCCTCGCGCTCCTGCTGATCGACCAGCAGGCCCAGCACTCGGGTGTCGTTGGGGTGATGTTCGCGGGCTTTTTCCAGGGTCGATCGGGCGGCGGCGTGATCCTCCTGCTGGTTCTGGGCGCGTGCCAGCATCAGGTAGGGCTCGATCCGATCCCGGTGCGCCTCGATTGCGTCCTGCAGCCAGCGCTTGCCGGCCTCCATCTCCCCCTGCTGGAAATGCAGTGTCGCCAGCCGAATCGCCGAGGTGGGATGCCCGGGGTCGCGTTCCTGCAGGTCCTCGAGGATCTCGCGGGCCGTCTCCAGGTTGCCCTGGCGGACCTCGAGCGAGCTCAGGTTCAGGGCCAGGGTGCTGTTGTCCGGATGGAGCGACAGTCCTTCCTGATAGATCAGGCGGGCCTCGTGGGTTTCGCCCATCCCCAGCAGGGCGGCGCCCATCAGGTTGAAGCCCTGCGGGTTTTCCGGGTCCTTGTCGCGCAGACGCTGGGTGGCCTCCAGGGCCTGCTCGTACTGCCCATCCCGGATATGCGCCAGGGCCACCGAGTAGTCGGCCAGGCGTACATCCGCGCTTTCGCTGGCGACTCGGTGCAGCAGCGCCATGCCTTGCTCGTGGTCGCCGTGCCGCACCAGGGCAATCCCCAGCATCTCCTGCAGTTCCGGGCGGTCCGCGCGGTTGGCCAGGGCCTCGCGCAGGACCTCGATCCCGCTTTCAGTGTCGCCCTCGCCGATATAGAGCGCGGCCAGCTGATCGCCCAGGGCTTCGATCAGGTCGGGCCGCTCGCTCAGTGCCTCGGCCAGGATCCGTCGAGCATCCTGGGTGCGGCCCTGTTCAATGCGCAGCTGGGCCAGCAGCCGATAGCTCATCGCGTTGGCCGGGCCCAGCGCATGGTGGCGCTCCAGCAGGCGTTCCGCCTGGGACCAGTTGCCTTCTTCCAGCTGGATGGCCGCCAGATAGGGCATCGCGAGGCGGTAGTTGGCCGAGGCCGCCAGCGCCTCTTCCAGGTGGGGGCGAGCCTGCAGGGGTTCGCCCGTCTCGAACTCGATCAGCCCCATCAGGAAGTGGCCGCCGGCGTGGTTGGGTGCGCCATCCTTGAGGAATTTGCCATCGGCCCGGGCCTCGTCGAACTGCCCCAGTTCGACGTGCATCAGCCCGCGCTTCAGGCGTTCGGCGATCGCATCCGGGCGCAACTCGACGGCGCGGCTAAAGGCCTTGAGTGCAGCCTCGGGGTCGCCCTGCACCCGTTCCAGGTCTCCCTTGAGGGACCAGGCAGGCGAAAATTCGGCGTCCTTTTCCAGGGCCGCATCGGTCATCTTCATGGCCTGCTCGGCGTCGCCATCGGACATCGCCTTGTAGGCGCGCGCCAGATGAATCTCGACCAGATCGTCATGCGCCTCGCGGGCGGCCTCAAGATAATCCGATCCGGCAGTGGTGTCTCCCGCCTGATAGGCCGCCAGCGACCGATAGGCCAGCAGGCGCGCGGCATCCTCGCCTTCCAGGCCATCGGCCTCGGGGATCTCGGCGATTGCCCCACTGCCACCCAGCATGAACAGCAGCCGCGCCAGGGGCAGGGCGTACTCGTTCGGGTCCGCGCCCGTCTCCAGGGCTCGTTGCAGGTGGCGCACGGCCGGTTCCGGCTGCTGGTCGCGCAGATAGGCGAGGCCCAGGCGGCCGCGCACCTCGGGGTCCGGATTGCGCTGCAGCACGTTGCGATACTCGATGGTGGCCGCGGCATATTCGCCTGCTTCCATGTGGCGCTCGGCACGTTCGCGGTGCTCGGCCTCGGTCGGGGTGCCCAGGGCATCGCAACCGACCAGGGTCAGCGCCATCAGCAACGGAGCCAGGCGCGGGAGGGTGCGGCGGGGCGCGCCCACCACACGGGATACAGAACGGGGAGTCTTCATGGCGGGTTTACCTCAGGCCAAATTTGTCGAGCAGGCTGTAGAGCGTCGGCCGTGTGATTCCGAGCTGGTCGGCGGCCTGGGCAATGTTGTTCTTGCTGCGGGCCATCGCCTTCAGGATGGCCTCGTGTTCTGCGCTGTCGCGGATATCGCGTAGTCGTACCGCCGGGGCCTCGCCCTCGGGCGGCTCCAGGCCCAGGTCCTTTGCGGTAATCAACTGGCTGTCGGCCATGATCACGGCGCGGCGGATCAGGTTTTCCATCTCGCGCACGTTGCCCGGCCAGTCGTAGGACTCGATCGCGTGGGTGGCGTCCTGGGTAAAGCCGCGGCGCGGCCGCCGCTGATCCTGGGTGAAGCGGTCGAGCAGGTAGTGCGCGATCAGCGTTGCATCCCCCTTGCGCTCGCGCAGGGGAGGAATCGAGACCGAGATCTCGCTGATGCGGTAATACAGGTCTTCGCGGAACTCGCCCTGCTGGATCAGCGCCTTCAGGTCCTGGTTCGTGGCGCCGATGATGCGCACGTTGACCGGGATCTCGCTGCGACCGCCGAGGCGTTCGATCTTGCGCTCCTGCAAAAAGCGCAGCAGCTTGGCCTGCAGGCTGTGCGGCAGGTCACCAATCTCGTCCAGGAACAGGGTCCCGTTGTTGGCGTGTTCGATGCGCCCGATGGTCTGCCGTGTGGCCCCGGTAAAGGCGCCTTTCTCGTACCCGAACAGTTCGCTTTCCAGCAGGTTCTCCGGGATCGCCGCGCAGTTGATCGCCACGAAGCGTTCATCCGCGCGCCCGCTCAGGTCGTGCAGCGCGCGTGCCAGCACCTCCTTCCCGGTGCCACTCTCGCCCAGCAGCAGCACGGTGGCGTCCGAAGGTGCGACACGCTCGACTACCCGGCAGACATCCAGCATTCCCGGGTCGGCGGTGATGACCCCGCTCAGGGACGCCCCGGGCTTGCGCGCCAGCTTGCGGTTCTCCGCCTCGAGGCCGTACAGGTGGGCAGCGCGATCGACGATCATCCGCAGCAGGTCGGATTCGACCGGCTTGATGTAGTAGTCGTAGGCGCCCAGGGCCACGGCCTTGAGCGCGTTCTCGCGATCGTCATTCCCGGTGACAACGATGACCTTGGTCTCCGGGTCCATCGCCAGGATGTCCTGCAGCAGGGCCAGGCCCTCGGAAGCATTGGCCGGGTCTGGCGGAAGGCCCAGGTCCAGTGTCACCAGCTCCGGCTGATGGCGCCGCATCCTGGACATGGCGCTTTCGCGGTCCTCGGCCTCCAGGATCTCGTATCCCTCAAAACACCAGCTCAGCTGGTTGCGCAGACCCTGATCGTCTTCGACGATGAGAAGCTTCAGCATGGAACCCTCGCAATCACCTGCGGCCTTCATGACGGTTCAGCCATGGCCGGTGCCATCTGCAAGGGGAGCTTCAGGGTAAAGATCGTTCCGACGCCGGCCTCGCTGTCGACGGTGATGCGTCCTCCCATGCGCAAAACTCGATCCCGCGCCTCATATAAACCAATCCCCATCCCTGCATTTCCCTTGGTGGTTTGAAAGGGCTTGAAGAGCCGATTTTTTAGAAAAGCCGGCTCCATACCGCTCCCCGTGTCTTCAATTTGAACAATAGCCCAACCCCCTTCGGTGTAAAGATTGAGATTGATTGAGCCGTCATCCGGCGTAGCTTCTTGAGCATTTCTTACAAGATTGAGTAGTACATTTTTAAGTCCCTCCTGGTCCCCGATGACGGCCGCGGGTTCGCGCAGGTCGAGCCGCGGCAGGGGCGAGCGGTGGCTGCTGGCCTCGGAGACCTCGGCGAGAAGCCGATCCAGCGGGATGATGCGGTTCGGTGTGTCGGGCGTGGCCTGGGCGTGGCGCAACTGGGCCAGGGTCCGCTCCAGCCGGTCGCGGGCATTGCTCACCGTGTTCAGGGCATCGCGGACAAAGTCCGGGTTGGACAGGTGACGCTCCGCGTTGGAGCACACCAGGGACAGCTGGGCCGAGACGTTCTTGAGGTCGTGCACCAGAAACGCCGCCAGTCGGTGAAAGGCCTCGAACTGGCGGGCCTCCAGCAGGGCCTCGTCGGTCTGCACCAGCGCGACATACACCGCGAGCTGGCGCCCGGCGGTCTTCAGGAGGTCGCGTTCCTCCCAGTCGATCTTGCGCGGCGCGCGGGGCTGGGCGAGCACGACGAACCCCTGCAGACGCTCGCCCTTGAGCAGCGGCACCACCACCCACAGGCGCGTGTTCTGCGCCAGCCATTCGGGCAGTTGCAGGCCCTGATACAGCTCGGGGTCTCGGCGGTATTCGTTGAGGTCGATCACCCAGCCGGTGCGCGCGACGAACTCCACCAGTGCCCCGTCGGGCTCCTCCGGGGGATAACTCGGATCGCCCAGGTTCAGTACCCCCTCCAGGGCGTAGGGGCCGTTGCGGTCGCGCACCCACAGCAGCCCCCCAGGGCTGTCCACCAGTTCGCCGATCGCCTGGATGGCGCGTTGGCGGAACGGGATCTCGTCATCCTCGGCCGAGAGCGTTCCGGTAAACCGCAGCCACTCCTGGCGGTAATCGAACGAGTAGCGAAAGAAGTGCTTGGCCAGGAAGACGCGCAGACGCGACCGCAGACTGCCCGAGGCGACGATGACGGCCAGCAGCAACGCCGCGCCGAACAGAAACACTACCTGCAGGAAGGCACCCAGATCGCCCCCGACATGCCGCAGGTAGTACCCGGCGGCCCCGATGGCGAACAGATAAAGCCCGGCGCCGATCAGCGCCGCGGTGTGAAACAGCAGGTGGCGCGAGACCACCGGGGCCTCGCGGGCCTGCAGCGGCCGGCGGGCCAGCGAGATCGCGAGCAATGGCACGATGAGCGCATTGACCAGGCCGCGGGCCTGCCAGGCCGGGCTGTTGATCGCCCCGAACAGTACGAGATCGGCAAACAGGAAGAGGTCGAAGGCGAACATCGCCCCGAGGCCCAGGCTCAGGAACTTGATCTCCCAGCGCCGCTGCAGGGGCGTATTGCGAAAGACCTGCTCGACCAGCACCAGGCCCAGCACCGCCATGCCCAGCATCGCAGTGCCCACCCAGGCGCCATAGGTTATCGGGAGCGGCAGTGCCAGGGCAGCGAACACGCCGAACATCAGCGCGGCGGTGACGATCATCGCCGTGCGCAAGGGTGCGGGTGGGCGCGTGCTCGGCTCGCCGCGACGGGCGAGCAGGGCGAACAGGACCGCGAACCACCCGGCGTTGCGCAGCACCTCGAAGGCCCCGCCGGAGACCGGTGCCTCGCCGATCTCGTGCGCCACGAGCGCCATGTGCAGCGCCCAGATCACCGACAGCAGCGCCGCGCCCGCGACCCACAGGCTCCCCGGGCGCTGCCGCCAGGTCCACAGGGCCAGCACCACCAGGACGAGAAAGGCGAGGGCGGCCAGGAGATAGCTGGGCGCGGCGAGATTCATGGCTCAGCGGGCCCCGCGGCCAAACAGGACGACGCGGACCGTCTCGAACAGGATCATCAGATCCATGAACAGGCTGTGGTTCTTGACGTAGTACAGGTCGTACTGGAGCTTCTGCCGGGCATCCTCGACCGATGCGCCGTAGGCGTAGCGCACCTGCGCCCACCCGGTGATACCGGGGCGGATGCTGTGGCGCGCGAGGAAATACGGGATCTGCTCGCTGAGCTGCTCCACGAACACCGGGCGCTCCGGGCGCGGCCCCACGAACGACATGCGCCCCTGAAACACGTTGATGATCTGCGGCAGCTCGTCGATGCGTAGCTTGCGGATTACCCGGCCCACGCGCGTGATGCGGTCGTCGTCACCGCTGGCCCAGCGGGCCACGCCGTCCCCTTCGGCATCCATGCGCATGCTGCGGAACTTGCAGATCTCGAACGGCGTGTTGCCCTGGCCGACCCGGGTCTGCCAGTAGAGCACCGGCCCCGGGCTGTCGAGCTTGATGGCGATCGCGGTCAGCAGCATTACCGGCAGGGTCGCCACCAGCAGGGCCGTGCTCGCCAGCAGATCGAAGCTGCGCTTGACCAGGGCGCGTGCGCGGTGCTGGCGGAAGCCCCCGCCAAACACCAGCCAGCTGGTGTTGATCCCGTCCAGCTGGAGCTGGCGGTCCTCGCGCTCGAAGAAAGTCGACAGGTCCGTGATGCGGATGCCGTTGAGCTTGCATTCCAGCAGCTGGTTGATCGGCAGGTTCTCGCGGCGCTCGCGCATGCCCACCACGATTTCCTCCACCCGCAGCGAGCGCGCCACATCCAGCAGGCTGGTCTTGTCGTCCAGCACCCGGAGTCGTTGCTGGTCCACCAGCCGATCGGTCTCGCGCTCGGTCGCCACATAGCCGACGACCTGATAGGTGGCATCGCCCCCGTCGGGTCCGGCATGGCGTACCTCCAGTGAGCGCGCACGGCTGCCCGTGCCCAGGACCAGGATGCGCCGCTTGAAGGCATCGGTCTCCGACAGCCCGCGAAAGAGGCTGCGCTCGGCCGTCAGGCTTGCCAGCAGGATCACCGCGCCACTGCCCACGATCGTCGGTGTCAGTACGCTGCTGGCCGTGAGCAACCCGTAGATCGCCAGCGCGCCACCCGCCAGGACCAGAGCCCCGCCCAGGCGCACCACAGCGGATCGCAGGCTGAACCTTGCCAGGCACTCCTGCTCGTAAAGCCCCACCAGCATCACCGCGAACAGCACCACCGCCACGGCGATCAGGAGTTCCGGCATCCAGGGGGCGACCGGGCCCAGCGACAGGGCGAACAGGGCGAGCGTCAGGTAGAGCGCGATGTAGATCGCAACCAGCTCCAGCCCCACCAGCGCCAGGATCCGTCGCGATACGTAATGTCCAAGTATGCGCATGCTCAAGATACCCCCCGGTCACCTCCCCCAGAGCCGGGGAGGCGATCGATGCCTGTTTCTTTCCCGAAACCGGGTTGTCCGCTCGGCTTGTAACCTGCGGGCGCGGCAAGAGGCCTTGCCGTGCCCGCACCGGTCAGAAGCGGCGTTCCGGGATGATCAGGATGTCGCCCGGCAACATGTCCACGTTGGCCGAGATGTCGCCCCCGTAGATCAGGTCGTTCAGGCGGACGCGGTACTGCTGGCGTTCGCCGTTTTCGTTGCGCACCAGCACGGCGCGATTGCCGGCCGCGAAATCGGTAATCCCGCCGACCGCGATCATCACATCCATCACGGTCATCTCTTCGCGGTACTGCAGCGCCTGAGGCTCGGCCGCCTGGCCGATCACGCGCACCTGGCGGGCATAGGGGCCAGCAAAACTGGTCACCATCACCGTCACGATCGGGTCGCGGAGGAAGTCGGAGAGCTTGTCTTCCATGTCCCGCGCCAGCTCACTGGGGGTTCTGCCGCTGGCCTGCACGTCTTCCACCAGCGGCGTGGTGATCTGGCCATCCGGCCGCACCGCCACTGCGGTGGACAGATCCGGGTTGTTGCGGACCGCGATATTCAGCGTGTCTCCGGGACCGATGATGTACTGGTCCACCACCGTTTTTTCCACGGTCGAGGGGGCATCCGGATAGGGCGTGGTGGTGCAGGCGCTGGTCGTCACCAGGACGAATGCCAGGGACAAAATGAGAACAATAAAAGCACTTTGTGGGCTGGTCTTGACGGTCATCGCTTGTCTCCCCTTTGGGCGTGTAAGGAAACGCTTCCGCTTCCTTGAGTCAGTCCAATTTGACACCGCCGACTTCATTGTCCGGCGAAACCCGGACCCGGCCCTGATCGTGCCCGGACCCGTCTCCGTTTAGCCTCGAAACGGTGCGGGCAATAGCAAGCACTTAGTTAGTATTGGCTATTCCCCTGGATAATCGATGTTAGACGTGGCCCCCGGCCCAGACCATCAGTCTTTAGACTGACGATGGGGTGTTTTCCGTTCGGTTTATTTGGTCCTTTCAAATCCCGTTGGTGGGCCCAAAATAGGGTCCTTGATTTTGCGTCTACTACCGGGGAAAAACGTTGGACCCCATCCCTCTGCGTCTGCTAGCCAATTGGCTTCTTCTGCCTCCTTCCGGTCCTCTCATACTTGCCATTGTCGGGTGGATTATTTACCGAACAAATGTTGGAAAAGTGCTGTTGGTAATCGGCCTTCTATTGAGCTATTCCTTATCTACTCCTGTATTTAGTTACGCCCTCATGAAGCCCTTGCAGGAGGGGTTTGCGCCGCCGGACGACAACCAGCTGGCGGACGCACAAGCGATTGTGGTGCTGGGGGCCGGGTATCGCAGTGGAGCCGAAGAGTTCTCGGGCGAGACCGTCCACGACCTGGCACTGGTGCGCCTGCGTTACGCGGCGTACCTGCACCACCGCACCGGGCTGCCCGTGATGGTTTCGGGCGGGGGCCCCGAGGAGCGAGTTCCAGAAGCCGACTACATGGCAGAGGTACTGAAGGAATATGGCGTCCACCCGATCCTGCGGGAACCCAATGCGCGCGACACCTGGGGCAATGCCCGGCACTCCGCCGAGCAGCTGCATGCAGAGGGGATCGAGCGCGTGGCACTCGTGAGCCATGCCCATCACATGCCGCGCGCCACTTGGTCATTCGAGCGCGCGGGCCTGGAGATTATCCCGGCCCCGACCGGTGCCTATGTGCCGCGAGATAACGGCTGGTCCCTGGAGGGCTTTCGCCCGCAGGCCAGTGCGGTCTGGGCCAGCTGGCTCGCACTGCACGAGTACTGGGGCATGGCCTGGTATCGCTGGCAATACGGGCCGGAATAGCCCGGCACGACACTCATTTATGTACAGCCGTTCGATCAACGACGAGGCGAAGGTTCGACGATGAAAATCCTGGTAACGGGTGGGGCGGGCTACATTGGTTCACATGTCGTGCGCCAGTTGCTGGCCGATGGTCACGATGTCGTCGTGTACGACAATCTCAGCACAGGGCATCGCTGGGCCATTGGTCATGCCGCGCTGATCGTCGGCGACATGGCAGACCGCCAGCGCCTGCACGGTGTTCTTGCGGACTACGCTTTTGATGGCGTCCTGCACTTCGCCGCCAGGATCGTCGTTCCGGAGTCGCTGGCCGATCCGCTGGGGTACTACGGCAGCAACACCCGCAACACCCTGAACCTCCTGGAGGGGTGCCAGGCGACGGGCGTGCGTTTCCTCGTCTTTTCCTCGACCGCCGCGGTATACGGCATCCCGGAAAATAACCCCGTCGACGAAACCAGCCCGCTCCTGCCCATCAACCCCTACGGCGCGTCCAAGGTCATGTCCGAGCGGATGATCGCCGACTTCGGTCAGGCGAGTGATCTGCGTTACGTCTGTCTGCGCTATTTCAACGTGGCCGGCGCGGCCCCCGACGGGACGCTGGGCCAGGCCACTCCCAACGCGACCCACCTGATCAAGGTGGCCTGCCAGGCCGCCCTGGGCGAGCGCGAAAGCATCACCGTCTTCGGCACCGATTACCCAACCGCCGATGGCACCTGCGTCCGCGACTACATCCATGTCGAGGATCTCGCCGCGGCCCACCTTCGCGCGATGGACTACCTGGTCGCGGGCGGCTCCTCGCAGGCCCTCAACTGCGGGTATGGCCATGGCTACAGCGTGTTGCAGGTCCTCGAGTCCGTGCAGCGCATCAGCGGTTACCGATTCCCCGTCATCCATGGCCCCCGCCGCGCCGGCGATCCGCCCGCCCTGACCGCAGACGCATCCCGAATCCGCGACCTGCTGGCCTGGTCCCCCGAGTACGACGACCTGGACCTCATCGTCCGTCACGCCCTCACCTGGGAACGCCGCATGACCACCGCCGCCGCACCCCACCTGGCCGTCCGGCTCCACCCCCTGCCCATGCCGGAAACCACCGCCCACGCCTACGGCGCCCCCTGATCCTCCGTCGAGGCGGTCGTCCGCAAGCGGGCAGCCTCTCCCGTTACAGGACCGTGCGGCGGGCGAGGTGCAGGAGCCGCGCGGGCATCTCGTACTCCAGCTCCCAGATGATGCTCATCGGCTTGCTGCCCTCGTGGTGCTGGTAACGCACCGGGCCGCAGAAGGTGAATGGCTCACTGAGGCCCGTCGCATCACGCTTAGCCCGCCGAATGAACAGCATGGGCGTGTAGCCGAGCTCTTCGTGGTGGATGTAACGCTGCCCGGTCTCCGAGGTGGGTGAGGTGCCGGACTGTGACTGCCAGTGGAACCGCCGCTCGTTGAGGGCGTAGTCCTCGTACATGGTGGTGGGCGAGAACTCCTGCTCGGATTTCTCCAGGGTCACAAACAACGCATCCACCCGCCGCTCCGGTACGTGCCGCACACCCTCCTGCTGGGTGATCGGCTTCTCCAGGCTACCGAGCCCCAGCGCCAGCAGGATCTGCTCGCGGGTGTAGGACGCGTGCAGTTCCAGTGGCCCCGTCTGCTCCGGGAAGGTGATGCCGCTGGCGGGGACGATACGCTCGTGTCGCCAGGCGGCGACTTCCTGGAGATCCCGGTACAGGGGGCGCTGTTCGCGGACGAAGGCGTCCACGGCGGATAGGTCCCCGTCCCCCGGCCGCGTCTTGCCCCATAGCGTGCTGTGGACAAGGGCCAGCCGGAGCCGATCTTCTTCGGCAAGCTGCTCCACGTTCGCGGCCGGCTGCGCCAGATGGGTCTGCAGGGTTTCCAGCAACTGGTGATCGTCACACCGCGCTAAGCGCTGCAGCCCACGTTTGAGGCCGCTGACATAGGGTCCCAGCGCTTCGGTCGACTCGCCTCCGCAGTCCGCGCGCAGCCGGGAGGGCAGGTCCTTGCGCAGCAGGTCTTCCGCTTCATCCATATGCAGGCAGTCGAGCATCTTGGGCAGGCTGGCGGAGTCGATGTCCTCCCGGAAACAGTCCTTCAGCTCGCGCACGATCTGCGGTCGCTGGCGGTTGATCTGCGCACGGATGTTGTCGAGCACGTGCTGGGTGGCCAGGCGGTCGAGGTGGATCAGGCAGCCGCTGGGTAACCAGGGGAAGCCTTCCTGAATCTGGTGATCCACCCGCTTCTCCGGCCGCGCGCTGAGCGCCCGGAACCGAGCGGCGTAGCGAAAGCGCCGGTGCTGCGGCGCGACGAAATCCAGCACGGTCAGATGCGGCTTGCCCTCGTGCAAGCGCAGGCCGCGGCCCATCTGCTGCAGGTAGACCGTCAGGCTCTCGGTCGGGCGCAGCAGCAAAACGGTGTCCACCTCCGGCAGGTCCACGCCTTCGTTGTAGAGATCCACCGTAAAGATGAAGCGGATGCGCCCCTCGCGCAGGTCACGCTGTATCGACTTCCGCTCGTGATCTGAGCTGTCGCCCGTCAGCACCGCGCTGGGCACCTGCTTGGCCGAAAAATACTCCGCCATGAACCGGGCATGGGCGCGACTGATGCAGAAACCCAAGCCCCTGACCGAGCCGAGATCCGTGGCGTGTTCATGGGCCTGCTGCAAGACCCAATCGGCGCGCGCCCGGTTGCCGGTGAACACCCCTTCCAATTCTTCGGCGTCATAGCCCCCGCGCCGCCAACTCACTCGGCTCAGATCCACGGACTCATGGTCGGCTACACCGAAGTAGTGGAACGGCACCAGCAGGCGGCGCTCGATCGCATCCGGCAGGCGGATCTCATGCGTGTAACGCTGGCCGAAGTGCTGGCGGATGTCGTCGGCATCCGTGCGCTCCGGCGTCGCCGTCAGACCCAGCAGGCACTTGGGCCGCACATGCTCGAGGATGCGCTGGTAGCTGCCGGCGCTACTGTGGTGCGCCTCATCCAGCACCACGTAATCGAAATGCTCCGGGTCTAGGCGATCGAGGTCCCGTGCATTCCAACTCGCCACCGTACAGAACAGGTGGCGGTCCTGACTCGGACGCGCCCCGCCCACCAGCACGTCGCCAAACTCGTGGTCCTGCAGCACTTGCCGAAAGCTGGCCATCGCCTGACGCAGGATCTCCTCGCGGTGCGCGATGAACAGCAGCGACGGGCGCCCCTTGTCCGCCTGCTCGCGCGCAAACCGGCGATAGTCGAACGCGGCGATCATGGTTTTGCCGGTCCCGGTGGCCGCGATCACCAGATGACGGTCGATGCCCGAACGGCGCTCGCGCCGGATGTCCTCCAGGATCTCCTGCTGAAAGGCATACGGCCGCAGGTCGAAGAACGTGGTGGCTTCTTTCTGCGCCCCAGGCCCCGAGCTGAATTCCGATTCCAGTGCCTGTTGCAGACGGGGTAGGTCGTCCGTGGTGAGCGGTTCGAACTCCGCCGGGTCTGCCCAATGCGCCTCGAACGAGGTCTGGATCTGGCGCCACATATGCGGCAGCTCGTACTCGCTGACCTTGGCCGTCCACTCCAGGCCCTCATCCATCGCCACCCGCGAGACATTCGCCGACCCGATGTAGGCGCTGCCGAAGCCGGTGCTGCGATGGAACAGGTAAGCCTTGGCATGCAGACGCGTGCGGTGGGTGTCGTACGAAACCCGAACCTCCGTGTTCGGCAGGCCCAGCAGAAACTCGATCGCCTTGAGATCCGTAGCCCCGAGGTACGAGGTCGTCGCGATCCGCAGCCTGGGCGAGCCATCGGCCGTCGGGGTCTCGGTAAAGCGCTTCAGCGTCTCGCGCAGGGTGCGAATCCCACTCCACTTGATGAAGGACACCAACCAATCGGCCCGCTCCGCACTGGCCAGCTCCTTCTCGATCTGCGTGACCAGACTCGGTGTGCGATCGGACCCAGTCAGCAGGCTGGACAGAGCCAAGGGAACATCCGGCCGTGGCGTCTCCTGCTGCCCAACCTGATCAGCCGACGGGGAACGCACCTCCAGCAACTGCCGAAACGGCGGCTGCGGAAGGTCCTCCTCGATCCCCGAAAGCGGATGCCCCGCCGCCGCCAACGCATCCGCCAGCCCCTGCACGGCTCGCGTCCAGTCCTCGTGTCCCTTTTCGCGCAACTCACCTGCGCGCTCCGCAAGCCGCTGCGCCAGCTCGGCGACCAGGGCCATCGCCAGATCATCGCCCTCTAGACCCTGGCTCCAGCGGGCGTGATCCTCCAACCCCAGGGCCTCGAGCGCCTGTCGTACCCGCGGCGTATCCAACCGTTCATGCAGGCCGACCCATTGGCCACTGGACAGGGATTTGGCAGCGCTATCTCGGCTCATTCGGAACGTGCAGCGATAAAGGCTTCGAGCAATGGTATGTCCGCAGGCGCAAGCTCGAGCCCTTGAGCTTCCGATGGCGACACCCAGCACCACCGATCGTGCACGGACAGCACCGGATTCTCGTCTTCCGTCCAGGCTCGCAGCGCCACCAGCTCAAGGCCCCCATTACCCGGAATCGGCGTACGCCCGATCTCTTCCCCCACCCGGAGCCCCATCGACAGCTCCTCGCGGAATTCCCGGCACAACGCGGCCTCCAGGCTCTCGCCCGCCTCAGCCTTGCCCCCGGGGAATTCCCAATACCCCGCCAAAGCCTGATCGGCCCCGCGACGCGCCAGAAAGACCCGCCCCTGTGCGTCCTCCAGAATGCCGCAGACCACCACCGCCTGACTCGCTTCCGTGAGAGTTTCCAACACCGGCTCTCCGTTAACCTCTGGCCGGAGCGTACCAGGGAACGCCGCGACAGCTCCCGTCGGAAGCCTGATTTTCGAGCCACGCGTCGTCGTTCCTCCCGTCACGCCACTCGGCCATAACGGTGATATACCGATTCTGTATAACACCACGTTCTGTCATACCCGAGGCGCCGCTCTCCACGACTCGTCCCGAATCCGTTCACCCCCAAGCCTTCAACGTCGGCCCCTGCATCCCGCCTAAGTTGGATCGGCCGGCCGATCTAAGCCTTTGATCAAGCGCCAACGATTGTTCATTACAGTGGGTGGGACGCCCTGCCACTCGACGCGACGCACACTACCATGATAAAAGCGTGGTTTACCTGTGGTGGTGTGCCACCGATAGGAGAACGCCGGGATGATATGCAGAATCTGTATATCACCAATCTGGCAGATTCTGTCTAATCTACTGTTCGCCGTCATCTGGACGTTTTCGTTGAAATGAAACGATTAATTGATCTCACTGCCGAGGAAGCACGTGCTCACTTTATGAAGGGGAGCAGTTACTTCAACGGCGATATGCCCCGATATATCAGTTTTGAGCCGATTCTCAACGACGTCGCAGCTGTGCTGAACGGGGGACTGTACTCCCAGTTCCAGGCATCGAAGCCGGGGCTATTGCCAAACGTCAACTACAACTTCATCGCCAACAAGGATGGCCGGTTCGCTTGGCGCCCGTACGAGCTCATGCACCCAGCGATCTACGTGTCCCTGGTCAATGTGATCTGTGAGAACGACAACTGGGCACTTATACAGAAACGATTCGGGGAGTTCGAAAATGGCGTTGTCGACTGTTGTAGCGCCCCGGTCATGTCTGTCGATCACCAGACCGATGTAGCCACGCAAGTTCGTAGTTGGTGGCAAAGTGTCGAGCAGCGTTCCTTGACCTATTCCCTCGAGTTCAGTCACCTGCTGCACACGGACGTAACGGATTGCTACGGGTCGCTTTATACGCACAGCATCGCCTGGGCAATTCACGGTCTTGAATCAGCGAAGAAGAACAAGGGCAAGAACTCGCTTCTTGGCAACAAGATCGATGCACACATACAGGCAAGTCGATACGGTCAAACGAACGGAATTTCTCAAGGTTCGGTGCTGATGGATTTCATCGCTGAGCTTGTCCTTGGATACGTTGATGAACAAATTAATGACGCTCTTAGCGATTGCAACGACATTCGGATACTGCGGTATCGGGATGATTTTCGTATCTTCGCAAATAGCGATGATCGCGCAGAGGAGGTCCTGAAGGTTGTTAGCGATCATCTCAGGCAAGTCGGAATGAAGCTCGGTGTCGCGAAGACGATCGCTTTTAGGAATGTGGTTGCAGGTTCCATAAAACCGGAAAAACTGGCGGGAATTGAACTGCAGGATCTAGGTGAGGCCAATGCTAAGACGATCCAGAAGCAATTGCTTCGCCTTCATTCGTTCGGCCAGAAATTCCCAAACAGTGGTGCCCTTCGACGATTGATCAGTGACTTTCACTCTAGTGTGGCAGATCAGTCGGAAGCCCCCGAGGATCTTGAGGTTCAGGTCGCTATCGCGACCGATATCGCCTTTGTTTCACCCGCTACCTTTCCAGCAGTCGCTGGCATCCTCAGTCACCTAATTTCGCTCGCCCCAAAGAACCAGAAGGTAGCTCTTTGGGAGAAGGTGAGGATGAAGATGGCGCGCATACCGTACAACGGCTATCTTGAAATCTGGCTGCAACGTGTCACTCAGCCGCAAGCGGTAGGCCTTGAGTTTGAAAGCTCAGAACCGATCTGCAAGATCGTAAACGGCGAATCACCACAGCTCTGGGAAAACGAGTGGATCGCCAATGACGCACTCAAACAGGCTTTGGACGTTTCGAATATTGTTGTCGCGGCCTTGTCGGATGAAGAGGAAGTGGTTCAACCTGAAGAAGTCGAATTATTCAAAGAAAATGCATGGGCATACTAGTGCGGTGCAAATGACGCCGAACAAATCGTTGCAGCAGACGTTTGGCCCGCCACGTACTTTTTCTGCCGCAAAAGCAGGCGCCGCCTCAAACGCCGCTCAACTCTGGCGTTATGCGAGTAACCAGAGAGTAGGGATGTGGATAACCTTTATCTGAAAATGACAGGCAACGCCTTCGATCAAGGATATAGGCTCGATAAAATGATCGCGGGGCTGTCGGGGACTCAGCAGGTGCTGGATGGCGTCTACAGAGGCGTCACCGGGAAAGGGCGGCTGTCTAAGAAAGATCGCGAGCAATACAAGCTTGTCGCCTACGAAGTCCAAAACAAATGCCTGTTCGTAACGCTAGGCGCGATTTTCTCGGGTATCCAGCAGATACTCCCACTTGTCCATTCGAATTCGCCCGAGGCAATGTGGGAGTATACGAGAGAGACGGTGAGGTTTCTCTACGATATATACAAGTCTGCGCATTCCGGCGAGGCCATACACATTGAGCAGAGAGATGATAATACAACCGTGGTTCACAAGGGAGATGGTAATAAAACAAATGTCTACCATGGCCCTGTGCAGCTCATGGGTGCACAAATTATCGTTGGTCTTCGGAGTTTTGATGACGCATTGGAGGAAGATAATGTGTCTGGAATCGAGCTCGGCGCAAAGCACGAAAAAGAGCCAGCTATAAGAATACCGCTTGAAGAAAAGGGGTTGTATTATCCGCCGATTACCATAGACAAAGAACCTAAAACGCTTCATTGCGACATATTCGATTTCAATAAATACGAAAAAGAAGGGCGGCTGTCAGTGTCTTCTGGTCAGAATATTGCTGCCGGAAAATACAAGTTCAGGGTCGTAGGGCGACAAGAAGTCGAGGAGTATATCCTGTCGATGACTGAAACAGACGTGGAAGTCCATTGCATGGTCGAGTATGAGCATGACCCACTAAAAGAGAGCTCCATCGGTGCGCTTTTGATTATGGATGTGAGCGCATAACACGTCGCTCCAGCCGACGTCAGGCCGCGATGCGGCCTTCCTCGGCTGAGCTTGGCGTTAGAGCGACAGCATGCCGAATACACGAGGAGTCCCGTGGCCCCTGGGACCACGGGGGTCAGACCTTGCCTTTTGCCCTGCGATGGGCGTGCCTGAAGCATTCCCCCATGCCGTTGATGGAGTACGGCATGGCGCCTTCCCCATCGCTTCCGGGGTCACCTTTGACCGCCTCGGGAACCGCGCGAGCAGCACGCGCGGAACTTCGGGGTCAGACCTTGCCTTTTGCCCCGCGATAGGCGTGCCTGAAGTATTCCACCATGGCGTTGATGAGCGGCCGCACAGCCCCTTCCCCAACGCCACCGGGGTAACCTTTGACCGCTGCAAGGACGGGGTCTAGCGTCCAAAGGACGGGGCAGTAAACGGCCCGTGGAAATGCGTTGCAACCTCGCCGAATTGCGAAGGAGGCTCACTATGCGCAGCGTAGAAAACATGCCGGTGCTCGACTGGCAGGACGGCAAGAACGCCATGCGGGCGAAGTTCCAGGTGATGCACGAGGAGCCGGTGGTGCTGAAGATGCCGGCCGACATGGACTGGTCAGTGAACGAGGGCGAGTTCGGCTGCACGCTGGACGAGGACGGCATGCCGCGCGACTGCGAAGGTGGCAGCCTGCTGCATCGTCTGGCAGAGCTCAATGAGATGCCCGGAGGGAAACACTGACCCATGTACCCACTCGCGTTGGTACCCCAGGTTTTCCGAGGCAAGGCGCGGCGTGCAGCGGGTAGTGGTTCTACCCGCAAGCGGTGCAACGCAGGATCGGGGAACCTGGGGTGCCAACCCCGAAGGGGCTCGGCCGCTTTTGTGTGCGCACGGCGTTGCGGCTCCCTTGTGCAGAATGACTGCACGGCAGTCACCGCGCCTTGTTCGCACGCAAAAGCGACTCGAGCGCGAGCGTGTACATGGGTCAGTGTTTCCCTATAGGACATCGGGAAGGCCTGCGCCTACTCCAGCTCGCGCGTGGATATCGACGCCGCGGGCTCCCGCATCGTCGTGCACGACTGATCGGGGCTGGGCCGCCGGTCCGTCCGGCGGTGACCGTGCAACCTGGAGCGGTGGGCGATGTCGGTGATCCACCACGAGATGGAGATCGACGCCGCTCCGGAGGCGGTGTTCGATCTGATGGCCCGGGTGGAGGCGTTCGCCGCCTACAGCGAGGCCATCGAGTCCATCACCCGCGTCGGGCCCGAGCGCTACCGCTGGCGTGTGCGGGTGGCCGGGGTGCCGCTGGTCTTCGATGTGGAGGAGCTGGTCGCGGTTCCGCCGCGTCTGCTCGGCTGGCGCGCGCTGGCCGGGTTGTCCTGCGAGGGCTGCTACCGACTGACGCCGAGCGCGCGCGGCACGCATCTGGAACTGGCCGTGCGCTGCGGCGACGAGAATCCCCTGACCGATGGCCTGCTCGGCCTGGCTGCCCACCCGCTGCTGGATGCGCTGGGGGCAGAGGTGGTGCGCAACGCCTGGCCGCGCCTACACGGGGCGTGATGCCTACGCCTGCGCGTGAAACTCGCGGTATTCGTCGAGGAAGGCGAGGCGGGTGGTGTCGGTGACGCGATCGATGAACAGGGTACCGTCGAGGTGGTCGATCTCGTGCTGGAACACGGTGGCGAGGAAGCCCTCGGGTTCCAGGTGGCGGGGCGTGCCGTCGGGCTCGTGGTAATCCACGGCGATGTGGCGCGGCCGGGCGACCTCCCCGCGCAGCCCGGGTACGGACAGGCAGCCTTCCCAGTAGCGTTGCGGGGTTGGGTCCAGCACGGTGACGACGGGGTTCACGAGGGCCAGGCGGCCGGTCGGTACGGCACCGGGGTAGCGGGTATTGCCCGGCTGGATCTCGATCACGGCGACGCGATGCGGAACGCCAATCTGGGCAGCAGCCAGGCCGAGGCCTTCGCTGGCGTGCATGGTGTCGACGAGGTCGTCCACCAGGGCGTGCAGCCCGGGGCTGTCAAAATCGGATTCGGGTACCGGGTCGCAGACGCGACGCAGATCAGGGTGTCCCATGCGCAGAATACGGCGAACGCTCATGGGAAGGATGGTGCCACAGGAGAGATAATGGTGGCCGGGGACGGAATCGAACCGCCGACACGGGGATTTTCAATCCCCTGCTCTACCGACTGAGCTACCCGGCCATTTCTCGGAGGGATTCGCCCTTCGGGCGAAGGGCGGTATTAAAGCGGTCCGTGGCGGCTACGTCAAGCAATCGCCGCCGAACCGCCGGGAATCAGGACTGGTTCGGGTCGACGAAGCCTTCCGGCTTTTCCGAACCATCGCCGAACAGGAACTTTTCCATTTCCTCTTCCAGGAACTTGCGCGCCTTGGGGTCGACCGGGGTCAGGCGGTATTCGTTGATCAGCATGGTCTGGTGGCCGAGCCAGGCCTGCCAGGCCTCCTTGGACACGTTCAGGTAGATCTTCTTGCCCATCTCGCCGGGGTAGGGCGGAAAATCGAGCCCGTCGGCCTCTTTACCGAGTTTCACGCAGTTAACGGTTCGTGCCATTGCCGGAATCCTTGTGTTCGTGCAGATAACGCTGGATGGGAGCCGGGATGCCGACCGCCCGTGATGTGCCGGGTTTATACCAAATCGCCCTGTCGCCTTCCATGATCCCACACGCGTTCGGCGGGAGCCGGTAGCAGTGGATGCGCAGATCGAGGTGGTAGTGACTGAAGGTGTGGCGCAACCCGTTGGTGTCTTGTGCCTCGGCCTGCGGCCACTGGCTGCGCACCCACTCGTCGAGTTCGGGCGCCGCGGCGGCCTCGGGGAGGCTGTACAGCCCGCCCCAGATGCCCTGTGCCGCGCGTTGTACCAGCAGGCTGCCCTGGACGGTTTGCAGGTGGGCGGCGTGGCGGATGCGCGTGGGCAGGTCCTTGCGTGGGCGCGGCGCGGGCAGCTCTCCGGTCCGGTCTTGCGCCAGGGCCTGGCAGTCGCCGGCTACGGGGCACTGGGGGCAGTCCGGGCGCGTGCGCGTACACAGGAGGGCGCCCAGGTCCATGATGGCCTGGGTGTAGTCGGCGCAGCGGGTGGTCGGGGTGCGTGCCTCCGCCTCGGCCCACAGTTCGCGCTGGACGCTCGGGCTGCCGGGCCAGCCTTCGACGGCCGCGTGGCGGGCGAGGACGCGCTTGGCGTTGCCGTCCAGGATGGGCTCCGGCCGGTCGTGGGCCTGGGCGATGATCGCGGCCGCCGTGGAGCGGCCGATGCCGGGGAGCTGTTCCAGGGCCTCGCGCGTATCCGGAAAGTCTCCGCCATGCTCGCTCACGATGTGTTGTGCGGCGCGATGCAGGTTGCGGGCGCGGGCGTAGTAGCCGAGGCCGGACCACAGATGCAGGACCGTGTCCTGGTCGGCGGCCGCGAGGGATTCGACGTCGGGGAAGTGTTCCATGAAGCGCAGGAAGTACGGGGTCACCGTCTCCACGCGCGTCTGTTGCAGCATGATCTCGGAGACCCAGACGCGATAGGGCGTGCGAGGGTGCTGCCAGGGGAGGTCGCTGCGGCCGTGCCGGGCGAACCAGGCAAGCAGCCGTTCGGCAAAGGGTGTCATTGCGGGGGTGTCGAAATGAAGCGGCCGGCCTCGAAGGCCGGCCGCTTGAATGCCGAGTTCGCCGGCACGATTACCGCAGGCGCTCGCGCAGGCCGCGTTCCAGCTCGCGTCGAAGATCGCGTTCGCCGGACTCTTCCGTCTCGCCTTCGGCGTCGTCACTGCGATCGCCGTCGAGGCGCTGCATCAGGCGATCGCGCAGGCGCTCTTCTTCTTCGCCCAGGCGGTCGCGGACATCGTCCTCGAAGCGCTCGCGCAGGATGTCTTCCAGGTCGAGGCGAAAGCTGGGGTCGCCAAAGGTGCCCGAGATGCGGATCGGCAGGCGGATGCCGCTCAGGTCTTCCAGGGAGCGTCCGCCCTGGCCCTCGAGGGTGCCCACGATGGTGGTGTTGACGAGGTAGTCGAGGGTGTCATCGGTAAGATCGGCGCTGCCCTCGCCACGCACGCGCAGGAGCGGGGAGTTGGCCACCAGGTCGTCGTTGTGCACGACGCCATCGCGAATGTCGAAGGTGCCGGTCAGGTCGCTGAAGTCGGTCTGGTTGGGTTCGTCTTCTTCCAGCCGTTCACCGCGCAGGCGCGCCTCCGCTCGGCGGATCACCTGGGCGACGTTGATGCCACGAACGGCACCGTCGGAGAACTGCATGGAGCCGGAGCCGTTCAGTGCGCTGCGCAGCGCGTTGACGGTGTTTCCGCGAGTGGCGATATCGAGTTCCAGATCGCCGATGCCCATGAGCCGAGCGTCATCGCCCTGCATGTCTTCCAGCAGGGCGCCGATGTCCAGGTCGGCCAGGTCGGCCGCGAGTTCGTAGCGCGGGGTGTCTTCGCGTACGTCGACGCGCACGCGGCTGGTCAGCTGGCCTTCGTAGGCCTGCGCTTCCAGCGGGTCGATGCGCCAGTCGCCTTCGTTGGCGCGGATCTCCAGCTGGATGTTGCGCATCACCATACCCAGAGCGTCCAGGCGCTCCAGCGCCATCTCGCCGCGTACGTCGATCCCGCGCAGCAGCTCCACCGGAAGCTCGATGGCGATGTCGTCATCGTCGTCGCGTTCGCCATTGGAGGGGCCGCCCTCGGTGCGGGCCTGTTCCACTTCGGGTGGCAGGTAGCGATCGAGGTTCAGCTCGTTGCCGCTCAGGTCGAAGTCGAACAGCGGACGCTCGCCACTGGTGTCCCACCGGGCGTTGCCGGTCAGCCGTGTATCGTCGATGGTCACCAGGAACGGGCTCAGCTCCAGTGACGTCAGGCTGCCGCGGGCCGAGAGGTCCAGCGCTACACGCTTGAGGGCGTCCGGGTCATTGGTTTTGGGCGGTTCGAGACCGATATCTTCCATCAGGTCCGGGACCGAGAAGGTGTTGCTGCGCAGTTCGCTGCGCACGGCCAGCTCTTCGCCGGCGCCCAGCCCGGTCAGCTCGGTGAAGCCCGTCAGGCGCACATCACCCACGCCAACGGTTACGCGCTCAAAGCGCATCTTGGTCTCGTCAGCGATTTCCAGCGCGACGTCGGTTTCCAGCGAGACGCCGATCGGGCGCGGCAGTCCGGCGCCTTCTACGCCAAAGTTCGCGTTCAGGCGGCGGATGGAATAGCGATTGCTCAAGAGGTCCAGATTCATCAGGCCCTCCAGGTTCATCGCGAATTCGACCGGCTCGTCCAGGTCACCGCCCTCGGCGTTGACCACGGCCTCCATCTCCAGTGGTGTTTCCACCCCGGGGCGGAAGCGGCCGACCTCGAGGCGGAAGGGATCCAGCGTGGCCTGCAGTCCGGTCATGCGGTCGTCCCAGTGCACCCGGGTGTTGGTCAGGGTTACACCGGCGATGCCGATGCGCTCCATGGCCAGACGCGATTCGGTGGCGGTGCGTTCCTCGCCGTTGTCGCCGGTGACGGCCTCGTCGCGGGCATCCTCGGCACGTTCGGTGAGGTCGTCCCAGTTGGTGCGCCCGTCTTCGTCGCGCGCCAGGTTCAGGCGCACGCCATCCCCCTCGATGTGTCGCACGTCCAGCTCGCGCCGAAGCAGCGGCATCACCGCCACGGAGACATCGACGACATCCAGCTCGGCGAACGGGTCGTCGCCAAAGCCCTCGGCATTGCCGAAGCGAACCTCTTCCAGGCGCAGGCCGAGGTTGGGGAAGAAGGTCAGGCCGATCGGGCCTTCCAGGGTCAGTTCGCGACCGGTGGCATCGCGGACTTCAGCCTCGATGCGCTCCTTGTAGTCGTTGGCGTCGAAGGTCGCGACCAGGTACACGGCGACAATCACGGCCAGCAGCAACAGGATCGCGATCAGGGCCAGCAGGCGCTTGATCCATTTCATCGGGGTTCTCCTTGCGTCGTGTCCGCACGCCAGGTGCCGCTGCGGCCGCCACGCTTCTCCAGCAGGCGCACGCCATCGATCACCATGCCGCGGTCCACGGCCTTGCACATGTCATACACCGTCAGCAGCGCGGTGGAGACCGCGGTCAGGGCCTCCATCTCCACGCCCGTCCTGGCGTGGACCTCGCAGGTCGCCTGCACACGGACGGCGGTACTCTCGATATCCAGTTCCAGGGCCACCCGCGTCAGACCGATTGGGTGGCACAGCGGGATCAGGTCACCGGTACGCTTGGCTCCCATGATACCCGCGACACGAGCGATCCCGAGAACGTCCCCCTTGGCATGGCGGCCTTCGCGGATACGCTGCAGGGTCTCCGGCTGCATGTGGATGCGGCCTTCGGCAATCGCCACCCGGTGGGTGATCGACTTGTCGCCGACATCGACCATGTGCGCATGGCCTTCGGCATCGAAGTGAGTGAAATCGTTCATCGTCGCTATAATGCTTGACTTGAACCCGTGATGACAGGGGCCCGCATGACCGTAACTGTTCACTACTTTGCACGCCTGCGCGAGGAAATGGGGCGCGCCGACGAGCAGGCCGAGCTGCCCACCGAATCGATCTCGGTGGGGGATCTCTGGCGGCACCTGCATGGCGATGCGCCGCCGGAACGCCTGATGGTGGCGGTCAACCAGGAACAGGCTGCACTGGATACGGTTGTGCGCGATGGTGACGAGGTCGCCTATTTCCCGCCGGTGACCGGGGGCTGAGGTGGCCGTCGAGCTCTACAGCGAAGACTTCGACCCCTGGGCGCTGGTGGCGCGTGCAGAGCGAGACATCCCGGCCGAGGCGCGCGGGGCGGCCAGCGTGTTTGTCGGGCGCATGCGTGACTTCAACGAAGACGACACTGTGACCGGGCTGTTCCTGGAGCATTACCCCGGCATGACCGAGCGCGAACTGGAGCGCATCGTCGCCGAGGCCGAGTCGCGCTGGCCGCTGCTGGGCTGTCTGGTCGCGCATCGTGTAGGGGACGTGCGGCCGGGCGATGCCCTGGTGCTGGTGGCCACCTGGTCCGCGCACCGGATCGCCGCGCGCGATGCCTGCTCCGACATCCTGGAACGCCTCAAGCACGAGGCCCCGTTCTGGAAGCGCGAACGCCTCGCCGACGGCAGCGACCGCTGGGTCGAGAAAAACACCCCCGGCTTCTGATCCTTCCCGGCTCGAGGTGCAGTCTGCCAGGCCCGGTCATCCCGGCCGCAGCGAAGCGGAGAGCCGCGATCTCCTGCACAAGGCTGACGACAAGCCCCGAGATCCCGGATAACCGCTGCGCGGTTTCCGGGATGACGACATGGGGGGGGCGGCGAGGTGGACGAAGCTCTGTGGGAGCCTGCTTGCAGGCGAAGCCCCTGCCAAAGCCGGAAGGGCAGCTCTAGCGCAACGTCAGATAGAGCGTCTGATTGCCGCGGCGAAGCTGCAGCTCCAGTGCCTGGTGCGGCGATAGCTGGCGCGGCAGATCGGACAGGTGCTCGACGCGCTGGCGGTTGACCGCCAGCAGCACGTCGCCGGGGCGAATCCCCGCTCGGGCGCCCGGGGTGCCCGCCTCCACGTCGATGATGACGACACGGCTGCGACTGGCACCGGGCGGTGTGTGTTCCGCCAGGCGCACGCCCTCCAGCCGTGGATGGATCGCAGCGCCCTCGGCCTGGCGGATCTCGGGGCGTTCCAGGCGCGTGGTCAGGGTGCGCTCGCGCCCGTCGCGCAGGACCAGCATCTCCACCTCGCTCCCCACCCGCAGCAGACCCAGGCGGTTGCGCAGGTCCGCGGCATTGCGCACGGCTTTTCCGTCGATGGTCAGCACCACGTCGCCGGCCTCGATCCCGGCACGGCTCGCGGCGGAGTCCGGTTGTACGTCGGTAATGACCGCGCCCTGGGTAACGTCGAGATCGAAGGCCTGCGCCAGCGCCGGCGTCAGGTCCTGGATGCCGACGCCCAGTGCGCCGCGCTCGACGCGGCCCTCGGCGACCAGCAGATCCTGGATCTGGCGCGCCATGTTGGTCGGGATCGCGAACCCGATGCCGATGTTGCCGCCGCCGCGCGCCAGGATGGCGGTGTTGATGCCGACCAGTTCCCCGCGCAGGTTCACCAGCGCGCCGCCCGAGTTGCCCGGGTTGATGGAGGCATCGGTCTGGATGAAGTCCTCGAACCCGGAGCCGCCGAGTCCGCTGCGCCCCAGCGCGGAGACGATGCCGCTGGTCACCGTCTGGCCGAGGCCGAACGGGTTGCCGATCGCGACGACAAAGTCGCCGACGCGCAGGGCATCGGAATCCGCCAGTGGGATCGCGCGCAAGTTCTCTGCGTCGATGCGGATCACGGCCACGTCGGTTGCCGGGTCGGTACCAACCACCTCCGCCTCGTACTGGCGCCCGTCGTACAGGGTCACCAGGATCTCGTCCGCGCGCGCGATCACATGGCTGTTGGTCAGGATGGTGCCTTCGGCCGCATCCACGATCACGCCCGAGCCGAGCCCCTGACGCTCGCGTTCGCGCTGGCGCTCGGGCAGGTCGAAGAAACGGCGGAAGAACGGGTCGTCGAACAGCGGATTGACGGATTCCACCACGCGGGCGCGGGTGGCGATATTGACGACCCCGGGGATGGTGCGTTCCAGCATCGGGGCCAGAGAGGGCAGGGGCTGGCCGTCGACCTCGGCGGGGAGTTGTGCCAGGGCCGGGCCGGCCCAGGCGAGGGTCGACAGCAGAATCAGGAAAGAGACCAGCCGACGCATGCGCGCTCCTTGTGTCCGTGCACTACGTGTCCGTGAACTACGGTGTCAGCCCTGCGCGCGGGGCAAACGAGGACTGTTCCGCCATCTTGCGGTACCAGTCGCCGGCCTCGTCCTCGGGCGGGGCCTGGATCATCAGCTTCAGGTACAGGTCGCCGGGCGGTTTGCCCGGCAGGCCCTTGCCCTTCAGACGCATCTGCTTGCCGGACTGCGAACCCGCCGGGATCTTCAGGTTGACCCAGCCGTGCGGTGTGGGGACCTCGATGGTGGCGCCCAGTGCGGCCTCCCAGGGGGTGATCGGGATGTCGCGGGAGAGGTTGCGGCCCTCGACGCGGTAGCGGCTGTCGGGCTTGATGCGAATCTCGAGCAGCAGATCGCCAGAGCCGCCGGTGCCCACGCCCGGGTCGCCCTGGCCGCGCACGCGCAGGCGCGAGCCGTCCTTGGCCCCGGCCGGGATACGCACGCGCTGCACGCGCCCGTCGGCATCGTTGACGGAGATCTCCGTGCCCTTAAGGGCCTGATCGAGCGTGATCTCGACCTTACCCTCGCGGTCGGCACCACGCATGTTGAAGCCGCCCGCACCGCGGCGACGGCCCGCGCCGCCCATCCCGGCACCGCCGAAGATGGACTCGAAGAAGTCGGAAAAGCCGCCGAAATCGGCTCCGCCTCCGGCGCCCGCGCCACGGTGCTGGGCCCAGCCGTCCCATCCAGGCGGCGGACGAAAGTCCTGCCCCTGGCGCCAGTTGGAGCCGAGCTGGTCGTAGGCCTTGCGCTTTTCCGGGTCGCCCAGGGCCTCGTAGGCCTCGTTGACCTCCTTGATTCGGGTCTCGGCATCCGGGGCCTTGCTGACGTCCGGGTGATACTTGCGCGCCAGCTTGCGGTACGCCTTCTTGATGGCGTCCTGGCTGGCGTCGCGGCTGACGCCGAGGATCTTGTAGTAGTCCTTGTATTCCATTGCACTCCCAGAGTTGCCTCTGTCCGATCCCCGGGGGACACCCGGATCCCTTGGTGGTTGTCGGCCCGTACCCGATCTTTCCCATGATAGCCGGGATTCGGCTGTCACCCGTGCATCGGCTTCATGAAACGGGTGGCGATGATCCTGTTGCCGCCATCAAAAAACGAGGCGCCGCCCGCTTGCGCCGGCAGCGCCCGAATTCCGGCAGCCGTGACGGCTGCCGGCAGGGTTGGTGCCGGATCAGCCCGTGATCTCGATCCGGCGTGGCTGTACGCGTGCCTGTTTCGGAATACGAACCTCCAGCACCCCGTTTTCGGAGCGCGCGGAGATGTTTTCGGCATCCGCGGTGTCCGGCAGCGAGAAGCGGCGGAAGAAGGTGCCGCGCACCCGCTCGATCCGCTTGTAGCCGTTCTTTTCCTCTTCGCTTTCGTGCTTGCGCTCGCCGCGCAGGGTCAGCACGCCGTTCTCCATGTGGAGTTCAATGTCCTTCGGGTCCACGCCGGGGATGTCCGCGTGCAGCACGTAGGCATCGGTCTCCTCGCGGATATCGACGGCAGGCGCCCAGTCGGACGTCGCGGCGGAGTCGTCCGTGCCGGGCATATCCGGCATGCGGCCGAGTTCGCGCGACAGCTGACCCAGCAGGCTCCACGGTTCGTAACGCATCATTGTCATGGCTTTACCCTCCTCTTCCGGGTGTCAACTCTGACTCACCCATGGAGATAGGGGCCGCCGGGTAAATTTCAAGGGGTGGGAAAGGGGGCTGCGGCGCGCTGTCAGGGCCGTGTGAGGCGGCGGAAATCCAGCAGGCGATGCTGGTCGTCGGTGACCAACTCGAACACGCCATAGACGCCGCGCTGGTCGAGGTGCTGACGCAGCAGCCGGGCGGGAAACTGCACGCTGATGCCGCCTTCCGACTCGGCGTAGACGACCGCCGCGCGCCCGGTGTAGTAGTCCTCCATCTCGTGGCGCGAGATGGACAGGTGCACGCGGTAGCGATGCATTAAGGAAACACCGATTATTCGAGGTTCTGTACCTGCTCGCGCATCTGCTCGATCAGGACCTTCATCTCGACGGTTGCGCGGGTGATCTCCAGGTCATGCGACTTGGAGGCGAGGGTATTCGTCTCGCGGTTGAACTCCTGCATCAGGAAATCCAGGCGCCGCCCGCTGGGGCCGTCCTTGCCCAGGATCTCGCGCACCGCCTTCACGTGGCCGTCGATGCGATCCAGCTCCTCGGCGATATCCAGGCGTTGTGCCAGTAGCGCCACCTCCTGCTCCAGCCGCTTCGGGTCCAGGCTCAGGTCTAGCTCGTTGATGCGGCTCAGGGTGCGTTCGCGCTGTTCGACCAGCATCGGCTCGCGCCGCTCGCGGATGAGCACGACATGCTCGGCCAGGGCCTCCAGGCGATCGCGCAGGCCGTTGACCAGTTCCTGGCCCTCGGCCTCGCGCATCGCCACCAGGGCGTCGATCGCGCTGTCGAGCTCGGCAAGAATGGGGCCGGCGAGGCGGTCGGTGTCGATTTTCGCCCCCTCCAGCACCCCGGGCCAGGCGAGGATATCCAGCGGCGACACGCTGGCATCGTGTTTCATCATGTCGGCGACGGATTCGGTCGCCTCGATCAGCGACTGCACGCGGTCCACGTCGAATGCGGTGGGCGAGCCGCCCGACTGGCCGCGATCGCGCAGCACCACATCGACCTTGCCCCGACTCAGCCGTTTCTTGAGGCGATTGCGCACCTCGGGCTCCAGCGCCCGCAGGGCCTCCGGCAGGTGGATGCGCAACTCGAGATAGCGATGGTTGACGCTCTTCAGTTCCCAGTCGTAAACGCCCTGGTCCAGCGTCATCGGCTGCCGGGCGAAGCCGGTCATGCTCGCGATCATAAGGTCCCCTGTTGATAGCCCTGCGCGTGGTAACAGCCCGGTGCGCGTGTGATTTGCTGGCGTCTTCGGCCGCCTTTGCCCCAGATCCGCCGCGGGCGCGCTCATGTGAGAGCCTCTCCCGTCTCCCGTATACTGCGCGCCACTCCAATCTAGCAAGGATCAAGCATGCGACCCAGTGGCCGACAAGCCGACGAGATGCGCCCGGTGCGTTTTACCCGCCATTTCACCCGGCACGCGGAGGGTTCCGTGCTGGTGGAGTTCGGCGACACCCGGGTGCTGTGCAACGCGACCATCGAGTCGCGCGTGCCGCCGTGGCTGAAGAACAAGGGTCGCGGCTGGGTGACGGCGGAGTACAGCATGCTGCCACGCTCGACGCACGACCGCATGGCGCGCGAGGCCGCGCGCGGCAAGCTGGGCGGACGCACCATGGAGATCCAGCGTCTGATCGGCCGCTCCCTGCGCGCCGTGGTTGACCTGGAGGCCCTGGGCGAGCGCCAGATCATCGTCGACTGCGATGTCATCCAGGCTGACGGCGGGACCCGTACCGCCTCGATCAGCGGTGCCTATGTCGCCCTGCGCGACGCGATCCGCAAGGCGCGCGAGCAGGGCATGATCCGCAAGGACCCGCTGCACGGGCACCTGGCGGCGATCTCGGTGGGCATCTTCAACGGTGCGCCGGTCCTCGACCTGGATTACGACGAGGACTCCCAGGCCGAGACCGACCTGAACCTGGTGATGAACGAGGCCGGCGGCGTGATCGAGATCCAGGGGACGGCCGAGGGCCATGCCTTCCGCCGCGACGAGCTGAACCAGATGCTGGATCTGGGCGAGAAGGGCATCCAGCAGATCGTCGAGGCCCAGCGGGCGGCGCTGGCCAAGGGAGACACTGATTGATGGACACGTTCGCGTTGGCGCCCCATGTTTCCCGAGACCAGGCGCGGCGCGCAGTCGGTAGTGGTGCTACCGGCAAGCGGCGCAACGCAGGATCGGGGAACATGGGGTGCCAACCCCACAAATTCTTGACGGACGGGGCTCGGCCGATTTTGCCCGCTGACTGCGTTGCGGCTCGCTTATGTAGCTCGGCTACACGTCGCTCACCACGCCTTGTCAGCACGCAAAATCGACTCGAGCGCGAACGTGTCCATCAGTCAGTGTCTCCCTGGGGCTGAGTCATGGACCCGTCCCGTCGCGTCGTCCTCGCCACCGGCAACCCCGGCAAGCTGCGTGAGATCCGGGCCCTGCTGGAGCCGCTGGGGCTGGCGATCGAGCCGCAGTCGGAGCACGCGGTGCCCGAGGCCGACGAGACCGGGCTGACCTTTGTCGAGAACGCGATCCTCAAGGCACGCAACGCCGCGCAGCATACCGGCCTGCCCGCAATCGCCGATGATTCCGGCCTGGAGGTCGATGCCCTGCGCGGCCAGCCGGGCATCTACTCCGCGCGTTATGCGGGGCCGGAGGCGGACGATGCCGCGAACAACGCCAGGCTGCTGAAGGCGCTGGCGGGTGTCCCCGAGGCCCAGCGAGCCGCGCGGTTTCGCGCAGTCGTCGTGTTTCTGGAACATGCCGAGGACCCTTCTCCGCTGATCGCCGAAGGGGTCTGGCCGGGTCGTATCGTCGAGCAGCCCAGCGGTGCCAACGGCTTCGGCTACGACCCGCTGTTCTTTGTGCCCGAGGAGGGCTGCACCTCGGCCGAACTGAGTCCGGAGGCCAAGAATCGCCTGAGCCATCGCGGCCAGGCCCTGGCCAAACTGGTGGCACAACTGCGGGAACGTGCCGATCACTGAGCCGGCGCCTATGCTCGCGGCATGAGCGCATTCCCGACCCCGCTGCCCCTAGCCCTGTACGTGCACCTGCCCTGGTGCGTGCGCAAGTGCCCGTACTGCGACTTCAACTCCCACGAGCCGCGGGGCGAGGTCCCGTTCGACGCGTATGTCGAGGCGCTGATGCGCGACCTCGAGTCGCAGCTGCCGGATGTTTGGGGGCGGCGTGTGGACAGCGTGTTCATCGGCGGCGGGACCCCCAGCCTGTTCCCGCCCGAGGCGCTGGCGGACCTGCTCTCCGGTCTGCGTGCGCGGCTGCCCCTGCGCCCGGATGCCGAGATCACGCTGGAGGCCAACCCCGGCACCGCAGATCGCGCATACTTCCATGGCTACCGCGAGGCCGGGGTCAACCGGCTGTCGCTGGGTATCCAGAGCTTCGACGACGTCATGCTCGAGCGACTGGGGCGCATCCACGGCGGGGCCGAGGCCCATGCCGCGGTCGAGCATGCCCGTGCCGCGGGGTTTGACAACATCAATCTGGATCTCATGTTCGGCCTGCCGCAGCAGTCCGTCGAGGCAGGGCTGGCGGATCTCCGGGCCGCGATCGAACAGGAACCCGAGCACATCTCCTGGTATCAGCTGACCCTGGAGCCGAATACCTATTTCGCAGCCCGGCCCCCGGTATTGCCACCGGATTCCACGATCGAGGAATTGTTCACACAAGGACAATGTGCGCTGGCTGCGGCTGGCTATACTCGATACGAGGTTTCCGCGTACGCCACGAGGGGGCGGGAATGCCGGCACAACCGCAACTACTGGACGTTCGGCGACTACCTCGGCATCGGGGCCGGGGCCCACGGCAAGCTGACGTTGCCGTCCCAGGGGCGGGTGCTGCGGCGGACCAAGCCGCGCCAGCCCGCAGCCTACCTGGAGACGCCCGACCAGCACCGCGACCAGGCGGTCCCCGAGGCCGAGCTCCCGTTCGAGTTCATGCTCAACGCGTTGCGTCTGGTGGAGGGAGTGCCCGCGCATTGCTTCGAGGAGCGCTGCGGTCTGGACCTGACTACGCTGGAACCGGCCCTGGGCGAGCTACGGGCAGAGGGTCTGCTGGTGTCCGATCCGCAGCGCCTGCAGCCGACCGAACGCGGCCTGGCCTTTCTCAATGACATTCTGGAGCGTTTTTTGCCGGATGCGGCGGGTGTGACAGCCGGTGCCCAGGTAATGAAGGGTCCGGAGGAGGTGCGGTGATGCGACCGGTGGAGTTTGTCGGCTTTACCTGCCCCTGGTGTGGCGAACCGGGCGAGACGACGGTGGATATGGTCAGCGCGGACCGGGAATGGATCGAGGACTGCGCCGTGTGCTGCGCGCCCATCGTGTTTCGGCGCGTCGAGGCCCCGGATGCCGAGATCCCGCAGGTGGAGGCCATTCGGGAGGGAGGATGAGTGTGGCCCCGCCGTATACGCCGATCGCCTGCGAGCGCTACTCCGAGCTGGAGCTGGCGATCCTGCGCGGGCAGCACCTGCGTACCCACTGGCGCCGGGGCGAAATGGATCGGATTGCGGTGGTGCGGCCGCTGGATCTGCGCACGCGGCGCGGGGCCGAGTACCTGATCCTGCGTGACGCCGAGGGTCGACGGCAGTGGTGGCGGCTGGATCGCCTGGTCAGCTTCGAGCCGGTGCCCGGCTGATACGCCGGCCTTGCGCGGCGAGCGTATGGCCCGCCCCTGGAGATCGCTTCGCTGGCGCTCGCGATGACGGGAGGCGGGCGGTGCCCGCTTCGCGTCAGCTGCGCTTCATCTGGTCGAAGAACTCGGAATTGGTCTTCGAGGACTGCATGCGGCCGAGCAGGAATTCCATCGCCTCGATATCGTCCATGCCGTGCAGGAACTTGCGCAGGATCCAGAGCTTCTGCAGCTCGTCCGGGGCGGTCAGCAGCTCTTCGCGGCGGGTGCCGGAGCGGTTCACGTTGATCGCCGGGTAGATGCGCTTCTCGGCGATGCGGCGCTCCAGGTGCACTTCCATGTTGCCGGTGCCCTTGAACTCCTCGTAGATCACCTCGTCCATCTTCGAGCCGGTCTCGACCAGCGCGGTGGCGAGGATGGTCAGGCTGCCGCCTTCCTCCACGTTGCGCGCGGCACCGAAGAAGCGCTTCGGACGGTGCAGGGCGTTGGCGTCCACGCCACCGGTCAGCACCTTGCCGGAGCTGGGGGCGACGGTGTTGTAGGCGCGCGCCAGGCGGGTAATGGAGTCCAGCAGGATCACCACGTCGCGCTTGTGCTCGACCAGGCGCTTGGCCTTCTCGATCACCATCTCGGCGACCTGCACATGGCGCTGGGCCGGTTCGTCGAAGGTCGACGAGACCACTTCGCCCTGGACCATGCGGTCCATCTCGGTGACTTCCTCCGGGCGCTCGTCGATCAGCAGCACGATCAGGTAGCACTCGGGGTAGTTGGTCGCGATGCTCTGGGCGATGTTCTGCAGCATCAGCGTCTTGCCCGCCTTGGGCGGGGAGACGATCAGGCCACGCTGGCCCTTGCCGAACGGCGCCACGATGTCGATGACGCGGGCGGTGATGTCCTCGGTGGAGCCGTTGCCGCGCTCCATGCGCATGCGCTTGGAGGGGTGCAGCGGCGTGAGGTTCTCGAACAGCACCTTGTGCCGGGCATTCTCCGGTGGTTCGAAGTTGATCTCCGAGACCTTCAGCAGCGCGAAGTAGCGCTCGTTGTCCTTGGGCGGGCGGATCTTGCCGGCGATGGTGTCGCCGGTACGCAGCCCGAAGCGTCGAATCTGGCTGGGGGAGACGTACACGTCGTCCGGCCCGGCCTGATAGGAGCTGTCGGCGCTGCGCAGGAATCCGAAGCCGTCGGAGAGGATCTCCAGGACTCCGTCACCGTAGATGGCTTCACCGCTTTTGGCATGGGCCTTCAGCAGGGCAAAGATGATCTCCTGCTTGCGGGCGCGGGACATGTTGTCGATGCCTTTTTCTTCTGCAAAGGCGACGAGATCGGCAGCGGACATCCGCTTCAGTTCGGTCAGGTTCATTCGTGGGGTGCTGTGTTCAACGTGGATGATCGGCGACCGGGGATGGCCGCTCGGCTTGCCTTGGATTGAGTATCGGGGGCAGGTTGCGGTCTGGCGACCGCCTGAACTGAACCGATGGTAAGCGACGCGCCCGCTTGGGGCAAGGCCTGGTGGCGTCGTTTTTTTGGTACTGCAACCCCGGGGCCGCATGCGACCCCGGGGTATGCCGGATCAGAGGTGCTGGTCCAGGAAAGCGGTCAGCTGCGACTTGGACAATGCGCCGACCTTGGTGGCTTCGACATCGCCATTCTTGAACAGCATCAGCGTCGGGATCCCGCGAATGCCGTACTTCGGCGGCGTGGACGGGTTCTCGTCGATGTTCAGCTTGGCGACTTTGACCTTGCCGGCGTATTCTTCGGCGATTTCATCCAGAATGGGGGCGATCATCTTGCAGGGCCCGCACCACTCGGCCCAGTAGTCCACCAGGACTGGCTGATCCGCCTTCAGGACGTCTTCGTCGAAACCGGCGTCTGACGTGTACACAATTTTGTCGCTCACTCCGAGCCCTCATCACTTGGGTTGGGGGAACAGCCCGCAACGCCGGCTGCACGGCTCTTACTATCGACGATGATCGCCAGACAGTTCAAGTAATAGAGGATTCACATGACCGATCCCGCGCAGGAAACGCCCCGCTTCGACCAGCTCGATCTGCCCGAGGCCGTACAGGCGGGCATCCGCGCCACCGGTTTCGAGACCTGCACGCCGATCCAGGCGCTGACCCTGCCCATTGCGCTGGCCGGGCGGGATGTCGCCGGGCAGGCGCAGACCGGTACGGGCAAGACCGCGGCCTTTCTGATCGCCACCTTCAACCGTCTGCTGCGCCAGGCGCCCGCGCCCGATCGCCGGGCGACCGATGTGCGCGCCCTGATCGTCGCCCCGACGCGTGAACTCGCCATCCAGATCCACAAGGATGCCGAGATGCTGGGGCGCGAAACCGGGCTCAAGCTGGCGCTGGCCTATGGTGGTACCGGTTACGACAGCCAGCGCGAGCAGCTGGAGGCCGGGGCCGACATCCTGATTGGTACGCCGGGCCGGATCATCGACTACTTCAAGCAGAAGGTGTTCGGGCTCGGGCACACCGAGGTGGTGGTGCTGGACGAGGCCGATCGCATGTTCGATCTCGGTTTCATCAAGGACGTGCGTTTCCTGATGCGTCGCTGCGCGCCGGCCAGCGAGCGGCTGTCCATGCTGTTCTCGGCCACGCTGTCGCTGCGTGTGATGGAGCTGGCCTACGAGCACATGAGCAACCCGGAAAAGGTCCAGGTCGAGGCCGAGACCCTGACCGCGGATCGCGTGCGCCAGGTGATCTACTACCCGGCGAACGAGGAAAAAATCCCGCTGCTGCTGGGGCTGGCGCGCGATCTCAAGCCGGAGCGGGCCATCGTGTTCGTGAACACCAAGCACGGGGCCGAGAAGGTCTGCGACTGGCTGAACGTGAACGGGCAGAAGGCCGCGCTGCTCTCGGGTGATGTGCCGCAGAACAAGCGCTCGAGCCTGCTGGAGCGCTTCACCGCAGGCGAGTACGCCTTTCTGGTGGCGACTGATGTCGCGGCGCGCGGACTGCACATCCCGGCCGTGACCCACGTGTTCAACTTCGATCTGCCGCAGTCGGGCGAGGACTACGTGCACCGCATCGGGCGCACGGCGCGCGCCGGGGCCGAGGGCGACGCCATCAGCTTCGGTTGCGAGGACTCCGCGTTCTACCTGCCGGACATCGAGTCCTATCTCGGCGAACGGATCCCCACGGAGACCGTGGACCCCGCAGCCCTGTTCAGCGACCCGGTGCGCCCCAAGCCGCGCCCGCGCAAGCCGCGCGACGACCGGCGCGGCGGCGGTGGACGTGGCGGTGCGCGCGGATCGGGTAAACCGTCGGGCGGCGGCGGGCACCGCCATCGCAGCGGGGGCGGCAAGCCAAAAGGCTCCTGAGCCGTTCTGCGAACAGGCGCAAGAGGGAACAGGGAGGGGAAATGGTGCCGACGGCAGGAGTCGAACCTGCGACCTATCGATTACGAATCGATTGCTCTACCAACTGAGCTACGTCGGCGAAGCGCGCCATAATAGCGGGGGTGGGGCTCGACAACAATCCCGCGCGACCGGCGGCGCGGGTTCCGGATCAGGCCGTGCGCTCGCTGACCCGAATAATCACGTCCACACCCAGCAGCTCTTTGCCTTCCGGCAGCGGGGGCAGGTGCGAGATATCGACCCGTGCGGGATCGACGTCTTCCAGCTCGCCGGTGTCGGTGTGGAACAGGTGGTGGTGCGGATTCAGGTTGGAGTCGTAGAAAAGCTTGGTCGGGTCGATCACGACCTCGCGCACCAGGCCCTTCTCTGCGAACAGCTTGAGCGTGTTGTAGACCGTGGCCTTGGAGACGCGCGACGAATGCTGCACCAGGCGGCCGAGGATTTGTTCGGCGCTCAGGTGCTGATGACGCGCGAACATTACGCGTGCAATCTCCACGCGCTGCTCCGTCGGAGAGATCGTGTGTTCGCGCAGCAACGCGCGGGCGTCGTCGACGTCCAGCAGATTCGGATTGTCAGATGTAGCAGACATATTCCGGACAATATAACAGCTGCTGGATCGCGTCCAGATCACGTCAGTCCGATGGGGGTCCGGAGGCGCAAGCCTCTGATAGAATGGAGCGGGTGATGGGAATCGAACCCACATTAAGAGCTTGGGAAGCTCCCGTTCTACCATTGAACTACACCCGCTTGAGTCGGCGATTGTAGGTCTTGTTGGCCTCCGGCTCAACGGCAAATTGACCAGTCGAAGAACTATGCAGATTCAGCTGAACGGCGAACCCTTCGAACTCCCCGAAGATGGCGAGGCCACCCTGGCTGCGCTGATCGAGGCGCGTGGCCTGGGCGGTCGCCGCCTGGCAGTGGAGGTCAACGAGGAGCTGGTACCGCGCAGCGAGCACGCCGCGCACCCGTTGCATCCCGGCGATCGCGTGGAGATCGTGCAGGCGATTGGGGGCGGTTGAGTCCGAGTCGCCGTCCGTAACTACTTTCAACGAAGGAATCACCATGACCGAATCGGCCGCCGCGTCTGCCGACGACCTCTTCCGCGTGGGTTCACGCGAGTTCACCTCCCGTCTGCTGGTGGGCACAGGCAAGTACCGCGATCTCGATCAGACCCGTGATGCCATTGAGGCCAGCGGGGCGGAGATCGTCACGGTCGCGATCCGCCGCACCAACATCGGCCAGAACCCGGACGAGCCCAACCTGCTGGACGTGATCTCGCCGGAGCGCTACACGCTGCTGCCGAACACGGCCGGCTGCTTTACCGCCGATGACGCGATCCGTACCTGCCGCCTGGCGCGCGAGCTGCTGGACGGGCACAACCTGGTGAAGCTGGAGGTCCTGGGCGACGAGAAGACCTTGTACCCGGATGTCTTCGAGACCGTGAAGGCCGCCGAGACCCTGGTCGCCGAGGGCTTCGACGTGATGGTCTACACCACCGACGATCCGCTGCTGGCGAAGCGCCTGGAAGAGATCGGCTGTCTGGCGATCATGCCGCTGGCCGCCCCGATCGGCTCCGGGCTGGGTATCCAGAACCGCTACAACATCCGCGAGATCGTCGAAAACGCCAACGTTCCGGTGCTGGTCGATGCCGGTGTCGGCACGGCCTCGGATGCCGCAATCGCGATGGAGCTGGGCTGCGACGGGGTGCTGATGAATACCGCCATCGCGGCTGCCGAGGACCCGGTGATGATGGCCTCGGCCATGCGTCACGCGATCATCGCCGGGCGTCAGGCCTACCGTGCCGGGCGCATGGCGCCGCGCCGCTACGCCTCGGCCTCCTCGCCGCAGACCGGCCTGTTCTTCAGCTGAGCATGAGTGAGTCTGCTGATTCTGCCTCCGAGGACAAGCCCTTTTACCGGCGTATCCGCAGTTTCGTGCGCCGCGAGGGGCGGCTGACGCCGGGCCAGCAGCGTGCGCTGGACGAGCTGTTGCCGCGCTTCGGGCTCGCGCTGCCGGAGCCCGCGGCACCGCTGGACCTGGCGGCCGTCTTCGGCCGCGAAGCGCCGGTCACGCTGGAGATCGGCTTTGGCGACGGCGAGAGCCTGGCCGAGCAGGCCGCGCAGAACCCGGGGCGCGATTACATCGGCACCGAGGTCCATCGCCCGGGCGTGGGTCACCTGCTGCGCGAGGTGGAGCAGCGCGGTCTGACCAACGTGCGCGTCTCCGACCACGACGCCGTGGAACTGCTGGAGCACTACATCGCGCCGGCGGCCCTGGACGGGGTTCAGGTGTATTTCCCCGACCCCTGGCACAAGAAGCGCCACCACAAGCGCCGCCTGATCCAGCCACCGTTCGTGCGCCTGCTGGCCTCGCGTATGCGCCCGGGCGGGCGGCTGCACCTGGCGACCGACTGGGCCGAATACGCCGAGCACATGATGGCGGTACTGGAAGAATGCGCGCCGTGGTTCGAGCCGGATGGCCCGGTGCCGGCCCCGGGGCGGCCGCCGGAACGCCCGGTGACCAAGTTCGAGCGGCGCGGCGAGCGGCGCGGCCACGCGGTGGCCGATCTCCTCTACAGGCGCACCGACGCCGAGGCCTGACGGGCCTCAGGCCTCGCCCATCCACCAGGCGCTGACCGCGCCGGCCAGGCTCATCAGGGCGAGCACGAAAATCGCGACCTCGGTGCCCGCGAGCTGGGCCAGCAGCCCGAACAGCCCGCCCACGAGCAGCAGCGCGCCGATCACGGTATTGCTGACGGCGGTGAACGCGGCGCGGGTCTTCTCGGTGGCCATGTCCACCAGATAGGTCTTGCGCCCCAGCCGCACGCCGGCATGGCTGACCCCCAGCAGGAAGAACAGCAGCGCGTAGACGACCCCGCCCGGCACCAGCGCCGAGTCGGTATCCACCGGCGCGAACCAGACACCCAGGGCGACCAGGATGCCGAGCCCTGCGGCCAGCAGGCCCGAGAGAATCAGTACCCAGCGGGAGGAACGATCGGACAGGCGTCCCCAGACCGGGGCGCTGACCGCCGAGGCCAGCCCGCTGGCCAGGATCAGCAGCCCAAGCGTGCCCAGATCCCCCGAGGTCGCATCTTCGGCCAGCAGCACATAGAACGGCAGCGCCAGGGCCGTGCTCATCAGCAGCGCGCGGGTGAACACGAAGTGCCCGAACGCGCGGTCGGTCCACAGCAGGCGTACCGAGGACAACGCCTGGGTGATCGCGTTGCCGCCGCCCTCGGTGGAGCCCGGGGCCTCGTGCAGGCGCGTAAAGGTCGCGGCCGCCACCCACCAGGCGCCGGCGGAGGCGGCCAACAGGGCGACGAATATGCCAATACCGGCATCCTCGAGGTTCGCCAGGGTCAGATAGACCCCCAGCCCCAGCGTGAAGAAGCCGGCCAGCGAGGCGGCATAGCCCATCACGGTGCCGCGGCGCTGCTTGGCAATCGTCTTGCCGAGCACGTCCTTCGCGGCCACCGAATTGATCCCGCGCGCCAGCGCGAACACGGTCAGCAGCCCGAGGATCGCCCAGCCCGCCGCCGCGCCCTCCAGGGTCAGGGCGACGATCGCCATCCCGGCGACCGCCAGCCCGGAGAGGACCGAGCCCAGGATCCAGAACCCCTTGCGGATGGCGCGGCGGCGAATGGAGGCGGCGACGAACAGCTGCGGGAGCAGCGAGCCCGATTCGCGGATCGGGACGAGGAAGCCGGCAAACGCGGCCGGGGCGCCCAGCGCCCCCAGCAGCCAGGCCAGTACCAGCCGCGCCGAGGCCAGCTCGTCGCCAATCTTGCTCAGCGTGTTGGAGACCAGGTGGACGAAGAAATTGACCGGCTGCGCGCGGCAGGCATCCTCCGGGATGTCCTTGCAGACGCGCGCGTCCTCTTCCCCGGCGATGGTCTCGTACAGGTGCAGGATCGGACGCGGCAGCTTTTCCGAATCAGTCTCGGCCATCGGTATCCCTGGTTACGAGGAGATCCCCCCCCCGCGCTGTCATTGCGAGGAGCGAAGCGACGAATCCATCGATTCTCGAAACAACCGGCCCCGCGGCCCTGCCATCGTCAGGAGGCTGCCTCGTCACCTCCTCGCCATGAGGGGCAGGGCCGGATTAGCGCCGCCCGGCGAGCGGGTCGTTCGGGTCGACGCTGTCGCGAAACGGCTTGCGCCGGTCGAGGTTCGTCAGCTGGTAGACGTTGCCCAGCCAGTTGTTCATCACCGCCAGCGCGGTGTCATGCCAGGTGTTGTCCAGGCGGTCGAGCAGCAGTGCCTCCGGCAGTGCCGGGATCTCGGTGCAGTGCTCGACCGCGACCTGCACATGCTCGCGGTGCTCGTCGAGGATCGCCGCCGCCTGCGGCAGCAGGTAGTTCTCCGGCAGGGGCGGATAGCTCTCGCGCTCGCCCTGGATGTAGCGCACGACCTCGCGCTTGTACTCCTTGAGCAGGCTGATCGAGTCGTACTCCGGATGCCCCTGGAAGAAGACCATGCGGAAACCATCCGGTGATGCACCCAGATGGATGCCGGACTGCTCGCTCTCCACCAGTACACGCAGGCCGTGGCGCTCGAACTGCTCGCGCGAGACGTCGTTGTAGCGCGAGTGTGGCACGTCGAAACGCGTGTTCACGCCGGTGACCAGCGGGTGGCCGCGGTCCACCACGCGATGCGGGAACACGCCCCACAGCTTCTCGCCCATGTGCACGCGATGCTCGCCGTAGCGGGCCTGCAGTACGGCGTGGGTGGCAAGGCAGGAGCACAGCGTGGAGGTCACGTTGTCCCAGGCCCAGTCGACGACCTCCGCCAGGGGCTCCCAGAACGGCTCCAGCGCCAGATCGGGCTGGGTCACGTTGGCCCCGGTGATGATCAGCGCGTCGAGGCCATCCTTCTTCAGATCCTCGAAGTCCTCGTAGTACTGCTTGATGTGATCGCGCCCCTTCGGCCCGCGCTTGAGTTGCGGCAGGGTGAAGGGGTGGATGTAGAACTGCGCGATCTGGTTGCTCTCGCCAATCAGGCGGAAGAACTGGCGCTCGGTGGCCGCCAGGGCGGCGTCCGGCATCATGTTGAGCAGCCCGATATGCAGCGCGCGGATCTCCTGCTGCTGGGCGAAGTCGCTGGGCAGTACGGTCTCGCCTTCGCTCTTCAGGCGGGCGAAGGTGGGCAGGTCCGAGTGGGCAACGAGTGGCATTACAGTCGCGCCTCCCGCTCCAGGGCCATGCACACCAGGTCGTCAAAGTCCGCGGCGTTGCGGACCTGCGCGAGCTCGGTGGTGCTGATGGTGTAGCCGTGTGCCTCCGCGATTGCCTCGTAGCGTGGCAGGCGCGCGCGGAACAGGCGCGAGAACACCCAGCGCACAAAGGCGTCCGGGTCGATCTGGGCGACATAGTCCAGCCCCTCGTCGCGCATGTACTCGGCAAGCTGCTGGTCGAGGAAGGCCTCGCGGTAGTACAGCGGCTTCGGGTCGCGTTCCGCGCGCTCGATCAGCTGGCGCTCGTCTTCGTCAGTCGCCTTGATGTAGAGGATCAGCGTGTGCTCGGCGAGGGTCTCCAGGACGCCGGGGCTGTCCAGTTCGCAGACCGAGCCGCCGGCGTCGTTGACGAAATGCGGATAGCCGAACAGCGTCTGCGACTTGTGGATGAAGTCCGGCACGTCGAGCATCGCCTGCACCTCGGACTCGTGGTGCAGGTTCTGGCGGCGCTTGAACTCGGTCAGCGGCAGGCCGCCCTGTTCAGGGTTGCCGAGCTTGCCGAGGAAGCTCGCGACCGGGTGCAGGTTGTCCACCGTGATGTTGTTGATGATCTGGATCGAGTCCGAGCGCAGCAGGTCGCGCAGAAACGGCACGGCCATCGCCTGGGCCTTGATGTTGTCCAGGATCGGTTCGCTCAGGTAGCGCGTGCCGATGCGGTAGTCACCCGAGTAGTGGAACCACTCCTCGCGTCGGAGCATGTTGGACAGGCGCGTCTTGCCGACACCGGACATCCCCAGCAGGGTGATCCGGCGATGGTCCAGTTGGCGGTATTCTTCGGGCGAAAGGCGCATGTCCGGGTTTCGTTTAACGTCGCAGGATGAACAGGATACCCGCGATCACGGCCAGACCGCTGATCACATAGTGGTCGTACTGAAACTGCAGCCCCAGTAGGCCGCGCAGGCCGAACAGGATCAGCCACGCGCCCAGCAGAATGTTTCCTAGCATGCGCATCCCTGCGTTTCTCCCCGTCTATCGTTAGCGGATCAGTTGACTGAGCTCGCGGAACTGCGGGTCGGCCGCGTCGCGCAGCCACTCGAACAGTACCGATTCGTGGTTCGTGATGATCGCGCCCGCCGCGCGCAGTCGCTCCAGTCCGTTGCGCTTGCGCGTGGCGTCGCGCGAGCAGACCGCATCCTCGACCACGAACACGGTAACACCTGCGTCCAGCAGTTCCAGAGCCGTCTGAGTGACGCAGATATGCGTCTCTGCGCCGGTCAGGATGATCTGGTTGCCGCCGGTCAGGCGCGCGTGGAGGTCGTCTTCCGCGCAGCAGGAGAAGGCCGTCTTGTCGGTCAGCGTGCCATGTCCGTCCAGTGCCTGCTGCAGGCTCGCGGTCACCTCGCCCAGCCCCTTCGGATACTGGCGCGAGACCTCGATCGGGATGTCCAGCTTGCGCGCGGCCTCGACGAGCCGTGCGGTGTGGCGTTCCACCGCATCGCGTTCGCTGTCCGGCATTGCGGCCAGCAGCCGCTCCTGCAGGTCAATCAGGACCAGGCGGGAACGGGCACGGTCGCAGCGGGCGCGTGGATCGACGGTCATCGCTCCAGCAGCTGGTTGATCGACTCCAGGTCCGCGACGCTCAGGCGGCCGGCGGCGCGCTGCAGGCGCAGCGAGTCGGTCAGGAAGCCGTAGCGGGCCTCGGCGTAGTCACGCTCGGCGCGGAACACCTCGCGCAGGGCCAGCAGCACGTCGACCTGGGTACGCGTGCCGACCTCGAACCCGGCTTCGGCCGACTCGAAGGCGGCCTGGGTGGAGATCAGTGCCTGCTCCAGGGCGCGCACGCGCGAGCTGTTCGCGATCACCGACAGATAGGCATTGCGCGTGTCCTGGGTGGTGCGGCGTTCAACGAGCGACTGGCCTTCCTGTGCGGCCTGGAAGTCCTCGCGGGCCTGGCGGGTCAGCGCGCTCACGCGCCCGCCGGTATAGAACGGCACCTCCAGGCGCACGCCCACCTGGGCCTCGGTGCCTTCGTTGAACAGGGGCCCCGCGCCCTGCGCGCCAGCGCCGCCGTCATCGATACCGTGGAAACGGTTTTCGCTGACCGAGGCGTTCAGGTTCAGCCTTGGCTGGCCCTCGGCGCGCTGACGCTGGATCTGCTCGCGGGCGGTCTCGGTGGTCAGACGCTGGGCAGCCAGCTCCAGGTTATTTTCCAGCGCGATATCGACCCATGCCTGGGCATCGGCCGGTTCTGGCGGGGTTAGTTCGGCGTCCTCGCGCAGCACGTCGAGTTCGTCCCAGTACGTATTGGTGATTACCGCGAGTTGTTCGCGCGCCACGTCCAGCTGGTTCTCCGCGGCGATGCGTTCGGCCTCGGCGATGTCGCGCTGGGCCTGGGCCTCTTTCACGTCGGTGCTGGCGATCAGACCCACCTCGAAGCGGCGCTCGGTCTGTTCCAGCTGGCGGCCGATGGCCTCGAGCTCCGCCTCGCGAAAGGCCAGTGTCTCTTGGGCAACCAGTACATCGAAGTAGGCCTCGGATACCCGCAGGATCAGGTCCTGGCGGGCGGCGTCCAGCTCGGCCTCCGCGCGCGCAATCTCGAGATCGGCCTGGGTCAGTTCAATGAAATTGCGGCGGTCGTAGAGGCTCTGCATCAGCGATACGCCAAAGCTGGTCTGGCGTCCGTCGAAGCTGTCCTGGTTGCGATAGTTGTTGTAGAAGGCGCCGGCCTCGGCGTCACCGGTGATCTGCGGCAGGAACGCGGAGCGCGCGATCGGGCGGTTCTCGAGCACGCTGCGGTACTCGGCCTTGGCCGCGCGCAGCTCGGCGTCTTCCGTCGCGGCGCGCTCGTAGACCTCAAGCAGGCTGGCGGCCGGGGCGGGACTGGCCACCAGCAGGGCGATGCCGGCAGTCGCCAGCGTGGAGAAGATACGTTTGACGGACCGGTTCATGGGCGCGGCTTCCTGAAAAGACAGGTAAAGCTCCATCGTAGGGAAACACCGGGCAATGTGCACGCGGACCCGTGTTTCTGCGATGGAGACCCCGGCGGGCGGACGGCCGGGGGTGGGAAGTCAGAATTCGAACGCGGGTTTCGGTTCGAAACCGACCAGCGGCTCCACACGCGTCTCGAACAGCACGTCGTGGCGGACGCTGTCCTCGGTGGTGCGGGTAATCAGGTTGGCCTGCATGATCGGGCCGTCACCGGTGATCACGAACAGCCGGCCACCCAGGGTCAGGTAGCGTTCGAGGAAGTCGTTGTATTCGGTCATCGCGCCGGTCAGTACGATCACGTCATAGCGCTCGCGCGGCGGAGCCCACTCGGGGGTCACGGTGGCGGTGCGCAGGCTGGCGTTCTCCAGCCCCAAGTCGACCAGCGTATTGCGCGCATTCAGACGCAGTTCGTCGATGCGCTCGATGGAGTCGACGTGCGCGGCCAGGCGTGCCAGGCAGGCGGTGACATAGCCGGAGCCGGTACCGATCTCCAGCACCGTCTCGGTCGGCTGCGCGGCGGCGGCCTGCAGCAGGCGGCCGATCACCACCGGTGGCAGGGTGTGCGCGCCATGGCCGAGCGGGATCTCGGAGTCGGCGTACGCCAGGGCCTTGTAGGCGTCCGGCATGAAGCGTTCGCGTGGAAGCGTTTCCATCACGTCCAGTACACGCATGTCCAGCACGTCCCAGGGACGGACCTGCTGTTCAACCATGTTCATCCGGGCCAGGGCGAAATCCATCGCGGAGTCCTCGAGTACGTCAATAGCGGCGAAAGAGTACGTTCGCACGCTCGTCCAGGCAAGTTGCTGTAGGAGGCCAGCCCTCTGGCCGATGGGCCCGGACCGACAGCCGATCGGCCAGAGGGCTGGCCTCCTACGGGTTCGGGGCGGTGTGGAGGGCATCCTCGATCGCCCGGATACGCGCACGCTCCAGGGCCTCGCCGAGGGCCTTGCCCTTGTGCCCCTCGGCCATCAGGGTCTGGACGTCGACCCCCTGCGCGGCCGCCACGGCGCGGCGCACCGCATCGGCCTGGGGATAGGGCTTGTCCTGCCAGCCGGTGCGCCCGCGAAAATCTGCCTCCACCGCGAGCAGGAAGGGCTCGACGTTGTCCGGCCGGCGCAGGGCATCGAGCCCGTCTACGAGTTTCATCACCGTCTTCGGGCGCAGCTCGAAGACCCGGTGCACCAGTCCGTGATAGCGCGCGACCCGCACGGCCAGTTCGCGGTAGCGGTTGGGGATGCGCAGGCGCTCGGCCAGTGCGCGGATCAGTACGACCCCGCGCTCCTCGTGGCCGTGGTGGCTGGGCAGGATCTCGGGGTCGGTGTTGCCCTTGCCGAGGTCGTGGACCAGCGCAGCGAAGCGGACCTCCGGGGACTCGGACAGGCGAGTGGCCTGGCCCAGCACCATCAGGGTATGCACGCCGGTATCGATCTCCGGGTGGTAGCGCGCCGGCTGCGGGACGCCGAACAGGCATTCGATCTCGGGGAACAGGCGGGCCAGCGCCCCGGCCTCGCGCAGCACCTCGATGAAGCGGCGCGGGGCCGGGCTCTTCAGGGCCTTTTCGCACTCGGCCCAGACGCGCTCCGGTACCAGCGCATCGACCTCGCCGGAGGTGACCAGCTCGCGCATCAGCTCCCGCGTGTCATCGGCGACCCGAAAGCCCCATGGCTCCAGTTGTGCGGCAAAGCGGGCCACGCGCAGCAGTCGCACCGGGTCCTCGGCGAAGGCGGGCGAGACGTGACGCAGCAGGCGCGCCTCGAGGTCGGCCTGGCCGTTGTAGCAGTCGATCAGATGGCCGTCGGCGTCCTCCGCCATCGCGTTGATGGTCAGGTCACGCCGTTCGAGGTCGGCCTCCAGCGTGACCTCGGGCGAGGCATTGAACTGGAAGCCGTGGTAGCCGCGCGCGGTCTTGCGCTCGGTGCGCGCCAGCGCATATTCCTCGTGCGTCTCGGGGTGCAGAAAGACCGGGAAATCCCGCCCCACCGGGCGGAAGCCGGCAGCCTCCATGGCCTCGGGCGTGGAGCCCACCACCACGTAGTCGCGTTCATGCACCGGGCGCCCCAGCAGCCGGTCGCGCACCGCGCCCCCGACGAGATAGGTCTGCATGGCGCCCGCGCGGCCGCTAGCCGCGGTCGACCTCGCGGGTATGGGTGCGCAGGGCCTGCTTGCGTGCCTCGATGCCGCCACCGAGGTACTCCGGGGCGATCGCCTCGAGGCGCGTCGGGCAGGGCAGACGGGACTCACCTTCGCAGACGCTGTCGATGGTCAGCGAGGCGAAGTTGTCGCGCGACAGCGGCTTGCCGGGCACGAACTCGAACACGCTGGCCTGCAGCTTTCCGGCCCAGTCGGGGAGCGCGATGACCGGGCGGCGGTGGCCGATCAGGCGGCCGACATAGCGCACCAGCTCTTCCAGGCTGTAGGTCTGCGGACCGCACAGCTCAAAGCCTTCGCCGAAGGTCTCCGGATCCTCCAGGGCATCCACGAAATGCTCGGCGACATCGCCCACGTAGACGGGCGCGAACTCCGCGTCCGCCCTTGCCAGCGGCATGAACGGCGAGATCTTCAGCAGGGTGGCGAAGCGGTTCAGGAAGGAGTCGTCGCGCCCGAAGATCACCGACGGACGAAACACCGTGACCGGGAACGCATCGCAGGCGAATACCAGCTGTTCAGCCTCGCCCTTGGTGCGCAGGTAGTGGCTGGGCGGGTTCTCCATGTCGGCCTTCAGCGCGCTCATCTGCAGGAAGCGGCGCACTCCGCAGCTTTCGGCGGCCGCCAGGGCCTTCTGCGTCAGTTCCACATGCGCGGCGCGAAAGCCCGAGCCGTTGCGGCCGCGCTCGTTCAGGATGCCGACCAGGTTGATCACCGCGTCCTGCCCCGCAAAGACGCGCTCCAGCGTGGCCGGGTCGTGGGCGCTGCCCTCGACCAGATCGACCTCGGGGTTCACCAGCAGGTCACGGTGGCGGTGCGGGCGCCGCGACAGCACGCGCACGCGGATACCGCGATCGATCAGGCGGCGGATGATCTGGTGGCCGACAAAGCCGGTGCCGCCGAGGAGGCAGACAGAGCGAATCGAATCAATCGACATGGTCCCAAGGTCCTTCCGAAAGCCAGTGGGGCTGGTCTTATACTCGGGTGACTGTCAATCTTCAAACCGGGTTCCGCAAGCGCCCTTTAAACTTCAGAGGCCTCGACATGACCGACCTGACCGCGATCAATCCCGCCACTGGCGAAACACTGGCCCGGTACCCGCGGATGGGTCCCGAGGCCCTGGAGGCCGCGCTGGCGCGGGCGGCCAGCGCCCAGCAGGACTGGGCGGCGCATCCGGCTTCGGTACGGGCCCAGTGCCTGCGCGATCTGGCTGCCGTGCTGCGGGATCAGCGCGAGGCGCTGGCGCGCACTGCCACTCAGGAGATGGGCAAGCGCCTGGTCGAGGCACGTGCCGAGGTCGACAAGTGTGCGAATGGCTGCGAGTACTACGCCGATCGCGGTCCGGACTTTCTCCAGGACACGATGATCGCCTCGGACGCGAGCCGCTCGTTCATCGCCTGGCAGCCACTGGGCACCGTCCTGTTGGTCATGCCCTGGAACTTCCCCTACTGGCAGGCCTTTCGTCAGGCGCTCCCGGCGACCCTTGCCGGCAACACCGTGCTACTCAAGCATGCCTCCAATGTCCCAGGCTGCGCCGAGCACCTGGAGCGTGTGTTCACTGAAGCCGGTCTGCCCGAAGGCGTGTTCCAGAACCTGCCGGTCGGGTCGGACGCGGTAGAGGGCATCATTGCCGATGCCCGCGTGCAGGGCGTGAGCCTGACGGGATCGGAAAGGGCCGGGCGCGCGGTGGGCGCGGCTGCGGGCAAGGCGCTCAAGACCTCGGTGCTGGAACTGGGCGGCTCCGATGCCTTTATCGTGCTGGCGGACGCCGACCTCGACCATAGCGTCGAACAGGCGGTGCGCGGGCGCTTCCAGAATAACGGCGAGACCTGCATCGCCGCCAAGCGATTCATCGTCGAGGAATCGATCGCGGACGCCTTTGTGGAGCGATTTCGGACGGCCATCGAGGCGCTGGTAATCGGCGACCCGATGAGCGACGACACGAATATCGGGCCGCTGGCGCGCGACGACCTGCGTGACGAGCTGCACGACCAGGTCCGGCGCAGTGTCGCCGCCGGCGCGCGGCTCGTTACCGGCGGCGAGCCGCTCGAGCGGGCGGGCTACTTCTACCCGCCCACGCTGCTGGACGCGGTCGAACCGGGTATGCCCGCCTTCGACGAGGAGACCTTTGGCCCGGTCGCCGCGGTGACCCGCGCACGCAACGCGGATCACGCGATCACGCTCGCCAATCGTTCGCGTTTCGGTCTGGGCGGCAGTGTCTGGACCGCCGACCCGGTACGTGGCGAGGCCCTGGCCCGGCGCCTGGAATGCGGCTGCGCCTTCGTCAACGGCATCGTCAAGAGCGACCCGCGCCTGCCCTTCGGTGGGGTCAAGGACTCGGGCTACGGCCGCGAGCTCTCCGAACTCGGCATCCGCGAGTTCCAGAACGCCAAGACGATCTGGGTGGGATAGCACCACCCTGGCCAGGAGCGTCCTCTAGTGCGCGGGAGCGCTCCGGGGGCGGGCGCGGTACAGGCCGAGTTCCAGGCGGCTGTGGTGGTCGGCGTGATCACGCTTTTCCAGGATGCGGGCCACCAGGGGCTCGTCGCGGTCCAGCAGCTCGGCGGCTAGGCCGTTGCGGTCCCGTGGCAGGTAGCCGAGTTGGTGGTCGACCCAGTCGATGGCGACGGCCTTGTCGTCGTGGGGGTTCAGCCGCTCCCGGCGCAGGGTCAGGGCCTGGCCGCGCTTCAGGGCGTTCCACAGCTTCGGCGCATCGTGGTGGCGAAAGCCGGCCAGCGGGATGGTCTGCAGCAGTTCCTCGGTGGTGGCGGTGGCGCTGTAGCGCCCGCGCTTGGCGTAGTAGCCGCGCAGGGTGGGGATCGGGCGGGCCTGCTGGGTCTTGTTCGGCATTTCGGACTCCCTGTGGTCTGGATCTTGGGGTCCGTTGTAGCACTGGGGGTGGCTCACAGAATGAGCCACCCCTGTTAATCACCTCTTGAATGCCCCTGGACGGCTTCCCAGTGCACGGTGTCGCCACGCCGAATGGTGCCCGGCCCCAGGGGCCGCAGGCAGATACCGCTGTCCTGGCGCAGGGCCCCCGCGAGGTTGTAGCCGACCACCTGGTTGAGCCAGCCGCAGGGCGGGCGCGGCCGGGTGATGGCGAAACGCACGGCACCGATGCGCAGGGTCCCCGCGCGCGGGCTGCGTCGGAGGCCGCTGACCACGAGGTTGCGGCGGTGGTCGCCGGGCACCGGGGTTGCGGGCTGGCGCAGGCGGCGCGCCCGCCGCGTGGCGCGCTCCATCTCGGCGCTGCAGATGAGGGTGACGGGGCAGGCTTCCACCGTGTGCCAGTGGCCATGTCCGGTGGCGTAGCGATCTCCGGTCAGGCCCGCTTCGGTGACATCCACGGCGGCGCGCTCGCACATGGGTGCGCCGGCCTGGTCGGCGATCCAGATCGCCTCCAGTCGGCCGGAGGCGGTGGTGGATTTGCGGTGGGCCAGCCAGCGGCGCAGCATCAGGACGAAGCCGGGTATTGCGCAGCGGCCTCGTGCAGCGTGGCGGCGACGCGGGCGCGCAGGGTTTCGGGGGCCAGGACCTCGACCCCGGCGCCGTGGCGCAGGATCTCCTGGATCAGCTCGGTGGGATCCCCGAAGGGGACTCGCAGATGGTAGTGCTCGCCTTCGAAGTGGCCGGTCTGGTCCGGGTGCCAGGTCTCGTCCGCGACCCAACGCGCGTGTTCCGGGGTGAAGCGCAGCACCGCCCATTCCTGCGCGGGACCGGTGAAGATGCCGAAGGCCGCGCCGGTGTGGGCATCCAGCGTGGACTCGTCAATATCGCGGTAGGTGCCCTCGGCCGGGGCTGACGAACGGATGCGTTCCAGGGCAAAGGTGCGCAGGTCCTGTGCCTGCTCGCACCAGGCGATCAGATACCAGTTGTCGCGGTAGTAGAGCAGGCGTTGCGGGTGCACGACGCGCCGGGTCGCGGTGTCGCGGGCGCGACCGTGGTACTCGATTGCGATTGGCTGTTCGTCCAGCGTGGCGGCGGCCACGGCCTGAAAGCCCTCGCTCCGCCCGACCCGCTGCGCCAGCGGCTGGATGCGGATGCGACGACGCACGGCGTCCGGCTGGTGCCCGCCGCTGGCGAGCAGCTCGCGGATACGACCCTTCAGTGGACCCAGCGTGGGTGCCAGCAGACCCGGCTGCACGTCTTCCAGCAGCTGCTCCATGGTCAGAAGCGCCAGCAATTCGGATTCGTTGAACCACAGCCCCGGCAGTTCGAAGGCCGGGGCGTCCTGCCCATATCGGTAGCCGTTGGCCTTCGGGTCGTACTCAATCGGCGCCTGCATGAAGTCGCGCATGTACTCGAGGTCGCGCTTGATGGTGGCGCGCGAGACCTCGAGCCGTTCCATCAGGTCCGCCAGTGACGGCGGGCGCCGCGCCTGCAGCAGGCGGTGCAGATGAAAGATGCGTTCGGCGCGGTTCACCGGGTCAGCAGGGAGACGGTCATGTTCGGAACGCTAAGCGTAAATGCGGTCTTTTCGCAATGCTGTGGGCTTGATGGTGGGTCGGAGCGCTCCCGGTCGAGCCGATGACCTGGAGGTTTCGTGCACGGCGTTCGGAGCGATGTGTGTCTTCGCAGGCCGTTAATTGTGCAAGGGGGCACGGCGATGTCGATGAAGCTTCGCGTTGCGAATTGCGCCGACAGACGGTCAGCCCTTCCAGGCATGCTTCCAGCATGAGCTCCCGAATCGTTTCATGTTCGGACTCCCGGGAGCGTGGCCCGCAGCAGTCATCTGGTGCGACTGTGCCGGACTCGAACAGGTGGTGCAGATCCTCTCCCTGCCACTCGGCGATGACGCGGCGTGAGGCGCTGTCGATGATCCGCAGCGAAGGGTGGGTGCGTTCCAGCCAGGCATCCAGTGTGAACATCCGAGACCTCCTAAAGTAAATGAGAAGCGTTCGCAATTGAAGGTTGAAGAAAGACAGCGCACGGGTCAAGTGGCTTTCCGGGTTTTTGTGAAAAATTCAGACCCATCCGCCTCTCGGGTTGCCAAGGGAGAGATGCTGCGGCTCCTGCCGCTCGCGCCCAGGAGGTTGTTTCAGTGGGGCAGGCCCCGCGCGATACCGGAGACAATCGTCATGGATAGTCCAGACGGAGCGCGAGGCGGCGTTGGCCGGGGGGAATAGGGGGCGATCGATGCACCGCACCGCGCCCATTTTCCGACGAGTAGCGTTTGCCCTTCATCAGGATGGCCTGTCCAGCTTCGGTGATTAACGGAGAGCGCCCGCCTAGCACGCCCTCGTTGTCGTTCTGTTGCAGTCGTTCGCGGTTCAGGTGTCGCTCGTCCGCGTACTCGGTGCTGGGCCCGACGTAGGTGCACAACATCCGAAGGACATTGTTGTCCACATGGAACAAAGGGCAGGGCTGGTGATCGAGGACTTCGAGCTGAATCCTGACGCTGACCGCGCTCGCAACGATGGCGAATGCATGGGCGAGATGTTCAATGTCCCGGCCCAGCAGATGGACCTGGAATGGGGGCTGTCCGGTGGCTTCCAGGAGCCGGAGCCGTACCTGGTCGGGACGGCAGCGGGTATCCAGCAGCATACCCGGCTCGGTACTGGCCAGGGCTTCCGACTGAGTTGACAGGGCTGGGCCCAGAGATCGCCTCCAGATCAGGGAATTGACCTCTTCACGGTGGATGCCCAGGAGCTCCCGGGCCTGGTCGACGAAGCGGTGATGGCTGGAAGGCCCTGGGCGATTCGCGGGTTGATTCTCCGGACTCATGCGGATGAAACCTCTCGGGTCCGGGATTCTTCCGGCGATCCCTCGGGCTCGTCCGAAAGGCGCCAGACCGGAAACGGGTCCTCGAAGTACTGCCATTGCTGCGGGCCCGCCGCCATTTCGTCGTCGGTGAGCAGGCAGGCATCGAGACGCTGGCGCATGGCGTCTGCGTCCATTTTTATACCGATCAGTACGATCTCCTGGCGGCGATCGCCGAAACGTTCGTCCCATACTGGCGCTATGGCCGTGTCCCACCAGTCCTCGTTAGTGGGACGTTTCTCCGGCGGTACGGCGGCCCACCAGAAGCCGGCGGCGTGATGCGTCAACGCGCCGCCGGCCTGCGACAGTGTGCCGGCCCAGTCCGGGCGCGAGGCCAGCCAGAACCAGCCCTTGCTGCGGATCACGCCGGGCCACTCCTGGTGCAGCAGGTCAAAGAAGCGGGCCGGGTGGAACGGGCGATTCACCCGATACACGATGCTCGAGATCCCGTATTCCTCGGTTTCCGGCGTGTGTCCGCCCATCATCTCCTGCGCCCAGCCAGCGGCCTGCGATGCGCGGTCGAAGTCGAAGCGGCCGGTGCCCAGAAGCAGTTCGAGGGGAACGTTGCCATGGGTGGCCTCGATCACATGCGCTTCGCGGTTCAGGCCGCGGACCACGCCGCGAACGGTCGCGAGTTCATCGGGCGTCGCGCGGTCCACCTTGTTGATGATGATGACATCTGCAAACTCCATTTGATCCACCAGAAGGTCGACGACGGTGCGCTCGTCCTCCTCGCCCAGTGATTCACCCCGATCCCCTAGATAATCGGTGGAGGCATAGTCCTTCAGCAGGGCGCCGGCGTCGACGACGGTCACCATGGTGTCGAGGCGGGCGACATCATCCAGGGACTGACCGTTCTCGTCGCGGAAGGCGAAGGTGGCGGCCACGGGCATGGGCTCGGAAATGCCGGTGGATTCGATGACCAGGTAGTCGTATTGCCCGGATTCGGCGAGGCGGCGCACCTCCACCAGCAGGTCGTCCCGCAGCGTGCAGCAGATGCAGCCGTTGGTCATCTCGACCATGCGGGCATCGGTACGGGTGACGGCATCCTGGCCGCCGCGCACCAGGGCGCTGTCGATGTTGATCTCGCTCATGTCGTTGACGATGACCGCGACGCGCAGCCCCGACTGGTTGTGCAGGATGTTGTTCAGCAGCGTGGTCTTGCCGGCGCCGAGAAAGCCGGAGAGGACGGTGACGGGAAGACGTTTCATTGCTACCTCCAGGGGAAATGCTCGGGCCGCTGGAGCGCGCCCGAGTCGAATGGGGATGCGGCCTCAGCGAACGATTACGTGCTCGGTCTTTTCCTGGCGTTCCTTGACTTCGATGCAGAGGGTCGCCGTGGGACGCGCCAGCAGGCGTGGCAGGCCGATGGGTTCACCGCTCACTTCGCAGTAGCCGTATTCGCCGGTCTGAATACGATCCAGGGCCTGGTCGATCTTTCGCAGCAGGCGTCCCTCGCGTTCCTGTACACGCATGGAGAGGAGCCGGGACTCCTCCATTGCCGCGCGGTCCAGTTCGTCCGGGGTGCGCTCGTTGTCGAGCAGTCCATCTCGGGCACCCTCGATGTCGGCCAGGATCTCGTCGCGCATTTCGAGCAGGCGCTCGCGGAAGTACGCGAGCTGGGGCTCGCTCATGTAGGCCTCGGCAGGCATGGCCAGCAGTTCGTCGCGGGTCATGGGGTTCCGTCGGTTGCGCTAAGGATGTTATACCATAACGTTTCGATTGAGCCCCGACAACACGGATCGGCCACCGTCCTGTGATGGGGTCGACCCGCCTGCAACAAGGTGTCTTATGTCCTCTACCTGTGTGTCTCCGGTCTCACCGGATACGGAAACCTCCGCGACCGATCCGCTACCGGATATTGCCGCGTCGGCTGCTACGCACGCCTCCGCACTCGACTGGGTGGGTATGGAAGACATCACCCTTCCGCTGTATCTGACCGGCCAGCCAGTGGTCGCCCGGGCCAGCGCGGGGGTGAGCCTCGATGACGCGGGCGCGCGCGGTATCCATATGTCACGGCTCTACAGGGCCCTGCGGCAGCTGGAGTCCCGCGAGCTGGACGTTGCGCGGCTGTGTGATGTGCTCGAGGCGTTTCTGGCTTCGCACGGTGGCCTGTCCAGCGTGGCGGAGGTCCGTCTTGCCGGGGAGCTGCCGCTGGAACGGCCGGCCCTGGTCAGTGCGGCCGCGGGCTGGAAGCGCTACCCGTTCCGGATCGCTGCACGCAGCGAGTCCGGGGCTGTGTCCCTGGAACTGGAGGTTCAGGTGGGCTATTCCTCCACCTGTCCCTGCTCCGCCGCCCTGGCGCGGCAGGCGATCCAGGAGCAGTTCGACCGCGACTTCACACGCTCGGCCGTGGATGCGGCAACCGTGCGCGAATGGCTGGGCCGGGCCGAGGGGATTGTCGCGACGCCCCATAGCCAGCGCAGCGAGGCAACCGTTACGGTCGGTCTGGATCCGCTGATATCGACGCTGCCCCTGCCCGATCTGATCGATGGTGTGGAACAGACGCTGGGCACAGCCCTGCAAACGGCGGTGAAGCGTGTCGACGAGAAGGCCTTCGCGCTCGCCAACGGCCGTAACCTGATGTTCTGCGAAGACGCCGTACGGCGCCTGGACAGCACCCTGCGCCCGGAGTACTCCGCCCGCGGCTATCGCATCCACGTTCGCCATCGCGAGAGTCTGCATGCGCATGACGCGGTCGCCCGTGTTGAACGAAGGGTGACCGACCGTCGCTGAAGCCGTCGGCCCGTTGCGGACCGGCATGCCTGGCGGTGACGACGATGCATAAAAAAGCCGCCGGATTGCATATCCGGCGGCAACGCTTACGGAGGTTGGAGAGACCAAAGGCAGAAAGCCGCCTTTCGTCCTGGCGACACACAGCTGTCCGGGCTGCGCATCTAAATGAGAATCATACGCAACTGTGTATTGGTGTCAACATGCTCGGTCAGTAATGCTGTGTGCCGTTTGGTGAGCCGGTATCGGCTTGAGGCTACTCCGGGTTCGGGAGGGTCTGATGAGGCTGCAGCGGGTCGTGCAGGCCGCGATGCCGGTCGGCCATCGGTTCGGCCACGATCAGGTAGTCTGCGCCGTGTTTCAGCCCCTCCTGGCTGCGGGCCAAAGGCAGGGCGCGTTCACGCAGGACCTCGATCTGGTGGTGCATGGCCTTGGCCAGACCCTCGTCGCTGAAATGCGGCAGCTGCCGCAGGCACAGGTCGAGCTGGCCGTTGACGAACCGTTCGCGATAGTGGATGGGAAAATAGCGGACATCCAGAACCCGGAATCCCGCGATTCCAAGCTGGCGCATGACCCAGGATGATGGATATTCGCGATAGGGCCGATTGCCGGCAATCAGCAGGCAGGCGTCACGCAGGCGTCCGATCTCCCTCACGAGCGCGCCGGCTTCATCTTTCGGTTCCACCAGCACGTAGGGTTCGACGCCCACCAGATACAGCCGGTCGCCCACGTGCGGCCGCAATCGGTGCAGGGCGCGGTCCTGCCAGTAGGGCGCGAAACCTTCGATGGCCCCGATAAAGTAGTCCAGCAGCACCGTGTCAAAGCGTTCACCGAACAGAAGCTGATCCGACATCCAGTTGCCGACCAGGATGCGGTCTTGCCGGCGCCGCGCCGTGCCCGCCGCCTTGCGGGTCGTGCGCGCCATCTCCTGGGAGGCCGTCACCGCCGTCCAGCGCTCGGTATCCAGGCGGCTAATCCACTCGATGGACTTGCGACCCGTCCCGGCATCAAGAAAGCTGCCCCAGGGCTGGTCGCCCTGCGCCTTCTCGATGGCCTGGAAAATCGGCGAAGTGCCATTCGCACTGGTGGATGACGAGTGGGCGGTGTTGGATGTCATGGCGTCAGTCGTTGCTTGCGGTGGGGTGGAACGCGTCGGGTCAGCGCAGCATGGCGGCGAGGCGGGCGCCGAGCGCGAGCATGACGTTGACCAGGACCAGCACCGGTGCGAAGGGCTGATCCAGCGGCAGGCTGATGGTCCAGGCGACAAGGAACCCGAACAGGGCGATGCCCTGCGTCCAGAGCACCAGCCCGGTGAGGTTGCGTGCGAGCCAGGCTGCACCCCAGGCCGGCAGTAGCAGGGTGGCCAGTGCAGCCGGAAGTCCCAGGACCATGCTCCCCAGAACGATAGCGGCGACCAGCCAGACGATTTCGCCGAGATGCTGCCAGACAGCCGGCCTGCTTGCCGCCGACACATCCGGTGCGATCTGCGCATGCAGCCATACGCGGAGGAGCACCGGGACCATCAGGAGGGTCAGCAGGCTCAGACCGGTCGCCGCCCAGAGCTCATTGGGGCCGGCAAAGTAGAGCTGGCCTTCGGCCCAGGCAGCGGCCGCCAGGCTGGCCTGAGCAAAGTTGGCGGCCAGTAGCGTGACCGCCGCCAGGCCGGCGAGGAAAACGGCCAGGGGCAGGCGTTCCCGATCCCGGCTGCGCTGCAGCAGCACCATGATCCCGCCACCCAGCAGCAGCGCCACGGGCAGCACCGGCCAGTGCAGGACCGAGGCGAGAACCCCGCCCACGGCTGCCCATTGCCCCAGGGCCAGCGCCTGCCAGACCGATCCGCGCAGGAACAGACCGGCCCCGGCGAGCGCCAGCACCATGGTGACGAGCACGCCGGCAATGAAGGGTGTCAGCAGCAGGTCACCCGGCATCCAGGTACTCCGCAAGTGGATGGTTCTCCAGGCCGAGCGCCTGCAGGAATTCATCGTCGTGGCTGGTGATCAGCATGCTCGTCTCGGCCGGGACCGCCCTGATCAGTTCCACCGCGTCGGCACGGACCTCGGCATCCAGATGGTTGGCGGGTTCATCCAGCAGGATCAACCGCTGCGCCGACGAGTCTTCACCTCGGCTGGTCAGCACGGCGGCCAGACGCAGAAGTTGCCACTGACCGCCGCTCAAGCAGTCCAGCCGCCGATTCAGCAGGGCCCGAACTCCTTCATGTTCGGGCACGCTGGCCCCCATCGCGCGCAGCCAGTCGTCTCCAGACAGGGGCCAGGGCTGCGGGCGGGCGTGGTCCTGAGCCAGCAGGCTGGGTCGCGTACGGGGGGCGAGTTCAAAACGCCCGCCGTGAACGCGGGCCTGTCCGGTGATGGCTTTCAGCAGTAGCGATTTGCCCACCCCATTGGGTCCGGTCAGGGCCCAGCGGGCACCTGCCGGGATCTCCAGGGACAAAGGCCCGATCACCGGACGGTCGAACCCGAGGAGGGCCGACTGGGAGTGCAGGATGGGCGGGACAGGCTCGGGTGGCATGCAGGTTCGAAAGAATGGGGCGGTGGCCAATGATAACGGACCCGGAAAGTGGCTTTCCGGGTCCGTCGTGACAGCGGCTTCTGCTTTCTTCAGCGCTGGGGCAGGGCCTGCGCCCAGGTGCTCATCAGTTCGAGGTAGCCATCGAGGCCGGAGTCCGCCGGCGGATCCAGCGGTACGGCGTGCGTCGGCCAGCCCAGGTTCCGTTCCAGGAATTCCGCGCCGCGAGGCGGCTGGAACTCGGCGTACAGGACAGTGCCCTCGGTGCCTTCGAGATCGTCCACGAGGCTGCGCAGATGGCGCGCGGTGGGCGGGATCCCCGGCGCCGCTTCCAGATAGCCGACGATCTCGACTGGCAGCCACTCTTCCAGATAGTCGAGGTCCTCGTGGTAGACCACGATGCGCTGGTCAGGCTCCACGCGCTCGGCCAGCTTCTCGGCGTGTTCGCGCAGGCTTTCGGCGGCTGCCTCTGCACGCTGCACGAAGGCCTCGGCGTGATCCGGCCGCAGTTCTCCCATGCGCTGTCCCAGTGCCAGGGCGAGTTCGGCCATACGCAACGGGTCGGCATTGAAATGCGGATTGCCCTCCTCGTGCACGTGGCCCATGTTCGGCCCGTCCATGGTGATGGAACGGCGCAGTTCGACCTTGTCGGCCGCGCGGAAGTGGCCCGGCTGCCCCGAGTTGATTGCACGGTTATTGGCGCCGCGCTGGGCGGCGGGCAGCCAGCCTTCTTCCAGACCGGCGCCCAATTCCAGCAGCATGTCGGCCCGGCGCAGGGCGGCCATGAAGCTGGGGCGGGCATCCAGGTAATGTGCGTCGCGGTCCGGCGGCGCGAGCACGCGGACCTCGGCCTCGTCGCCTCCGATCTCGCGGGCCAGGGCACCGAGGCTGGATGTAGTGGCCACGATGTTCAGTCCGGCGGCTGCCTGCGCGGGTAGCAGGATGAAGGTGAGTGCCGCCACCGAGGCCACGGCGGCGAGGGTCCGGGTGATACGGGTGCGAGTCTTGCTAAAGGACATGCGGGACTCCTGGTCATTTCGGGATACGGATGGGGCCGACAGGGCATCAACGGTCCTGCCGACCCTGAACGACGCGATACTGATCAGAAGCGGTGGGCGCCGTGCGCGCCGAGGGCCACGTTCAGCTGCAGCATGAATTCCAGCCCGCGGTCGCGATCACCGTCCTCGTCGACGAAGTCGTTCTGCGACAGCTGCGCGCGCAGGAATACCGGCTCCACGGGGCGGAAGGTGACCTGGGCGGAGTGGCGGTAGCTCGTGCCAAAAGAGGGCTCCGCAAAGTTGCGCTCGCTGCCTTCGTTGGTGGGCAGCCCGCGATTGGTCAGGCCCAGGGCCTCGGAACGCAGGCCGGCCTCCCAGCGTGGGGCGAAGCCGTACACCCCCTGGATATAGAGACCATCCTGGCGCGCCTTGCCGCTACCCTGGGCGTTGCCGGCGATGGTGGTCTGGTCTTCGCGACGCTGGTAGTCGACGTCGATCTCGCGATAGAAGTACTCGCCCTGCAGCCGCCAGTCGCCGTGCCCGTAGGCGCGGCCCGAGCTGTACTTGTAGACGGCGTCCAGCCCGGCGAACCAGGCATCGCCATCCCATTCCTCCAGGCCGGAGCCATGCTCGGTCTCTTCCTGCCAGGTGTTTGCGTAGCCGCCGGAGACGCCAAACTGCATGGCGTGATCCGGTCCCAGATCCGGGCCGAACTTGGCGAATGCGGTAACGAGCCGGGGTCCCGAGACATCCGAGAACGAGGATCGAATGTCGTCCCCGGCGTTGGTGGTATGCGTGCCGCCGCCGCCCTGATAGGGGATAAAGCTGTTGTCGCCCTGAAGCAGTTCCACCCCGAGCTGGATGTAGGTCTCGGTCGGAGCGAGCCAGGTGGCCTGAACGCCAGTTTCCTGCAGTCCGTGGTCGCCGAACAGATATTCGTTGACCAGCGGGCGGTCGACGAAGTCCCAGTCATGGACGTGGCGGCTGTTGATGTAGCCGATGTCCGACAGGAATTTACCTGCCTTGACCTGGAAGCCGCCGGGCAGGGCTCGGGTGGTCAGGTAGGCCTCTTCGACTTCAACATGGTCCTCGTCGAAACCGATCATCAGCACGCCATCGAACAGATCGCCGAGGTTGGCCTCGAACACCAGCTCGCTGTGCCCGAGGTTGAAGCCGTCGTCGAACCCGTGGTCATGCCCGTTTCCGTGGTCGTGCCCATGGTCATGGCCGTCATCGAAGCCGGCTGGGTCGCTGATCCCGCGGGACATCTCGTTGTAGTAGACCCCTTCCAGGATCAATGAGATATCCAGCCCCCAGTTGCGGTCTCCCGCGCGCGTCTCCCACTGCTGGGCGGTGGCGGCGGTCGGCACGGCGAGTGCCAGGGCGGTCAGTCCGCCCAGGGCGGGACGGAGCAGGTGTGTGTTGTGCGGCATGACGGACTCCCAAACATGTATAGACACGCCGAAGGCCTCGGCGTGAATAAATTGTTATATCGTTACACGACGATGTCACGTTATAAGATAACGTTCTGGGGCGCAACCCCGACGGCGGCCGGAGGGACTACAGGTGCCTGGGAATCCCGACGCTTGTCAGGGCTTTGGCCCAGACCTCGAGCTTGGCCTCGAAGCTCCAGCGGGCGTTGGCCGGACTGGTCGATGGCAGGCGCAGGGCCTCGACGCCGAGTGCCCGGGTTTCGTGCAGACGGCGTGCGCTTTCCGCGCCGTTGTGCAGGGCGAGGCGCAGTTCCGGCGCTTCCCGTGTCAGCCGCGTGAGGTCGTTGGGTACGGCGGCACGGATGGCGCTGTCCAGGCTGCCCTCGCGCCGACAGGTGCCGTAGACATCCCAGAGGCCGATGCGGTGCGTGAGCAGGCGCTGGATGCGTTCGGGGTATTCAAGATCGGGGAAGGGCTCGCCGAGGATGGCGGCCATGATCGGCCAGAACTGGTTGCGCGGATTCGCGTAGTACGCCTGTGCCTGGAGGGAAGCTACGCCGGGGAAGCTGCCCAGCACGACGGCGCGGGTGCGGGTGTCCAGGACCGGGGGAAATGCCTGGAGGGTGGCGGGCACGGCAGTCAGGCGTTACGGCAGTCCGCGCAGTGCCCGTGCAGCTCGACCATGCGCGAGTCGATCGCAAAGCCCTGGGCGGTGGCCTGGGCTTCGAGTGCCTGGGTGGCTGGCTCCGGGGTATGGAACTCGGTGATCTGGCCGCAGCCGTCACAGATCATCAGCGCGGATTCATGGCGCTCACCCGGGTGGGAACAGGCGACGAAGCCGTTCAGGCTCTCGATGCGGTGGATCAGGCCCTGCTCCAGCAGGAAGGCCAGGGTCCGGTAGACCGTTGGTGGCTTGATGCTGTGGTCATCCGAGGACAGCGCATGGATCAGGTCGTAGGCCTTGATCACGCCGTCGGTGCGCAGGATCTGTTCGAGGATGCGGCGGCGCTGCTCGGTCAGCCGCGCACCGCGTCGGGTGCAGACACGCTCGGCGTCCGCCAGTGCCTGGTCGATATCTGCCGGACTGTGGGAATGCGCTGTCGAGGTCATGGGGCCTAGGATAGCGGAAAGTGGCTCGGGCCTCTCGGCGTTGGTCGAGGGCCCCTGCCTCGCTAGCGCCGCTCGATCTCTGTTGAATCTGCGTCTTGCGCCGCGGGGGTGGCCGAGGCGGCATCCGCAGGCGCCGCTTGCGTCGCTTCGTGACGCGCAAAGACCCCGGCTGCCCAGCGCGCGCGCTGCTCGGGCGGTTCGGTGCCGTCGCGCCCGACCAGGTGCGCGTCCACCGCGAGCAGCCGGCTCTCCAGTCCCTCGCCATTGGCGATCTGGATCGCAAGCCCGGGGCGGGCATTGAGTTCGAGAATCAGGGGGCCGCGGTCCTGATCGATCACGACGTCCACGCCCAGATAGCCCAGTTTGCTCAGTTCGTAACAGCCTGACGCCAGCTGCATCAGTTCATTCCAGCCGGGGATTTCCAGCCCGACAATCGAGTGTTCGGTGTCGGGGTGTTCCCAGATGGGCCGGTTGTGCTGCACGCCGCCGATGGTCCTGCCGGAAGCCAGGTCGATCCCGGTGCCGACCGCACCCTGGTGCAGGTTGGCCTTGCCGTCGGAGTCCTGGGTGGGCAGGCGCATCATGGCCATGACCGGGTACCCCCGGTAGACAACGGTCCGGATGTCGGGCACGCCACGATAGGTGATCTGGTCGAAGGCCGAGGAGAACCGGACCCGCTGCTCGACCATCGCGACGTCGGGACGTCCGCCCAGGCTGTACATCCCGGAGAGGATGTTGGAACAGTGGTCGTGCAGCTCGTTCATCTCCATCGTGCGACCGCTGGCGCGCCGCAGCCGATCCCCGCGCCAGCCGGTAATGACCAGGATGCCGTCGCCGGCGGCCCCGTGCGCCGGCTTGATCACGAAGCCGTCGGGATAGGCGCGCAGCAGCCGCTCGAGTTTGCGAATCTCGTGATGCGAACGGACGACCCCGTAGAGTTCGGGCACCGAAAGGCCGGCATCCAGGGCGAGGCGCTTGGTCTCCAGCTTGTCGTCCACCCGCGGGTAGAACCGTCGGTGGTTGTACTGGGCGATGAAGCGGGCGTTGCGCGCGTTCATCCCCACAATGCCCTGCTCGCGCAGGGTCCGTGGGAGCACGAAGCGTGGCAGCCAGCCCATGCTAGCGATCCTCCGAGCGTCTGGAGGGCTGCATGGCCTCCTGCATGCGGCCGAAACGGAACAGCTCGCTCAGGCGATAGCCCGTGTAGCGCCCGAGCAGCAGGGTCATCGCCAGCAGTACCAGCAGCAGTTCGGGGAATACGAACAACAGGTGTTCCAGGTGGCGATTGGCCATCAGCCCATAGGCGGCGGCGGCCACGGCCAGGCTGCCGATGCCCTGGGTGATCGCGTCCGATGGACCGTGTTCTTCCCAGACCACGGACATGCGCTCGATCGTCATGGCCAGGATGACCATCGGGAACAGCGACAGCGCGAGCGCCCGCTCGAACCCCAACTGGTGCGAAAGGATGCTGATCCCGAGCATCAGCATGATGACCACGCTGACCACTGCCGCCAGTCGTGGCACGAGCAGTAATCGCAGGTGTTCGAGATAGAAGCGCACGGCCAGGCCGAGCGACACGATCAGGGTGAACAGGATGATCCCGGCCAGCAGCTGCGTCTCGCGAAAGGACAGCGCGATCAGCACCGGCATGAACGTGCCGAATGTCTGGACGCCGATCACGTTGCGCAGGAACACGATGATCATGGCCCCCAGGGGGACCATGAGCAGCACGCGGTAGGTGTTCTGGGTCCCCAGCGGGAGATTCAGGGTGGAGAACTCCATCAACTGGGCGTTGACGGTCTCGCCGAATCGCTGGGCAGTGGTCAGGGCGTCCTGTACGCCCCGCGAGACGGCAAAGCGGACCTCGGCGTCGCGTCCGTTGGAGACCTCCAGCAGGGGCGCGGACCCATGGGCCCAGACGACCACATCGTCCGGGTATTCGATCTCGCCCGACAGCGGGTGAATGGGCACCCAGCGCCGCGTGTTGTGGACCTCGATCCAGGTTTCCGGGCGTATGTCGCGGCGCCCGTCGCGCAGGTGCAACGTGGTGACCATGCGCGCGGGAATCCGGGCCGTGGCCAGGAGTTCGATCAGGGTCTGGCTGCGTTGCACGCGGTCGCTGCCGTCATCGGCGAATACCGCGGCATTCGATGCGGGCGCGGCGTGGGCAAGGTCATTGACCAGCACCGAGGCGAAGGTCTGAATATCCGAAGATCGGCTGCGGACGTCCTCGATCAGCGCATCCGCTGCGGAGCGGTAGGGCTCGGTCCATTCAGGGGCCCCGACGGGGCCTGGGTAGTCAGCGTCCGAGCGGTCATCGCTGTCGCGGTAGAGGGTCGCCCGGTAGTACAGCACCTGTTCTCCGCGCGGCTGCCGTGTGGTCCATTGGGCAATGCGGTCGTCCTGGCCGCGCAGCGTATTCAGGCCATAGCCGCGCGAGACGAAGCCTTCATCCAGGATGGCGAAATTGGGCAGGCGATCCGGGATGCGCAGCTGCACGTTGGCCGCACCGCCGGTGGGCTGATAGCGAACGCGTGCTTCAACCTGCCAGGTCTCGGCCGATGCCCCGGGCATGACGGGCATGTCCAGGGCGATGACCTTGTACGCAAAGATCCCGAGCCCGATCGTGCTCAACAGCACGATCAGGATCGGGAGATGAAAACGTCTCACGAATCGTCGTCTCCGCAGTCGGGCGCGTAGGTATGTTCGGCCCCGGAGTCGACCAGAATATGCCCGGCCAGGTGCGTGCGACCAATGAGGGCCTGATAGGTGAGGTTAGTGCGGTCGATGAGGGTCGTGTCGCCCTTGATGCGCTGGTCGCCGATGCAGAACTCCATCGCGATTACCGGGCGCTCCTGGCTCTCGCCGCTGTGACGGCGGATACGGACGATGCGCTCGACCGGGCGTTCCAGGGTGATATAGGCGTCGTCGTCATCGGGGTCGATGACATCGAAGCGGATCCAGTCCTCGCCGTCGCGCTCGAACTTTTCCTTGTTGAGTGCGTTCAGGGACGATGATGTCGCCCCCGTGTCCAGGCGCGCCTCCAGCACAATCCCCTCGCCCACGATCTCGACATCTTCGACGGTGCCCAGAATGGCCAGGGATGACGGATCTTCCTTCGCGTGTACTGGGGCCAGGGCAAGGGCCAGGCCCAGCAGCATTCCCCCGAAAGCGGTTTTCGTTAAGCTGGACGGAAGGGTTGGGCGTATGGACACGGGGCCTCCTCGGGTATGGGGGACAAAATGGATCCTAGTGTATCCCAGAGGCGTCACGGCCCATGTTAGACAGTTCACAAACCTTCTTGGGAGGCGCGATGCGCTGGGTAGTCGATCTCGACGATCTGAATATGGACGATGTGGCCAGGGTGGGCGGCAAGAACGCCTCCCTGGGCGAGCTTCTGCGCGAGCTGGGGCGGGCGGGTGTGCGCGTGCCCGGCGGGTTCGCGACCACGGCCGACGCCTTCCGCGCGCATCTGGAGCACGAGAACCTCGCTGCCCGGATCAAGGCGCGCCTGGCCGATCTCGACATCAACGACATCGAGGCCCTGCGCGAGGCGGGGCGCGAGGTGCGCGGCTGGATCGAGGCGGCGCCACTGCCGGACGAACTGGAACAGGCGGTGCGCGAGCACTACGCCAAGCTGGGCGATGACGTGCCCGTCGCCGTGCGCTCATCGGCCACCGCCGAGGATCTCCCCGAGGCCTCGTTTGCCGGACAGCAGGAGACGTTTCTGAATGTGCGCGGTATCGATGCGCTGCTCGCGCGCTTGCGCGAGTGCTTCGCCAGCCTCTACAACGACCGCGCGATTGCCTACCGGGTGCACAACAACTTTGCCCACGACGAGGTGGCCCTCAGCGCCGGCGTGCAGCGCATGGTGCGTTCCGATGTCGGGGCGAGCGGGGTGATCTTTACCCTCGACACCGAGAGCGGGTTTCGCGACGCGGTGTTCATCACCGGCGCCTGGGGTCTTGGCGAGACCGTCGTGCAGGGCGCGGTGAACCCGGACGAGTATCAGGTCTACAAGCCGGCACTGGCGGCGGGCAAGCGCGCGATCATCGGTCGCACCCTAGGCACCAAGGCTGTCCGCATGGTCCTGGACGAGGGTGGCACGCGCACCGAAGACACGCCGCGGGACCTGCGCGAGCGCTTCTGCCTCAGCGACGCCGATGCCGAGCAGCTGGGTCGCTTTGCGGTCGCGATCGAGCAGCACTATGGCCGGCCCATGGATATCGAATGGGCCCAGGACGGCGAGACTGGCGAGCTGTTTATCGTGCAGGCGCGCCCGGAGACGGTGGAGAGCCGCGTCGAGCTCGGTGCGGGCGAGCGCTACGAGCTGGCCCCGCACAGCGAGACGCCGCTGGTCACCGGCAGGGCGATCGGCTCGAAGGTCGGTGCCGGGGTCGTCCGTGTGCTGGACTCCCCGGATTCCATGCACACCATGGAGGAGGGCGACATCCTGGTGGCGGACATGACCGACCCGGACTGGGAACCGGTGATGAAGCGCGCCGCCGCGATCGTGACCAATCGCGGCGGGCGCACCTGCCACGCGGCGATCATTGCCCGCGAGATGGGCATCCCGGCGGTGGTCGGCTGCGCCGATGCGACCGAGGCCCTGTCCGATGGCATGGAGGCCACCGTCTCCTGTGCCGAGGGTGACGATGGTCATGTCTACGCCGGGCGGCTCGACTATTCGGTTAAGAAGGCCGATGTCGGCGAGCTGCCGGAGCTGCCCGTCAAGCTGATGCTGAACGTGGCCAACCCGGGGCGTGCCTACGCCTTCTCCCAGCTGCCGCATGCCGGGATCGGGCTCGCACGGCTGGAGTTCATCATCAACGGCACCATCGGCGTGCACCCCCTGGCGTTGCTGGACTATGCCGAGGACCCGGGGCGGCTGGATGCCGATGTGCAGGAGCGCATCGCCGAGCGCCTGCGCGGGTTTGACGACGGCCCGCGCGAGTACTTCGTGCGCAAGCTGTCCGAGGGCATTGCCACGCTGGCTGCGGCCTTCGCACCGGAGCCGGTGATCGTGCGCCTGTCGGACTTCAAGTCCAACGAATATGCCCATTTGATCGGGGGTTCGGGCTACGAGCCGGAGGAGGAGAACCCGATGCTCGGGTTCCGCGGCGCCTCGCGCTATCGCTCCGACACCTTCCGCCCGGCCTTTGCGATGGAGTGCGAGGCCCTGCGTCGTGTGCGCGAGGAGATGGGGCTCGAGAACGTGCAGATCATGGTCCCGTTCGTGCGCACGCTGACCGAGGCCGAGGACGTGATCCGCGTACTCGGCGAGGAGGGGCTGCGCCGCGGCGAGAACGGCCTGAAGGTCGTGATGATGTGCGAGATCCCCTCGAACGCCCTGCTGGCGGCGCGCTTCCTGGAGCACTTCGATGGCTTCTCGATCGGCTCCAACGACCTGACCCAGCTCACGCTCGGAGTCGATCGTGACTCCGGCCTGGTGGCGGATTCCTTCGACGAGCGCGACGATGCGGTGAAGGCGTTGCTGACCATGGCGATCCGGGCCGCGAAGGATGCCGACAAGTACGTCGGGATCTGCGGGCAGGCCCCGTCCGACTACCCCGAGATGGCCGCGTGGCTGATGGACGAGGGCATTGATTCCTTGTCGTTGAACCCGGATGCACTACTCTCCACCTGGGAGCAACTGGCAAAGGCAAGGGGATAGGACATGGCCGATCCGCGGTGCCCGCAGGTGTATCTGGTGTCTGACGGGACCGGGATTACCGCGGAGACGCTGGCGCGTTCGCTGTTCACCCAGTTCCCGGACCTGGATCCGGCCTGGCATCGGTTGCCTTTCGTGCAGACCCCGGGTCGGCTGTCCAGCGTGTTCGCTCGGATCGAGGCCGGGCCGCAGCCGGCGCTCGTCGTGGCCACCCTGGCCAATGCCGACCTGCGCCAGGAACTGCGCCACAGCCCCGTCCCGGTGATCGACGTGTTCGGGGAGCAGGTCGGGCGACTGGAGGAGGTGCTCGGGGTCACGGCCCAGTCGGTATCCGGGCGGGCCCACGGCATGGGCGATGTGACGCGCTACGACCGTCGCATCGAGGCCCTGAACTACACGCTGTCGCACGACGACGGTCTGGCCACCCAGGATCTTTCCGTCGCCGATGTGGTGCTGCTGGGCGCCTCGCGTTCGGGCAAGACACCCACGAGTCTCTACCTGGCGATGAATTACGGGCTGTTCGCGGCCAACTACCCGCTGGTGCCGGAGGACCTGGGCCGGGATGATACCCCGCACATGCCGCGCAGCCTGCGCGGTCTCGGCGGGCGTATGGTCGGGCTGACCATCACCCCCCAGCGTCTGTCACAGATCCGCGAGGGCCGCCGCCCCGGCAGTCAGTACGCAAGCCTTGCCCAGTGCCGCGCGGAATGTGCCGCGATCCAGGAGTTCCTCGAGACCTGGGCCATCCCCCACCTGGATGTCACCGAGCTGTCGATCGAGGAGATCGCGACCCAAGTGCGCGACACCCTGGACCGGACCTGAGGCGGCTGGGCGCCCTCGGTCCGTTCAGCGTCTTCTTGGCATCCCGCCGGGCATGCCGGACAATGCTGCGCACTTTCCGTTGAATTGCCGCAAGGAGCCCGCATGAACGCCGCCGGACCCGGACAAGAGATTGCCATCTTCCTGATCAGCGTCGTCTTCGGGATCTACATCATCCTGCTGATCCTGCGCACGATCTTCGGGCTGGTGCGGGCGGAGTACCACAACCCGATCTCGCAGACGATCGTCATGCTGACCGACCCGCCGCTGCGCATCCTGCGGCGGGTGATCCCCTCGGTCGGGCGGGTCGACCTGGCCGCGATCGTGCTGATTATCGTGCTGAAGTGCGTTGAACTCTGGCTGCGCGCCGCGATCCTCGGCGCGGACGTAGGGTTTGGCGTGATCTTCTACGTTGCCATCCGCGAGGTCCTGACCACCGTGATTTGGGTGTTCATCATCGCCCTGATTGTCGAGGTCGTGATGAGCTGGATCCAGGCCGGAGGCGGTGGCGGGGGGCACAACCCCATCCTGCGCCTGGTCGGCGACGTCAATCGGCCTATCCTCGGTCCGCTGCGCCGGACGCTGCCGCGGGCCGGGGCGATCGATTTTTCGCCGATGGTCGCACTGGTCGGTCTGTACATCTTGCTGATTCTGGTGCGCTCTTTTTGATCGAGACCATCCGCGCCCCGAAACCCTCCTTTTTTGGCGGTTTCATCCGCGCGAAAAGGCGCTAGACTCGAAGACAGGGGATGGTGTCAGCCATGCCGGCGGCACCGCCTCTGCATTCCCGCAACGGCAGAGGAGTCAGCCATGGTAAGAGTGCATCGGGTCATCACCGGCTTCATCGTCGCCCTGGCGGCGGTTGTCCTCGGCAGCTCGATCGCGTCCGCCAACGAGGCGGAATTCGATAACTACGTGGTGTACTACAACGTCATCAACACCACCTTCCTCTCCCCCGAGGTCGCCCAGGCCTACGACGTGCGCCGCAGTTCCAACCGCGCAATGGTCAACGTCACCGTGATGGAACGGACTGACGATGGGCTCAAGGCCGTCTCCGCGGATCTCAGCGGCACCGCGACCAACATGAACGATCAGATGCGCAACCTGCGCTTTCGGGAGATCCAGGATGGCGACGCCATCTATCAGCTTTCCGAGGTGACTGTTCGCCGCGGCGAGACCCTCGAGTTCGCACTCGAGGTAACGCCGGAAGGCAGCGAGCGGGCCCTGCCCATCAGCTTCAGCCGCGAGTTTTTCGCTGACTGAACCATTGGTACCCCCGCCGGGAGGCGGGGGTTACATTGTCAGCCGCAGTAGCATCCAGCCGCCGTAGAGCAGGATCGCGGCTCCCGCCAGGGCGCGAACCCAGCGTTGTTGCACAAACGCAGCCATACGCGCCGCGAAGACCCCCATCAGTAGCAGATTCGGCAGCGTGCCCAGGGCAAAGGCCGCCATCAGCAGCGCGCCCTCGGTGGCCCCGCCGGCGCTGAGCGACCAGGCCAGCACGCTGTAGACCAGCCCGCAGGGCAGCCAGCCCCAAAGCCCGCCCACCAGCAGGGCCTGGCCGGCATTGCGCACTGGCAGAAACCGCCGACCCAGAGGCTCGATACGACGCCACACCACGCCACCGGCCTGCTCCAGACGCGCGAGTACCGGCCACCAGCCGCCGATGTACAGCCCCAGCAGGACCAGGAATACCGCGGCAATCCCCTGCAGGATCACCTGCCCGGCCGGCAGCCCGCCCAGCAGGGTGGCGCCCAGCCAGCCCGCAAGGGCCCCGGCGATCACATAGCTGCCCATGCGTCCGAGGTTGTAGGCCAGGAGCAGGTCGAACCCCGGGCCCCGGCGGCCATGTCCGAGCGAGATCGCGCCCACGATGCCGCCGCACATCCCGAGGCAGTGAACGCCCCCGAGGATGCCCACTGCAAGGGCGGCAAGCAGCGTGCCCGGGTCGCCCATCAGCGCCACTCCCTGTCAGTTCGGATCGGCGGCATCGCCCAGGACCTCGTGCTTGGTGCGGATGAATGTCGAGTGCGGGACATACAACAGATCGGCCAGGTGCCGGATCACGGCTTCCTGGCGCTTGTGCAGGTTCTGGTTGGCCCAGGCGGCGCGCCACAGTGCGCGCATGATGTCGGCCTTCTGGTCGGCATCGAAGGCCGCGTTGACCTCGCGCACCAACGGGTGGACGGATACGAGTTCGTCGCTCTTTTCCCGGGCGATTTCGAGCAGGCCGTCGGCGGTGTCCGCATCCAGTTCGAACAACTCGATCAGGCTGGCGCGCACGGAGTCGAGTTCGGCCTCGTGCAGTTCGAAATCGGCGCGGCAGACCTCCATGATCAGCGCGGCGGCCGCACGCTGCAGTCGGTGTTCGTCGTCGCCGGATTCGGTATCGCTCAGATCCGTGCGCATCAGGCGCTGCCAGTGGCGGCGCAGCTCGTCGATCATCAGGGTTCCTTTCTGCGGGCGTGTGCTTTGCGTATGGTGCCCGAATGCACGCCACGGACAAGTACACGGGTGAATCGCCCCCCGATCTGCTCCTGCTGTCCGGGGGTATCGAGAGCAGTGCCCTGCTGGCGCAGCGGCATGCGCAGGGCCGCCCGCTGCGCGCCCTGTGGGTGGACTATGGCCAGCGCAATGCCGAGCGTGAGCGGGCTGCGATCCGTGCCCTGGGCGCCGACTATGGGGTCGACCCCGTCGAGATGGACCTGCGCGCGCTGCGCCAGGCGTTTGCCAAACGTTCGGAGTGGGTCGCGCATGTGCCGTTGCCACAGCGCAACTTGCTGGTGCTGGCGCTGGCGATCAATCTCGCCGAGCACCAGGGGGCGGGGCGTATCCTGCTGGCGCTCAATCGCGAGGACCAAGGGCATGGCCCGGGTTCGCGCCCGTCCTTTATCGGGCGCCTCGCGGCGCTGGCGGACGAGCTGGTACCGGGGCTGGCGATCGAGGCCCCGCTGATCGCGCAGTCCAAGGCCGATATCATCTACACCACCGATCCGCTGGGGATCGACTGGTCCCGCACCTGGAGCTGCCTTCTGGCACAATCGCTCCACTGCGGGCGCTGCCCGCAGTGCCAGGCGCGCCGCGCGGCTTTCGCCTCGGCGGGCGTGCCGGATCCCACCGACTACCGCGAACCACCCCGATGACCGAATCCGTCCTTCCCAAACATGTGATCGAACGCCTGGAGATCGCCATTCTCACAGGTGAGACCCTGCAGCTGAACTGGGCCGAGCCCGACTCCAGCCAGGCCTGGTGGGGCAAGGTGACCCCGCGCGAGGTCCGCGAGGCGGACGGATATCACTGGCTGGACGGCGAGTGCGAGGGGCGTGACGTTCAGATCCGGCTGGACCTGATCCGCAACCTGCCGACTCCGGTCAAGTAACGGGCCGTTCCCGGCCCGGAAGTCCGGGCAGCAGGTCGGCCAGCGATTCCAGCAGCAGAAACTCCCGCGAGTCCATCGGCTCCCCGCGCTCGTCCGGGTAGCGCATGCCGCGCAGCTCGGTCAGGCCCTGCCGGGCTGCGCTGGCCAGGGCCAGCAGGTTGTCGTCGACCAGCAGCGTACGTGCCGGATCGTAGGGGGTGATGCGTTGCAGCCGTTCCCAGAAGTCGGTGTCTTCCTTGGCGCACTCCAGGTCGTGGGCGGAGACGATCGTGTCCAGGTGATCCCCGATCCGCGTGATCTGGTGCTTGAAGTTGTAGACCTTCGGATGGGCGTTGGTTACCAGCACGCGTCGGCGGCCGGAGCGATGCAGGGCGCCCAGCAGGGCCTCGGCGTGCGGCTTGATTGCGACGTGGTGGGCCAGTTCGCGCTTCAGCCCGAGCACGTCGAGACCGGTGAACCGGGTCCAGTGATCCACGCAGTACCATTCGAGCTTGCCGCGCACGCGTTGCATCTCGTCTTCCAGGCGCCGGCGGGCGCATTCCGGGTCGTCCGGCTGGCAGCGGATGTACTCGGCGGGGATCAGCTCGCGCCAGAAGCGGTTGTCAAAGTGCAGATCCAGCAGTGTACCGTCCATGTCGAACAGCACGGTGTCGATGCTCGACCAGTCGACATGCACCGATGATTCCTGCGGATTCGGATTTTTTTCGGGGTTTTTGGGGTCCACAGCGAACGGAACCTCAAAGAGGGTGATTGCGATGGCTCCCATGGTACCTGAATCCCGTCTGGCCCCTGGCCCGCTCTTTCTGGCGCTGGTTTCCCTGGCGCTGCTGCCATTTTCCGCGCAGGCGATGGACCCGAGCGACCCCGATTACGACCCGTTCGAGGACGACAGCCTGTGGGGCGAGACTGTATCGCCGGACCAGACCCAGACCACCAGCCCGGAGATCAAGTTTCTGACCGAGGAGCCGGAGCAGGTCCCTCATCACCACCAGAACCAGATCACGCTGAGCTCGTCTTCGCTGGAGGACGGCTGGGTGGATCTGCGCCAGTGCCACAGCGATATTGCGCCGATCCGGCGCATGGTCATTGCCTACAACGAAGAGCGAATCGAGGACCTTCAGGTCGAATCCACTACCAACATCGACCTGGCCGAGGCACGGGGCGACCGGGTCGACCTGCGCGGTGTCCACAAGGATTCCGAGGTCTGTGTCACCGCACGCATGCGTGTGATCGAACACGAAGGTGATGGCGTCTACACGATGGAGAACGGGCCCTTCGTGCGGCGTTTCCTGGATGGCTACTTCCCCATGCGGGTCACCATGGCCGTAAACTGGGGGGATCTGGACCTGCGTCTGGAGGAGACCCACCCCGAGGCACAGGAAGGCTTCGACGTCGTCGAGTCCGACCATGGCATCATCCTCGACACCCTGTTCGAGGGCGAACTGAGAACCCAGGTACGGCTGCGCAACGCCGAATAAAACGTCTATGAGTCGAGACAAACCGGATGTCCAGGGCCGCCGGACCGTAGCCCGAAGTCGGCTGTTCGAGGTCGAGGAGCTGGATCTCGAGTTCAGCAATGGGGCGCGCACCTGTTACGAGCGCCTGATCAGCCGGGGCAACGGCGCAGTCATCGTCGCCCCGGTGCAGCCGGATCGCACCGTGCTGCTGATCCGCGAATACGCGGCCGGCACCCACCGCTACGAGCTTGGCCTGCCCAAGGGCCGCATCGAGGCGCGCGAGGACATCCTGGTGGCGGCAAACCGCGAGATCATGGAGGAGGTCGGGTATGGCGGTCACCGCCTGACCCACCTGGGCGCGCTGACGGTCGCGCCCGGCTACATGTCGCACGAGACCCATCTGATCGTGGCGGAGGATCTCTACCCCCAGCGCGAGGAGGGTGACGAGCCGGAGGCCATCGAGGTCGTACCCTGGTCGCTGGACCGGCTGGGCGAACTGGTCACCCGCGAGGATTGCACCGAGGCCCGTTCCATCGCGGCGCTCTACATGGTGCGCGATTTTCTCGACGCCTGACCCGGGTTCTGCCAAGGTACGCGCATTCCGTACCGTTCGAATCAGAAAGGATGCCCCGATGAACGAACCGCCCAAGGACGCGGCCCTGACCGCCCTGATGCAGGAAGTGGGTGGTCTGGCCGAGGATGCCGGCCATGCCATTCTCGAGGTCTACGAGACCCGCTTCGCGGTCACCGAAAAGGACGATCGCTCCCCACTGACCGAGGCCGACCTGGCCGCGCATCGTGTGATCGCCCAGGGGCTGCGCGAGATCGCGCCGGAGTGGCCCGTCCTCTCCGAGGAGGGGCAGGACGTACCATTCGAGCGCCGCAAGCAGTGGCGGACCTACTGGCTGATCGATCCTCTCGACGGGACCCGCGAGTTCGTCAAGCGTACGGGTGAATTCACGGTCAACATTGCCCTGATCCATGACCACGAGCCGCTGATGGGCGTGGTCTGGAGTCCGGTGCTTCAGCGTCTGTATGCGGGCCACGCTGGAGGCGGCGCCATCCGCCGCGATGGTTCCGAGGTCCCGCGCTCCATCGAGGTGGCACGCGACCGTATTGATACCGAGCACCCGCTCGTGGCGGGCAGCCGTTCGCACGGAGCCGAGCGGCTCAAAGCGGTGCTGGAACGCCTTGGGCCGCACGAGTTGGTGAGTCTGGGCAGCTCGATGAAGCTCTGCATGGTGGCCGAGGGAGCCGCGGATATTTATCCGCGCCTGGGGCCGACCAGCGAGTGGGATACCGCGGCGGCGCATGCGGTCGTGCGGGCCGCGGGGGGGCATGTGACGGACCTCCACGGGCAGGAGCTTCGCTACAACACCAAGGAGAGCATGCTCAATCCCGAGTTTCTGGTCTGCGCCGGCGATCCGGCGCGCTGGCTGCGCCGCCTCGGCCTCCCCGACGCCTAGCCTTCTCCCGCCCACCGGCCGGTGGGTCTTGATGTGCCCTGGTTGGCCCTCAGCGTCGTTGGGGCTGGGCCGGGTTCGTCATCTGGTGTTTACTTGCTTTCGGTCCGCTGCCTGCCATGCGCTGTTTCGGCAGCGCACCCTGCCAGTTGTTGATCAAAAACGGACTTCTTTGCTCGTGCAAAGAAGTAACCAAGAAACACGCCCGGGATTCGCCCGGGGACCTTGCTTCGGACGCGCCAGGCCGGAGGCGCTGAAACTCGCTGCGCCTTTGGCTTCGCTCAGACAGTCAGCGCCCCGTGTCTATTTTGAATCGTCCGGCCTGTCACGCCCTCCACAAGGGGCTCATATCGGGAGGGAAGGTCAAAACAGGCGGTAGCCCCGAGCTGTAGGGTGCGGTTGAGCGCAGCGAAACGCACCGGTCCGGCGTCGGGGCAACCCTGATGCGATTCGCTGCGCTCATCCGCATCCTACGAGGGGGTCTGGCGCCCGCTGGCGGGCGCGGCACGCCAAGGCCGAAGGCCGAGCGTGCCAAGATGTCCGAATGCCTAGCCTCTATCCACTGGCAGGAACGTCAGGCCAGCCGTTGTCTTGACCTTATCCCCCCGTATGAAGCCCCTTGCGGAAGGGTCCTCGGGACGGAAAAGAGGCGCTGACTGTCTGAGCGAAGCCAAAGGCGTAGCGAGTTTCAGCGCCGCCGGCCCGAGGGCCCTGGAGCAAGGTCCCCGGGCGGAATCCGGGTGCCCTTCTTTGGGTACTTTCTTGGGCAAGCAAGAAAGCCCGTTGTTGATCAAAAACGGGCGCGGCGCGCTCGCGAGTGAGCGCTCGGCAGTATGCGGACCAAAGGCACGTAAACACTGAGGCCGATCCAGGGCCAGCCACAACAAGACAGGCGGCCCGGCAACGGGAAATCAGGGTTCGGCGCGGGGGGCGGATGAGGCGTGGCCGCCGCGGCGTTCGCCGTCGACGTCGGTGACTTCGGCGTCGAGGTCGTGCAGGCGGCGGGTGGTCGCCAGCGGCGAGGTGGTGCCGCGCGCGACCAGGCTGTAGGCCGCCGGAATCACGAACAGCGTGAACAGCGTGGCAAACAGCACACCGGAGAACACGGCCACCCCGATCACGAAGCGCGTCTCCTCGCCCGGCCCGGAGGCCAGGATCAGCGGAATCGACCCGGCCACGGTGGTCAGCGCGGTCATCAGCACCGGCCGCAAACGCATGCGCGCCGCCTCGACTACGGCAGTGTCGAAGTCGCGCCCGCGGTCGCGCAACTGGTTGGCGAACTCGACAATCAGGATGCCGTTCTTGGCCGCCAGCCCGATCAGCATGACCATCCCGATCTGACTGTAGATGTTCAGGGTCTGGCCAGTCAGGTGTAACCCCAGTAATGCCCCGACCACCGCGAGTGGCACGGTCAGCATGATCACGAACGGGTGCACAAAGCTCTCGAACTGGGCAGCCAGCACCAGGAACACGACCAGCAGTGCCAGCGCAAAGACGAACAGGATCGCCTCGGAGCCCGTGCGCAGGTCCAGCGACTCTCCCTTGTAGTCGATCCCGGCCTCGGCCGGGAGCAGCTCGGCCGCCTTGGCATCGAGGGCATCCAGCGCCTGGCCGAGCGTCATCCCGTCCTGCAGGCCGGCGGTCAGGGTAACAGCGCGGGCTCGGTTATAGCGTTCCAGAGACGAGGGACCGGCAAATTCCTCGTAGGTGACCAGGCTCGACAGCGGCACCATGGAGCCGGCCGCCGAACGCACGTAGAGGTTGTCGATATCCCCGGGGGTGCGGCGCTGGTCGGTCAGGCCCTCGATAATCACGTCATACTCCTCGCCGCGATCGACAAAGGTCGTCACATCGCGCCCCCCGAGTACGATGTCCAGCGTGCGCCCGACATCGCGCATGGACACACCAAGGTCGCCGGCACGGTCGCGGTCCAGGCGCACATTGATCTGCGGCTGGGTGGGCTCGTAGTCGAGATCCACGCGGGTGAGGCCGTCGATGCCCTCGGCCGCCTCGCGCATAATCTCGCCCCACTCCTCGAGGGTGTCGTAGTCCGGGCCGGAGATCACAAACTGCACGGGTGGACCGATGCGTCCGCGCGAGAGACCCTGGCGCATGACCACGCGCGCCTCGACCCCGGGCATCTCGTCTACAATGCCCCGCACCTCGTCGATCACCTCCTGTCCCGACATGTCGCGGTCGTCCCAGTGCTCGAGGATGGCGATCACAAAGCCGTTGTTCATCAGCTCCGAGCCACCAAAACCGCGCGGCGTACGCACCAGGGCCCGGCGAATGGGACCGTCCTCGATCAGGGGCTGGATGCGCGTCTCGATCTCGGCCATCTGACGGCTCATGTAGTCGAAATTGGCCCCCTCCGGGCCGTCGACCATCACGAAGAAGGCACCGCGATCCTCCTGCGGTGCAAACTCCTCGGGCAGGGTGTCGAACAGATACCAGGCGGCCGCGAGCACGAGCGCCAGGATCGGCACGATCAGCCAGGCTCCCTTAAGGCCGGTCTGCAGCGCACGCCCGTAACCGCGTTCCAGGTAGGAAAAGCCGCGACTGATAAAGCGCGCCGCGCCGGTGTCATCGTCGCCCTTGTGCATCAGCCGCCCGGACAGCACGGGCGCGAGGGTGAGCGCGACCAGGCTGGAGAAGAACACGGCGATCGCCATCGCGATCGCAAACTCGGTGAACAGACGCCCGACCGTGCCCTCGAGGAAGGCCAGCGGCACAAACACCGCAATCAGCACCGAGGTGGTCGCGACGATCGCGAAGCCCACCTGCCCGGCGCCACGATAGGCCGCCAGCAGACCGGGCTCGCCACGCTCGATGCGCCGGTGGATGTTCTCCAGCATCACGATGGAGTCATCCACCACCAACCCCACGGCGAGCACCAGCGCCAGCAGGGTCAACAGGTTGACCGAGAACCCGAACAGGTTGATGCCGATAAAGGCCGCCGTGATCGCCACGGGCACCGTCACCGCCGGGATGATGGTCGCCCGCCAGCTCCCCAGGAACAGCCAGATCACGAATACGACCGCCGCCGTCGCCACGGCCAGCGTGATGTAGACCTCGCGGATCGCCCCCTCGATGAACACCGACTCGTCGTAGGTGGTCACCAGCGAGGTACCCTCCGGCAGGCTGTCCTGCAGATCGGCGGCCAGGGCCTTCACCCCGTTGGCGACATCCAGCACGTTTGCATTCGACTGACGGATGATGCCCAGGCCGATCATGTCCTCGCGGTTGCCGCGGAACTCGCTGCGTTCGGTGTCGGCGCCGATGTTCACCTCGGCGACGTCGCTCAGCCGCACCAGCTGCCCTTCCTCGCCACGCTTGAGCACGAGGTTGGAGAAGTCTTCCGGGGTGCGGTACTGGCGATCGACCCGCACCGTGAACTCGCGCTCGACCGACTCCAGACGCCCGGCCGGGAGCTCGACGTTCTCCTGTTCCAGGGCATCGGCGATGTCCGTTACGGTCAGCTCGCGCGCAGCCAGGGCCTCGCGGTCCACCCAGATCCGCATCGCATAGCTGCGCGCACCGCCGCGGCGCACCAGCGCGACACCATCCACCACCGAGATGCGGTCGATCAGGTGACGCTCCGCGTAGTCCGCCAGCTCCAGCTGATCCATCGTGGTACTGGACAGGTTCAGCCAGAGGATCGGGTTGGCGTCGGCATCCGCCTTGGTGACCTCCGGCGGGTCAATATCCTCGGGCAGGTCGCGCATCGCGCGGCTGACGGCCTCGCGCACGTCGTTGGCCGCCGCGTCCAGGTCGCGATTCAGGTTGAATTCGATGGTAATGCGGGACTGGCCGTCCTCGCTGGTGGACTCCACATAGCGGATGCCCTCGATCCCCGCGACCCGGTCTTCCAGCCGCTGGGTCACCTCGCGCTCGATGATGTCGCCGCTGGCGCCTGGGTAGACGGTGTCGATCGTGACCACGGGCGGGTCCACGTCGGGGTATTCACGTAGCGGCAGGTTGTCGTAGGCGATCAGGCCGAAGGTAATCAGCAGCAGGTTGAAGACAATCGCCAGGACCGGACGGCGATTGGCGACATCCGAGATAATCATTGCGCGTCACCGGCCTCGCCGGTTTCCAGGAACTCGGGCACGCGCGGCGGCAGCACGCGCACGGACTGCCCGTCCCGCACTCGGGACACGCCCTCGGAGACGACCACATCCCCGGTTTCCAGCCCGGACAGGATCTCGGCAAAGCCCGGCATGCGACGCCCAATGCGGATCCGTACGCGCTCTACCGTGCCGTCATCCAGATGGCGGAAGGTGAAGTGCTGATCGGCCACCTGTTGAACCGCGCCCTCGGGGATGGCGACCCGTTCGACCGGATCCAGCGCCAGGCGAATATTGACCAGCATCCCCGGGCGCAGGATGAAGTCGGGGTTGTCCACCGTCGCGCGCACCGTCAGCGTCCGGGTCGACACATCGAGGCGGTTGCTCACCGCCGAGACCTGTCCCTCGAACACCCCGATCGCGCTGCGACCATAGACCGTGCTACCCAGCGGGATCGCGGCCGCGTGCCGCTCGGGGACCGCGAAATCGACCCTCACCCGCTCGATATCATCCAGCTCCGCGATCGGGGTACCGGGGCTCACCAGCGAACCGGGACTCACCTGGCGCAGGCCCAGCCGGCCGGAAAATGGGGCGCGGATCGTGCGGTTGGCCACGCGCGCCTCGGCGGCCGCCAGCCGGGCCTCGGCCTCGCTCAGGCGCGAGCGCTGCTGGTCCACCTGCTGCTGTGTCACCACGCCATCGGCCACGCGATCGCGCACACGTTCCAGTTCGCGCTCGGCCTCTTCGACCTGAACACGCGCCTCGCGCAGGGCCGCCTCGGCCTCGTCTGCATCCAGGCGGACCAGGATCTGCCCTGCCTCGACCTCGTCACCGTCGTCGAACAGGACCTCGACCACGCGCTCGGTCACGTTCGCGGTGACCAGCACCGATTCGTTGGCGCGAACGGTACCCAGGGACTCGACAATGGTTTCGAAGGTGCGCGGCTGCACGGTTGAGATCCGCACCGGCGTGCGGCGATCCGCCTCCTCGGGGGCCTCGTCGGCGGCCTGCGCGTCGCCACTGTTCGACTGGAATTCGCCCTCGAGCCCGTACCAGGCAGCCACGCCCAGCGCGAGCACAGCTACCAACCCCAGCAACCAGCCAATCGCCTTCACCCAGCCAACCCCTCGCTAAAAAGCGGGCCCGAGCAAGCCCGGGCCCGCGTAATCCTCGCCAATAGTGTAACGACCGTCACATTTCCGCGGCGTTCCGGAGTTCGGCCGGGAGATCCCCCAGCGGCCGACCGTGCGGCGCACTGTAATCGATCACCGGGCCCTTCGGCACGATGCGGCTGGGGTTCAGCATCGGGTGGCTGCCGTAGTAGTGCGCCTTGATGTGATCCATGCGCACGGTCTCGGCCACGCCGGGGCGCTGGTAGAGCATGCGCAGGTAGGCCGACAGCGCCGGGAAGTCGATGATGCGCTGGCGGTTGCACTTGAAGTGGCTGTAGTAAACCGGATCAAAGCGCACCAGGGTGGTGAACAGTCGCCAGTCGGCCTCGGTGATCCGGTCGCCCACCAGGAACGGCTGGCGTGCCAGACGCTCTTCCAGCCAGTCCAGGGTCTCGAACAGGCGGTCCCAGGCGGCATCGTAGGCCTTCTGGGAGGTTGCGAAACCCGAGCGGTAGACGCCGTTGTTCACATTTTCATAGACGCGATCGTTGACCGCGTGGATCTCCTCGCGCAGGTCCTCCGGGTAGAAATCCAGCGTATTGCCGGTGATGCCGTCGAAGGCGCTGTTGAACATGCGCACCAGGTCTTCCGACTCGTTGTTCACGATCCGGTCGGTCTGGGTGTCGAACAGCACCGGCACGGTCACGATGCCCGTGTACTTCGGATCGGTGCGGGTGTAGAGCTCGTGCATGTAGCGGGAGCCGTGCACGCGGTCGCCGGTGCAGCCGTCGCAGTCATCGAAGGACCAGCCGGCGTCGCCCATGTAGTGATGCACCACCGACAGCCCGATGTGCGACTCCAGACCCTTGAGCTTGCGCAGGATCAGCGCGCGATGCGCCCAGGGGCAGGCATAGGAGACGTACAGGTGGTAGCGCCCGGACTCGGCCGGGTAGCCGCCCTCGCCCAGCGGGCCCGCGGAGCCGTCGGCGGTCACGTAGTTGCGGTATTGCTGGTCCTGGCGCACGAACTCTCCGTTCTCGTCGGACTCCTCTTCCAGCCAGCCCTCACGCAGTTCGCCGTTGATCAGAAGACTCATGGGGTTCCCTCTGTAGCGGTCCAGTCGCCACGGTTACGGATGATGGCTTCGATTATCATGTCGATAAATTCGAAGATAAATCGCGTTGTTTCCGCTTGAAGATTCGAAAATATCGAATCAACAACCAAACACTGAGGTTCAGGAGGCGCGCAGCGTGCCGTCGAAGTAGCGGGCAAGGAAGGTATCGAAGTCCAGGGTATCGGCCGCCTCGATCGCGGCCTGCTCCGCCAGGCTCTGGCGCGCCAGGGCCTCCAGCGTCTCGGCGCGCGGCAGCGGACCGTTGAAGCGAAACGCCTCGCGGTGCTGCGCGGACAGACGGCTGGCGTAGCGGTAGAAGCCCTCCTCGCGCGCCATCATGTCCTCCAGCATGCGCGCCGAGGGAGTCAGATCGGCCTGCTCGACCTTGCCCCACTGCTCGCTTAGCGCACGGCGGTACGGGTCGCCCGGCAGTTCCTGGTCAAGGATTGCGGCGACCGGCCGCATCAGGGCCAGCAGTTCGCGCGCCCAGTCCTGCAGCGCGACCTCGCCGCCGGGGCGACGCAGTGCAAGCCCCGGGCGGCGGCCATAGTGCGCCACATCGAGCAGGTTGGCATCGATCGCGTCCAGCTCACCCGCCTCCAGCTGTGGGCTCGGCTGCAGCAGGCAGGCCAGGGCGAACACCTCCAGAAAGCGCAGCTGGGTCTCGTCCACCCCCAGCGGGTGCTGGGCGTTGATGTCCACCGAGCGCAGTTCGACGTACTCGATCCCGCGCGCCTCCAGCGCATCGGTGGGTTTCTCGAAGCGCTCCAGCGGCTGCTTCGGGCGCACCGTGGAGTAGTACTCGTTCTCGATCTGCAGGATGTTGGCGTTCAGCTGGCGATACTCGCCATCGACCTTCACGCCGATGCGCTCCCACTCGGGACTGGGCGTGTTGATCGCGCAGCGCAGCGAGTCGACGTAACCGCCAAGGGAGTTGTAGTCCGCCTTGATGCCGGTGTCCGCCTCCTTGCGGTTGGTGTACCCGATGTCGCCCATGCGCAGGCTGGTCGCATGCGGGAGGTAGGAGGTGTCGTCGTCGAAGTCCTCGAGCACCGCGCCGTGGCCCTCAAGGAAGGAATTGCACACCGCCGGCGAGGCCCCGAACAGATACGGCACCAGCCAGCCGAAGCGCAGCAGGTTACGGATCATGCCCATCATGCGCTCGTCGCGGAACGCGCGGTCGTCCTGTTCGCCCAGCACCTCCGCGAGCGCCGGCCAGAACTCGGGGCGCGGGGAATAGTTGAAGTGCACCCCGGCGATCACCTGCATTTTGCGCCCGTAGCGGTGCCCCAGCCCGATACGGTAAACGGTCTTCATGCGTCCGGCGTTGGACGTGCCGTACTGCGCGACCGGGATCGCGTTGTCGTCGGCGGTCACGCAGGGCATGGAAGTGGACCACAGGGTCTCGTCGCCGACATTGGCGGCGGCGAAGGCCTGCAGGTCGTGCAGGAAACCCAGCGTCTCGCGCACATCGTCGAACGGCGGGGTGACCAGCTCCAGCAGGGCCTCGGAGTAGTCGGTCGTGATATTCGGGTGGGTCAGCGCCGAACCCAGTGCCGCCGGGTGTGGGGTCAGGGCCGGCGAGCCCTGCGGGCCGACGCGCAGGGTCTCCTTCTCCAGGCCAATGCGCCCGTGCAGGCCAGTGCCCGCCAGGCGCTCCGCCAGCTGCGCGACCAGTCCCTGCAGATTGCGTTCGTCGGTTCCCACTGGGCTGCGTTTCCTGCCTGTCTGCAAACCCGGCGAACATACCGGAATGCGCCCCCGGGGTCACATGCAACCGGCACGGGGTTGCGGGAAGCCCAGCGCCCGCGCAACCTTGCCGGCAACCGTTTGCGCTGACCGGAAGCCACCGAGATGTCCAGTAACGATTTACCCGATGACCTGATGGAACGCTTGAGCGCCCGTGCCCGCCGCGAAGGCCAGGACCCGCAGGCCCTGATAGAGCGCTGGCTGGAGACGCCGGCGACCGCCGCCAGCCTGCATGTCTCGGCCCCGGTGAACGCCCTGGTCGAGGGGCTTTATCGCGAGGACACGACGATCGCCGACATCCTCGATCGCGGCGATTTCGGGCTGGGGACCTTCAACGACCTCGACGGCGAGATGGTGGTCCTGGATGGCGAGGTCTTCCAGCTGCGCTCGGACGGCCGCGCCTACGCGGTCAGCCCGGAGACACGCACGCCCTTCGCCTGCGTCACGCGCTTTCGCCCGTGGAGCGAGGAAACCATCGACACCCCGATGGACTACGACGGGCTGCTCGCCCTGTTCAACCGCCTGATCCCGTCGCACAACATGGTCTACGCGATCCGGCTGGATGGCGTGTTCGATTACGTGCGCACCCGCTCGGTCCCGCGCCAGGACGCCTACCGGCCGCTGGTGGAGGTTGCCCGCGAGCAGCCAGAGTACGAATTCGAGGGCATTGAGGGTTCGATGGCCGGCTTCTGGACCCCCGAGTTCATGCAGTCAGTTGCGGTGCCCGGCTACCACCTGCATTTCGTGGACGCCGACCGCCGCTGCGGCGGTCACCTGCTGGAGGCCCGTCCGCGATCCATCCGCATCGCACTGCAACACCTCCCGCGCGTGGACCTGGGCCTGCCCATGACACTGGACTATCTGACCGCGGACCTGTCGCGGGACACATCCGAGGATCTGAACGAGGCCGAACACTGACCTGACCGTTCATACGCGCCTTTGCCTGCGCCCGCGCTGCATATTAGTCTTTTCTTATTTTTGGTAATCGGAGCGCCCGTGGACCAGGAAAGACAACGCCGCAGCTGGGACGAGATCGTGGTGGATGCCCTGCGCACGCCCGCCGCCTGGCTGTTTCTGCTCGGGCTGGCAGCGGGCGCCGGGATAGTGCACTGGGGCGTCGAGCCGGGACCGCCCGAGGGGGTCCTGATGGTCACCCTGCACAATGACAGCGAGGTCCCCATCCGCGCGGTTCACTTCGACTTCGGGCACGACCTGTCCGAGTCATCGCTGCGCGAGGGCGAGATCGGCCCCGGAGAACGCCGCCGTGTGGCCCTGAACCACCCGCCCGGGGCCGGTTTCAACGTGGAGATCCGCTACGCCGACGGCCATGAACAGGAGTTCTGCGCCAACCGCGGCGTGGAGGGCCGGGAGCAGGAAGTCCGGGTCTATCGCTGACCCCCCCGTCACGGGAATCCCGTGACAAGTGGATCGACGGCTCGCCATGGCCTATAAGCCAGGTTACGGGGTGCAGACGATGCCACAACGATCGACCAGTATGCTCGACTTCTTTGCGCGGGGGCACGACGCGCCGTTCCTGCAGGAGGTCCGCGCGCGGGGAAACCCGCCGATCCCGATGATCGAGAACGCCCATCCGCCGGGGCGCATGAGCACGCCGCCAGTGCGCGAGCTGATGATCAGCGACACCTGCGGGGCACCCTTTCGCTTTCGTTGCGACATCGGCGCCGGGGCTTTTTCCGGCTGGGCAGACCCGAAGGAGTTCGTGGTGATCCCACCGAACGTTCCTACTTACTGCCAGATGCACGACCCTGCCAGGATGCGTTTTGTCGGCATACCCGCGGGACTCGCCCGCGCCTGCCTGGAACGCGCCCCCGATGACCCGCTGGACTTTGGTCCCCTTCATACCCGCACACAGGCCGACCCGCTGGTGACTCAGGCCCTGGCGGCGCTGTGGCAGGAGATGGGGCGGCAGGACCCGGCCGCACGTCTGTTCGTGGAAAGCATGATCGCGGTGCTGGTCGTGCGCCTCGCCCGCCTCGCGGATCAGCACCAGGAACTGGCGTCACGGCGAGCGAGTCTCGCGCCGCACCAGTCGGCACGGGTCATCGAATACATGCGCGGCCATCTGGATCACCGCGTCACACTGGGCGACCTGGCCGCCCTCACCGGTCTGTCACCCTGGCACTTCGCGCGCGCCTTTCGCGAGACGCATGGCCAGCCACCACATCGGTACCTCACGCGCCTGCGCCTGGAGCGGGCCCGCGACTTGCTGGTCCGCACCCCCCTGAGCGTTACCGAGATCGCCAGCGCCACCGGGTACTCGTCGCAGCAGCTGGCCCGACACTTCCGCCGCGCCTTCGGTGTTGCCCCGGCGGCCTACCGGCGCATCCACGCGGGCAGCGCCGCATAGGGCCACACGGTTTTTTCGAGCCTTCCTCGCTCGACCCGCACCCGCCTCGGGGTGGCCGGCCAGCGGCGGACGCCCCCGGCGGGACATTTGCCGCAAGAAAGCGCCGCCCGGCGCAAGTTTCTGACAGCGCAGGGCGCCCCCGCCCCCTAGGCTCGAGACAAAGCCATCCGCCACCCCCGAGGCCGGCCCATGTCTTCTGCCTCGCAAACCAGAGCAACGCCACGGACTGCCGAGGCCTTCGGCGAGCACCTGATCGAGGTCCTCAACCACGGCGCGGTGTGCCTGATGCTTTCGGTCGGACACCGCACCGGGCTGTTCGACCAAATGCGCGACCGACCCGCCGCGACTGCGGAGGCGATCGCCACGGCCGCGGGTCTTAACCCGCGCTACGTGCGCGAATGGCTGGGCGCGATGGCCACCGGCGGCTTCGTCACCGTGGAGCCGGAGGGCCCGCGCTTCGCCCTGCCCCCGGCACACGCCGCCTGCCTGACCCGGGCCGCCGCGGCTGACAACCTGGCCGTGTTCGCCCAGTACATCGGCCTGCTGGGCGGCGTGGAGGACCAGATCGTGAACGCCTTCCATACCGGCGAAGGCGTCGGATACGAACACTATGCCCGCTTCCACGAGGTGATGGCCGAGGACAGCGGCCAGTCCGTCCTGTCGTCGCTGGAAAGCGACATCCTGCCGCTGGTGCCGGGCCTGACCGACCACCTCGAACGCGGCATCCGCGTACTGGATGTCGGCTGCGGCAGGGGCCGTATCCTCAACCGGCTGGCGACGCTCTACCCGCGCAGCGAGTTCACGGGGCTCGACCTGTCGGCAGAGGCCATCGAGCAGGCCCGTGCCGAGACGCAGACCCTCGGGCTGGACAACGCGGTGTTCATTGAGGCGGACGCCGCGACGCTCGATCGCCACGTGCCGGCACGCCAGTTCGAGCTGATTACCACCTTCGACGCCATCCACGACCAGGCCGACCCGCTGGCCACCCTGGAGGGCATCCACCGCGCAATCGCGCCCGAAGGGATCTACCTGATGCAGGACATCCGCGGTTCCGGCGCGATCCGCGACGATCTCGATCATCCCCTGGGCCCCTTTCTCTACACCGTGTCCTGCATGCACTGCATGCCGGTATCACTCGCCCAGGGCGGCCCGGGACTGGGCGCGATGTGGGGCGAGCCCCGGGCCCGCGAATACCTGACGCGCGCCGGCTTTCACGACATCCAGGTCCATCAACTGGCCCATGACCCGCAGAACAACTGGTACGTGGCCACCCGATAACCCCCGCGAGGAGGATTCATCATGACCGACACAAGTCTCTACGAACGCCTGGGCGGCGAGACGCGCATCCGCGAACTCGCCACGACCATCTCCGACAAGCACACGCAGAACGCCACCATCCGCAACCGCTACGCCAACACGGATCGCGATGACGTGATTCGCCTGGTGACCGAATTTATCTGCAACGGCACCGGCGGCCCGCAGGCCTACAGCGGACGCGACATGCTGATCACCCATCGCGGCATGAACATCAGCGAAGAGGAATTCGTCGCGGTGGTCGACGACATCGTCGAGGCCCTGGACGAACACGGGGTCGGCCAGCGCGAGAAGGAAGAACTGCTGATGATCTCCTGGTCGCTAAAGCCCGAGATCGTGCGGGTCTGACATCCCGGAGGAACGAACCATGAAGACCTATTCACCCTTCACAGGCCTTGCGCTGTCGGTCGCAGTCGCCGCGACCCTGGCCCTGACCGCCCCGGCGATTGCAGCCGAACCCGACGACCACTTCATCATTCGCGACACCGAACAATCCCGCGAGGAACTGGCGCGGACCGTCCGCGAGTTTGCCTAGGGAGACGCTGATTTAATCGCGCGTCCGCGCTCGAGTCGCTTTTGCGTGCGAACAAGGCGCGGTGACCGCCGTGCAGTCATTCTGCACAAGGGAGCCGCAACGCCGTGCGCGCGCAAAAGCGGCCGAGCCCCTTTGGGGTTGGTGCCCCCTGTTCCCCGATCCTGCGTTGCGCCGCTTGCGGGTAGAACCACTACCCGCTGCACGACGCGCCTTGTCTCGGAAAACAGGGGGCACCAACGCGGACGTGCGATTAAATCAGCGTCTCCCTAGAACGAGGAGGACTGGATCTTTCTGGCCGAGTTTGGCCTGGCCGGTGGCGACATCACGGCCCTGAAGGTCTGCTATCTGCCCCTGGGGCCCGACATCCTGGATGCCGGGATGCACGTCGGCGCGATGATGCCCTGCGGCCATATCGGGCTGTACGAGGAAGACGACGTCACCAAGCTGTCCATACTGCACCCCAAATTCATGACCACACTACAACCGCACCCGAGCCTGGAGCGGGCAGTGGAACGCGCCGGGCCGGCCTTCGAGGCGCTGCTGGACCATGCCCTGGGCCCGCGCCCGCAAGGCAATGCGCCGTAGCCACACACCAGCAATCCGCGGCGGGGTGGCCCACGCCTGGCCGCGGGCATGGGTCTCCGGACAGAGACCGTCCGGAGACCCGCCAGCCGGAATGACCCTTGAGGAGATGCCGGTTTGATTGCGCAAACTGCCTGTCACAGAACCGTCACTTTCGCGTTGTACGCTGTCGCGATGACGCACTCACGTTCTCGCCACTGGGCCGGGGCCGGCGCCGACCTCTGGCTTCTGCTGAAGGCGGTCGACGGAGTGGCAAAGGCACAGCGCCTGGCCCGGGCCGCCGGCTGGGTGCTGGCGCTGGCCGGTGCGGTCGTCGTCGCACTCGGCCTGCTGATGCAGCACACCCCGACGATGATGGAGGGAACAGTGGTCGCACTGCTGGCCGTCATCGGCGGCTGGCTGCGCAGCCGCATCGCCGCCACGCTCCTGATGCTGCTGATGGCACTCGGGCTGGCCACCGGCCTGGCGGCCGGGGCGGCGACAGGGGGCCTGTTGGTGCAGGTGGCCCTGTTCGGCGTGGCCCTGCGCATGGTCGAAGCGGCCTTTCGCTTTCGCCAGCGACATGCTTTCGCGCAGCGCCAGAACGGTCAGTAGTTCTCGGAGCAAACGGGGCTTCGTCACGGAGACTTGAACCCGTCTCGCGGGCCAGACAGGATGAAGCTTTCCACCCGCGAAGGAACCGCATACGCGATGTCGGTCGTCGCCCGTCTGCAAACCCGCCTGCGGCGCTTCATCTGGCCCGGCTGGGCCACACGTGTCCTGGGGTCGCTGTCGATCCCGGGGCTGATCCTGGCCACGCTGTTTTTCGCCGCCTCGCTGACCCCGAGTCTGATCCCGCGTACCGACGACGTGCAGGGCGTCCTGTCCGGGCTGTCGCTGGCCGCGGGCTACGGGCTGGGCGTGTTTTTCCACTGGCTGTGGTCCTACCTGGAGCTGCCCGAGCCCAGCGAGCGCGTGCACAACACACTGGTGCTGATCGCCGGAGGCGGGGCCGCACTGATCGTGCTGATGTTTCTGTGGCAGGCCACCGAGTGGCAGAACACCATCCGCGAGTTGATGGATCAGGAGCCGGTGGACGGAGGCTTCCCGGTCCGCCTGGGGCTGATCGCCGCGGCCGTGTTCGCCGCGACCCTAGCTGTCGGGCGACTGTTCCAGTTGCTGGTGCGGTTTCTCGCGCAGCACCTGCGGCGCTTCATCCCGCGCCGGCTGTCGAACGTGATCGGCGTGGTGGCGGCCGCGGCAGTATTCTGGGCCGTGATCGACGGCGTCGTCCTGGAATACGGCCTGCGCACCGCCGATCGCAGCTTCCAGCAGTTCGACGTACGCGAGTACCCCGGGGCCGAGCAACCGACCAACCCCGCCCGCACAGGCAGTGCCGAATCGCTGGTCTCCTGGGAAGAGGGCCTGGGTCGCCAGGGCCAGCGCTTCATCGGCGACGCCCCGGTCGCGGCCGACATCGCGGACTTCACCGGTGAAGAGGCCTTTGACCCGATTCGGGTATACGTCGGACTGAATGCGGCCGAGGAAATCGAGGAACGGGCCCGCCTGGCCCTGCAGGAGCTATTGCGGGTGGACGCTTTCGACCGTTCGGTCCTGATCCTGGCCACTCCCACCGGGCGCGGCTGGGTGGACAACCGCGCGATCGCGCCGGTGGAATACCTGCATAACGGCGACATCGCAACCGTCGCCGTGCAGTACTCCTACCTGCCGAGCTGGCTGTCGCTGATGTCGGAGTCCCAGTACGGTCACGAGACGGCCCAGGCCGTGTTTGCGGAGATCTACAGCTACTGGAAACAGCTCCCCGCGGATGCACGTCCGGAGCTGTACCTCTATGGCCTGAGCCTGGGCGCACTAAACTCCGAACGCGCGGCGGACCTCTACGACGTGATCGGCGACCCGTTCAACGGTGCCCTGTGGGCGGGGCCGCCCTTCCGCAGCGAGACCTGGCGCGACATCACGCGCCAGCGCCAGCCGGATTCCCCGGCCTGGCTACCGCGTTTTCGCGACAGCTCGGTGGTGCGCTTCACCAATCAGGAGAATCATCTGGACATCCCCGGCGCCTCCTGGGGCCCGATGCGCATCGTCTACCTGCAGTACGCAAGCGACCCGATCACCTTCTTCGAGCCACAGGCGCTGTACCGCAAACCCGAATGGATGCAGTCGCCACGTGGCCCGGATGTCTCGCCGGACCTGACCTGGTACCCGGTGGTCACCATGCTGCAGCTGGCCGTGGACGTGGCCATCGGCGATGCCGCACCGCGCGGCTACGGACATGTCTATGCCACCGAGCACTACATCGACAGCTGGCAGGCGGTGACAGCCACGGAGTGGTCGGAAGACGAGCTCCAGTGGCTGAAGCGCCACCTGGCCGACTAGTCGGAAGCCCCCTGTGGAATCAGGCCGCGCTTGCGGAGATTGCGGCCGGTGATGCTGACCGCGCCCGCCACGCATCCCGCGTACAACAGCGCAACAACACCCAAAATTCCGAGGAACACGGGGTCCAGTGCGTTGCCTTCGGCCCATACCAGCAGAAATGCAACGGGAAGTTGCGTACCCAAGAGCACGGCCACCATCACCGCAATCACCCGCCACTTCTCGGAGCGCGACAGATAGCGCCCGTTCCTGCGCCCGAAGGCCTCGCACGGCCACATGACCGCCAGCATGAGTATCGCAATGCCAAGTGGCGTACCGAGCTCCTCCAGCTCGAAATACGCAATCACCACCATTGCCGCAATCGACAGCGAGAAATAAAGCAGTACAAACCGCGTCAGCAGATTCTTGATGGACATGATCCCCTCCCTGGGTGTGCGTTGGCCGCACCATCCTGTGCGGCCCGAATGACATCTGAAATACTCTGGCCCCGCGATCAGGGCGCGTTGCTACCTCTCGGTAAACTCGGCGTCCTCGATGAGCACGGGATAGGTATAGCCCGCGCCGAAGTCACGCTCCAGCACCAGCGTCCCCGTCACCGAGACACGATCGCCGACCTCGGGCAAATCGGTGGACGTAATCGTGATGTAGTCACCCTCGCTGCCGGTTCCGTCCACGAAGTGGATGAAGTTCACCCCCATGATGTCTTCGTTGACCCGGCCGACGATGCCCTCCAGGCGCACCGGTTCACCCTCGAGTTCGGCCGGCGCCTGATTCAATTGCTCGACCGTATGCAGTTCTTCTGCCTGCACGCCAGAACTTCCAATGAACATCAGCGCCAGTAGTACACCACTCCCGATTACTCGAACCATCCCAGTCTCCTTCTCAATCTTCATGTTCGGTATCACCGGCATCCTAACTCATCGCCCCGACAGACGGCTTCGCTTCCCGACGGCCGGCAAGCGTCAATTTCAGACGCTCCGCAGCGCGGTTCACGACCAGATAGAGACAGGGCACGACGAGTAGCGTCAGGATCATCCCGGCGATCAGGCCGCCGACCACGGTCAGCGCCAGCGGGCGCATGATCTCCGCACCCTCGCCCAGACCAACGGCCAGCGGCAGCATGCCGAGCACCGTGGTCAGGGTGGTCATCAGAATCGGCCGCATACGCAACGCACCGGCCTCCACCACCGCCCGTGCCGGGCTCAGGCCACGCCGGCGCCGCCCCTGCTCGATGTACTCCACCAGCAGGATCGCGTTGTTCACCACCACCCCGATCAGCAGGATCGCCCCGATCATCACCGGCGCGGAGACCGGCGTAGTCGTGGCCCACAGGATCGCGACCACGCCAATCAGCGACAGCGGGGCCGCCGCCACGATCACCAGCGGGTTGGCCAGGCGCTCGTATTGAACCGCCAACACCACCAGCACCAGGAAGATCGCCAGCGCCACGACGGTGGCCATCTCGCGCTGCGTCTCCTGGATGGTCTCCCACTCGCCCCCGATCAGCAGGCTGTAGTGCTCGGGTACCTCCACCTCGGCCAGACGCTGTTCGACCTCGGCCATCACCGAACCGACGTCGCTGACCTCGGTATTGATATCGCCGTTCACCCGCACCACCCGGCTCTGGTTCTCGCGCTCGATATGGGCGGGCCCCTCGCCGATCTCGAACTCGGCCACGTCGGCCAGCCGTACGGGATCGCCGTTGTCGCGGAACAGCACCATGCGCCCCAAGGTCGCCGTGTCCTGCACATCCGCGCGCGGCAGGCGCACGCGCAAGTCGTATTCGCGGTCATCGCGTACATACTGGGTCGGTACCGCGCCCTCCACCGCATCGCGGATCGCCTGACCGACCGTGCCCACCTGCAGGCCCAGCGCGGCCGCGCGATCGCGATCCACGTGCACGCGCAGAATCGGGCTCTGGTCCTCGCGCCCGACCTCGACACCCTCAAGGCCCCGGATGCCCTCCAGGCGCCCCGCGATCTCGCGGGCGATGGTGCGCATCTCGGTCAGATCCGCCCCCACCACGCCGATCGACAGGTCGTCGCCAGTCACGCTGAACTGCAACCCGTCGATACTCGGCGGGCGCACGGTAATCCGCGCCCCGGGCAGGTCCAGTTCGTCCATCGCCGCCTGTGCCTCGGCCACCCATTGCCCGGCGGTCATTTCACGCTGTCCGGCCGGGGTGAGCTGCACCGTGAGATTGGACGTCCCCGGACGCTCGTTGACCACGCCACCCCCCCAGGTGCCCGCCGACCATGGCGAACACGCTCTCGACATGCGGCAGCTCCTCGAGTGCGGCCTCGATGTCGCGAGCGGCGGCATCGGTCTCGTGCGGCGGTGTACCCGGCGGCAGGACCATGCGCACGCTGACCTGACCATCGTCCACCTGCGGCAGGAACTCGGTGCCCAGCTCCCCGCCGACCTGTACCGCACCAACCAACAGGACCCCGGCGGCGCCCAGCACTACCCAGCGCGCGCGCAGCACCTTCGGCAGCAGACGCCGGTAACGTCGGCGCAGGCCCTGCACCCCGCGGTCGAAGCCGCGCAGCAGCCGGGTCCGGTCCAGCCCGCTCTCCCAGCGGATGCGCGCGAGCAGGGCCGCCAGCATCGGCACCAGCGTGATCGCCGCAGCCAGCGTGGCGATGATCGCGAACGACAGCGTCAGGATCAGCTCGCGGAAGATCAGCGCCCCGATGCCCGTAATCAGCAGGAACGGGAGTACTGCCGCGAGATTGGTCAGCGTGCCGGCGGTGACCGCCGAGACGACCTCGCCCGCCCCGTCGTGGGCGGCCTGCTCCGGCGATTTCCCGAGCTTGTCACGATGGCGGTAGATGTTCTCCAGCATCACGATCGCGTTGTCGAGCAGCAGCCCCACGCCCAGCGCCAGCCCGCCCAGGCTGATGATGTTCAGGGTCAATCCGCCCAGCCCCATCATCGCGAAGGTCGCCATCAGCGCGATCGGGATCGACAGCCCGATAATGAAGCTCTTGCGCAGACTGCCGAGGAACAGGAACACCGCCAGCATCGCCAGCACGCCACCGAGGACTGCAGCGGTGCCCACGGAGGACACCGCGCCACGGATAAACGGGGCCGAGTCGCTGACCACCTCCCACTGGATATCCTCGGGGATAAACCCGGAGCGCTCCAGCCGCCCGAGCGTCGCGCGCACGGAATCCACCGACTCGACGGTATTGGCCTCCGGCAGCTTGAACACCGACACACGCGCGGCCGGCGTGCCATCCAGGCGGATGAACAGGCGCTGCTCGCGGTGGCCGTCGCGCACCTCGGCCAGCTCGCCCAGGCGCACATGCGCCGACTGCGGCCCCGGCAGCGGGATCAGCACGTTGCGCACATCGTGCTCGGAGGTGAACAGTCCCTCGGTCTTGGCCATCACGTCAAAGGTGTCAGAGGTCACCCAGCCACCGGCCACCTCGCGGTTCTCGTCCGCCAGCGTCTCGCTGATCGCGGCCAGCGACAGGCCGTAGCCGCGCACCCGTTCCTGGTCGAGGATCACCTCCAGCTCGCGCTGCTGGCCGCCGGAGGCCTCCACCGAGGAGATCCCGTGGATGGCGATCAACTGTGGCGCCAGCTCGTGCTCCACCCAGTCACGCAGCGCGGTCTCGGAACGCACGGTGGAGGAGAAGCCCGCCTCCCAGATCGGGTCCTGCGAAGGGTCGAACTTGTACAGGCGCAGGGATTCGAAATCGTCCGGCAACTGGGTGCGCGCCAGCTCGAGGTGACGCGCCGCATCCTGCAACGCCAGGTCCAGGTTGGTCCCGTATTCGAACAGCAGGTTGACGTTGGTGCGCCCCTCGGAGGCACGGCTGTAGATCCGGGTCAGGTTCTCGGTCGCCGCAAGATTGCGCTCCAGCACCCGTGTGACCTGCTCCTCCATCACCTCCGGCGCGGTGCCCGGGTGGTTCACCGTGACCCGGATGTGCGGGTACTCGACATGCGGCAGCAGGTCCACCGGCAGGCGATCGACAAAGAACATGCCCAGCACGATCACCACCGAGGCCAGCGCCATGATCGCGACCGGCCGGCGGATGGAGAAGCTGGTCACCCGCCCGTGCGGGCGCTGGCGATCCCCGGTATTGGCCATGCCCTAGCCCCGCCAGCCGACAATGCGCACGCGCTGACCCTCGCGCATGTCGATCGGATTGGTCGCCAGCACGATCTCGCCTTCCTCCAGACCCTCGGTAATCTCGGTCCAGGGGCCCCGGGTCACACCGGTCTCGACCGTGCGCCGTTCCAGCTGTTCATCCACCACCACGTATACATAGCGCGCGTCGTCGTCCTCGCCGATCGCCGCGGCCGGCACCGCCAGGGCATCCGGGCGCTCATCGACGGTCATGCGGATGCGTGCGAGGTTACCCGGACGCACGCCGTTGTCGGCGGCCTCGGCCGGCAGCGCGATCTCCACCGTCACCTGCTGGGAATCCGGCGAGGCCGCCGGGAAGATGCGACGAATCTCGGCGACGTAGTCGGCATCGGGAAAGGCATCCAGCCGAATGGGCACGTCCTGGCCCACGACCAGGTCGCGCACATCCAGCTCGGACACCCCGGGTCGCAGCACCAGCGTAGTAATATCGACCAGTTCCAGCAGCGCATCGCGCGCAGCGACGGCCTCTCCGGGCTCCACCATCCGCTCGGTGATCACGCCGTCGCGGCCGGCAGCGAGCGTCCCGTAGTCGACCCGCGCCTGCCACAGGGCCTGCTCGCTCTCGGCCGAACGCAGCGCGGCGCGGGCCCGTTCGTAGCTGGCGCGGCTGGCAATGCCCTCGTCACGCAGCTCGGAACTGCGCGCGTATTCCAGCTGCGCCTCCTCGGCATGGGCCTCGGCGCGCGCCAGCTCCGCCCGTTCCTCGGAGACATCCAGTTCCACCAGGGTCTCGCCCTGCTCGACCCGGTCCCCTTCCTCGACATGGACGGCCTCGACCACGCCATCCGCACGCGCCGCCAGACGCACCCGCGCCATCGGCTCGACCCGCGCGGACACCAGCAGCTCGCGCGACAGATCGCGCGGCTGAATCTCCAGCGCCGCGATGGGCGTGGCCGCCTCGGCGCCGTCGTCCGCCGAGTCGGACTCGGCGGTATCCGTACAGCCCGAAAGCAACACCAGCCACAAAGCCCCAAAGGCGAAACCCGCAATCTTGCTCACACATCCTCCGACAACCGAGCAGCCGCCTGTTCTGGTTTCTGGTTCGCCCCCATCGTAGCGCCCAGGGGAAACATATGCCGGCTCGACCCGGCGGCAACCAGGGCGCAAACATGCGACGATGACCGCATGCACGATACGCCCCATTATCCGTTGCGCGGTCTGCTCAAGCGGCTGATCGAGCCCTTTGCGGCGGGTCATTCCGGCCACCTGGTACTGGGCCCCGATGAATGGGAGACCCTGCGGCGCCAGGTTCCGTTCATCGCAAGCCTGTCGCCCGAGGAGGCCGAGCGCCTGAAAGCGCTGATCGAGGAGATCCTGGCTACCAGGGAATTCGTGGGCATCGAGTCCGAGCCGACACCGGGGCAGTGCCGCATGATCGCCGCCTACGCGGCACTGCCGGTCCTGGAGCTGGGGCTTGCCCCCTACCGTGACTGGCGCACGCTGGTGCTGTATCCGGATACCTTTGTGCCGGAGCACGAATGGGTGGACGAGGACGGCATCGTGCATCAGGGGGCCATGCCGCAGTCCGGCGAGGCCTGGGAGCGCGGACCGGTCATCCTGTCCTGGGCCGATGTCGTTCGCGATGGTGCCGTGGTGGTGCACGAGATGACCCACGTGCTGGATGCCGGTAACGGCGACGTGAACGGCTTTCCGCCACTCGCGCGCGATCACTCGGCCGAGGACTGGACCCGCGACTTCACCGCGGCCTACGAGGCGTTTGTCGAGGCCGTGGAGAACGACACCCCGGAAGACCAGCTGCCGCTGGATCCGTACGCCGCGACCGCGCCGGAGGAATTCCTGGCCGTGGCCGCAGAGGCCTTCTTCTTCGAGCCGCAAGGGCTGCGCGAGGCCCTGCCGGCGGTCTATGATCATCTGGCCCGATATTATCGCCAGGAACCACACCGTCGCGCGGCGGCCATCGCCACGCAAGGGACCCACTTGCCACACGAGATCTCCGCATGAAGACCCTGTCGCCAAGCCTTTTCCTGCTCGCCATGCTTTGGTGGATGATCCCCGGCAGCGCTGTCGCTGTCGATGACCTCGACAGCCGCTACGTGACCCTGGAACCCGTGGTGGTCAACATGGAATCCTCCGACCGCGCCCGTTACCTGCAGGCCAAGATTCAACTCGAGGCTGCGGAGATGGGTGACGCCCGCGAGATTCGTGGACATATTCCGGCCGTGCGCGACCGGCTCATTCGCATCCTGGGAGGGCGCTCACCCGACAGCCTGCGCGGCAGCGCGGCCCGCGAGGACTTGCGCCAGGAGGCGATGGAAGAGCTCAACGAGCTGCTGGAGGAACTGACCGGCGCCCCGCGCATCGAGGCCCTGTACTTCTCGGACTTCATCCGCCAGTAGTAACGCGCGCCACCGGCCAAACAAAGGAGACCCCGGCAGCCAAGATCTGCCGGGGCCCAAGCTGCCCGACGGAGGACCGGGCCGGGGTCCCGCCAGGGACCCAGTTCATCCTGCCAAGATCAGTGCGGCCGGTGCAGCAGTGGCATCTCGCCACGCTCGACCATGTGCCGGATCAGGGTCGCCCGGCCAGGTTCTTCCTGCTCCAGCTCGGCAGCACACTGTGAATCCTGGTGCGTGGCCTCGGCCAGCAGCACCTCGAGCTCACGCAGGTCCACCTTCGGCTGCTGCAGATCCTCCGGCTTCGGGTTCTCCACCATGTGGGTCTCCCAGAACATCCGGGGATGCCAGCAGTGCAGTTGTGCATCCGGGTGCTGAAAGAGTTCGACACAACGACGATTGAGTTCCTGTGCATTCATTGCGAATGACTCCTCGTGCCGGTGTATTCACTCTTCTGTATAGACCCCCGAATACCCGAGTGCAAGGCTCGGGCATTAGACCTGGCCCACAGAATCCCCGCGCGCTGACTCAAGTGCCTCCAGCGCCTCCATCCATTCGGCCTCGGCGTTCTCCAGGCGCGCACGCAACTCGCCCTGCTCACGGGTCAGCTCGGCCAGCCGGCCCGTGGCATCTCCGGTGTACAGCGCGGGATCGGCCAGCTCGCCTTCGATCGCCTCCAGCCGCTGCTGCAACTCGCCACAGGCCTGCTCCGCCGTATCGGCCCGCTTTTGCAGTGGACGCAGCGCCGCGCGTGCCTGAGCAGCCTGCTGGCGGCGCTCCTTCTGCGAACGCGGCGCTTCCGGCGCGCGCGACGCCGATGGCGCGGAGGTGTCCGGCGTCTCCCGTTCGCGCTGCAGCTCGCGCGCGTAGTCATCCAGATCGCCGTCAAACTCGGTCAGACAGCCCTCCTCGACCCGCCAGAAACGGTCGCAGACACGCGCCAGCAGTTCGCGATCGTGTGCCACCACGACCAGCCCGCCGGCATAGTTCTCCAACGCCTCCGCCAGGGCCTCGCGCATGTCGAGGTCCAGGTGGTTGGTCGGCTCGTCGAGCAGCAACAGCGCGGGCGCCTGCCAGATGAGCATCGCCAGCACCAGACGCACCCGCTCGCCGCCGGAGCACTGCCCGACGGGGTCGTCCGCACGCTCGCCGGGAAACCCCATGCCGCCCAGGAAATCACGCAGGCGCTGTTCCGGTGCGGCGGCATCCAGCCGCGTCATATGGGTCAGGGGCGAGGCCGCAAGATCCAGCTGCTCGCGCTGATGCTGGGCGAAGTAGCCCACCCGCAGGCTGGGGTCGACGCGCCGCTCACCCGCCGTCGGGGCAAGCGCGCCTGCGAGCAGGGACAGCAGTGTCGATTTCCCGGCGCCGTTGGGTCCCAGCACGCCGATACGATCCTCCGGGCGCAGCCGCAGGTCGGTCGCCCGCAGGCGGCAGGTCTCGCCGTCGCAGACCGCCGCCGCCTCCAGCGCCAGCAGAGGATCGGGCAGACGCCCCGGGGTCGGGATCTCCAGGTGGATCGGGCGCGCGGCGCGAATCACCGCGACCTCATCCAGCCGCTCGAGGCGCTTCAGCCGGCTCTGGGCCTGGCGCGCCTTGCTCGCCTTGGCGCGGAAACGGCGCACGAAGTCCTCCAGGTGCGCGCGCTCGGCGGCGACCTTCGCGGCCGCCGCCTCGCTTTGTGCCGCGACCTCCGCGCGTCGTTTCTCGGCCTGGGTGTAGCCCCCGCTGTAAAGCTCGATCCGTCCGCGCTCGATATGCGCGATGTGTGTGACTACCGCATCAAGGAAACGCCGGTCGTGGGCGATCACGATTACGGTGCCCGGATAGCGCGCCAGCCAGCCCTCCAGCCAGACGATGGCCTCCATGTCGAGGTGGTTGGTCGGCTCGTCCAGCAGCAGGAGGTCCGACCGGGTCATCAGGGTTCGCCCCAGGCCGAGCCGCATCCGCCAGCCACCGGAAAAGTCGCTCATCGGACGATCGGCATCCTCCGGCGCAAACCCGAGACCGGCCAGCAGGCGGCGCGCGCGGGCCTCGGCGGACCAGCCATCGACCGCATCGATGGCCGCATACAGCTGCGCGTGTTCCGCGCCGTCCTCGACCGACTCCAGCTGGCGCTCCAGCTCGCGCAGCTCAGCGTCGCCATCGAGTACGTAGTCGACCGCTCGGCGGGGGCTGCCCGGGACCTCCTGCGGGAGGTGGGCGACCACCCACTCCGCCGGCACATCGACATGGCCGGCATCCACGGAGAGCTCGCCCTGCAACGCGGCCAGCAACGAGGACTTGCCGCAGCCATTCGCCCCGGTAAGCCCTACGCGCCAGCCGGCGTGAACAGTCAGGTCGCTGTGCTGCAGCAGCACCTGCCGGCCACGCCGCAGCTCGATATCGGAGAGTCGGATCATGAGCGTAGTGTAGGGAAACGGTTACCCGCGCACACATGACAGTGCGAGTTCAAAGCCCCCTCCTGACCCAGACGTCAATTTATTGCCACCCCTTGCCGCCTGGGGCGGCCTTGCCTTGCCACCCCGGCAGAAAGGCGCCGATTTTCCGTCACCCCAAGAAAGACAATAAACGCATCACATTGTTTATACTCGTTTTTTATTAAATGGCACAAAATTCGCTTCAGCTTGAGCCCAAGACTTTTGGATACGGCGAGGCGGCCATGAATCGCGACGGAAACGCAGGGAATCTGCGCCTGGTATCGGGCAAGGGGAAATCCACCGAGCACCCCGAGGCCCCATTTGACGCGCTGGCCTTCGTCCAGTCCCTGACCGCGACACTGGAATTCGACGCCGTCCTTCAGCGCCTGCAAGAGCAGCTCCACACCCTCCTGCAGCATTCCGGATGGATCTTCTACACCGACAACGAAGACCAGTCGTGGTCGGGCGGCGAGGATGACCGTCACCGCATCGAATACGGGCTCAGCTACAACGGCGTCACCATGGGCTCCTTGATCCTGATGCGCGGACGCCGCTTCAGCGACGCGGAACAGCAGCAGATCGAGGCGCTGCTCGGGCTGGCCGCCCCCGCCCTGCACAATGCCCACCGGTTCCGGCGGCTGATGTCCAATCTGGAGAGCGACGAACTCACGGGGCTGGGCAACCGTCGTGCCTTCGAGATCCAGGGCGCCAAATGGCTGGCCGACTGCCGCCGCCAGGACCGCCCACTGTCCGTGCTGGCCATCGACCTGGACCACTTCAAGCGCATCAATGACGACTACGGCCATGCGGTGGGCGACGAGCTACTGCGCCGCGTAGCGGACACGCTGCGTACGGCCACACGGCAGTCCGATCTGCTGGTGCGTATGGGCGGAGAGGAATTCCTGGCCGTCTTGCCGGGGGCCGACCTGGCCTGCGCCATGGAGTGCGCGGAACGCATCCGCACGGCGATTGCGAGTATCCGCGCCACCGCGACCGCCGATGATGCATCAGCCCTGCAAAGCGAGGGCGTAGTCAAGGTCACGGCCAGCATCGGGGTCGCGAGCGTGGGCCGCCACACGACCCTGCAGGCCCTCTACCAGAAGGCCGACGAGGCGCTGTACGCTGCCAAGCAGTCCGGGCGCAACCGCGTCCTGGCGGGCAACTGACCCCCGGCCGAAGCTGGACTCAGGGGTTCGCGCCAGGCTGAATAAAATCCACACAGGTAAGCGCCGTGGCCAGGATGGCCTGGCGCAGGGCCTCGATCGCCTCCGGCCGCGGAAAACTGGTACGCCAGGCCAGCGCCACCCGGCGGCTGGGGGCCGGGTCCTCGAATCGACGCACGGCCAGCAGGCGCTGGGCGTAGCGATCGGCCCCCACCGCAGTACACGGCAGAATGGTCACGCCCATACCCGAGGCCACCATATGGCGAATGGTCTCCAGTGAGGACCCCTCCATATTGCGCGGCGTACTGCCATCGGCCGTAACCGTCCTCTGGCAGGCGGGGCAGCGTTCCAGCACCTGATCACGGAAGCAGTGCCCGGCACCGAGCATCAGCAAGGTCGCATCCGCCATGTCCTCGAGGGTCAGCGTCTTTCTGTGCTGCAGGGGGTGGCCGCCCGGCAGCACCGCGACGAAGGGCTCGTCGTACAGCGGCAGCGTGACCACACCCGGTTCTTCGAACGGCAACGAAATGATGATCGCGTCCAGTTCGCCGTGCTTCAGTCGCTCGCGCAGTCGATCGGTGTAGTTCTCTTCGATCACCAGCGGCATCCTGGGTGCTCGCTCGCGCAGCACCGGGATCAGCTCGGGCAGCAGGTACGGGCCAATGGTGTAGATGGCCCCGAGCCGCAAAGGACCCGCCAGCTGGTCCTGACTCTGCACCGCCACCGCACGCAGATGCTCCACCTCGGTCAGCACCCGGCGGGCCTGGGTCACGACTTGCTCGCCGGCCGGGGTCACGCTGACCTCGCCACGGCCGCGCTCGAACAGGGTAACCCCCAGTTCATCTTCAAGTTTGCGAATGGCGACGGACAAAGACGGCTGACTGACATGACAAGCCTCGGCCGCCCGACCAAAATGACGCTGGTCGGCCACCGCAACGACATAGCGCAACTCGCTCAGCGTCATCGTTCGGGGCCCCGATGCCCCGCACCGCCATCGCCATCCACCAGGCGCCCGTCATCGGGCAGGTCGAGGGTGACCTGGCGCAGACGACGGCCATCCAGCGAGATCTCGCCCACATGTCGGCTGGCCCCGTCGGTGGCGAATTCAAAGCGGTATTGCCGCCACCAGGCCAGGCCTCCGGGCCGGCGCCGAATGGACTGGCGCGTGCGTACCACGCTGCCATCCAGCAACTGCACACCGGCCTGCTCGCAACTGCGGCGCGCGATCTGGCGCACCCGTTCGTGGGTGCGCCAGGAGTCGTTCACGTAAAAGGCCACCAGAACCAGGGCTAGGATTATCAGCAAAGCCGTCATGGACGGGTATGATACCCACATTCCGTTTCTTGCCGACGACCACCCTGCACTCGACGCCCCATGTCCATCAGCACAAACGCATTCAATCAACTCGCCGGAGAGCTCCGTTCTGTTGGCCAGAGCGAGCTGCTACCTCGCTTCGAGGCCGGGATCGCGGTGGACTACAAGGCCGATGGCTCGGTGATCACCCAGGCCGACCATGCCGTCGATGCACGACTTCGCGACCTGCTGGGGACCGCGATCGCAGGCGAACCCGTATTGAGCGAGGAGCAATCGCGGCAGGAGCAGGCCCGCGTACTCGACGAGGCACCCGCCTTCTGGCTGGTCGACCCGCTGGACGGCACCAGTAACTTCGCCGGCGGCATGCCCTTTTTCGCGATCTCCATTGCGCGCATCGAAGACGACCGCGTCACCCATGGCGCGACCTACGACCCGGTACGGGACGAACTCTTTACCGCACGCGAAGACGGACCCCTGCTGCTGAACGATGCGCCCCCCCCGGCAGCCGCCCGCGCCCCGGCCAGCCGTCTGGACAAGGCCATCGCCCTGGTCGACTACAAGCGCCTGGCCCCCGACTTGGCGGCGGCCATGGCCACTAACTCCCCGTACCGCTCGCAGCGCAACCTGGGGGCCTGCGCCCTGGAATGGGCCTGGCTGGCGGCCGGGCGCGCCGATCTGTATCTGCACGGCGGGCAGGCCCTGTGGGACAGCGCCGCCGGAACGCTGATGCTGGCCCGCGCCGGCGGCACAATGAGCAACCTCGAGGGCGAGGCGGCGTTTGGCCGCTCCCTGAACAAGCGCTCGGCCATCGCGGCCCGTTCGGCCGCGTTGTTCGATCAATGGCGGGCATGGACCTCCCCACACCGAAAGCCCTCCATGGCCTCTCAATCGTGAAATCCAGAAAATCAAACAACGGGCGCTTGTCGGCGGGGGATTTCACTCCACGCTATCTCCCCATCGCCTGGAAGATCGTCGCGGTCGTCGCCATCCTCACCCTGCTGGGCATCGGCACCCTTTCGGTGGTGGTGCTGAACCAGGTCACCAATGTCCTCAACAACCAGATCCAGGCCCAGGCCGAGCTGACCCTGGCACCCGTCGCCCGCACCTCGGCCGAGCTGATGCTGGCCGAGGACTATCTGACCCTGGAGACCCTGCTGAACTCGCTGGTCGAGGACGGTCGCGTCGAATCGGTCACCGCCTACGCCATCGACCGCGGCGTGATCGCCTCGGCCGGCACCCCACCCTCCCCCGGGGGAGGCATCAGCGAAGGCGTGTGGCCACTGGCCGTTCCGGTAGAGCCCTACCAGCGCGAGGTGTACTTCCAGGATGTACAGGTCGGGTACATCGAGGCGCACATCGACACGACCCCCATGCAGGAACTGATCCGCAACACCATCAATGCGGGGATTGCGACAGCGATCGGGGTCTTTCTGCTCAGCCTGATCCTGGCAATCGACATCAGCAAGCGCCTGGTGCGCCCGCTGGAGCGCCTGGCACATGCCATGCGCGAGCGCATACGCCATCCCGTCGACGAACATGGGCGACCCGTGCCGATGGTGCACGAGGACGAGATCGCCCAGCTGACCGACGCCTTCAACAACATGGCCCAGGACCTGCTGCGCAAGGACCAGGTCGAATCGGCCCTGCGCCGTTATGTCTCCGACGCGATCGCGCAGGACATCCTGGAGAATCTCGACCGGATCGAGCTCGGAGGACGGGCGGTCGAGGGCTCGGTGCTGTTCGCCGACATCAAGGGCTATACCGCGCTGTCGGAGCGCTGCACCCCGGAAGAACTCGGCCGCATGCTGAATGAATTCTTCGGTCCGATGGCGGAATGTATTGCCCGTCACGGTGGGACGGTAGACAAGTACATGGGCGACTGTACCATGGCGGTGTTTGGCCTCGGCGGTGACGAGAACCATCGCCAGACGGCCGCACGAACCGGGCTCGCGTTGCTGGAAACGGTCGCCGCGATCAATGCTGAACGCGAGGCCCGGGGCGAGGAACGCGTCGAATTCCGCATTGGCTTGAACGCGGGCGAGATGCTGGCCGGCAACATGGGCGCGCAGGACCGCATGCAATTCACCGTGGTCGGCGACACCGTCAACGTGGCGGCCCGCCTGGTCACGGTCGCGCCATCCGCCGGCATGGTAACCACGCAGTGCTTCATGGAGCATGAGCAGGTGAAAGGGCAGTTTGAAACCGAACACTGGGGGACGCACGAGTTACACGGCGTCAGCGAACCCGCCGAGGTCATTCGTATCCTCGCGGTGGCGGACACCCATTGATGCGGCTCCACGGCGCGCGACCGGGCCTGCTGCTGGCCGCCCTCGCTCTGCTTTTTTTCCAGGGCTGCGCCGGCATGCAGCCCTTCATGACGGCGGAAGACCAGATCGAAGCCGCCGTCGAGGAAGGCGAGTACCAGCGCGCCCTGGAGCTGATCCACGAGCACGACCCCGAGCCAGCCGCCGAATGGACCTCGCGCCGAGAGCAGATCGAGATCATGGCGCAAGAGGCAGCAGAGCAGGCCATGAAGAAAGCACGGGCTGTTTCCGCCGAGGGCGCGGTCGCAGAGGCCCTGGGGATCCTGGAGGACGCCGACTCCCGCCTGCCCGAAAGCGAGGAGCGTGCCCGCTTCATTGACCAGCTGGAGCGCCAGCGCCAGGTCGGTCTGCGCACCCTGCAGCAGCGCCACGATGTCCTTGAGGCCCGCAACCTGGTTCAGCAACTCCGCCTGCTGGAGATCATGCGCCCCCTGGTTCCGGATACCGGTCAACTGCCCGCAGACCCGGACGCCCTGAGCGAACGCGCCCCCGCCCTGGCCAAGGCCCTGGAGCAGTATGCCGACGACAGCGATGGCCGCGAGCGCCTGGAGCTGTTGCGCCTGGCACAGGATTTATCCCCGGTCAGCGAACGGGCCACCCGCATCCGCGAACTCCAGGAGGAGATGCGCACACGCGAAGAAGACAAGGACCGCGAAGAGGAGGCCGAGCGCCTGTCCGCGATCAACGCGCAGTTGCGTCAGGCACTGCAGGCCGGCGAATTGCAGCGGGCGGCTCAGTGGTGCCGTAGTGGCGACATCCGGCTGGACGAAGATGCCTCCGGCCCCGACCAGGCCGCCCAGCGAGCACGCATCTCCCTGTGCGACGAGTGGCGCGAACAGCGCGACCAGCGCGCCGAGCACCTGCTGGAAGAGGGCCGCCGCCAGTACACGGCCGGCCAGATCCAGGAGGCGGTCGACACCTGGGAAGAAGGACTTGCGCTGGCCCCCAGTCATTCCGGGCTGGCCACCGCGCGCGAGCGGGCCCTGCGCGTACTTGAACGTCTTGACACCCTGCGCATCCCCGAGGCCCCGGCGCCGGTCGATCCGGAGGCCTTCCCCATCCCCGACACCGAGGATGCCGAGGGGGACGAGGAGCCGGAGTCCTGAGATCTGGCAGGCTGCCAGGTCGTCCCCATGCGGCGACCCTGCTAGGATTGCCGCGCCCGCCTAACCGGAACCACCCCCTGCGATGAGTGCTTCTGTCCACGACCTGATCACCGACGAACCCCACCGAGTCCTGCAACTGGGCAGTACCGAGGTCGTTGTGCTGGGCACCGCGCATGTCTCCCGCGCCAGCGCCGACAAGGTGCGTGCCCTCGTGGACACCGGCGAGTTCGACGCGGTGGCCATCGAACTGTGCGAGAGCCGCCAGCGCGCGATGCTGGATCCCGACGCGGTCGGGCGCATGGACCTGTTCAGTGTGATGCGCCAGGGGCAGGCCCCGATGATCGCCGCGAGCCTCGCGCTGGGGGCCTATCAGCAGCGCCTGGCGGAACAGTACGGGATCGAGCCGGGGGCCGAGATGCGCGCGGCGATGGACGCAGCCCTGGATGGCGGGCTGCCGCTGGCGCTGATCGACCGCGACCTCGGCCTGACGCTACGCCGCACCTACCGCGCGGTGCCCTGGTGGCAGCGCATGGGGCTGATCGGCGGGCTGTTCGGCTCGGTCCTGTCGCGCGAGAAGATCGACGAATCGGAGATCGAACGGCTGAAGGAAGGCGACATGCTGGAGTCCACCTTCAGCGAATTCGCCGAACAGTCGGAGGACCTCTATCGCACGCTGATCCACGAGCGCGACCAGTACATGGCGGCCCACCTGCGGCGCCTGGCCGCGTCCGGCAACCACCGCCGCATCCTCGCCGTGGTCGGTGCCGGGCACCTGTCCGGGATCGCAACCCAGGCGGAAGACGAACTGACGCCGCCCGACGCCATCCTGGACTCCCTCGACCAATCACCGCCCAAGGCACGCTGGCCCAAGGTCCTGCCGTGGGTGATCGTCGCCGTGATCCTGACCGGCTTCGTGATCGGCTTTTTGCGCAATCCGGACATCGGCCTGCAGATGGTGATGGACTGGGTGATGATCAACGGCGGCCTGGCCGCCATTGGCGCCATCATCGCGCTCGCGCATCCGCTGACCGTGGTCACAGCGGCGCTGGCCGCACCCCTGACCTCGCTGAACCCGACCATCGGGGTAGGCTTCGTCGCGGCCGCGGCCGAGCTGTTTCTGCGCAAACCGCGGGTCGACGACTTTGCCCGCCTGCGCCAGGACACCACCACCCCGAGGGGCTGGTGGCGCAACCGGGTCTCGCGCGTGCTGCTGGTCTTCCTGCTGACGACGCTCGGCTCCGCGGCCGGCACCTATATCGGCGGTGCACGCGTATTCAGCCACCTGTTCGGTAGCTGACCTACTCCGGGATCCGCAGCACCAGCTTGCCGCGACGCCCGCCGGCCTCGATACGCCGGTGCGCCTCGGCCGCCTCGGCCAGCGGCAGGCTGTCCTCCACGTTGACCTGCAGCCGCCCGCTGGCCAGGCGCGCGAGCCCCTCGGCCACCAGCGTGGCCTGGTGCTTCAGGCGCCGGCGATCCCCTTCCAGCATCGGGGTCAGCATCAGCTCCAGGCTGATACTGGGGTTGCGCAGGCGCGCCGCGTTCCAGTCCACGTCATCCGGCGGCGCCAGCAGGGTCACCAGATCACCGCCGTAGGCCACCTGTGCCAGTCCATCGCGAAAGACCGGCCCGCCCACGGTATCCAGCACGATGTCGAAACCGCGCCCGTCGGTGTAGCTCCGGATCGACTCCCCGGCGTCGGGCCGGGTCAGGTCGACCACGTCGCCACCCAGGCCGGTGACCAGGCGCTGCGCCTCTTCGCGACGCACCAGCCCCAGGACCCGGGCCCCGGCCGCGCGCGCGATCTGCACGGCCATCTGCCCCACCCCGCCTGCAGCGGCATGCACCAGTACGGTCTGTCCACGCTGCAGATCGGCGCGCTCGAACAATGCCTCCCAGGCCGTGAGCCAGGTCAGCGGCAAAGCCGCGGCCTGCAGGTCCGTCACCGCGGCCGGTACCGGCACCACGGCCGCCTCCGGGACCACCACCTGCTCGGCATAGGTACCCGGGTCCGCCCCCACGCCACCAAAGCAGAAGGCCACGCGCTGCCCCGGGCGGACATGGCGCACACCGCTGGCGCAGGACTCGACCACGCCGACACCGTCACAGCCGGGCGTGTTACGTGGTGCCCCTGGCACCAGCATGCCCCGTGCCCGAACCTTGGTGTCGACGGGGTTCACGCCGGCCGCCAGCAGTCGAATCTTTACGTCGTCAGTCCCTTCAAGCTCGGGCTCGGGGACCTCCCTCAGTTCCAGGACATCCGCCCCGCCGGGCTCGTCGAAAACGATGGCTCGCATCGAGCGACTCCTCGTGTTTGAACATGCCTTGTGGATTTTGATACCGCTCCGGGAAACCTTGCCGGCGACGCGCTAGAGTCCGATCCCGATGCCGATCCCGAAACGCACGCCCGACGACGGCCTCGGGGGTTCCGGGTCTGGCCACAGGTGGACCGAGTAGGCATCCAGCAGCGGGAAGACATAGGCCAGCTGCCCGATCGAGCCCTCCTCGGTCCCCGAGACCGTCCCCACCGCCGTAACGCGGCGTCCCGGGCGGTAGTCGACCGGATCGGCAAAACCATCGAGCTTGAGGCGAAAACGCCCCGTATTCGCCTGTCGTGTCTGCGGCTCCTGGCGCTGCAGCGGGTAGCTGACCACCTCTAGCACCGTACTGTCCGCACGGTTGTCGACGCGGGCAATCACCCCGCCCCAGACCTGGTCCTCGGCGGGCAGATTGTCAGCCGTCACGCTGCGCGGGGGCACCGGATCACCCACCGCATCGGGGATGTCCAGCGGGCCGGAGGCGCAACCCGCCAGCAGCACCGGCGCAAACACCAGCACCAGCGCAGCGACCCGGGTGCGCCATGCGTTACCAGTACCAGGGATCATATCGCCAGGGGTCGTGACGCCAGTGGTAGGGGTGCGGCCGCCAGTACGGGCCCATATAGCCCGGCGGGCCCCAAGGGTCGTAGTAATACGGCTCGCGCGGCGGGGGGCGCTTGGCCCACAGGTGTACCGTCTGTGCGTCGATACGGACGAAGCGATAGTCGAACTCGCCAATTGAGCCGTCCTCTATGCCATCCAGCCGGCCGCGCACCGTGACCTCGCGCCCCTCCGCGTACACCTGGGGATCGAGGAAGTCGTCGATATAGGCACGGAACCGGCCCTCCGACTGGTCGACCTCGCGCGGACGAGCCTCGCGATTGAGCGGGCGCGCCACCACCTCGAGCCGGGTGCCGTCCCGGGTGTTCTCGACCTTTGCAATGACACCGCCCCAGACCACCGCCTGGCCCTTGGTCGCCTCGGGGTCGGCCAGGACCTCGGCGCGGGTCAGGGGCTCCTCCGGCAGGGGCTCGATCCCTTCGGGGATACCCGCACAGCCCACGAGCAACCCGCCCAGCAGCAAGCCGGTCAGCGCAGAAAAGTGACGCAGAAGGTTCATGCCTCTAGGACCGCCCGCAGCGCATCAAGGTTCGCGTCACTCCGGGCCTGACGCACAAAGCGCCTCGACATCCACGATCTCGTGCTGGGCCGCCTCCACGGCCCGCAGCAGGTCCTCCGGCTCCAGCCCGACGGCCTGCCAGACACCCTCGTCCACCGGTGGGGCATCGGCCCAGTCGCGCGAGTCAATCTCGGCCAGGTGGGCCCCGGTATTGGCAAGATGCACCAGCATCACCGCCAACCGGTGCCCCTCGGGCGCTGACTGCGGGTGGTGGTGCCCAGCCACACAGGCCACCAGCCCCTCCGGCAGTCCCCAGTGGGCGGCCAGCGCCCCGCCCAGTTCCGCGTGATCGAAACCCAGCTGCTCGCGCTCGGCCCGCTGCGGACTGGGACCCGCCCCGATATCCAGGCTGGAGAGAAATGCGCGGTGCGCCGCCTCCGGCGACTGGGTGAACAGCAAGAGCTTGCCCAGATCATGCAGCAGCCCGGCGAGAAACACGCTACCGGCCTGGCGCGGCAGGACGCGGTCAGCCAGGTGGCGGGCGATGACCGCACAGTAGGCGGAATGGCGCCAGAACACCTCCAGCGGCAGACGCTCCTGGTCGGGGATGCGGCCGGTCGCGCGGGTGATCGCACCGGCCACGACCAGACGCTTGAGGGTGTCGCGTCCGAGCAGGTTCACCGCGCGTTCCACGGTATCGACGCTGCGCGTCTGTGCATACGCCGGGCTGTTGGCCAGGCGCAGAACGAGGGCCACCAGACCGGGGTCCCGCCCCAGGGTTGCGGCGATCTGTCCCGGTGTACTGTTGTCATCCTCCAGCAGGCGCGCGACTTCGAACACGACCTGCGGCATCGCCAGCAGCTTGTCGGCCGACTGGACGCGCGCCTCGAGGCTTTCCGTTGCGTGCATCTCGGACATCCTGGTTCTCCACAACAGGGCCGCACGCCCCGCTGTACCTACTGTAGCCCCATGCCCCCCGCCAGGGAAACGAAGCCCGGGCAAATCGCGGCGGAACGAACCATAATCAGGTACTCGGATCACTAATTGTTGCTTGCACCCCACAACGGAGGTTGTCCCATGGCGTTTCGACTGACCGCTGCACTACTGGCCTTTACCCTCCCCGGCCTGGCGCTGGCCGGCATTCAGACCGAGGAGGTCACCTACGATCATGATGGCGAGGAGATGACCGGCTATCTCGCCTACCCCGACAGCGACGGCCCCCACCCGGGCGTCCTGGTGGTCCATGAATGGTGGGGCCACAACGAATACGCCCGCGACCGGGCCGAGCAACTGGCACGCGAGGGCTATGCCGCCTTCGCACTGGACATGTACGGCAGCGGCAAGAGAGCCGACCACCCATCCGAGGCGGGAGAGTTCGCCGGACAGATTCGCGGCAACCGCGACCTGATGCTGGGCCGCTTCGAGGCCGCCCATGACTGGCTCAAGGAGCACGATGCCACAGCCGACCAGGCGCTGGCGGCGGTGGGCTACTGCTTCGGCGGCACGGTGGTGCTGGAGGCCGCGCGTGCCGGAATGGACCTGGCCCTGGTTGCCAGCTTCCATGGCGCACTGGTGACTGACCACCCGGCGAGTGCGGGCGACGTCACGGCGGAAGTCCTGGTCTTCAACGGTGCGGCCGACCCGATGGTCCCGCCGGAGCAGGTGGCGGACTTCCGCGAGGAGATGGATAACGCCGAGGCCACCTATACCTTTGTCGACTTCTCCGGTGTGGTGCACAGTTTCACCAACCCCGGGGCCGACGAGATCGCCGAGAAGTTCGACATGCCGGTGGGCTACGACGAGCGGGCTGACCGCGACTCGTGGAAGCACCTGCTGAGCGCCCTGGAACGCATGTAGTTCGAGTATCTGGCACTGCTCGAGCGTGGCGGGCCCGTTGCCCGCCACGCTCGATTTACGCTACCCGGCCCCGCCGATCCGGTCAGAAGTTGCGGAAAAAGATCAGGGTCCCAAGCCCCACCACCACGGCCACCATGACCAGGATCGCCAGCTTCAGCCAGCGCCAGCCGCGAGAAGGCGCCGGACGACTGCGGCGCTTGCGCGATGAAGGGCTGGCCGCGGGCGTATCGGCCGCCATCGCCGGTGCGGGCGACATCGGTTCGTTGGCACGGGCCACCAGCGGTTCATGCGCCTCCCCGCGCGCAGCGGGGGCGTCACGTTCCTGCCCCGAAAGAGACGTCGCCGACCCCAGCTCCAATTCGCGGATGCGGGCTCGCAGAGTCTGATTGCGTTCGCGCGACTCCTCCAGTTCCTGCTCACGACGGGCCAGCCGTTCAGCAAGGGCCGAGGAGGAGCCGTCCTGCTCCGAACAGCGGGCCTCCAGGTCGGCCCGTGCCCGCTCGGCTGCGGCGGCACGCTCACACTGCTGATTGCGCTCCTGACGCAGCCGGGACGCCTCTTCCAGGGCCTGATCCCGCTCCTTCTGCACGGTCTCGCGCAAGCGGTCCAGCTCGACCAGCTCGTGGTCCAGCCGGATATTCTCGTTCTCGAACTCGCGCACGCGGGCACGTAGTACTTCTAGCTCCTCGACCCGCTCGGACGAGTCCGGAGTGGCCGTCTCCTCGCCCGGATCTTCGCCCGCGATCAGCTCGGCCGCCTGCAGCTCGGCGAGCTGGCCTTCGCTTTCCTCGGCGCGCTGCAAGGCGGCCGTCGCCTCGTCGCGCGCCTCGCTCAGCGCGGTGCGCAGGCGTTCGATCTCGCGCTGCGCCTCGCGCTCACTGGCGGATTGCTGGCGTAGCATCAACTCGCGACGCAGCCGGTCCACTTCCTGCCGCAGGAGCTGGTCGCCGCCACCCCCTGTAGTCAGCGGCAGCAGATCATTGACCACCTCGCGCACGCGACCGGGCACAAAGGGTTTCATCAACACAGCGTTGGCGCCCAGTTGCAGCCATTCGCGACTGGCTTCCTCGTCGCTCTCCTGACCGGTGATAATGGCCACCGGAAGATCGGCCGGGAGCCCTTCGGCACCATCGCGAATCCGCAGCAGCAGGTCCTGGCCATCCAGGCCCGGCATAGACAGGTCCGTCAGCACCAGACCGATATCGGCATTGCGCTGCAGGAGCGACCAGGCCTCTTCGCCGTCCGCCGCCTCGTAGACCACACGCTCACCCTGCAGGATGCGCTGCAGGGCGATCCGGATCACCTTGGAATCATCCACTACCAGAATGGCGGTGCGGGTCGTTGCCGATTGTTGTTCAGTCATCAAAGCCCCCTGGGGCACGTCACGTACCGCGCTCCCCTGCACGGCCGGACTCAAGTCCCGCTCTGAAGGTTACGCATGCGCCCGGCCCGGCGCCAGCGCACGCTGCGGCCCAGCGAGAACCGGGTCACGTTTTTGCGCAGCGCTTAAACGGGCTTCGACTTCCACTGGACCGCATACAGATCCCGCCGCCGATCGCGCAGGTTGCGCACCGAGCCGTGGTTACGCAGCTCCTTCAGGTTGTCGAGGTCGAGGTCGACGATCAGGGTCATCTCGGTATTCGGCGTCGCCTCCGCGGCCACCGCGTCATGCGGGAACGCGAAGTCGGACGGCGTGAACACCGCCGCCTGCGAGTACTGCATGTCCATGTTCTCGACCCTGGGGAGGTTGCCGACCGAGCCGGACATCACCACATAGCACTCGTTCTCGATGGCCCGCGCCTGGGCGCAGCGGCGCACCCGCAGATAGGCATTCTTGGTATCGGTCCAGAACGGCACGAACAGGATCTGCAGCCCCTTCTCGGCCATCACCCGGGGCAGCTCCGGAAACTCCACGTCATAGCAGATCAGGATGCCGATCTTGCCGAAGTCGGTGTCGAATACGTGCACCTCGTCGCCACCCTGCAGCCCCCAGTAGGCGACCTCGTCGGGTGTGACATGCACCTTGTACTGTCGGTCCCAGGTCCCGTCACGCCGACACAGATAGGAGACATTGCGCAGGACCTCGTCGCTGTACTCCGGCATCGACCCGGCGACGATGTTGATGTTGTAGGCGAGCGCCAGGCGCACCATCTCCTCGCGGATCTGCTCGGTGTATTCGGCCAGATGGCGCACGGCCTCGGCCGGATACTCCTGGTTGAACGCGCCCATCAGCGGGCCATTGAAGAACTCCGGGAACAGCACGCAGTCGGAGCGGTAGCCGGAGACGGCATCCACGAAGTACTCGACTTGCTGAAACAGCGAGTCGAGGTCCGGTGTCGGGCGCATCTGCCACTGGACCACGCCGATGCGCACGTCCGAACGGCTGCCCCCGATCAGCTTCTCCTTCTCCTCGTAGTAGATGTTCAGCCACTCGATCAGCGTCGCGTAGGCGCCCGATTTCTCGTCGTCCGGGAGGTAGTTGGTGATGATCTTGCGAACGTGGAAATCGTTGGCCAGCTGGAAGGTCAGGATCGGATCGGTGATCTCGTGATTCTTGACCTTCTCCACGTACTGCTGCGGGGTCAGGTCGTCCCGGTGCTGCTCGTAGCCCGGGATGCGCCCACCGGCCACGATCGCGCGCAGATTGAGCTTCTGGCACAGCTCCTTGCGCGCGTCATACAAGCGACGGCCGAGGCGCAGGCCGCGATACTCGGGGTGGACAAAGATATCGACGCCGTAAAGGGTGTCGCCATCCGGGTCGTGGGTCGTCAGGAACCCGTTTCCGGTGATCTGCCAGTAGCTGTGCTGATCACCGAATCGCTTGTACTCGACGATCAGGCTGATTGCCGCAGCCACCACCTTGCCCTTGTCCTCGATACAGATCTGGCCTTCGGGAAAACGGGAGATCTGTGACCGAAACTGGGCCTCGCTCCAGGCCCCGTCGAGGTCGTGGTAGACCCGCTCCATGATCTCGCGGATGTCGTCGTAGTCCTCCATCCGTGTCGGCCGCAGCGTCAGGCGGTGCGGGACATTGGGGTCGGCGTCTTGCTGATTGCTCACGCGTTAAGTACTCCGTGACGGGACCGCTCGCCGGTCGGTTCAGAAAATCCAGGCCAGCAGCAGCCAGAAAAAGACAAAGAACAAGAAAAAGCCGGGGATCATGAACTGCAACTCGCCGATCAGCCCCTCACCAGCGGCCAGCGCGAACACCAGCATGACCAGCACCGAGACGATCGCGGCGACCAGGGCCGCCATCTGCAGCCCAATGCCATCGTCGAACGTGATCGCGACCCACTCGGACAGCCCGGGCAGGGTGACGGCCGCGCCCAGCACGATCAACGCCACCAGCAACGCGGCCAGCGCCGAGGTCCCCAGCATTATGCGCAGGGCCAGGCGGCTGTCGCGGCGATCGCCGGAACTCACGCGGCTGCCTCGCGACGATCGCGCACGTAGTCACGCACGCGGTGCGGATCGGGGATACCGCTCACACGGAACTCCGGGTTGTCGCCGGTGGTGTACACCGCAATCTCGCCGACCCGGAAGATCCGGTTCCAGAAGCTCTGATCGACCTTCACGGTGCGGATCTGGCCAATGTCCAGGTCCACATGGGACTTGCTGAGCAGGCCCTCCTCCAGGTGCACCTGATCGGCATCGATGCGCAGACGCACCGAGCGCGTCTGCAGATACCACCACAGCAGGATCAACAGCCCCAGACCAAAGGCCGCGATCAGCAGGACACTGAAGATGAAACCGAACGGGTGATTGCGAAACATCGCCGGGCGGGCGTCGATCGCGGGCGCACGACTGGACATGGGATCTCCGGTTCGCGGACAGGTCCCAACAGTGTGCCAGATGGAGCGCCCGCCGCGGGTGTCTCCAGGCGATGCTGCCGCGCCGGTCAAGGAACGCGGTATCGCGTATCAGGCGGGGCGGCTCATGTTCTTGCCGTAGAAGATCTCCATCATCTCGTGCTTGAGCAACTTGGCGATGCGCTTGGCCTCTTTCGCCGAGTAGTCATCCTTGCCCAGGCCGAACAGGTAGCTGTCGAGATCGAAATCCTTGAGCACCATCTTGGTGTGGAACAGGTACTCCTGGTACACGTTCACGTCCACCATCTGGTACTTCTCCTTGGTGTCGCGCGAGAGGAAGTCCTGGATGGAGTTGATCTTGTGATCGATGAAGTGCTTCTTGCCACGCACGTCGCGGGTAAAGCCGCGCACGCGGTAGTCCATGATCACGATGTCCGACTCGAAGCTGTGGATCAGGTAGTTCAGCGCGCGTAGCGGGGAGATGCGACCACAGGTGGAAACATCGATATCCGCGCGGAAGGTTGCGATCCCGCCCTCCGGGTGCGCCTCCGGATAGGTATGGACCGTGATATGACTCTTGTCGAGGTGACCGACCACCGTTTCCGGCAGCGGGCCCGGGCCTTCGGTGTAGCCGATCATCTCGGTCGCCACCGGCTCCTCGGAGATCAGCATCGTCACCGAGGCGCCCTGCGGGTCGTAGTCCTGGCGCGAGATATCCAGGATGTTGGCCCCGATCAGGTGGGCCACGTCCGTCAGGATCTGCGTCAGACGCTGGGCGTTGTAGGCCTCGTCGATGTACGCAATGTACTCGTCACGATGGCGTTCGCCGGAGGCGTAGCAGATATCGTAGATATTGAAGCTCAGGCTCTTGGTCAGGTTGTTGAACCCGTGGAGCTTGATCTGCTTCTTGTGACGGGGCATGGCGTTTCCTCTTGCCCGGTGCGCAGGGAACGGCGGATTGTAGACGTCCCGGGGCGTCAGGGAAACACGCTACGCCCCTTGGGGAAAATTCCCGCCGACTGCGCGGGTGTCTCAGCGGGGCGCGGGGCCCTCGAGGATTTCGAAGTCGTGGGTAACCCGGGCCGCCGCCCCCAGCATCAGCGAGGCCGAGCAGTACTTCTCCGCGGACAACTCCACCGCGCGCCCCACCTGCTTCTCGGACAGGCCATGGCCGTAGACCCGAAAGTGCACGTGGATGTCGGTGAACACCTTGGGCACCGTCTCGGCCCGCGTACCGTCCACTGTGACCTCGCAGTCGAGGACCTCCTGGCGTCCCTTCTTGAGCATCGCCACGACATCGAAACTGGTGCATCCACCCAGCCCCAGCAGCAGCATCTCCATCGGGCGGGCGCCCAGGTTCCGACCACCGGCATCCGGGGGGCCGTCCATCACGATCGCGTGGCCGCTGCCGGTCTCGCCGACAAACGCCACCTGTTCCAGCCACTTCACCCTGACCTGCATGCGCGTCTCCTTTTGCCCACAACTTCGGCCCGTTTGGAAGGCCCTGTGTGGCCTATACTCAACAAAAAATGCATGAACTTTGAGATGCAAGACACAAAATCAAATGCTGGTCGTTGGATTTTGTGACTCGATCCCGACACCCGGGTCCCGCTCACGGAGGGCTGAATTACACTGAAAACCGTCCTCAACAAGCGAGACGTTAAAAGCCATGGATGCCATGACTATGAATAATCCGTTCGTCTACCGCCCGGCGCAGCCGTCGCCGGCACTGGAGCGCTTCCTCGGTTACTGCCATCGCCGGCACTACCGCAAGCGCACGACGATCATTCACTCCGGCACGGTACCGGATACGTTGTACTACGTCGTCAGCGGTTCCGTTTCCGTGTTGGGCGAGAACAACGGCCACGAGCTCGTCCTGGCCTACCTGAACAAGGGCGAGTTCTTCGGCGAACTCGGCATGTTCGAGGATGACCCGCGTTCGGCGACGGTCGTCACCCGCGAGGATACCGAGACCGCCGAGATCCCCTACACCCAGTTCCGCGAGATCGCGCAGCGCGACCCGGAGATCCTGATGCTGCTGACCAGCCAGATCGCCACCCGCCTGCGCCAGACCTCGCGCAAGGTGATGGACCTGGCCTTTGTCGATGTCACCGGCCGCATTGCCCACACCCTGCTGGATCTGGCACGCCAGCCCGACGCCATGACCCACCCGGACGGCATGCAGCTGCGCATCACCCGCCAGGAGATCGCGCGCATCGTCGGCTGCTCTCGCGAGATGGCCGGGCGTGTCCTGAAGGACCTGGAGGAACGCGGGCTGATCACCGCCCACGGCAAGACCATCGTGGTGTTCGGCACCCGCTGAGCGGCACCCTGGCGAAAACCTGCCCGCAGCCAATACGGGCGGGCGCCGCGCCCGCAAGCAAGCAAACCCCGGGCGACTTGTTGCCGTGGTACTAGTCTTCGCCGCGGAACAGCCGGCCCAGCGCCTGGCCCGGATCCTCGGTCCGCATGAAGGCTTCGCCTACCAGGAAGGCATTCACCCCCGACTCCTGCATGCGCGCCACATCCTCACGGGTATGGATGCCGCTCTCGGTGACCAGTAGCGCCGAGTCCGGCACCTGGTCCTTCAGCTCCAGCGTGGTCTCCAGGCGCGTCTCGAAGGTGCGCAGGTCGCGGTTGTTGATGCCGATCAGATCCGCCCCGATCTTCTTCGCGCGCTCGAGCTCCTCGGCATCGTGCACCTCGACCAGGGCATCCATGCCCAGCTCGCGGGTCAGGAAGTACAGTTCGTGCAGCGCGGTGTCATCCAGCGCGGCGGCGATCAGCAGCACGCAGTCCGCCCCCAGCACCCGCGCCTCGTAAACCTGGTAGAGGTCGATCACGAAATCCTTGCGCAGGATCGGCAGCTGGCAGGCCACGCGCGCATCCCGCAGATCCCCGTCACGCCCCTTGAAGAAGTCCACGTCGGTCAGCACCGACAGGCAGGTGGCCCCGTGTTCCTCGTAGCTGCGGGCAAAGACCTCGGGGTTGAAGTTCGGGCTGATCTGCCCCTGGCTAGGGCTGGCTTTCTTGATCTCCGCGATCACGGCCGCGCGGCCGGCATCGATATCGCGCTGTAACGCCGCCCGGAACCCGCGCGGCTCCGGGGCCGACCCCATCCAGCCACGCAGCTCGCGCAACGGCCAGAAGGCCTCGCGTTCCTTCAGTTCCTCGCGCTTGCGCTCGAGGATCCGCTTGAGGATGTCCGGGACGTCAGTCATCAGCTTCCTGCTCCTTGATTGGTCAATCGTGCACTGGTCGCCTGCAGCCGCTCCAGGCGCTCGCGGGCGGCACCCGAATCGATCGCCTCGGCCGCACGGCCAACGCCCGCGGCCAGCGACTCGGCGCCACCCCCGGCGTAGATCGCGGCCCCGGCGTTCAGCAGGACGATATCGCGGGCCGCGCCGGCCTGCCCCTCCAGCACCCCGCGGAGCATCGCGGCCGAGGCCTCCACGCTGTCGACCCGGATCGCGTCCAGCCCGCTCCGTGCCAGCCCGAAATCCTCGGGCACGACGGTGTACTCCTCGATCGCGCCATCCTTCAGCTCGGCCACACGCGTCGGGGCACCGATGCTGATCTCGTCCAGCCCGTCCTCGGCGTGCACCACCAGCACATGCTCGCTGCCCAGTCCCTTCAGGGCCTCGGCCAGCGGCCGCACCCAGGCATCGGAGAACACGCCCAGCACCTGATTCGGCGCCCCGGCAGGGTTGGTCAGCGGGCCCAGCACATTGAACAGCGTGCGCACGCCCAGCTCCTTGCGCGGGCCGATCGCGTGTTTCATCGCGCCATGATGGGCCGGAGCAAACAGGAAGCCAACGCCGACCTCTTCGATGCAGGACCCGACCGCCTCCGGCGCCAGCCCGAGATGGATCCCCAGGTGCTCCAGCACGTCCGCGGAGCCGGACTTCGACGACACCGAGCGGTTGCCGTGCTTGGCCACCCGCACGCCACCGGCCGCCGCGACCAACGCCGAGGCGGTGGAGATATTGAAGGTGCCGGAGGCATCGCCGCCGGTGCCGCAGGTATCGACCAGCCCGGTGCGCGGGACATCCACGCGGGTCGCCAGCTCGCGCATTACACCGGCCGCCGCGCGGATCTCCTCGATGGTCTCGCCCTTCATGCGCAGGGCCACCAGCAGCCCGCCAATCTGGGCGTCGGTGGCCTCTCCGGTCATCACTAACTGCATCACGGCGGTCATGGCCGCCTCGTCCAGGTTCTGACGTTCGATCAGGGCCGCTATGGCTTGCTGCACGGTCACAGGGCTGCTCCTGTCGGGGAATGGGGAGCGCTAGTGTAACGCCCGCTCCCGCGCGGCACGAACCAAGGAAACGCTGACCCCTATGCACACTCGCGTTGGTACCCCAGGTTTTCCGAGACTAGGCGCGGTGCGCAGCCGGTAGTGGTTTTACCGGCAAGGGCCGCAACGCAGGATCCAGGAACCTGGGGTGCCAGCCTCGAAGGGGCTCGGCCGCCCGTTTTTGATCACAACGGGCGCGGGAACAGCGTTGCGGTTCCCTTGTGCAGAATGACTGCACGGCAGTCACCGCGCCTTGTTCGCACGCAAAAGCGACTCGAGCGCGAGTGTGCATAGGGGTCAGCGTTTCCCTAATCCTCCGCCGAACCAGACAAAAGCAGCAAAGAGCCAGATGACCGCCGCACCGGCGACCAGGTGCAGCAGGACGTCATCCAGCCAGTCGACCACGAAGAGCGTGAGCAGGGCTGCAAACCCGAGCTGAATAAAGGCCTGCATCGCCGAGGCCATACCGCGCGCCCCCGGATAGCAGTCCAGCGCCAGCAGGGTCAGCGAGGGCATCCCGAGGGCCAGGGCAAAGCTGTACAGCGCAAACGGCAGGGTCACCGCCGCCACCGAGGGTTCCGGGGCCAGCGCCGCCCAGCCCACCAGCGCCAGCGAAATCCCGGTGAGCAGCAAGCCGATGCGGACCGTGACCTCGGGCGCCACGCGCCCGGCACTCCAGCCGGAGGCCACGCCCCCCAGCATCAGCCCGACCACCATGGGCGCGAACAGCCACCAGAAATCGCGCTCGCCCCCGCCGAGATGGACATAGATCAGCGCGGGCGAGGCCGCGACGAACAGGAACTTGGCCCCGAACAGGGTGGTATGCACCAGCACCGGCTGCAGGAACTGCACGTTGCGCAACGTACCCGCATAGCGCCCCAGCACCAGCCGCGGCCGGCTGGACACGCGCCCGACCGGGGGCAGGGTCTCCGGCAGCCAGAGACGCGCGGCCAGCAACAGCACGACCCCGTAGAGCACCAGGAACGCGAACACCGACCGCCACCCGAACGAGGACTGCAGATAGCCGCCCAGGATGGGCGCGATCGCAGGCCCCATCGCGAACATGATCGTCACAATCGCGAATACGCGCCGCGAATCGATGGGGTCGAAACGGTCGCGCACCAGGGCACGGCTCACCACCACCCCCGCCGCCGCCGCGAAGCCCTGGCCGATCCGCAACCCGATCACTTGCCAGTACTCCACCGCCACCACCAGCAGCGCGGATGTCGCGACATAGGCCACTAGCGCCCACAGCACGACCGGACGCCGGCCAAAGGCATCCGACAGCGGCCCGGCTACCAGCGTGGCCAGGGCAAAGGCGACCAGGTAGGAGGACAGCGTCGCCTGCATCGCCGCACCGTCGACGGACAGGTCCGCGGCCATCGCCGGAAACGACGGCAGGTAGGTATCCAGCGAGAACGGCGCCAGCAGCGCCAGGGGCGCGACCAGCAGCGCGAAGCGCAGCCGGGTGCGGCGTTCTAGGGAAGCACTGGTCAATGTACGCGCCCGCGCTCGAGTCGCTTTTGCGTGCGAACAAGGCGCGGTGACCGCCGTGCAGTCATTCTGCACAAGGGAGCCGCAACGCCGTGCGCACACCCGTTTTTGATAACAACGGGCGGCCGAGCCCCCGCATTGAATAGCTTGTGGGGTTGGAGCCCCATGTTCCCCGATCCTGCGTTGCGCCCCGAATCAATCAAAAACGGGCCGGTAGAACCACTACCCGCTGCACGATGCTCCTGGTCTCGGAAAACATGGGGCACCAACGCGGGTGCGTGCTTCCCTCCGCTCACGCCGGCTGGGGCAGGCGGCGCAGGAAGTTGTCGAGGAGCTCGTGCCCCTGCCGGGTCAGGATGGATTCGGGGTGGAACTGCACGCCCTCGACGTCCAGTTCACGGTGGCGCAGACCCATGATCTCGTCGCGGGTGCCATCCTCACGCTCGGTCCAGGCGGTGACCTCCAGGCAATCGGGCAGCGAGGCCGACTCCACTACCAGGGAGTGATAGCGCGTGGCCTCCAGCGGATTCTCGAGGCCCGCAAAGACCCCCACCCCGGTGTGATGCACCGGGGAGGTCTTGCCGTGCATGATCTCGCGGGCCCGCACCACGCGCCCGCCGAACACCTGACCGATCGCCTGATGCCCGAGACAGACCCCCAGGATCGGGATCTGCCCGGCAAAGCGGCGGATCACCTCCATGGACACACCCGCCTCGTTCGGGGTGCAGGGGCCGGGCGAGATCATGATCCCGGCAGGCGCCAGCTCGGCGACCTGGTCGGGGGTGATCTGGTCGTTGCGATGCACCTCGACCTCCGCCCCCAGCTCGCCCAGGTACTGGACCAGATTGAAGGTGAACGAGTCGTAGTTGTCGATCATCAGGATCATGCCGGGAGTCCCTCCGCCGCACCGGACCGGTACAGATCGCAGACTAGCGCGAGTGCGCCCGGCGTGTCCGACAACCGCGTTCGTGCTGCCCGTTCTGCGTCGGTCATCACGCCCTCAGCCACGGTGCTTGCGCGGCCCTAGTCCGCCCAGTGCCAGCTCGGCTGCGCGCACGACCGCGCGCCCCTTGTTCAGGGTTTCCTGCCACTCGTTCTCGGGCACCGAGTCGTGCACCACGCCGGCCCCGGCCTGGATGTGCAGCTCACCGTCATGCAGTACGGCCGTGCGGATCGCGATCGCGGTATCCATGTTGCCGGACCAGGAGAGGTAACCGACCGCACCGGAATACGGCCCGCGCTTGACCGGCTCCAGCTCGTCGATGATCTCCAGCGCGCGGATCTTCGGCGCGCCGGAGACCGTACCGGCCGGGAAGGTCGCCCGCAGCACGTCCATCGGCGAGTGCCCCGGGGCGAGCTGGCCCTCCACATTGGAGACGATATGCATCACGTGCGAGTAGCGCTCGATGGTCATGGTGTCGGTCACCTCCACCGAGCCGATCTCGCAGACCCGACCAACGTCGTTGCGCCCGAGGTCGATCAGCATCAGGTGCTCGGCGCGTTCCTTCGGATCGGCCAGCAACTCGACCTCCAGCGCGCGGTCCTCCTCCTCGGTACGCCCGCGCGGGCGGGTACCGGCGATCGGACGCACGGTCACGCGGTCATCCTCCAGCCGCACCAGGATCTCCGGCGAGGCCCCGACCACATGGTGGTCGTCCAGGTCCAGGTAGTACATGTAGGGCGACGGGTTCAGCGCCCGCAGCGCGCGGTAGAGGTTCAGCGGGGGCGCCGAGAACGGCACGCTCATGCGCTGCGCCAGCACCACCTGCATCACGTCGCCGTCCATGATGTATTCCTGCGCCCGCGCCACGGCAGCCTGGAAGCCCTCGGCCGACCAGCCCGGCACATACTCCGGCACCGCGTGCGGGTGCGGCGGGTCCTCCGGCGGTACCAGCGGCTCGCCGATCCGGCTCTCCAGCTCGTCGAGGCGTTCGGCCGCCACGGCCTGTCCGTCGGGGCGAGAGGTATCGGCATGCACCACGAGATACAGCCGCCCGGAGAGGTTGTCGTAGACCACGACCTCCTCGGAGACCATCAGCAGGATGTCCGGCAGCCCCAGCGCATCGGGCTTTTCCGGGCCCTCCAGGCGCGGCTCGATCAGGCGCACGGTCTCGAAGCCGAAGTAGCCGACCAGGCCACCGGTGAAGCGCGGCAGGCCCGGCAGCTCGGCAACCTTGAAGCGCGCCTGGTAGGCCTCGATCCAGGCCAGTGGATCGGTCTCGGTGGTCTGCTCGACCAGGTCACCGTCGGTCTCCACCGTGATGTCGTGACCGTGCACCCGCACCCGGGTCCGCGCCGGCAGGCCGATAAAAGAATAGCGGCCCCAGCGCTCCCCGCCCTGCACCGACTCGAACAGGTAGGAATACGGCCGGTTGGCCAGCTTCAGGAAGATGGACAGCGGGGTCTCGAGATCCGCCAGGACCTCGCGCACCAGCGGGATGCGGTTATAGCCCTCGCGGGCCAGGGCGTCGAACTGTTCGGGGGTCATCACAAGGGTTCCTGACAAGAGAGGGGCAGACGGCGCGGCAGATCAGTCGCCGTTTCGCCATCGCCCCATTGTCCGGTCCATTGCGATCATCCGATTCAGGCTGCCCGGGCGGGCAGCAGGTCCGGCAGTTCGTCCAGCCGGTCGAGCACCGCATCCGGGTGCTCGTCGCGGATGTCGTCGCCGTGATTGTAGCCGTAGGTCATGCAGACGATCTGGAAGCCGGCCGCGCGCGCCGCCTTCACGTCGCTCTTCGAGTCCCCGACCATCAGCGACTCGGAGGGGTCGACACCCAGCTCGTTGGCCGCGTGCAGCAGCGGCGCCGGGTCGGGCTTTTTCTGCGGCAGGGCATCACCGGCGACCACGATCTCGAAGTCATCGAGGATGCCCTTCTCGCGCAGCAGCGGCACGGTGAAGCGCTCGGCCTTGTTGGTCACGCAGCCCAGGCGGTAACCGGCGGCCTTCAGCTGGTCCAGCCCCTCGCGCACCCCCGGGTACAGCGGCGAGCGCCCGGCGGTGTTCTCCTGGTAGATGCGCATGAACACCGGCAGGGCCCGCTCGAGAGTCTCCGGGTCCGGCTCGCCGTCGAGCGCATTGAGCAGCGCCCGCTTGACCAGCCTTTCCACGCCGTTGCCAACCCAGTTGCGCACGGCCGCCTCGCCGCGCTCGGGCAGGCCGAGCTCGCGCATCATGGCATCCACGCTATAGGCGAGGTCCGGCACGCTGTCGATCAGCGTGCCGTCCAGGTCGATCAGGATCATGCGGGGGCGCTTCAGGGACATCCTGGTCTCCGGGCGAATCAGGCCTTGGCCATCTCGTCGCGCATCTGCTGGATGATGCTGTTGTAGCGGTTCGCGTCGGAGTCGCTGGACGCGCCGAAGATCGCGGAGCCGGCGACGAAGGTATCCGCACCCGCAGCCTTGATCTCGCGAATGTTGTCGGCCTTCACACCACCGTCGATCTCGAGGCGGATATCACGCCCGGATTCGTCGATCATCTTGCGCGCGGCGCGCAGCTTGTCGAGGGTGGCCGGGATGAACTTCTGGCCACCAAAGCCCGGGTTCACCGACATCAGCAGGATCATGTCGACCTTGTCCATCACGTATTCCAGGTAGGACAGCGGGGTCGCCGGGTTGAACACCAGACCCGCCTTGCAGCCCTCGGCGTGGATCAACTGCAGGGTGCGGTCGATGTGGTCGGAGGCCTCCGGGTGGAAGGTGATGTAGCTGGCGCCGGCCTGGGCGAAGTCCGGGATGATGCGGTCCACCGGCTTGACCATCAGGTGCACGTCGATCGGCGCAGTCACGCCGTGCTTGCGCAGGGCATCGCAGACCAGCGGGCCGATGGTCAGGTTCGGCACGTAGTGGTTGTCCATCACGTCGAAGTGGACGATGTCCGCGCCGGAGGCCAGGACGTTGTCGACTTCCTCGCCCAGACGGGCAAAGTCGGCGGAGAGGATGGACGGGGCAATGAAATCGGGTTGTGCCATGGGAAGCCTCGCAGAAATCTCTGGGATAGCGGGACCGACCATCGGCCACGCTCTCGGAACCGCGGAACTTTACCGGATGCCGCCATGGCAGGCAAAAGGCGGCGCATGCGACAGGCCCTCCAACGCAAACGGGCCGGGGAAACCCCGGCCCGTCGGCTTGCCACTTCGCGGTTGTCTGAATCAGTTGAATTCGGACTCGATGAAGGCGGCCACGTTGGCGATGTCGTCATCGCTCAGCGCCTGGGCATGCGGGCGCATCAGACCGGTATGGGAACCGACCTCTTCACCGGCGCGGTAGCGCTCGAGCTTGTCGGTCACGTATTCGGCGTCACGACCGGCCAGCGCGGGGAAGATCGCCTGCCCCTTGCCCTGTGCACCATGGCAGCTCAGGCAGGTGGACTGGTACTTGGACTGGCCAGCCTGGATGTCGGCCGCCTGCGCGGCGGAGGACAGCATCAGCACACTCCCTGCGATCCCGGCCAGAACGAACAGCTTGGTTTTCATTGTTGTGGTCTCCTCGTTTGCAGCTCACCAACGGGGTTGCGCCCCATCGTGAAGTGAACGTTAGCAGGGCTTCCCTGAACGGTTCATTAACATAAAAACCGGTAGGGAAATGCGGCCACAAGAAGGTTTGAACGGATCAGCGCCCGTGCACATAGCGTTCGTCAGACCAGGTCGCCAGCCACTCCGGGCGCACCATCACCAGACCGGTGACGACCATGCCGTTGAGGACAGCCTCGGGCAGCACGAGCAGGGCCAGATAGCGCACGTAATCGCGGTAGATATCGCCCCAGGCCAGGTCGGTGAACAGCCCGTAGATCACCGCCGAGGTCAGCACCGTGGCCGCCACCGTCAGGGCCCCGCCTAGGAACGCGACCCCGTACAGGTAGATGAACATGTGGCGGGGCAGCCAGGCCTCAGTCGCCCGCAGCAGCCCCCAGGTCACAGCTACCGGAAGCACGCCCGCCAGCAGGACTGTCAGCGGAAAGGCCGCAAGCGGCAGCGCCCCCAGCAGGGCCAGTCCCGCGACCACCAGAAATACCATCAAGATCGCCAGCTGCCAGCCGAACATCAGCGTAATCGTGGCCATGCCAAGAAAGTGCAGCGCCAGGCCCTCCAGGGTCTGTGCACGCAGACCCCAGATCAGAAACAGACACAGCGTGGCGATCACAAAGAGCTGCGTGCGCCCGGGGACAAAGAAGGCCTCCCAGGGCATGCGTCGCAGCATGATCAGCAGCCCCGCCCCCAGCAGGAGGGCGGACAGCACGCGGAGCGCAACCGGGAGTTCGCCCGCCCCCTCGACCATGGTCAGTCGGGCTCGCGTTCGGCGGCCGCGACGGTGTACTCGCGGCCCTGCTTGACCTTGTCGTAGTTGCCGAACACTTCCTTGAACCCCTTCTCGATAAACCGCCGCAACCCGGTAATGGTTACGACATAGATGCGACCACCGGGGTTCATCTGCTCGTGGGCATCCAGCAGATAGGTGTAGAGCATCTCCCGGCCCACCTTGGCCGGCAGGTTCGAGGCCACGAGATCGAAACGGCGGTCACGGATCTGGGCAAAACCGTTGCTGTTTACGCACTCGACGTTGGTAATGCCGTTGAGCTCGGCGTTGCGCCGGCTGTACTCGACCGCCAGGAAATTGGTGTCCACCAGCGTCGTCATGCCCTGCGGGGCCTTGCGCGCCAGGGTCAGGCCGATCGGGCCATAGCCGCAGCCCAGGTCCAGGCAGTCATCACTCGGACGCACATCGATGCGATCCAGCAGCATGCGCGTGCCATCATCGATCCGGCGCGGCGAAAAAAGCCCCCAGGTCGTGCGAAAGCGCAGGGACTCGCCCGCCAGGGTATCGGCGAATTCGAGGTCGCGCTTGAGCTCCGCCTGACGCGCCCGGCGCGAACGGGAATCCGGGAACGCCTCGGTCACTCGGACACCCCCGCCGCCCGCGCCAGGTCCTGCCACAGCCCCTCGGCGGTGGACGCCGGGGCCATCGCATCGTCCTCGCCAGGCAGGCCCAGCACGCTCAGGTGCCCCATCTTGCGCCCCGCCCGCGCCTCGCTCTTGCCATACAGATGCAGGCGCGCACGCCCGGCCTCCAGCACGTCGGACCAGTCCGGACTTCCGTCCGCGGGCCACAGCCCCCCCAGCAGATTGACCATCGCCACCGGGGTGGTCAGGCGCGCCGGGGCGAGCCCCAGACCGCAGATCGCGCGCACCTGCTGCTCGAACTGGGAGACGGTGCAGGCGTCCAGCGTGTAATGACCGGTGTTGTGCGGGCGCGGGGCGATCTCGTTGACCAGCAGATCCCCGCCCATACTCAAGAAGAACTCGACCGCCAGCACGCCACAATAGTCGAGGCGGTCGGCGATCAACTGCGCGATTGCCACGGCTCGGCCGGACAGGGCCTCGTCGACGCGCGCCGGCACCCGGCTCAGGTGCAGGATGCCGCCTCGATGCATATTTTCGGATACCGGGAAGGCCTCGCTGCGACCATCTGCGGTGCGCGCCACCACGACCGACAGTTCGCGCTCGAGCTGCACCCGCTCCTCGAGCACGCAGTCCACGCCACCGAGCTCCGCGTGCGCGGCCGCGAGATCGCCCATGTGCTCCATCGGGCGCTGCCCCTTGCCGTCGTACCCCAGGCGGGCCGTCTTCAGGATCGCCGGGAAGGATGGCGCGCCGGTGGTGTCCTCGCCACCATCGCCACCATCGCCACCGGCCGTGACCGGGCGCCAAGGCGCGACCGCCACCCCGATCTCGGCGAGAAAGCGCTTCTCCTCCAGCCGGTCCTGGGCCACGCCCAGCGCGCAAAGGCCGGGCCGCAGACAGGCATTGGCCTCCAGCCACTCCAGTGCCGGGCGCGGGATATTCTCGAATTCGCAGGTAATCACCGCGCACTGGTCGGCCAGTGCCGATAGCGTCTCCGCATCCTCGTAGGGCTGGCAAAGGTGTCGCGTGGCGACCTGTCCGGCGGGGCTGTGCGGGTCGGGATCCAGCACCCACACGGCATAACCCATCTCGCGCGCGGCCCGCACAAAGTAGCGGCCGAGCTGCCCGCCGCCGAGCAGCCCCAGTGTGGCGGGAGGCAGGATCATGATGCGGCCGGCGGCAGGATCTGGTTCAGCACCGTATCGCGCTGCGCACGCCGGAAAGCGTCCAGACGTTCGCACAGGGCGGGGTCGGAGTTGGCGAGCATCGCGGTGGCAAACAAGGCGGCATTGGCCGCACCGGCCTCGCCAATGGCGAAGGTCGCGACCGGGATCCCCTTCGGCATCTGCACGATCGACAGTAGCGAGTCCTGCCCCTTCAGATGGCGCGAAGCCACCGGTACGCCAAGTACCGGCACCGAGGTCTTGGCGGCCAGCATCCCGGGCAGGTGCGCAGCCCCCCCGGCCCCGGCAATGATCGCGGCCAGGCCTCGTTCGCGGGCCTGCTCGGCATATTCGAACAGGAGATCCGGGGTACGGTGGGCGGAGACCACACGCGCCTCGTAGGGCACGCCCAGTTCCTCCAGCACATCTACCGCGCGTTCCATCGTCGCCCAGTCGGAGGTACTGCCCATCACCACGCCCACGCGCGCAGCGGTTGTGTCGTTGTTGGCCGTCATGGACGGAACCTTAGCCGCCCCGCCTCGGGGCGACAAGCCCGCAACGGGGCCGAATCCTTACGGCGCCGGGCGGACACCGCTCGATCGACCTCTCGCGCGCTGCTCATCTCAGTTCCGCCAGCAGCTGACGGATCATGCGCTCGGCCTGGGAACCATAGCCCCCGCCAAACAGGTGGTCGTGGTTCAGGATGTGGTAGAGGTTGTAGAGCGTCTTGCGCACCGGGTAGCCGGCATCGACCGGACGGATCTCCTCGTAGGCGTTGAAGAAGTCCTGCCCGGGATGACCGAACAGCTCCATCATGGCCAGGTCCGCCTCCGGATCCCCGTAGTAAACGGCCGGATCGAACAGCACGGCCGTACCATCGGACTGGAAGCCCCAGTTGCCGCTCCACAGGTCCCCGTGCAACAGCGACGGCTCGGGGCGGTAGTCGCTGAAGAACCCGCCCAGACTCGCTTCCAGAGACTCCAGCGCCTGGATCAGCGAATGCGCGGCCCCGCGCTCGCGCGCCAGACTCCGCTGGAAGCCCAGGCGCTCGTCGCGATAGAACGACACCCAGTCATCGTGCTGGCGGTTCGACTGCGGCGTCGAGCCAATGTAATTGTCGTGATCCAGCCCGAAGCGCGCCGCCATCTTCATGTGCATGTCGGCCACCCCGTGCCCCAGCGCGACCCCGTCGCGCCGGCCACCCAGGTCCAGCTCCTCCAGCACGATGAAGCAGGCACCCCCCGCCTTGCCCGTACCGATCACCGCGGGGATCTTCACCCGCTCGCAGCGGGCCAGCTCCTCCAGTCCGCGCGCCTCGGCGGCAAACATCGCCTCGGCCATCGCGCCCCGGTTGAGCTTCACGAAAAAACTCCGGCCATCGGTCCCGGTCACGCGCTGGGCCTGGTTGATCGAGCCCCCGGAACAGGCCTGGCTTCCTGTCGGCTCGAACGCGCTTGCGGTATGGTCCGTGATGCACTGGGCCACCGCCGCCGTGATGGCGTCAGGGCCCGCAGAATCCAATTGGTTCATCCTCGGTATCCGGCTTGCTGATCAACATGCAGGTTAACGGTTGCCGCGGGATTCGTCAGGAGACTCACCCATGGCCTTTCGCAAACTCGAGCCACTGTGCGACAAGATCGGCGCCGACCGCATCCGCGCGGTCATCGACGACTTCTATCGCCGCCTGTCCAGCGACCCGGAGATCGGGCACCACTTCGAGCGCATTCAGGACTTCGAGTCCCATGTCCGGCGCATCTCGGATTTCTGGTACATGAACCTGGGCGGACGTCTGGAACAGCCGCCCACGATCGACATGGTCGGCAAGCATGCGCCGATGAACCTGACCGAGGCCGATCTGGCGATCTGGATGCGGCACTTCAAGGCGACCACCGAGGAGCATCTGGAGGCGCCACTAGCGGCCGAGTGGCAGCAGCTGGCCGAGGGCATCGCCAGCCGGATGCGCGAGGACATCATTCGCTAGCGTCGCCCTGCCCTCCTGCCCTGCTGGGGCGGGGCCTGGTTCGTCCTCTGGAGTTTACGGTGGCTTCGGCCTGCCGCCTGCCTGCGCTGTCTCGGCAGCGCACCCCGAGTTACTTCTTTGCTCGTGCAAAGAAGTAACCAAGAAACACGCCCGGGATTCGCCCAGGAACCTTGCTCCGGACGCGCCAGGCCGGCGGCGCTGAAACTCGCTGCGCTCAGACAGTCAGCGCCTTCTCCCGGCCTGTCACGCCCTCCACAAGGGGCTCATATCGGGAGGGTAGGGCAAAACAGGCGGTGTTCCCGCACCTGTCATAAAGCCCGCGCTGTAGGGTGCGTTGAGCGCAGCGAAACGCACCGGTCCGGCGTCGGGGCACCCCTGATGCGATTCGCTGCGCTCATCCGCATCCTACGAGGGGGGCTGGCGCCCGCTGGCGGGCGCGGCACGCCAAGGCCGAAGGCCGAGCGTGCCAAGATGTCCGAATGCCTAGCCTCTATCCACTGGCAGGAACGTCAGGCCAGCCGTTGTCTTGACCTTATCCCCCCGTATGAAGCCCCTTGCGGAAGGGTCCTCGGGACGGAAAAGAGGCGCTGACTGTCTGAGCGAAGCCAAAGGCGTAGCGAGTTTCAGCGCCGCCGGCCCGAGGGCCCTGGAGCAAGGTTCCCGGGCGGAATCCGGGTGCCCTTCTTTGGGTACTTTCTTGGGCAAGCAAGAAAGTACCTCGCGGCGCGCTCGCGAGTGAGCGCATGGCAGGTGGCGGGCCGAAGGCACCGTAAACTCCGGATGACGAACCAGGCCCAGCCTGAAACGCGGCGGACGAAGCCCCTACTGTCCGAGTTCGCGCGAGCGTTCGGCCGCCGCCGCCATTGCGCGGCGCATGAGTCCGCGCAGGTCGCCATCCTCCAGCACCTGCAAGGCCCGCTCGGTGGTGCCGCCCGGCGACGTCACGCGGTGGCGCAGTTCGGCGGGCGGCTCGTCGCTCTCGGCGGCCAGTCGGGTCGCACCCGCCAGCGTGCCAAGGGTCAGCTCCAGCGCGGTGTCGGGCGGCAGCCCGAGCGACTGCGCGGCGTCCTGCATCGCCTCGATCATCAGAAAGACATAGGCCGGGCCACTGCCCGAGGTCGCCGTGACCGCGTGCATCAGCTCCTCGTCCGCCACCGGGATCGCCCGCCCCACCGACTCCAGCAGGCGGGTGGCGGTGTCGCGGTCTTCGGCGGTGGCAGTGGGGGCGGCGAACAGGCCGGTCACGCCGGCGCCGACCAGGGCCGGCGTGTTGGGCATTGCGCGGACGAGGCGGGTGCCGTCACCCAGCCAACTGGCCAGCTGGGCCGTGGTGATGCCCGCGGCCACCGAGATGACCAGGGGCTGCCCGCGGGTGACGCCCTCGCGCAGCGTGGGGGCCAGGTCCGGCAGGGTCTGCGGCTTGACCGCGAGCACCAGCGCGGCGCTGTCCTCGGCGAGCGCCTCGGCACTTGCGGCCTGCAGTCCGGGGTAGCGGGCCTGGAGATCGCGCACGCGTTCGGCGCTCTTGTCGGCGATCGCGATGCGCTCGGCGTCATGGCCGGACTGGATCAGGCCCTGCAACAGGGCTTCGCCCATGTTGCCGGCGCCGATAAAGCCGACTTCGAAGCGGTGTTCCGTCATGCGGACTCCTCTTTTACTGGTTTCTCTCGGGTGTGATGCGGGGCCCGAACAGCGCGGTGCCGATGCGTACCAGGCTGGCACCCTCGAGGATCGCGGCCTCGAGATCGCCGGACATGCCCATGGACAGGGTATCCAGGCCATGTCCCCGCGCATTGAGTTCGTCCTTCAACTGCCGCAGCCGGGCAAATGGCCGGCGCTGGCGCTCGCGATTGCTCTCGGCGGCCGGCAGGGTCATCAGGCCCCGTAACGTCAGCCCGGGCAGGTTCGCGACGGTGTCGGCCAGCGCGGCGGCAGCCTCCGGCGGGACGCCTGCCTTCTGGCTCTCGCCCGAGACATTGATCTGCAGGCAGACCTGCAAGGGCGGCAGGTGTTCCGGGCGCTGTTCCGAAAGGCGGCGGGCAATGCGCTCGCGGTCGATGGTGTGTACCCAGTGAGCGCGTTCGGCCACGGGGCGCGTCTTGTTGCTCTGCAGTGCGCCGATATAGTGCCACTCGAGGCCCAGGGGGTTCGGGCCGGTCTCGAGGGCGTCGAACTTGTCGATGAGCTCCTGCACGTAGTTCTCGCCGAACGCCGTCTGCCCGAGGGCATGCAGCGCGCGGATGTCGTCGGCCGTACGTGTCTTGGATACGGCCAGAAGACGCACGCTGCCGGGGTCGCGCCCGGCCTGTTCGCAGGCGTGAACGATACGTTCGCGAACGGCCCTGAATGCGTGGTCTGGTGCGCTCATGGCCCTATGATATAGTCCGGTGAAACGTAAGGGCACCGCCGCCAGGCGGGCGGTGTCCGTCACACGCTGCGGGGCCCGGCAGGGCGTCGCCCGGGGCGGGGCGCTGGGGCTGGCGGCTCGTTTCCGGTTGTACAGGGGGATGCATGGATATCACGCAGCTGCTGGCCTTTGCGGTCAAGAACGGGGCCTCGGATCTGCACATCTCGGCGGGCATGCCGCCGATGGTGCGCATCGACGGCGATATGCGCCGCGTGAATGTGCCGGTCATGGACCACAAGGAGGTCCAGGGCCTGATCTACGACATCATGAACGACCGCCAGCGCAAGGACTACGAGGAGTTCCTGGAGACGGACTTCTCGTTCGAGGTCACCGGGCTGGCGCGTTTTCGTGTCAATGCGTTCAATCAGGACCGGGGCGCGGCGGCGGTCTTTCGTACCATCCCCTCCAAGGTGCTCACGCTGGAAGAGCTGGCGGCACCGCGCATCTTCGAGGATATCTCCAACTATCCGCGCGGGATCGTGCTGGTCACGGGCCCGACCGGCTCGGGCAAGTCGACCACGCTGGCGGGCATGGTCAACCACCGCAACGAGAATGACTACGGCCACATCCTGACGATCGAAGACCCGATCGAGTTCGTGCACGAGTCGAAGAAGTCGCTGGTCAACCAGCGCGAGGTACACCGCGACACCCACGGCTTTTCCGAGGCGCTGCGTTCCGCGCTGCGCGAGGATCCGGACACCATTCTGGTCGGCGAGCTGCGCGATCTCGAGACGATCCGCCTGGCGCTGACCGCGGCGGAGACGGGGCACCTCGTCTTCGGCACCCTGCATACCAGTTCCGCGGCCAAGACGATCGACCGTATCGTCGATGTGTTTCCGGCGGCCGAGAAGGACATGGTGCGGGCGATGTTGTCCGAGTCGCTGCGGGCGGTTATCGCGCAGACCCTGATGAAGAAGATCGGCGGCGGGCGTATCGCCGCGCACGAGATCATGCTGGGCACGCCGGCCATCCGCAACCTGATCCGCGAAAACAAGATCGCGCAGATGTACTCGACCATCCAGACCAGTGCCGGCACTGGCATGCAGACGCTGGACCAGTGCCTGAAAGACATGCTGGCGCAGGGCGTGATCAGCCGCGAGGACGCCAAGCGCAAGGCCGCCAACCCGGATTCGTTCTGAGCCCGCGCCCCCGCCCGGGGGATTCGGCAAGGGGAGAAGCACCATGGATCGTGACAAGGCGATCAAGTACATGCACGACCTGCTCCGCGCCCTGGTGGACCGGGGTGGCTCGGACCTGTTCATCACGGTCGGCATGCCGCCAGCGGCCAAGATTGACGGCCGCGTGGTGCCGATGACCGAGCAGAAGCTCACGCCTTCGCATACCCAGGCGCTGGTGCGCGCACTGATGAACGACAAGCAGTCCGCGGAGTACGAGCGCCATCAGGAGTGCAATTTCGCGATCGGCCTGCAGGGCGTGTCGCGCTTTCGCGTGAACGTGTTTACTCAGCGCGGCAGCCCCGGAATGGTGCTGCGCACGATCAACTCGGTGATCCCGAAGTTCGAGGACATCCAGATGCCGCCGCAGCTGGAGAAGATCACCATGGAGCGCCGCGGGCTGGTGATCTTCGTCGGGGGGACCGGCTCGGGCAAGTCGACCTCGCTCGCCGCGATGATCGGCCATCGCAACCGCAATGCCCCCGATCACATCGTCACCATCGAGGACCCGATCGAGTTCGTCCACGAACACGAAAAGAGCATCATCACCCAGCGCGAGGTGGGCGTGGACACCGAGGGCTACGAGATCGCGCTGAAGAACACCCTGCGTCAGGCGCCGGACGTGATCCTGATCGGCGAGATCCGGGATCGGGAGACGATGGACTACGCGATCGCCTTTGCCGAGACCGGTCACCTGTGCCTGTCCACCCTGCACGCCAACAGCACCAACCAGGCGCTGGACCGCATCATCAACTTCTTCCCCGAGGATCGGCGCGAGCAGCTCCTTATGGACCTGTCGCTGAACCTGAAAGCGGTGATCTCGCAACGCCTGGTGCGGCACGAGAACGGCGAGGGCCGCGTGCCGGCAGTGGAGATCCTGATCAACACCCCGCTGATGGCCGACCTGATGCTGAAGGGTGCGGTGCACGAGATGAAGGAGCTGATGTCGCGCTCCCGCGAGCAGGGCATGCAGACCTTCGACCAGGCCCTGTTCGACCTCTACGAGACCCGCAAGATCAGCTACGAGGAGGCCCTGCGCAACGCCGATTCGGTGAATGACCTGCGGCTGCGCATCAAGCTCGACTCGCAGCGTGCACAGGATGACGGTGCACCGGCAGTGGCCGACACGGGCGAGGGCCTGTCCGTGGACGACCGTCCCGAGGACTACAGTGTCCGCTAACGGTCCGCACCCTTCGGGAGATCAGCGATGAGCCAGATGCAGATCGAACCGTACCTGAGCCTGATGGCGCAGAAGGCCGCCTCGGACCTGTTCTTCCTGACCGGCGCGCCCGCGAGCATCAAGGTCGACGGGGTCCTGCAGCCGATCTCGCGCAAGGCACTCGCACCCGGTCAGGCGGAGGCCATCGCGCGCGAGATGATGAACGAGCATCAGGCCGAGATCTTCGAGCGCGAGACCGCGGTCAACTTTGGCGTCTCGCGCGAGGGTCTGGGACGCTTCCGCGTGAATGTCTATCGCCAGCGCGGCGAGGTCGCGATGGTCATTCGCTTCATTCGCATGTCCATCCCGACCATCGAGCAGCTTGGGCTGCCCCCGGTGCTGGAGGAATTCGTCTCGCACCATGACGGGCTGGTGCTGATCGTCGGCGCGACCGGGACCGGGAAGTCCACCACGCTCGCCTCGATGATTGATCACCGTAATACGCATTCCAGCGGTCATATTCTTACGGTCGAGGACCCGATCGAGTTTCTCTTTACGCACAAGCGCTCGATCGTCGGCCAGCGCGAGGTCGGGATCGACACCCCGAGCTATGATCACGCCCTGCAGGAGGGGATGCGCGAGGCCCCGGACGTGATCATGATCGGGGAGGTGCGTTCCCGCGAGACCATGCGTGCGGCCCTGACCTACGCCGATACCGGCCACCTGGTACTGACGACCCTGCACGCGACCAATGCCACCCAGGCGCTGGATCGCGTAATCAACTTGTTCCCCGAGGACAATCGCTCGCAGATCCTCTCGGATCTGTCGCTGAACCTGCGCGCGATCATCGCCCAGCGCCTGTTGCAGACCAAGGACGGACAGCGTGTGGCTGCGCTGGAGATCATGGTGAACACGCCGTATATCTCCGAACTGATCCGCGACGAGAAGATCAGCGAGATCAAGGAGATTATGGCCAAGGGCAGCTCGGTGGGCATGCAGACCTTCGATCAGGCCATCGTCAAGCTGTTCAAGGGTGGCCGAGTGATGCTGGACGAGGCCCTGAACAAGGCAGACTCGCGTGCCGACCTCGAATGGCGCCTCAACTTCGGCGGCGGCGTCTCCGCGGCCGACGAGGCCGAGGAAGACCTTCAACTCCCCGACCGGTAGGATGCGCTGAGCGAAGCGAACCGCATCACCCTCGGCTCCTCAATGTGGATCTCGGAGGGGCGCTCCCCAGTGTCCGGCGCTTACCAAGAACCCCTCCGTGCGTCCTGTCCCTCAGGCCCGCGCAGGCTCCGGGAACACATCGGCGGCCGCAAACACCGGCCCATCCACGCAGACACGCTTCATCGCCACGCCGTCGGGGGTGCGCACCGGTACCGTGCAGCCCGCGCAGCCACCCACTGCACAGGCCATGAATTCCTCCAGCGAGACCTGACAGGGCAGGCCGAACTCCGCCGCCAGTTCCGCGCAGGCCTCGAGCATCGGGTGCGGGCCGCAGGCATAGAGCTCGACCTGATCACGTTCCACAGGCGAGAGCGTCTTGAGCCAGGCGCGGGCGAGATCGGTCACGAAGCCGTCATGGGCACCGGGGATGCCTGCCTTCGAGGTCAGGCGGCAGGCCACGCCCCAGTCCTCCAGCAGCGGCAGGGTCGCGATCGCCCCGTCCGGCAGCCCTGGCCAGAGGATTTCCGAGGGCTTGGCCCGAAACGGGAACGGCACCTCGGAGCCGAGGATCGCGCGGGTCTGGCCCGCCTCGCCCTGGCGGCGCAGGTGATCGGCCAGAAAGATCATCGGCGGGATCCCGACGCCACCCCCGAGCAGCAGCCGCAGCGGACGATCCGGGTTCAGCCGGAACGGGACCCCGATCGGCCCCAGTACGCTCAGGGAATCGCCCACCGGCTGCTGCGACAGTGCCTGCGTGCCGTCGCCCACGACCTTGTAGAGGAACTCGACCCACCCGGCCTCGCGGTCGACCCGCTGGATCGACAGGGGGCGCCGCATCGGCAGGTTCGGCGAACACTGGATGTGGGCGAACTGCCCGGGCGCGGCGCGCTGCGCGCATTCCGGTGCCTGGACGCGCAGGATCCACTGACCGGCCCCGGCATCCTGGTGATCGAGGATGCGAGCGGTCTCCTGAAAGATCGTGCCGCGGTGGGGGCGTTCGGCGCCGGTGGGGGTCATGCGTTGTCCTCAGTGGGCTGGGTCCAGGCCGGACGGCCCGCTACCCAGGTCTCGCGAACCTGGCCGGAGAAGGTCCAGCCGAAAAACGGCGAATTGCGCCCGGCGCTCAGCCAGTCCTGCTGTCGGACCTCCTGAAGCGCGGTGGGGTCATACAAAACGAAATCGGCGCGCGCGCCGGCGCCCAGCCGGCCCTGTTCGAAACCAAGAATTTCCGCGGGCCCGGACGTCACGCGCGCCAGTGCTTCGCCCAGGCTGAGAAGGCCATCCTCGACCAGGCGCAGGGTCAGAGGCAGCAAAGTCTCCAGGGCCGAGATGCCCGGCTCGGTACCGGCGAACGGGCCGAGCTTGGCGTCCGCCTCGTGCGGCTGGTGGTCCGAGCAAATGGCGCTGATATCGCCGCGCGCGACGGCTGCTCGCAGACCGTCACGGTCGCGTTGGGCCCGCAGCGGAGGGATGACATGGCCGTTCGGGTCGTATTCGGCCACGTCGACTTCGGTCAGAAATAGCTGGTGGGCGGCGACGTCGGCGGTGATCGGCAGGCCTTCGGCGCGCGCCTTGGCGATCATCTCGGCCCCGCGGCGCGTCGACAGCCTTGCGACGTGTACGCGCGCCCCGGTCTGTTCGACCAGGGCCAGGATGGCGCCCAGCGCGGCGGTCTCGGCTGCCTCGGGGATGCCCGACAGGCCCAGGCGCGTGGAGACCGCGCCTTCGTGCATGCAGCCCGAGCCGGTCAGCGACAGGTCCTGGGCGGGCAGCACGATGGTCAGGCCGAAGGTGGTCGCATATTCCAGGGCTCGGCGCAGCACCAGCAGGCTGGCCAGCGGCTTGTGGGCGTTGCTCACACCGCGGGCCCCCGCCTGCTGCAGCGCCGCCATCTCGGCCAGCTGCTGCCCCTCCAGGCGTTGTGTCAGGGCGCCCAGGGTGTAGACCCGCACGCCGCAGGCCTGCCGGGCGCGGCGCGCAATCAGCTCGATTTCGGCCGGGGAGTCGATGGGCGGATCGGTATCCGGGGGAATCACGGCGCTGGTGATGCCCCCGCGCGCGGCGGCCAGCGTCTCGCTGGCGATGGTGGCCTTGTGCTCCTCGCCGGGCTCGCGCATGCGCGCGGAAAGGTCGATCAGGCCGGGGAACAGCCACAGCCCGCTGCCATCAATGCGCCGGCGCGGCTCGAAGCCGTCCGGTATCTGGCCTCGCGCAAGGATCTCGGCGCCCTGCACGCAGAGCGCCCCGACCTCGTCGTAGTCGTCCGCCGGGTCGATGATTCGTACGTTCTCGATCAGCACACTCATGACTGATGCGCCCCCATCACCATGGACATCACGGCCTGGCGGACCGAGATGCCGTAGGTCACCTGCTGCAGGATCACCGAGTGCGGCCCGTCCGCCACCGCGGACTCGATCTCCACCCCGCGGTTGGCCGGGCCCGGGTGCATCACCAGGCAGGTGGGGTGCGCCAGTTGCAGGCGGCGCGAGGTCAGTCCGAACAACTGGTAGTACTCATGCTCGGAGGGCAGGTGGGCGTGCTCCATGCGCTCGCGCTGCAGGCGCAGCATGATGATCACGTCGACGTCCTTCAGTCCCGCGTCGAGGTTGTTGTAGACGTGCACGCCGAGTTGGTCGACATCCGCCGGCAGCAGCGAACAGGGCGCGACCACGCGCACTTCGCCGGTCTGCAGGATGTTGAGCGCGTGGATCTGCGAGCGCGCCACGCGCGAGTGCAGGATGTCGCCGACGATCGCGACCTTCAGCTTGGTGAAGTCGCCCTTGTGCCGGCGGATGGTGAACATGTCCAGCAGGGCCTGGGTGGGGTGCGCGTGGCGGCCGTCTCCGGCGTTCAGCACGCTGATGCCGGGGGCGACATGGCGGGCGATGAAATGCGCGGTCCCGCTCTCTTCGTGGCGTACCACGAACATGTCCACGTTCATCGCCTCGAGGTTGCGCAGAGTATCCAGCAGGCTCTCGCCCTTGACCGCCGAGGAGGTGCTGATGTTGATGTTGAGCACGTCCGCGGACAGGCGCTTGGCGGCCAGTTCGAAGGTGGTGCGGGTACGGGTGCTGGCCTCGAAGAACAGATTGACGATGGTCTTGCCGCGCAGCAGTGGGACCTTTTTGACCGCCTTCTCGTTCATGTTCGCGAACGACTCGGCGGTATCCAGGATCTCGTTCAGGAGATCGCGGTTGAGGCCCTCGATGGTCAGCAGGTGGCGCAGCTGGCCGTCATCGGTCAGCTGCAGGCGATTGGGCAACGGGCCCGGCTCCGGCAGGCGGGCAGCCCCGGCCAGGACCGGGGTAACCACGGTATCGCTCATGCGTCGGCGTCCCCATCGGTCTCCAGGGTGACGCGCTCCAGGCGCAGGGGTTCGGGGCCGCGCAGCTTGATCTGCTCCCGGGTGCCGAGTTCCATGTGTTCCCCGACGATCGCGGCGGCGATCGGCAGCTCGCGCCCGTCGCGCTCGACCAGCACGGCGAGCGTGACCGAGGCGGGGCGCCCGTAGTCGAACAGCTCGTTCAGGGCGGCGCGGATCGTGCGCCCGGTGTAGAGCACGTCATCCACCAGCAGGACATGCACGCCGTCCAGGTCCTCCGGCAGCTCGGACGGGCGGACCTGCGGATGCATGCCGATGCGGGAGAAGTCGTCGCGGTAGAAGCTGATATCCAGCTTGCCCAGTGGCCTTTCCACCCCGAGGCGTTCGCGCAGGTGCTCCGCGATCCAGACACCGCCGGAGTGGATGCCGACCACCATCGGGTTGTCGATCCCGCGCTTGTCCAGATACTGGCGTGCCTTTTCGGCCATGCTGTCGAGCAGGGTTGGGACGTCCGGCGTCTTCATGCGTTCTCCTGAAACCAGCCTTCGAGGATGACCGCGGCAGCGTGGGCGTCCAGCCCCGGGTCGTGGCGTCCCCGCCCGCTGCGCTCGCGGGCCAGGTGCGATGTCAGATGCTCGTCGTACCAGTATACCGGCTGGCCGTAGCGCGCTTCGAGGGCGGCCCCGAACGCGCGGATGCGTTTCGCCAGCGGCGTGGGCTTCCCGTCCGCCTGGGTGGGCCAGCCGACGACAAAGCCCTCGGGTGCCCACTCGCTCACCAGAGTGTCGATCACGGACCAGACTTCCGGTGAATCGGTGTTGAGCGTGCGCAGTCCGCGCGCGGCGCCGGTCAGTTCCTCGCCCACCGCGATCCCGATCCGCCGGCGGCCGTAGTCGAAGGCCAGAAGCCCCATGACGTTGCCGGGCCCGCCTCAGGCGTGGCCGGGCGCGGAACTGATCAGGTTGACGTCGATGCCGATCAGCTTGGCCGCCGCGGCCCAGCGCTCGGCGCTGGGGTGGTCGAACAGGATGTCGGCATCGGCGCGGGTGGTTAGCCAGGCGTTTTCGGCCAGTTCGCTCTCGAGCTGCCCCGGTCCCCAGCCGGCGTGTCCCAGGGCAATGAGGACGCGGCTCGGGCCGCGGCCCTCGTTGATAGCCTCCAGGATGTCGCGCGAGGTGGTCAGCACGATGGAGTCGGTGATGGGCTGGCTGCCCCGCCACTCGGGCTTTCCAGTGTGCAGCACGAAGCCGTGCTCGGGCTGGACTGGGCCGCCCCGGTAGACCGGGATCTCCGGCAGCTCGTCGCGAGGCTCGAGATCGACGTGTTGTAGCAGGTCGCGTAGCGAAAGCTCGGTGGGCTGGTTGATTACCAGCCCCAGGGCCCCTTCGGCGTCGTGATCGCAGATATAGGTGACCGCATGGCTGAAGTAGCCATCGTTCAGGCTCGGCATCGCGATCAGGAAGTGATCGCGCAGGCTGGCCGCGCTCGAGCTGGAAGGGGCTTGCGTCATGTGTTCAGTATCGACGCTGCTCCGTGATGCCGCAAGGAACTCGAGCCCGGATGTTCCTCGTGTCTTGCTAGCGAATCTGCTCCATCTGGTCGCGGCGGAAGGCCCAGGTCCGGGTGATCACGAGTTCGTCGTATTCCTCGCGCATCTGTTCGGTAAACGGGGCATAGGGCGCGGCCAGCTCCACGATGCGCATCGCGGCCTGGTCGAGCACCGGTTCGCCGGAGCTGCGGGCGATCTCGATGTTCATCAGCTCGCCATCCGGGTTCAGGCGGACCGACAGTACCAGCGTGCCGGACAGGCCCCGGCGGCGGGCCTCGTCGGGGTAGTTCAGGTTGCCGACGCGCTCGACCTTGTTGATCCAGGACTGCAGATAGGCGGCCTCCGGCGCGCTGCGTGCAGCAAGGCTGTCGAGGTAGCGGGTGCGGGTGGCGCGGGTGGAGAATTCGCGGCGCTCCTCGGCCGGGGCCGCGCGCGCGGTGTCCAGGCCCCGGTTCATCAGCGCGGCGGCCGATGGGCGTTCCTCCGCCTCGGGCGATTCGATCGGGTCCGGTTCGGCGACCTCGGGGGCAGTCGGTTCCGCTTCGTCCGTCTCGGCCTCCACGGCCTCGGGTTCGGGCTCCGGTTCCGGCTGGGCGGGCTCCATCACCAGTGGCCCCGGGTCTGGCAGCGTGGCTTCGACGCCCTCGGGTTCTGGTTCGCCGACACCCTCGGTCTCGGCCTCCGGGGATAACGCCTCCTGCACTTCCTCGCCTTCGCCGCTGGCGGCCTGGTCTTCGGTGGCGATGCGTTCGACCTCTTCCGGCTCTGGCGCCTGCGCGTCCGGGTCGGTCACCCAGGTCACGTCCAGGGGCTCGCGGGAAGGCGTGTCCAGTGGGTCCACGGCGAAGCCGATGCCGAGGATGATCAGGGCATGCGCGACCACGGCCAGAAACAGCATCGGGCCCAGTTGGCCGCGACGCTGCGGAGATTCGGGTTCAAGGGTGCCGTGCGAGACGGACATGGCGCTGGATCCGGGGGTCTGCGAGCACGTGTGCTGCCAGTATACCGGTCACGCTGCCGGTAATCAGAGCGGCCAGCAATAGTGGGGGTAGCACCAGTGGCAGGTTCGGGTGGGGGATGATCACGCCCCAGGCCAGCAGGAACTGGGCGGTGATGTGCGCCATCGCCGCGGCGATGGCGAGGCCCAGCGCGCCGATATGCCGAGCTGCCAGTGGGCGCAGCAGGCCGAGCGCGGCCAGGGCGGCCAGGGCCCCGGCCAGCGACAGCCAGAAGGTGGGGCTCATCAGCGTGCCGAGTAGCAGGGCGGCGCCAACGACCCGGATCAGGGTCACCGCCACCGCCGCGCGCCAGCCGAGGGTCAGCAGGGCGATCAGGGTCACGATGTTCGCGAGCCCCGGCTTGATGCCCGGAACCGGGCTCGGGATCGCCGCCTCCAGAATCTGGACGCCAATAGCGATGGCGGCCAGCGCGGCGATCGCACGGTCGCGCTGTGTCAGCGTGTCGGGGGTGGAGGCGGTCACGCCGGGCTCAGTAATGAAGGCTGTCGTAGCCGGGGCCGCGGCCCTGCACCTGCAGGGTCAGCCGGTTGGGCAGGCTGACCGCGATCTCGCCGTGTCGCTGCAGCCAGCCGCTGTTCTCGCAGATATTGCGTGTACCGGGGGAGTCGGCGCAGCGGGCCCTGCCCGGCTCGATCTGCACGCGGGTGATGCCGGCTGGGCCCTGAATCTCGATCTCGCGGGTGCGGTCCAGGGGTTCCTGCCGCGGCGGCTCGCCAGTCTGGGTGATGACCAGCATGGAGGCCTCGCTATCCGGCAGGTAGGCGAGGGCAAAGGCCGCGACCACAACGCCACTGGCCAGGGTGGCGATCACCCCGTCACCCCAGCGCAGGCCAGAAAACGTCACGGCAGTTGGCGCTCCTCGAGCGAGGTCTGGCCTTCTTCCAGGCGCACGCGTTCGGCCATCGCCGGGGTCGCCTCGATGCGGTCATCGAGTACCACCAGGGCGGCCTCGATACCCATCTTGCGGGCGTAGCGCGGCCATTCCTCGGGGCCGGCAATCATCAGCGTGGTTGCGGCGGCGTCGGCCAGGGCGGGGTCGCTGTGCAGCACGGTAGCGCCGTGGATGCCTTCGCTGGGGCGCCCGCTGCGCGGGTCGATCACATGGTGGATGTGTTCGCCTTCCCATTCGTAGCCGCGCTCGTAGTCGCCGGAGCTGAACAACGCCTCGCCTGCATCAAGCTCGATGCTCCCGAGAATGCCACCCTGGGGATGCCGGATCGCCACGCGCCAGGGTCGGTCGGCAGGCCGTCCGAGGGTCATTAAATCGCCACCGGCGTTGAAGATCGCGGCCTCCACGCCCAGGCCCTGCAGCAGGTCGAGCATGCGTTCGACGGCGAGACCCTTGGCGAGCCCCCCGAAGTCCAGTTGCAGGTCCGCGTGCTGGCCGCGCAGACGTACCCCGTTGCGTTCGACGTCACGCATGCTGGGCGGATCCTCTAGCAGCGCCTCCAGGGTGTCGTCGTCCGGTGGCGGGCCCCCGGGCTCGTCCTGATGAAAGCCCCAGGCGGCGATCAGCTTGCCCAGCGCCGGGTTGAACAGGCCGTCGCTCAGCTCTTCCATTTCCTTGCCACGTTCGATCAGTGGCAGGACAGAGGGCGGGGCGCTGAACTCGGCCCGAAGCGCCAGCAGTTCATTGGTACGTCCGAGCGATCCCGGCTCCCAGGCATGCCAGGAGGTATGCAGGATCTCCAGTTCGGCCTGCAACTCGGATTCCAGCGCCTCCAGGTCGTAGGCCCCGGCGGGGTAGAGCGTGACGTCCACGATCGTGCCGAAGGCGAAGAAATTCAGGGTCTCGGTGTCCGGTGTGTCGCGGTCGCAGCCGGCCAGGGCCAGCGCGGCGAGCAGGATCGGTCCAAGGAAGGCCTGGCGGGTGCGCGGAAACGGGATCGGCATGGGCATCACCTCGCGGGGTCAGGGATGGGTCAGGTAGTCGATGAACTGGCCGGCGAGATCGTCGCCGCGGGCGGCATCGAGCTCACGCACGCCGGTGGGGCTGGTGACGTTGATCTCGGTCAGGTAGTCGCCGATCACGTCGATGCCGACGAAGTCCAGGCCTCGGCGCTTGAGCTCGGGGGCGATCTGCGCGCAGATCCAGCGGTCGCGATCGGTCAGGGGAACGGCTTCGCCACGCCCGCCGGCGGCCAGATTGGCCCGGGTCTCGCCCTCGGCCGGGATCCGTGCCAGTGCATGATCGTAGGGTTCACCCCCGATCAGGATGATGCGCTTGTCGCCGGCGGTGTATTCCGGCAGGAAGCGCTGGGCGACGATGGTGCGCCGGTCGAATTCGGTCATGGTCTCGAGGATGACCGAGAGGTTGGGGTCGCCCTCGCGGATGCGGAACACCGAGGCCCCGCCCATGCCGTCCAGCGGCTTGACGACGATGTCGCCGTGGTGCTCGAGGAAGGCGCGGATGCGCGCGCGGTCGCGGGTGATCAGGGTCGGTGGCCCGCAGTCGACGAAATGCGTGGCGAAGGCCTTCTCGTTCACGTCGCGCAGGGCCCCGGGTCGGTTGACCACGCGCACGCCGTCCCGCTCGGCCAGGTCCAGGGCGTAGGTGGCGTAGATGTACTCGAGGTTGAACGGCGGGTCCTTGCGCATCAGCAGGAGATCGAAGCGGCTGGCGTCGCCTTCTTGCTCGGGCCCCAGGGTGTAGTAGTCCTCGCGCTGGTCGCGCACTGCCACCGGGCGGCTGCGGACCTGCGCGCGCCCCTCTTCGATCCACAGGTCGCCGGGTTCCAGGTAGTGCAGGCGGTGCCCGCGTGCCTGGGCGGCGAGCAGCATGGCGAAGGTGGTGTCCTTCCAGGGCTTGATGCTGGTGATTGGGTCCATCAGGACAGCGATGTCATGCGCCACGAGCGGTTCCGCGGTGTCGAAGTGTGGCCCGAGTATGCCATGTCATCGCGGCCCTCATGGATCTCCGTCGAGGCAGGGCAACTGTGTGCGCTCGCTCGCACTCCTTGCGCTGCTCGCGGGGGCAGGCAATATCATTGGGTGCTGTTTGTCACGGACTCGAGCTTCCGATAGATTCGGGGGCGCAGAGAGCCTTCAGGGGGAGCAGGGTGGCGAACGCACTGGCAGAAGCGGAATCGGCTGCCGAGTTTCAGGGGCTGAAAGTCATGGTGATTGATGACAGCAAGACCATTCGGCGCACCGCCGAATCCTTGCTGCAGAAGCACGGTGCGGACGTGATTACGGCCGTGGATGGCTTCGAGGCCCTGTCCAAGGTGGCCAACTCCAACCCGGATATCATTTTCATCGATGTCATGATGCCGCGTCTGGATGGCTACCAGACCTGTGCCCTGATCAAGAACAACAAACGGTTCCGGGCTACGCCGATCATCATGCTGTCGAGCAAGGACAGCGTATTCGACAAGGCCAAGGGCCGCGTGGTTGGCTCCGAGGATTACCTGACCAAGCCCTTCACCCGGGATGACCTCCTGGGTGCGATGCGCCAGTACACTCGCCCGGCAGGAAGCTGAAACCCGCCGCACCACAAGATGCCGACAAGGAACGACCCATGGCCCGCATCCTGATCGTTGATGACTCCCCGACCGAGATCCATGTCCTGCGCACCATGCTGGAAAAGCATGGCCATGCCGTGACCACGGCTGAAAGCGGCGAGGAGGGCGTGGCCGCGGCCAAAGCACAGGTCCCGGATCTGGTGCTGATGGATGTGGTGATGCCGGGGCTCAATGGCTTCCAGGCCACCCGCGACTTGTCGAAATCCGACGAGACCTCGCATGTGCCCGTGGTCGTGGTGTCCACCAAAGACCAGGCCACGGACCGGGTCTGGGCTATGCGCCAGGGGGCCCGGGACTACATCACCAAGCCGGTGGCGGAGAAGGAGCTGCTGCAGACCATCGGGAAGTACCTCAACGCATGAAGGTCGAGAGGTCCACGCCCTACGCCCTGCTCGCGAGTCTTGATCGCGAAGGGCGTCGCGTGAACCGTGAACTGCGACGGGATATCGGCACGGGCTGGCGCGGGGTGTTGCTCCGTGTCGCCGATTTCCGTTTTCTGGTCGACATGGACTCGATCGCCGAGGTGGCCGATCCGCTGTCGCTGACGCGCGTGCCGCTGGCGGATCCGGCCGTGCTGGGTGTGGGGAATCTGCGCGGGCTGGTCCTGCCGGTTTTCGATATGGGCAAGCTGCTGCTGGACACCCCGCTGCCGCACGACGCGAGCGGGCAGCGTGTGGTGGTGGCCCCTCAGGGGCACGGGATGGCCGGGTTGCTGGTGAGCCAGGTCGAGGGCATGCGTCGCTGCATTCCTTCGCAACGGCGACTGGAGGTGTCGGTGCCTGATGGCGTGCGCCCCTTTATTACCGGCGGATTCGATCTCGGGCACCGGCTGCACCCGGTGCTGGATCTGGATCTGCTTTTGAATGACACCAATCGCTTTGCCGGCATGGAGCTGGCTGGGGCATCGAATACCGAACAGACCGCGGCAGCTGTATAAGCGGAGCCGACGGGCTGCAACAGGGGGTTTGACGTATGGGATCGAGTCGACGCTTGCGCAATATCGTCCTCGGGGGGCTGCTGGTGCTGGCCCTGATCGCGACGGGCGTGGCCTTTACCTACCACGAATTCGAGCAAAGTCAGTATCGCGACCGTGTTGCCCTGGCCAGCGAGATGCAGCTGCTTTCGCAGCGATTGGCGACGGGTACTCTGGAAGCGGCCGGGGGCTCCGAACAGGCGATTACCGATATCACGGAGTTGCGTAATCGCTTCGACGACCAGCTCGAGCGCCTGCGCGATGGTGGCGACGGCCTGCTGCCGCTGCCGGAGGCGGTCTCCAGTGAGCTCGCGGCCGTCAATCGCGAGTGGTCGCTTTATCGCGACGACGTCACCACCGTCATCGTGGGCTCGGATGATATCGAGCAGGTGACGGAATTCTCCGAGGCGGTGGAGGCCTTCTCGCCGGAGCTGGCACGCCTGTCCGATGACGTCGTGCGGCGCATGGTCCAGATTGGGGAATCGCCGGAGCAGATCTATGTGGCCTCGCGCCAGACGATGCTGATTCAGCGTATCGCCAACAACCTCAACCAGGTGTTGCAGGGTGGTGCGGCCGCGGCCACCGCGATCGAGCGCTTCGAGCGTGATGCCACGCTGTACGGGCGTGTGCTCGACGGCCTGATCGAGGGCTTCGAGCCCCTGGGCATCGAGCGTGTTAACGATGCCGAGACCCAGCGCACTCTGCAGGAGATCGCGACCCTGTTCATCGCCTTCAGCGAGGCGGTCGAAGGGGTGCTGGATACCTCGTCGCAGATTTTCGAGATCAACGCTGCGGCCTCGGCCGTCGAGGCCCGCTCGGGGGCAATGCTGGACGTGACCGGTGGCCTGGAAGTCGCCCTGAACCGGGAGGCCGAACAGGCGGGTGTGATCGCCCTGGTCGGCTTCGCCCTGGGTGGCCTGGCGCTGTTGCTGCTGATCGCGATGGGCCTGTTCCTCTATCGCGACACCAAGCGCGAACTGGCCGAGACCGAGGCGCAGAATGAACGTAACCAGCAGGCGATCCTGCGCCTGCTCGACGAGATGATGAACCTCGCCGACGGGGATCTCACCGTCAACGCGACCGTGACCGAGGACTTCACTGGCGCGATCGCGGACTCGATGAACTACGCGATCGAGAACCTGCGAACGCTGGTCGCGACCATCAACACGGTGGCGGCGGATATCAGCGAATCCTCGGCCGCCACCCGCTCGCAGGTGCTCGGGCTGGCCGAGAAGTCCGAGGAACAGGCCCGCGAGATCCAGCAGGCGAACGACGCGATCGACGAGGTGAGCCATTCGGTCGACAAAGTCGCGCAGGATGCCGGGCAGTCGGCCCAGGTGGCACGAAACTCCGTGGAAATCGCGTCCAAGGGGGCGGCCACGGTGCGCCGCTCGATCGAGGGGATGGACACTATCCGCGAGCAGATCCAGGAGACCGCGAAACGGATCAAGCGCCTGGGCGAATCCTCGCAGGAGATCGGCGACATCATCGGGCTGATCAATGACATCGCTGAACAGACCAACGTGCTTGCGTTGAACGCGGCGATCCAGGCATCCGCCGCAGGCGAGGCGGGCCGCGGGTTCGCGGTGGTGGCGGACGAGGTCCAGCGCCTCGCGGAACGCTCCTCCGGGGCGACCCGTCAGGTCGAGGGTCTGGTCAAAGCGATCCAGGCGGATACCAGCGAGGCGGTCTCGTCGATGGAACAAAGTACCGCCAACGTGGTGTCCGGGGCCGAGATGGCCCAGGCAGCGGGCGAGGCGCTGGCCGAGATCGAGCAGGTCTCTGCCGATCTGGCGGACCTGATCGACGGTATCGCGAACTCGGCGCGCCAGCAGTCCGAGATGGCGCGCAACGTGACCTCGATCATGGGCCAGATCCGCGAGATCACCTCGGAGACCACCCAGGGCACCCAGTCCACCGCGGCCGCCATCGGCGACCTGGCGCAACTGTCCGCGCAGCTCCAGTCCTCGGTGTCGGACTTCAAGCTCCCCGACCCGACGCTACCCGAGCCTGGCGAGGCTGCCGCCGAGCCCGATGCGTCGTCCGAGGAAACCGTCCCGAACGAGCAGCGCGCCTGACGCCGGGCCGCAGATATGGCACCCAGCGCACTGAATTGGGTCCGCGACGAACTCGACAAGCTCTTTGTCGAGCTCCAGGACGCCCTGCGTCGTTATGCCGAGGACCCCGCCTGTGGCGAGTGTCTGGAGGAGGCCCGCGCGGGACTGGAGCAGATTCGCGGCACTCTGACCATGGTGCAGGTCGAGAGCGTGGTCCTGATCTGCGACGAGATGTTGCAGGTGATGGATCTGCAGCAGGGGGCCGAGCCGCCCAGCCCGGAGGCAACCGAGGCGCTCTTGCGTGCCGCGCTGCAGTTGCCCGACTACCTTGAGCAGGAGGGCGACTCGGAACTGCCTTCGCCGATGATCCTGGTCCCGCTGCTCAACGAGCTGCGGGCAGCGCGGGGCGCCACCTTGCTGATGGACGTCGCGGCCCTGATGCCGGATCTGCAGGCGGTGGACGACGGTCGCGTTGGGGCCGGTGGCGAGGCGCCACAGCCTCAGGAGCGCGCACGGCGCCTGCAGGAGGCCCGTCGGGGATTTCAGCGCGAGCTTCTCGAGCTGGTCCGCGGTGATGTGACCGCGGCGGCCCGCCGCCTGAAGCCCGTTGCACAGCAGATCGAGGAAATGGTCCCGCCCGGGGATCTCCGGCGCCTGTTCTGGATTACCGGTGGCATCCTGGAGTCGCTCGCCGACGAGGGCCTCGAGGCCGGTACCGACATTCGCCGCCTGATCGGGCGCGTGGACCGCGAGCTCGGGCGCTACCTTGGCATCCTCAGCGAGCACTGCGAGTCGCACGACGATGGCTCGGAGCCCGATCACGCCATTCCGGATGACCTGATCAAGACCTTGCTGTTCCACATTGCGGGGTCAAGCTCCGATGGCGAGCAGGCGCGCGCGGTGCGCGAGGTGTTCGGTCTGCACGCGTTGCAAGGCGACGACGGCGGAGGGGTCGGCCAGGCGGTTTATCAGAATCTGCGCGCCGCCCTGGAAGATGACCTGGCCGAGGTGCGAGAGCGCCTGGATGTGCTGATGCGCTCGGAACAGCGCGGCCACGAGGAGCTGGCCAGTCTGAGCGAACAGGTCGAGCGTATCGGCTCGACCCTGAGCCTGCTCGGCCTGGAGGCGGGGCAGCGCCACACCGATGCCCTGACAGAGACCCTGACGCCGGAGCGGGCCGGGCACTCCGATGAACAGGTCGACATGGAGTTGGCCGAGCATCTCCTGGCGCTGGAGTCGCTGCTCGAATCGGGCCTGCGTCGGCGCGCGGCCAGCGGCCCGCGTGCCGACTTCGATCGCCATCTGGCCGCGGCGGTCTACCAGGAGGCCCTGGTGGACGTGCGGCGTGTGCGCGATACCTTGCTTGGGTACCTCTCCGGGGAAGGCGCGGATAACGGGTTGCGCGAGGCCCGCGGTGCGCTGGAGCGGGTCGACGGTGCGATGTCGATCGGTGGTTTCGAGGCCCTGCAGGCCCTGTTGCAGCCGTTGATCCGCTATCTGGAGGCTCGTGCTGACGCCGGGCTGGCGGCACGGGACCTGGGTGAGGACGAGGTCGGGGCGCTGGCGGAGGTGTTGAGCTCGATCGAGCTGGCGCTGGAGTCCTCCGGGCAGCCCTGGCGCGAGCTGGATAGTGTCCATGAGCGGGGTGTGGCCGCACTGCAGCGTCTGGGCGCGATCTCCGGTGGCGATGCGGTCGAGCGCCCTGTTTCGCTTACCGATGTGTCCCTGGGTGCAAGCGGGGAAGAGCTTTCACCGGATGACGATGTTGAGGAGGTCACGGGGCAGGAAGAGCCGCTGGCCGTTTTTGCTGAGGCCGAGGAGGATATTCCCGAGCCGGCGGCAGTATCCGAAGCCGCTCCGGCCCCGCCGGTGCATGTCTCGAGTGCAGAACGTTTGCACTACGACGAGTCCGTGTTGTCCTCGCAGGTTCGGGGGCCGGATATCGATCCCGAGATTCTCGATATCTTCCTCGAGGAGGCCGACGAGGAGATCGAAAGCCTCGGCGAGCAGTTCCCGCGCTGGCAGGCCGCGCCCTCCGACATGGATGCCCTGACGGTGATCCGTCGTTCCTTCCATACGCTCAAGGGTTCCGGTCGCCTGGCGGGGGCCTTGCGTCTGGGGGAATTCGCCTGGGTCGTGGAGTCATTCCTGAATCGCCTGCTGGAAGGCGGGCAAGAGGCGGACTTCGCGACCATCCAGGCACTTGAGGATGCAATTGCGGTCCTGCCGGGCCTGGTGGCAGAAGTCCGTGACGATACCGGCCCGGATACCCCGGTACTGGATATCGCGTTGCGCCTGCAGGCACTGCTGTCCGGCGAGATGGAGCCGGCGGAGGAATCCGCCGAGATGCCGGCCGGTGCCGAGGACGATTTTGCCGAGCTCGCGCGCAGCATGGAGGCCCTGGACTCTGCTGGCTCTGCCGAACCCGAATGGCCGGCAGCCCCCATTCTGGAGGCCCCGGAAGAAGAACTGGAGTCGGCGGAGCCGCTCGACCTGGATTCACAGGAGCTGGGGGTGTCGCTGGACGGGCCCGAGGCCGAGCTCGAGTCGGGTGTCCCCGTGGAGCCCGCGCTGGAAACGAACGACGAAACGCTCGAGTTGCCCGAGGACGCGGGTACTGACCCGCAACTCTGGCAGGTGTTCTCGGCCGAGGCCCGTACCCATCTGGCTACCCTTCGCGAATGGATCGACGCGTCCGGGAACCGGCCCGACAGGGTGCCGAATCACGAGCTCGAACGTGCACTGCATACCCTGAACGGTAGTGCCCGAACGGCCGATATCCGCGGCATCTACGCCGTTTGCGGGCCGTTCGAGCGCATCGTGCGCATCCATCGCGAGATGGAGTGGCCTCTGGCGGCGCGAGCTCAGACTCTGCTCGCCGAACTCGAGCGCTACGTGGCAGATGCAGTGGCCGACGAGCACCCTGACCCGGTCAAGACGGAGGCACCACCCGAGTGGTCGCCCGAGGTCTACGAGCTCCTCGACCATGCGACCGCCGAGCAGTTGCTGCGTGCTGCCGACGAGGATGCCGCCGAGCAGGTCTCCGAGCCGCCACAGTCGGATGGGCTCGGATCGGCGCTCGAGCCACCGCAACCGGATGTCGAGTCCGCGACGCCTTTGACGCCCGAGCCAGCGGAGGCCGAAGCGGTGGGCGCCGAGCCCGACGACGCCGGGCTGGCGGGCGAGCCGGATGCCGGGCTGGAGGTGGAGCCGGAGGAAGAGATCGATCCGGAGTTCGCCGAGGTATTCATCGAAGAGGCCCGCGATATCCTGGAGGCCGCGTTCGCGGCCCTGGCATCGTGGCGCGAGGCCGGCGGCCGTCCGGGGCCGGATCAGAATGCCTTCCAGCGCGAGGTGCATACGCTGAAGGGCAGTGCCCGGATGGCTGGTTTCGAGGTGGTAGGGGCGATTGCCCATGCCCTGGAAAGTGCCTTGGGCGTGGAGACCGAGACCGGACTGGAGCCCCGAGAAGGATTCTTCCGGCTGGTCGAGCGCGCATTGACCGATGTCCAGCACCTGGTCGAGCGCGGGGTCGGTAGCTGGCAGACGAACGAAGAGGCCAGCGAGACCCTGCCGGCGTTGCGCGAGTGGGCATCCGGTGGCGGCGAAGAGTTCGAGAGCCAGCCGGCCGCCCGCAGTGAGGTCGAGGAGATCGAACCCGCGGCCCTCCTGGCGGACGACGAGTCGGAGACGGTCGCGCACCCCGTGCCGATGGAGGCGCGCCGTATCCAGGACCAGGTGCGCATGGATGCCGAGGTGCTGGATGCGCTGGTCAATCATGCCGGCGAGCTTGCGACCTTTCATCGTCGCTTCGAGCAAACCGTGGGTCGCGTCGAAGGTCAGGTCGATGAACTGGAGCGGACGATCGCTCGCTTGCGCGAGCAGCTGCGCAAGCTCGAGATCGAGACCGAGGCGCAGATTCTGTTCCGGGTCGAGAAGGAGAGCGGTGACGAGGCGGTGGATTTCGATCCGCTGGAGATGGACCGCTATTCCGGGATCCAGCAGCTCTCGCGTGCGCTGGCCGAGAGTGTCAGTGACCTTGAGGCCCTGAAGCAGGACGTGGGTGACGAGCTACAGAATGCCGGCGGCATCCTGCTGCAGCAGCGTCGCGTGGGGACCGATCTCCAGGATCAGCTGATGCGCCAGCGCATGGTGCGGTTCGCACGTATGGCCCCGCGCCTGCGGCGCGTGGTACGCCAGGCCGGCGACGACATGGGCAAGTCGGTCCGTGTGGAGTTTTCCGGGCAGGGGGCCGAGCTCGACCGCGCATTGCTGGAACGGCTGGTCGCCCCGCTTGAGCACCTGCTGCGCAATGCGATTGCGCACGGGATCGAGGACAGCGACGCGCGGCGCGCGGCCGGCAAGTCGGAAACGGGCCAGATCGGGGTGTCGCTCGAACAGTCAGGCAGCGAGATCCGCCTGCAAGTGACGGACGATGGCGCCGGGATTGATGCCCATGCCATCCGCACGCGAGCCGTGGAGCGCGGGCTGCTGGCCTCCGATGCCGAGATTACCGATGCCCAGGCCCTGCAATTGATCCTGCAGTCCGGGTTCTCCACCGCCGCGGAGGTGTCGCAGGTGGCCGGTCGCGGGGTGGGGTTGGACGTGGTGAACAGCGACGTCAAGCAGCTGGGCGGCACGCTGGAGATCGAATCCACGCCCGGACGAGGCTCGCGCTTTACCATGCGGTTGCCGTTTACGCTGGCGATCTCGCAGGCATTGCTGGTTCAGGTGGGCGAGGAGACCTTCGCCGTGCCCATGGCGTCCGTGGAGGGCGTCGTGCGGGCGCATGCGGACGAGGTCGTGGCCAGCGGCGACGGGCATGTGAGCTATCCTTACGCGGGTCAGGACTATGCCGTGCGGGCCCTGGGTGACCTGATGGGGATCGAGACGCAGGCCAGCGCCAGCCATCTGCCGGACCACGCGTTCCCGCTGTTGCTGGTGCGCGCTGACGATCAGCGCGTGGCGCTGCGGATCGACGGGTTGCTGGGAAGCCAGGAAGTGGTCGTGAAATCGGTAGGCCCGGTCTTGAGCCGCATCCCGGGGGTCGCTGGTGCCACCCTGCAGGGCGATGGCTCGGTCATGCTGATCCTCGACTTGAGCATGCTGGTGCGTTTCGCGGCGGCTACGGCGGGCACCGTCGACACGGGTATGCCGGCGGAGATTGCCGGCGCCCCACGCGTCATGGTCGTGGATGACTCGATCACCATCCGCAAGGTCACCGCGCGTCTGCTCGCCCGCCATGGGTACGATGTGGTCACGGCCCGCGACGGTCTCGATGCCGTGACGATGCTGGAGGAGCGGCGACCGCAGCTGATCCTGCTGGATGTGGAGATGCCGCGTATGGACGGCTTCGAGTTCGCCGCCCATGTCCGCGACCATCCGGAGCTGAGCCAGGTGCCGATTATCATGATCACATCGCGCAGTGGCACGAAGCATCGCGAGCGGGCCTCGCGGCTGGGCGTCAATGGCTATCTGGGCAAGCCGTACCTGGAGAATGACCTGCTGGACGAAATCCGGCGTCATCTTGAGGAGGTCGTCGCATGAGTGAAGAGACCCGCGCGCCGTCGGTCGAGTCGGTGATTGTGCAGCTGGACACCGGGTCCATCCTGTTGCCGCGTAGTGCCTTTCTCGAGGTCACCACCCGGGCAGGTGCCGTGCAGACTGATCACGAGCACGCGGACATCCCCTGGCTGGAGCCCACGCTGATCTGGCAGGACGTCCAGGTGCCCGTGGTCAATGTTCACCGACTGTTGTATCCCGAACACCCAACCGAGGATGCGCAGCGTCGGTTCACCCGTCTGCTGGTCATGCAGGCCATTACCCAGCCGGAGCGGCTGCCGTTTTATGCGCTGGAGGTGCGCGGCACGCCACATCCGGTGCGCATCACGCCGCAAAACATCTATGCCGTCGATGAGGCGGATGCCTCTCCGTGGGCGTGGCGGGTAAAGGCGTCGGGAGTGACCAGTCACCTGCTGCGACTTGATGCGATCGAGGATCGCTTGCTCGAGCTCTCGCAGCCGGAAACGGCATAGGCCGACGGCCTCGAACGTCAGGTGAGGGCCGCCCCACCGTCGAGATCCCCGAGCTTCCATTGCACCAGGGTCAAAAGGCTGATCGCGGCCGTCTCCGTGCGCAGGGTGCGGGGGCCCATGGAGACGGATTGAAACCCCGCCTTGCGCGTCTGGAGGCGTTCCTCGTCAGTTAGCCCCCCCTCGGGTCCGATCAGTATCCGTACCCGTCCGGACGTGCCCCCCTTCCCGAACGCGTCGAGTGCCCCGGACAGGGGCGGGCCCTGTTCGTCCGCGACCAGGTCGAGGCCGGGTGAGCTGGCGCCCAGCGCGTCGTCCAGTGTGGCTGGTGGTGCCAGAAGCGGTAGCTCGTTACGGCCGCATTGTTCGGCGGCGGCCTGGATGATCCCGGCCCAGTGGGCATGGCGCTTGTCCAGTCCCCGATGGGCTGCGGCCGAACGGCTGCGTTCGCAGAGCACGGGCCGGATCATGCTGACACCCAGCTCCACCGCCTTCTGGACCGCCAGATCCATATGGTCTCCCCGGGCAATGCCCTGGAGCAGCTCAATGGGGCGTGCGGGTGTGGTGGCGGCGGCGGCGCGCTCGCCCAGGTGGAAGGTGCCGGTGCGCCGTCCGGTGATATCCAGACGGGCGTGGAATTCGTTGCCCTGACCGTCGAACACCCGGCAGGCAGCATGGTTCTTGAGACGCAGGACATTGGTGGCGTAGTGCAGCCGGTCCTGCGACGCGGGAATAGACTGCCCCGCGGCCAGATCCGTGTCGTTGATCAGCAGCCGGGGGCAGCGCATCGGGTGTTACCGACGGTTGTCCAGGTCCAGGTTCTTCCAGATGGTCTCGGTCGGACCGGCCTGGTTCATGGAGTAGAAGTGGATCCCCGGGGCGCCCTTGTCGAGGACGTCGTCGGTCAGGCGCGTGGCGACCTCGATGCCAAACTTGCGGATCGACTCCTTGTCGTCACCGTAGGCCTCCATCCGCTTGCGGATGTAACGGGGGATCTCGGCGCCGCACATCTCGGAGAAGCGCACGATCTGGGTGTAGTTGGTGATCGGCATGATCCCGACAATGATCGGGATGGTGATGCCCATCTTCTCCACCCGTTCCATGAAGGCCTCGTAGGCGTCCACGTTGTAGAAATACTGGGTGATCGCGGCGTCCGCGCCGGCGTCGACCTTGGTCTTGAAGTTCTCCAGGTCTTTCTCGGCGTTCGGGGCCTGAGGATGGAACTCCGGATAGGCCGCGACCTCGATCTTGAACTGGTCGCCGAACTCGGCGCGCACGAACTCCACGAGCTCGGAGGCATAGCGGAAGTCGCCGCCGGAGTTCTTGGTGCCGGACGGCAGGTCGCCGCGCAGTGCGACAATGCGGTTAACGCCGATGTCGCGGTAGGTCGACAGCAGCTCGTGCAGCTCGCCCTTGGTCGAGGAGATGCAGGAGACGTGAGGGGCGGCCGGGATGCCGTCGTTGTCGATGATGTCCCGGACCGTCTCCAGGGTGCGGTCGCGGGTCGAGCCGCCGGCGCCGAAGGTGACGGAATAGAACTCGGGATTCAGTGCGCCCAGGCGCTTGCGGGCCTTGGCCAGTCGTTCGGCCCCGGCCTCGTCCTTGGGCGGGAAAAACTCAACGCTGAAGACGCGTTTTTGGGTAGACATGTTTGTCCTCCAGACAAAAAGAAGGCGGACCGCACGAACATGCGGCCCGCCTCGGCGTTCACATTAGCAACGAATTGAAATGTGAGGCTGGCCGATCAGTAGCGGTAGTGTTCCGGCTTGAACGGGCCATCCACCGACATACCCAGGTACGCCGCCTGATCGTCGGTAAGACGGGTCAGGTTGGCGCCCAGCTTGAACAGGTGCAGCTGTGCGACCTTCTCGTCCAGGTGCTTCGGCAGCACGAAGACGTTCTTGTCGTACTGGTCACCCTTCGTCCACAGCTCGATCTGGGCCAGGGTCTGGTTGGTGAAGGAGTTGGACATCACGAAGCTCGGATGACCGGTGCCGCAGCCCAGGTTCACCAGACGGCCTTCGGCCAGCATGATGATCCGGTTGCCGTTCGGCAGGATGATGTGGTCAACCTGCGGCTTGATGTTCTCCCACTCGTACTTGCGCATCGCGGCCACGGCGATCTCGGAGTCGAAGTGGCCGATGTTGCAGACGATGGCCTGGTTCTTCATGCGGGTCATGTGATCTTCGGTGATCACGTCCTTGTTACCGGTGGCGGTAACGAAGATCTCGGCCTTGTCGGCCGCGTCTTCCATCGTGACCACGCGGAAACCTTCCATGGCGGCCTGCAGGGCGCAGATCGGGTCGATCTCGGTGACCCACACGGTGGCACCCAGGCCGGCCAGCGACTGAGCCGCACCCTTGCCGACGTCACCGTAGCCACAGACCACGGCGATCTTGCCCGCGATCATCACGTCGGTGGCGCGCTTGATGGAGTCCACGGTGGACTCGCGGCAGCCGTACAGGTTGTCGAACTTGGACTTGGTGACCGAGTCGTTGACGTTGATCGCCGGGAAGGCCAGCTCGCCGTCCTTTGCCATCTGGTACAGGCGATGGACACCGGTGGTGGTCTCTTCGGTCACGCCCTTGATCTTGGCGAGCTGCTCGGAGTACCAGGTCGGCTGCTTGGCCAGGCGATCCTTGATCGAGGCAAACAGGGCGACTTCTTCTTCGTTCTCCGGGTTGGAGATGACGGACTGGTCCTTCTCGGCCTTGGCGCCGATGTGCAGGAGCAGCGTGGCGTCACCGCCGTCGTCCAGGATCATGTTGGCGCCGCCGTCGAATTCGAAGATGCGGTGGCAGTAGTCCCAGTACTCTTCCAGGGTCTCGCCCTTCACGGCGAAGACCGGGGTGCCGTTGTCGGCGATCGCGGCCGCGGCGTGGTCCTGGGTGGAGTAGATGTTGCAGGAGGCCCAGCGTACGTCCGCACCCAGGGCTTCCAGGGTCTGGATCAGAACCGCGGTCTGGATCGTCATGTGCAGGGAGCCTGCAATCTTGGCGCCCTTCAGCGGCTTGGAGGCCGCGAATTCTTCGCGGGTCTGGATCAGACCGGGCATTTCGGTCTCGGCGATCGCAATTTCCTTGCGGCCGAACTCGGCAAGGTTGATGTCCTTGACGACGTAATCGGTGGTTTTCTTGTCGTTCATCACAGCATTCATGGATCAACTTCTCCGGTTATCTGGATGAGCGCCGTGTTCACGTTTCAGGGGGGGCATCCGGCTGAGCCTGACGGTTAAACCGCTGCAGCGCTCCTCAGCCGGATGGGTATTTCGCTTACAAAATGTCGGGTGCTTTTAGAGGCCCGCCATCTTCTTAAGTTCCTCGGCCTTGTCGGTACGCTCCCAGGGGAGGTCGACGTCTTCGCGGCCGAAGTGACCATAGGCGGCGGTCGCCTTGTAGATCGGGCGCAGCAGATCCATCATCTGGATCAGGCCCCACGGGCGCAGATCAAACACTTCGCGCACGAAGCCTTCGATCTTGCGATCGTCGACCTTGCCAGTGCCGAAGGTGTCGACGGTGATCGAGGTCGGCTCGGCCACGCCGATGGCGTAGGAGACCTGGATCTCGCACTTGTCGGCCAGGCCGGCGGCGACGATGTTCTTGGCCACGTAGCGGCCGGCGTAGGCAGCGGAACGGTCCACCTTGGACGGGTCCTTGCCGGAGAACGCGCCACCACCGTGACGGGCCATGCCGCCGTAGGTGTCAACAATGATCTTGCGGCCGGTCAGACCGGCGTCACCCACCGGGCCCCCGATCTCGAACTTGCCGGTCGGGTTGATGTGGATCTTGTCGTCGGAGACCTGGCTCAGCCATTCGTTCGGCAGCACCTTCTTGAAGATCTCTTCGTAGATCGCTTCCTGCAGATCCTTCTGCGAGATGTCCGGGCTGTGCTGGGTGGACAGGACCACCGCGTCCAGGCCGGCCGGCTTGCCGTCTTCGTAGCGCAGCGAGACCTGGGACTTGGCGTCCGGGCGCAGCCACGGCAGCTTGCCGCTCTTCATCAGTTCGGACTGGATACGCACCATCTTGTGGGCGTAGAAGATCGGGGCGGGCATCAGCGTATCGGTTTCGCGCGCGGCGTAGCCGAACATCAGGCCCTGGTCACCGGCACCCTGGGTGGCGCGGTCGGAGACGTCGCGGTCCACGCCCATGGCGATGTCCTGGGACTGTTCACCCAGCACGTTCAGCACGGCGCAGGTCTTGCCGTCGAAGCCGACGTCGGAATCGTTGTAGCCGATCTCGCAGACGGTCTCGCGCACCAGGCGCTCGTAATCGATCTGCGCGCCGGTGGTGATCTCGCCCAGCAGCATGACCATGCCGGTCTTGGTGGCGGTCTCGCAGGCGATACGCGCATGCGGATCCTGCTCGATGATGGCGTCGACGATGGTGTCGGAGACCAGGTCGGCCATCTTGTCGGGATGGCCCGCGGAAACCGATTCCGAGGTGAAGATGTAATCGTTGGACATTAGGCGTTCCTTTGTGGGTCGTTTCGATTTAGTTTTGCGCAAAACGACCAGTACTGTAACGCAACTCGACGAGATTTTCTAAGCCCCCCTCCCGGTGTTTGTGGGGCCCCGGGCCGCACGAATCCCGTTGAGACCGCGTTCTGGTGCGCCCTGGCGCCGACTTGCCCCGATCGCGGAAAGTGGCCAAAATGCATCGCCTTTGCTGGGGCTGCTCGGGCCATTCCGTGTCTTTGAGCGCCGGCAGGATCTGTGTGCCCTCGATCGGTCGACCTGTCCGGGTCTGGCCGCCGCTGGTGCCCCGCGCCGCTGATCGCCGCCAGCCGAACCCAAACACTATTTCGAAAGAGCAGGAGTTCAGCATGCCGACCCGTAGAGAGCTTGCCAATGCCATTCGCGCCCTGTCGATGGATGCCGTCCAGAAGGCCAATTCCGGCCACCCGGGCGCGCCGATGGGGATGGCGGACATCGCCGAAGTGCTGTGGAACGACTACATGCAGCACAACCCGGGCAACCCGCACTGGCCCGACCGCGACCGCTTCGTGATGTCCAACGGCCACGGCTCCATGCTGGTCTACTCGCTGCTGCACCTGACCGGCTACGACCTGCCGATGGACGAGCTCAAGCAGTTCCGTCAGCTGCACTCCAAGACCCCGGGCCACCCGGAGTACGGCTACACCGCGGGTGTGGAGACCACCACCGGTCCGCTGGGCCAGGGGATCTCCAACGCGGTGGGCATGGCGCTGGCCGAGAAGATGATGGCTGCGCACTTCAACCAGCCCGGGCACGACATCGTCGACCACAACACCTACGCCTTCCTCGGCGACGGCTGCATGATGGAAGGGATCTCCCACGAGACCTGCGCGCTGGCTGGCACCCTGGGCCTGGGCAAGCTGGTCGCCTTCTGGGATGACAACGGCATCTCCATCGACGGCGAAGTGGAAGGCTGGTTCACCGACGACACCCCGGGCCGCTTCGAGGCCTATGGCTGGCACGTCGTGCGTGGCGTCGATGGTCACGACGCCGATGCGGTCAAGGCCGCGATCGAAGAGGCGCGCAAGGAAACCGGCAAACCGAGCCTGATCTGCTGCCGCACCGTGATCGGCTTTGGTTCGCCGAACAAGTCCGGCAAGGAAGAGTGCCACGGCGCCGCCCTGGGTGACGACGAAATCGCGCTGACCCGCAAGGAACTGGGCTGGAACCACGCCCCGTTCGAGATCCCGAACGACATCTACGAAGGCTGGAGCGCGAAGGACAAGGGTGCCAAGGCCGAGGCCGAGTGGAAGGAGCGCTTTGCCGCGTACAAGCAGGCGCATCCGGAACTGGCCGCCGAGTTCGAACGCCGTATGGCCGGTGACCTGCCGTCCGACTGGAGCGAAAAGGCCAACGCCTACATCAAGGAAACTGTCGAGAAGGCCGAGAAGGTCGCCTCGCGCAAGGCCTCGCAGAACGCGATCGCCGGCATGGCCCCGGCCGTCCCGGAGCTGCTGGGCGGCTCCGCCGACCTGGCCGGCTCCAACCTGACCATGTATTCCGGCTCCAAGGGCGTCAGCAAGGACGATGCCGCGGGCAACTACGTCTACTACGGCGTGCGCGAGTTCGGCATGGCCGCGATCATGAACGGCATCGCCCTGCACGGCGGCTTTATCCCGTACGGCGGTACCTTCCTGATCTTCTCCGACTATGCCCGTAACGGTATCCGCATGTCCGCGCTGATGAAGCAGCGCGTGATGTATGTCCTGACCCATGACTCTATCGGTCTGGGCGAAGACGGCCCGACCCACCAGCCGATCGAGCAGACCCCGAGCCTGCGCCTGATCCCCAACCTGAACGTCTGGCGCCCCTGCGACGCGGTCGAGACCGCCGTCGCCTGGAAGGCCGGCATCGAACGCACCGATGGCCCGTCCGCGTTCATCCTGTCGCGTCAGGGCCTGCCGCACATGGAGCGTGATGGCGAGCAGCTCGCCAATATCGCCCGAGGCGGCTATGTGCTGAAAGACTGCGACGGCACCCCGGACCTGATCTTCATCGCGACCGGCTCCGAGGTCGAGCTGGCAGTGAAGGCGGCCGAGGAGCTCGCCGGCGAGGGCAAGAAGGCACGCGTCGTCTCCATGCCCTGCGTCGAACTGTTCGAGCAGCAGGACCCCGCCTACCGCGAGGCCGTTCTGCCGGCCGCTGTGCGCAAGCGCGTGGCCGTCGAGGCCGGCGCCACCGCGGGCTGGTACAAGTTCACCGGACTGGACGGCGCCGTGTTCGGCATGGATCGCTTCGGCGAGTCGGCCCCGGGTGGCGCCCTGTTCGACTACTTTGGCTTCAAGCCGGAGAACGTCGCCCAGATCGCCCGTGACGTGCTGAACGGCTAAGCTTACGTCCGCATCGATTTCGCATAAGCAAGAAAGAGAGGAGACATCCTATGTCGATCAAGGTTGGTATTAACGGCTTCGGTCGTATCGGCCGCATGGCCTTCCGCGCCATCGCCAAGGACTTCCCGAACCTCCAGGTGGTCGGTATCAACGACCTGCTGGATCCGGAGTACCTGGCCTACATGCTGCGCTACGACTCCGTGCACGGCCGCTTCGAAGGCGACATCAGCGTCGACGGCGACCACCTGGTGGTGAACGGCAACCGCATCCGCCTGACCGCCGAGAAGGACCCGTCCGCGCTGAAGTGGGGCGACATCAACGCCGACATCGTGATCGAGTCCACCGGCCTGTTCCTGACCGCCGAGACCGCCCAGAAGCACCTGGACGCCGGCGCCAAGAAGGTCGTGATGTCCGCGCCGTCCAAGGACGACACCCCGATGTTCGTCTATGGCGTTAACCACGGTGACTACGCGGGCCAGAACATGGTCTCCGCCGCCTCCTGCACCACCAACGCCCTGGCTCCGGTGGCCAAGGTGCTGAATGACACATGGGGCATCAAGCGTGGCCTGATGACCACCGTGCACGCCGCCACCGCGACCCAGAAGACCGTTGACGGCCCGTCCATGAAGGACTGGCGCGGCGGCCGCGGCATCCTGGAGAACATCATCCCGTCGTCCACCGGTGCGGCCAAGGCCGTGGGCAAGGTGCTGCCGGAACTGAACGGCAAGCTGACCGGTATGGCCTTCCGTGTGCCGACCTCCGACGTCTCCGTAGTCGACCTGACCGTGGAACTGAACGGCGACGCCAAGTACGACGACGTCTGCGCGGCCATGAAGAAGGCCTCTGAGGGCGAGCTGAAGGGCGTGCTGGGTTACACCGACGAGCTGGTGGTCTCCACGGACTTCCGTGGCTACACCGCCCCGTCCGTGTTTGACGCCGGCGCCGGCATCCAGCTGGACCCGACCTTCGTGAAGGTCGTCGCCTGGTACGACAACGAGTACGGCTACACCTGCAACATGCTGCGCATGGTGGAGCACGTCGCCAAGTAAGGCCTGACGGCCGGGTCCTCGCGGGCCCGGCCGTTTTCCTTGTCCCGGGTTGGCCGGGATCCAGAGGCCTGGGGCGAGTCCCGAACGGGGCTGGCCCGAAGCCTTTATCTGTTCAACGTATTTCCGAGAGGTACTCCCATGTCTGTCATCAAGATGACCGATCTCGACCTGAATGGCCGCCGCGTGCTGGTGCGCCAGGACCTGAACGTGCCGGTGAAAGGCGGCAAGGTCACCTCCGACGCGCGTATCCGTGCGAGCCTGGAGACCGTGCAGAAGGCGCTGGACGCCGGCGCCGCGGTGATGCTGATGTCGCACCTGGGCCGCCCGACCGAGGGCGAGTTCTCCGAGGAGGATTCCCTGGCCCCGGTCGCCGAGCACATGGCCGGTCTGCTGGGCCGCGAAGTGCGCTTGGTGCGGGATTACCTCGACGGTGTGGACGCCCAGCCGGGTGAGGTCATCCTGCTCGAAAACGTCCGCTTCAATGCGGGCGAGAAGAAAGACGACGAGGCGCTCGCCAAAAAGTACGCGGCCCTGTGCGACGTGTTCGTGATGGATGCCTTTGGTACCGCTCACCGCGCCCAGGCCTCGACCCATGGTGTGGCGAAGTTTGCCCCGCAGGCCTGCGCCGGTCCGCTGCTGGCCAAGGAACTCGAGGCCCTGGGCAAGGCCCTCGAGACCCCGAAGCGCCCGCTGGTGGCCATCGTGGGCGGCTCCAAGGTCTCGACCAAGCTCACCGTGCTGGAATCGCTGTCCAGCGTGGTGGATCAGCTGATCGTCGGTGGCGGCATCGCCAATACCTTCATCGCGGCCCAGGGCCACGGTGTCGGCAAGTCGTTGTACGAGGCCGATCTGGTCGATGAGTCCAAGCGCCTGATGGAGGCGGCTCGCGCCAAGGGCGGCGAGATCCCGGTGCCGACCGACGTGACCGTGGGCAAGGAATTCTCTGAGTCCACCCCGGCCGAGACCAAGTCTGTCGATGCCGTAGCCGATGACGACATGATCTTCGACGTCGGCCCCGATACCGCGGCGACCTACGCCGAGGCCCTGCGCAACGCTGGCACCATCGTCTGGAATGGCCCGGTCGGCGTGTTCGAGTTCGACCAGTTCGCCGCCGGTACCAAGGCCCTGGGCGAGGCCATCGCCGAGAGCAATGCGTTCTCCATCGCCGGCGGGGGCGACACCCTGGCCGCGATCGACAAGTACAACCTGGCCGATCGCATCAGCTACATCTCCACCGGTGGTGGCGCCTTCCTCGAGTTTCTCGAAGGCAAGACCCTGCCGGCCGTCGCCATCCTGGAAGAGCGCGCCCGCGGCTGATGCCCGGCGCGCTCTCCGCTGACGGAGAACGACGCGGATGAGACGTACCAAGATCGTGGCCACCCTCGGGCCGGCCACGGATACCGACGAGGCCATGGAGGCCATCATCCTGGCCGGCGTGGATGTCGTTCGATTGAACTTCTCGCATGGCGACCCGGATGACCATCGTACCCGGCTCGCCCGCCTGCGCGCCGCGGCGGATCGCGCGGGTCGCTGCGTCGGCGTCCTTGGCGATCTGCAGGGCCCCAAGATCCGCATCGACCGCTTTCGCGAAGGTCGGGTCCAACTCCAGGAAGGCGCGTCCTTCGCGCTGGACGGGGACCTGGATCGCGACGCCGGGGATGGGACCCAGGTCGGGCTGACCTACAAGGAACTGCCGCAGGACGTGCGCCCCGACGACATCCTGTTGCTGGATGACGGGCGTATCGTGCTCAAGGTGACCGCCGTCAACGGGGCGCGCATCGAGACGACCGTCGTGGTCGGGGGCGAGTTGTCCAACAACAAGGGCATCAACCGCCAGGGCGGTGGCTTGTCCGCCCCCGCGATCACCGAAAAGGACCGCGAGGATATCCGTCTGGCGGCCGAGCTTCAGGTGGACTACCTGGCCGTCTCCTTCCCGCGTTCCGCGCAGGACTTGCACCTGGCGCGCAGCCTGTTGAATGACGCCGGCTGGGAGGCCGGGATCTGCGCGAAGATCGAGCGCTCCGAGGCCCTGGAGGTGATCGACGAGATCATCGCGGCCTCCGAGGTGATCATGATCGCGCGCGGGGACCTCGGCGTGGAGATTGGTGACGCCGAGCTCCCCGGCGTGCAGAAGACCCTGATCTCGCGGGCGCGTACGCTCAATCGTCTGGTCATCACGGCGACTCAGATGATGGAGACCATGATCCAGAACCCGATCCCGACGCGTGCCGAGGTCTTCGATGTGGCCAACGCGGTGCTCGACGGCACGGACGCCGTGATGCTCTCCGGCGAGACCGCGACGGGGCGCTATCCGGCGCGCGTGGTCGAGAGCATGGACCGGATCTGCGAGGCCGCCGAGCGCCAACGCGCCGCGCGCCAGTCGGACCACCGCATGGATTCGACCTTTGGCCGCGTCGACGAGGCCATCGCGATGGCCACGATGTACACGGCGAACCACCTGGACGTGGCGGCCATTGCCGCACTGACCGAATCCGGTTCCACGGCCCTGTGGATGTCGCGTATCAGCTCCGGTATTCCGATCTACGCGCTCACCCAGCACGAGTCCACCAGCCGCCGTATGACGCTCTATCGCGGGGTATACCCCCGGATCCTGGAGCCGATCCCCGAAAGCCACGAGAGCCTGAACCGTGAGGCGGTCAACTTGCTCCGGGCCGAGGGCGTCGTGCAGGATGGCGGGCTGGTTATCATTACCAAGGGTGATTTGCAGGGCGAACATGGCGGTACCAATGCCATGAAGATCGTGCGCGTTGGCGACGAGTTGTGAGCCGACGCGGCCCCCTGGAAGACCCAAGAGTTTTTACTACGTCAGTCCGATCCCGTTAAGGAGGAACCCATGGCACTGATCTCCCTTCGTCAACTGCTGGACCATGCCGCCGAGCACGGCTATGGCATGCCGGCGTACAACGCCAACAACATGGAACAGGTCCACTCGATCATGGAAGCGGCCGCCGCGGTCGACTCCCCGGTGATCATTCAGGCCTCCGCCGGTGCCCGCAAGTACGCCGGCGAGCCCTTCCTGCGTCACAACATCATTGCCGCCATCGAGCAGTATCCGGACATCCCGGTCGTGCTGCACCAGGACCACGGCTCCGAGCCGGCGGTCTGCCTGCGCTCCATCCAGTCCGGCTTCAGCTCGGTGATGATGGACGGCTCCTTGATGCCCGACATGAAGACCCCGGCCAGCTACGACTACAACCGTGACGTGACCGCCAAGGTCTCCGAGATCGCCCACGCCTGTGGTGTGTCCGTGGAAGGCGAGCTGGGCTGCCTGGGTTCCCTGGAAACCGGCATGGCCGGCGAGGAAGACGGCTCCGGTGCCGAAGGCAAGCTGTCCCACGACCAGCTGCTGACCGACCCGGACGAGGCTGCCGACTTCGTGAAGAACACCAAGTGCGACGCCCTGGCGATCGCCATTGGTACCTCTCACGGCGCCTACAAGTTTACCCGTCCGCCGACCGGTGACATCCTGGCCATCCAGCGCATCAAGGAGATCCACAACCGCATCCCGGATACCCATCTGGTCATGCACGGCTCCTCCTCCGTTCCGCAGGAGTGGCTGGAAATCATCAACAAGTACGGTGGCGACATGGGCGAGACCTATGGCGTGCCGGTTGAAGAGATCCAGGAAGGCATCAAGCACGGCGTGCGCAAGGTCAATATCGACACCGACCTGCGCATGGCCTCCACCGGTGCGGTGCGCAAGTTCCTGGCCGAGAACCCGAAGGAATTCGACCCGCGCAAATTCCTGAAGGCCTCCACCGCGGCCATGAAGGACATCTGCCAGGCCCGTTACGAGGCCTTCGGTTGCGCCGGCATGGCGTCCAAGATCAAGCCGATCTCCCTGGACGACATGGTCAAGCGTTACCTGTCTGGCGAGCTGGATCCCAAGGTCAACTGATCTGCGGATCGCAGCACGGAAAAGGGGGCTTCGGCCCCCTTTTTTTATGCGATCATGTCGCCAATTCCGAGCAATCCGGAGCGTTTACCCAATGCAGCGACTGATCCATCTTTGCCTGACCGCGCTGGTGGTGGCTGCGCTGTCCGCCACTGCCCACGCCAACCCGTTCAGCCGCGAGGTTGACCCGCAGGACATTGTCGACCGGGCGAAGGTCACGCTGGAGCGTATGGCCACGCACCCCGAATACGAACACCTCCAGGAAGATCTGCGCACCGCCCGAGGTGTCGTCATCTTCCCGCGTATTGGACGCGGCGCGTTCCTGATCGGGGGCTCCGGGGGCATGGGTGTGTTCCTCGCCTGGGACGAGGACAAGGGCGACTACTCGCCGGTTGCCTTCTATTCGGCCGGGTCGATCAGTTTTGGTATGCAGTTCGGGGGTGATGCCGCCGAGGTGGTGATGGTCGCGCGCACCCAGGATGCGGTGGACTCGATGTTCGGTTCGGCGATCCGTCTCGGCGCCGATGCCTCCGTTGCCGCCGGTCCGGTCGGGGCCGGGCGTGGCTCCACCCCGACGGCTGACTTCCTGACCTATTCCCGCTCGCGTGGGGCCTATCTGGGGATGAGCCTGTCCGGCTCGCGCCTGACCGTGCGTGACGACTTCAACGAGGCGTACTACGGCGAGGCGCAGCGACCGGTGCACATCATCGAGAGCCGACGCGTGGATCACGCCGGGACGCGCGAGCTGCGCGACCTGCTGGCCTCCTTCCGCCAGCCCGAAGAGGCCGCCGAGCCGACGACCGGGAGCGGCGACATGCGCCCGGATCAAACCCTGGACGAGGTCACCCCGGGCGAAGGCGGCATCCGCCAGGACGACTTCCAGGTGGAGAGCTTCTGAGTCGCCTCCTCCGAGGCTATCCCCTCCGGCAGCGACAGGATGGGTGCGGCCGTGTACCGGGCCAGCGCCCCGGCATTGTCCAGCAGGGGATCGGTATCGGCGTGGCGACGGTTGAGCACGATCCCGGCCAGTTGCAGGCCACGACGTTCCAGGGCCTCCAGCGTCAGCAGGCAGGTGTTCAACACCCCTAGCCGGTCCTCGGCGACCAGCAGGACCGGGAGGCCCAGGGTCTGCGCCAGGTCGGCGTTCAGGCCATCGCCGCACAGCGGCGAATAGAACCCGCCCGCACCCTCCACCAGTCGGGGGCCACCACCCGGCACCTCGCAGGCCTGAACCAGTTCCGCGACCGTCAGCTGCACACCCTGGCGCGCAGCGGCCTGATCGGGTGCCAGCGCATCGGGAAACCGCCACGGCGTCACCTGCGCCACGGCCGTTGCGGGAAGGCCGGCCGCCGCGGTCAGGGCGGCGCCATCCTCGGGGAACAGCGTGCCGTCGCGCTCGGGGCAGCCAGATTCCACCGGCTTGCGTGGCTGCGGGTCCAGGCCCTCGGCGCGCCACGCTGCCAGCAGGGCGCAGCCAACGAAGGTCTTGCCGACGCCGGTGTCGCTGCCCGTGACGAACAAGCCCTGTGGCGGCATTTCGATCATGCGTCGCGGGTCAGGCGTTCCAGGGCCTCGCGGTAGCGCGCAGCCGTTTGCTCCGCGACCTCGGGCGGCAGCTCGGGTCCGGGAGCGGTCTTGTCCCAGTCCAGGGTCTCGAGATAGTCGCGCACGTACTGTTTGTCGAAGGACTCGGGGCTCCGGCCTGGCGCATACTGGTCCGCCGGCCAGAAGCGCGAGGAATCCGGCGTGAGGACCTCGTCGATCAGGTGCAGGGTCCCGTTCGCGTCCACCCCGAACTCGAATTTGGTATCGGCGATGATGATCCCGCGCTCGGCCGCGTAGTCGCGCGCCATCGCGTAGATCGCCAGTGCGGCCTTGCGCACCTGTTGCGCCCGTTCCTCGCCGATCGTGTCCACTACGGTGGCGAAGTCGATGTTCGCGTCGTGATCACCGACCGCTGCCTTGGTGCTGGGGGTGAAGATGGCCTCCGGCAGCTTCGAGGCCAGTTCCAGGCCGGCCGGCAGCGGGATGCCGCAGACCGCGCCGCTGACCTGGTAGTCTTTCCAGCCGGACCCGATCAGGTAGCCGCGCACCACGGCCTCCACCGGCAGCGCCTCGAGCCGGCGAATCACCAGACTGCGGCCCTCCAGTGGCGCCCGGATCGCCGGGTCGGGGACCACCTGTTCCAGCGCGATGTCGGTCAGCTGGTTGGGGGTGCCCAGCTCGCGTTCGACCTTGTGCATCCAGAACTCGGTAATTGCGGTCAGCATCCGCCCCTTGCCCGGGATCGGGGTGGGCAGGATCACGTCAAAGGCCGACAGGCGGTCGGTGGTGACCATCAGCCAGTGGTCGGCGTCGACCGCGTACAGGTCGCGCACCTTGCCGCGATGGACCAGTTCGAGATCGGGGATGTGGCTTTCCAGCAGGGCGTCGCTCATCAGTGCTTCCGTTCGGTCGGCTTGTGGTCAGTCGTCTGGCAGTTCGGCGATCAGGTCGTGCTCGTCGGTGTCGGTGATCGCGACCTCGATGAAGTCCCCGATATCCACCGATTCCGGGTCGACCCCGGCGACGCGGATCACGCCGTCGATCTCCGGGGCTTCCGCGGCAGAGCGGGCAATCACGGTCCCGTCCGTGTGCACCTCGTCGACCAGCACTACCGGCTGGCTGCCGATCCGGCGGCGCAACCGCTCGGCGCTGATCCGGGCCTGCACGTCCATGAAGCGCGCCAGGCGCTCCTCGCGCACGGCCTCCGGCACCGGGTCCGGCAGGTCGTTGGCCGCCGCACCCTCCACGGGCGAGTAGGCAAAGGCCCCGACGCGGTCCAGCTGCGCCTCGTGCAGGAACTCCAGCAGGGTCTCGAACTCGGCCTCGGTTTCGCCCGGAAAGCCCACGATAAAGGTCGAGCGCAGGGTCAGGTCGGGGACCTGCTCGCGCCAGCTCGCAATGCGTTCCAGAACGCGCTCGGCGGCGGCCGGGCGGCGCATCGCCTTGAGTACCCGGGGGTGGCCGTGCTGCAGCGGCATGTCCAGATACGGCAGGAGCCCGCCGTCCTCGCCCGAGCCCATCAGTGGGATCAGCCGATCTACGTGCGGGTAGGGGTAGACATAGTGCAGACGCACCCAGATGCCGAGCTGGCCCAGTGCCTCGGCCAGGTGGGCAATATCAGAACGGATCGGGCGCCCGCCATGGAAGCCAGTGCGGTACTTCACGTCCACGCCATAGGCCGAGGTGTCCTGCGAGATCACCAGGATCTCGCGCACGCCGGCCGCGGCCAGGCGCTCCGCCTCGGCCAGCACCTCGCCGATCGGGCGGCTGACCAGGTCGCCGCGCAGGCTGGGGATGATGCAGAAGCTGCAGCGGTGATTGCAGCCCTCGGAGATCTTCAGGTAGGCGTAGTGGCGCGGGGTCAGGCGGATCCCCTGCGGCGGCACCAGTGACTCGAACGGGGCCGCCGGCGGCGGCAGGTGTTCGTGCACCGCGCCCACGACTTCCTCGTAGGCATGCGGGCCGGTGACCGCGAGCACGCCCGGGTGGGTCTCGTGGATGCGCTCGGCATCCTTGCCCAGGCAGCCCGTGACGATCACCCGGCCATTGGCATCCAGGGCCTCGCCGATCGCGTCCAGGGATTCGGCCACCGCATCGTCGATGAAGCCGCAGGTATTGACCACGACGAGGTCCGCGCCGTCGTAGTCGGCGGCGATCTCGTAGCCTTCGGCGCGCAGGCGCGTCAGGATCTGTTCGGAGTCGACCAGGGCCTTCGGGCAACCGAGGCTGACAAAGCCCACGCGCTGCGCGTTGTCGGGAGACTGGGTGTTGCTTTTATTCACAGTACGTTATCGCCTTCTGGGAGCTGCTCCGGGCGCGCCCCGATCCTGGTGCGTCAGCCGGTGTACTCCCCGATTGTTCTTTTGATTTAACGGGTTGCGTGGACAGGGTGTCGTTCGGGGGGCGGGTTGCGCCGCCCCTTTTGGCCCCGTTGGCGGCCGGCGTTGACAATCCGTCCACAAGGTTATCCACAGGCCGCCCCAAATGCCTCGAAGGGACGCTATCTTCAGGGGCTTGCGTACACAGGGCCCGCTTGCCGGCCTTCACGAAGGACCTTGCAACAGCCCCGGAAAGGCGGCTATGCTATCGCACTTTTCGCCAGAACACGCGTGAGCCGACCATGAAAGCCGACATTCATCCGAACTACCACAACGTCAAGGTCATCTGCAGCTGCGGTGCGCAGTTCGAGACCCGCTCCACTCTCTCGAAAGACGAGATGCATTTGGACGTGTGCTCGCAGTGCCACCCGTTCTACACCGGCAAGCAGAAGATCGTTGACACCGCCGGTCAGGTCGACAAGTTCAACCGCCGCTTCGCATTCTAAATGCGTTCGCGCCCGATGGCGCGAGGCGGTTTCTGGCGGAGTGTCCAGTGGATGCTCGCGCCATGTAACGAGGGCGTCCCGCGGGGCGCCCTCGTTTGTTTGGTCGCGCTGTCGGCGTGGCTGCTCGCCCCGGGGGCCGCGGCGCAGTGTGCGCTGGAGGACCACGACCCACGCGATCTGCAGCGCGTAACGGTCGAGCGTGTCTGGGCGCCGGATGCCCTGGAGCTGGGAGACGGGCGACATATCCGTCTGCTGGGTCTGGCATCGGCGGCCGCACTCCCGTCGGTCGCGCCACAGCTGTTACCGGTGGGCTTCGGGCTGGACTTGCGCGAATCCCTGGAGGAACGCCTGCGCGGCGTCGATCAGCGCCTGGTGCTGTTGCCGGGACGTCCGGCCCGCGACGCCCATGGCCGTTTGCGCATGCATGCCTGGATCGACGATGGGCCGCTGCTGGCGGCCAGTCTGATTGGTGATGGCCTGGCGATGCCGCGCCCCGGCCCGGAACCGGGGCCCCTGGATGAGTGTTACTACGGGGCCGAGACCGTGGCACGGGAAGCGTCACGAGGGCTCTGGCTGGAGCGGCTCGAGGCCTTCCCGGTCGGCTGGCTGGAGCCGCCGCGCGAGCGCTCGCAGGGGCGGCTGCGGGTCCAGGGCGAGGTAATCGACGTGCGGGTGCGCGACCCGCACTGGGTGCTCGTACTGGACGGCCCGCTGGACCTGCTGATCTCCGGGGATGACCGCGATTTTTTCGAGGATCTGGAACCACGCTCACTGCTGGGTAACACCGTTGTTGCGCGCGGCGCGGTGTATCCTTGGAGGGAGCGAGGGCGGATGCGGATCCGCCACCCCTTTGATCTCGAGGTGCTTGATCCATGAACGCCCTGTCCCGCCTGTTTCCCCGTCGCTGGGCGGCGCTGGCCCTGACGCTGCTGATCGGCGCGGGCCTGGCTGTTGCGCTGCCGGGCTGTACTACCAACCCGGTCACCGGGCGCTCGCAGCTGATGCTCGTCTCCGAGAACCAGGCGATCGACGCCTCGCGCACGGCCTATGTGGAGATGCTGGCCCCGGCGCGCGAGGAGGGGAGGGTGGACGCCGACCCCCAGATGACCGCGCGCGTGCAGCAGATCACCGAGCGTGTGGTGGCGCAGGCGGTCAAGTACCGCCCCGAGACCGCCGACTGGGATTGGGAGATTCGCGTGATCGAGGCACCGGACACGGTCAACGCCTTCGCCATGGCCGGTGGCAAGATGGCGATCTACTCCGGCATCATTGAGCAACTGGAACTGACCGACGACGAGCTGGCGCAGATCATCGGCCACGAGATCGCCCATGCGCTGTCCGCGCACACGGCCGAGAAGATGTCGGTGGCCCTGGCCAGCAATCTCGCGGTAGCGGGCTATGCGATGACCGGCGACCGCTCGCCCGTCGCACTGACCGGCGCCGCCCTGGGGGCCGCGCTCGCGGTGCAGCTGCCGCACAGCCGCCGGATGGAGGCGGAGGCCGACCGCATCGGGATCGAACTGGCCGCGCGGGCCGGTTATGATCCGGACGCGGCCGCGAGCCTGTGGCGCAAGATGGCGGAACAGGCCAACGGAAGTCATCCGGTGTTCCTGAGCACGCACCCGGCGCCCGAGTCGCGCCAGCGCGACCTGACCCGCATGGCCGACGAGTTCCGGCCGCTGTACGAACAGGCCCGGCGCTCCTCGGTGCCGACCCACCCGGTCAACTGACCGGTCGCGGGGCCGGACCGGCCCCGGAACCCCGCTGCACTCTGACAGCCACTGCTTGAAAGGCCCCGCAACGCCATGTCCAACGATTTCACCCAGCGCGCGCTGGACTACCACGAACAGCAGCCGGCCGGGAAACTGGCCATCCACATCACCAAGCCCACGGCGACCCAGGATGACCTCTCCCTGGCCTATTCGCCCGGCGTGGCCGCGCCGGTGCGCGCGATTGCCTCCGATCCGGAGCTGGCCTACCGCTATACCGGCAAGGGCAACCTGGTCGCGGTGATCACCGATGGCACGGCCGTGCTGGGACTGGGCAATGTCGGCGCGCTGGCGGCCAAGCCGGTGATGGAGGGCAAGGGCGTCCTGTTCAAGGCCTTCGCCAACATCGACGTCTACGACATCGAGGTGGATGCGCCGCAGCCGGAGGACTTCATCAACACCGTGGCCCGCATTGCCGGCGGCTTCGGCGGGATCAACCTCGAGGACATCGCCGCGCCGCACTGCTTCGAGATCGAGCGCCGCCTGTCCGAGCGTCTGGATATCCCCGTCTTCCACGATGACCAGCATGGCACGGCGGTCATCACCGCGGCCGGTCTGGTCAACGCCCTGGAGATCCAGGGCAAGAAGCTCAGTGACGCGAAGATCGTCTGCGTTGGCGCCGGCGCGGCCGGCATCGCCTCCATGCAACTGCTGCTGCGCCTGGGGGCGAGCAAGAAGAACCTGTTTATGGTGGACCGCAAGGGCGTGATCCACAGCCAGCGCAACGACCTGAACGAGTACAAGCAGATCTTCGCGGTCGATACCGAGGCGCGCACGCTGGAGGACGCCTGCGAGGGGGCGGATGTTTTCATCGGGCTGTCGGGCCCCGATCTGCTGACGCCCGAGATGCTGAAGTCCATGGCACCAAAGCCGGTGATCTTCGCGCTGTCCAACCCGGATCCGGAGATCCGGCCGGAACTGGCGCTCGAGACGCGCGACGACCTGATCATGGCGACAGGCCGTTCGGACTACCCCAACCAGGTCAACAACGTGCTGGGCTTCCCGTTCATCTTCCGCGGTGCGCTGGATGTGCGCGCGCGCCGGATCAATGACGAGATGCTGGTCGCGGCCGTGCATGCGCTGGCCGAACTGGCTCGCGAGCCGATCCCGCAGGCCGTGCTGGACGCCTATGGCCTGGAGGCGCTCGAGTTTGGTCCGCACTACATTCTGCCGACCCCGTTCGATCCGCGCCTGATCGATACTGTGCCGCAGGCGGTCGCACAGGCCGCGCGCGACAGCGGGGTTGCCCGCCGCTAAGGAGACGCTGATTGATCAGCGCTTCTCCAAACTCCACCTCCGTCATACGAGGGAAGCATGCAGAAAATCGCCATTATCGGAGCCGGACGCGTCGGCGAATCCACCGCCCAGTTCCTGGCTCGGCGCGATGTCGCCCGCGAGATCGCGTTGCTGGACGTGCGCGAGGGTGCGGCGGCCGGGGCGGCGCTGGACATCCAGGAGACCGCGCCCCTGCTGCGCTTCGATACGCGCCTGGTCGGTAGTCACGAACCCTCGGTGATCGCTGGCGCGGAACTGGTGATCGTCACGGCCGGGCTGCCGCGCAAGCCGGGCATGTCGCGCTCCGATGTCCTGGACAAGAACGTCGAGATCCTCGACCAGATCCTGCAGGACATCCTCGTCCATGCGCCGCAGAGCCGCATCCTGGTCGTGTCCAACCCGGTGGACGTGCTGACCTACCGCGCCTGGCAGAAGACCGGCTGGAGTCGCGACCGGATCTTCGGGCAGGCCGGGGTGCTGGATACCTCGCGCATGGAGGCCTTCATCGCCCTGGAGACGGGGCTGTCCACCCACGACATCCAGGCCCTGGTCCTGGGTGGTCATGGCGATGCGATGGTGCCGCTGTTGCGCTATTCCAGTGTCAACGGCGTGCCGCTGCACCACTTCATGGACCAGGCGACGCTCGACAACATCGTCGAGCGTACCCGCCACGGGGGTGCCGAGATCCTTGCCCTGAAACAGACCTCCAGCGCCTATGGCGCGCCCGCAGCGGCCATCGCCGAGATGGTCGAGGCGATCGCCGTGGATCGCCGGCGCGTGCTGCCGACCGTGGCCCTGCTGGAGGGTGAGTACGGGGAACGCGATGTGGCCATGGGCGTGCCCTGCATCCTTGGCCAGGGCGGCATGGAACGGGTGATCGAGCTGGAACTGGACGCGGATGAACGCGCGGCCTTCGACCAGTCCATCGCCGGGGTGCGCAAGGACCTTGAGCGCCTGCACTGAGTCGCGCCCGGGGCTGCCGTGCCCGACCCTGACGCTGGTCGACTCCAGCATCTTTGTCTTTCGTGCCTGGTTCGCGCGCGGGCTGGACCTGGATCCGCTCGGGCGGCCGGGCGGGGCCGTGCACGGGCTGGTGCATTCGCTCTGCCAGTGGCTGCCTGCCTGCGCCCCCGGTCCGATCGCCTTTTGTTTCGACGAGAGCCTGCGCCGGGGCTTTCGCCACCGGCTCGACCCCACCTACAAGGCCCACCGCCCGCCGGCGCCACCGGAGCTGCGCGAGCAGTTCGCGCGTATCCGGGAGCTGCTTGGTCAACTCGGCTTCCGGACCCTGGCCCATCCCGAGTACGAGGCCGACGACCTGATCGCCAGCCTGGCGCGTGTCGGCCGGGCCGCGGGCTGTCGCATCGAGGTCAAGAGCGCGGACAAGGACCTGACCCAGGTCATCCTCGGTGACCAGGACCGGATGCATGATCCGGAGCGCGGGACCGCGCTGGATCGCCGTGCGATCGAGAAGCGCTTTCGCATCCGTCCGGAACAGGTTGCGGACATGCTCGCCCTGGCGGGCGATGCCAGTGACAACGTCCCGGGTATCGAGGGCGTGGGCCCCAGGACCGCGGCGCGGATCCTGCGCCGCCTGGGCGATCTGGACACAGTGCTGGCCGAACCGCAGGCCGTGGCGCGTTGCAATATCCGCCGCGCTGATGTCGTGGCCGCGCGCATTGCCGAGCAGTCGGACCGGCTGCGCCTGTCGCGCCGCCTGACCGGGCTGGCGGACCGCATCCCCGACCTGCCGGGGCTCGACGCCCTGCAACCCACCGGGCCGAAACCCGATGCCGCGCGCTGGCTCGCGGAACTCGGGGTCGCGCGCGATTATCATGGTCGCCTGCTGGCGGCCGCCGGTGCCTGGCGGTCCACGACCCCGGAGATTGCATGAGGCCACGTTCTCTTCTCTACGCCATCCTTGCCGCGGGCCTGGTGTGGTTGCTGCTGGTCAGTGCGCCGGTACAGGCGCATCCGCATGCCTGGATTGATCTGGAGATCACGCTGGAGCGCGATGGCGAGGGGCGCATCACCCATATGCTGCATCGCTGGCGCTTCGACCCGACCTACGGGCAGTACCTCTACGAGGATGCCCTGGCGCATCAGGAGGGCGCGACCGAAGAGGAGAAGCTGCAGGCGCTCGCCCGCGAGATCCTCGGCAACCTCGAGGAATACGAGTGGTACAGCCATGTCGAGGCCGGCGGGCGCGCGGTGGACGTCGCTGCCGAGCCCGATCCGTCCATGCGCATGGAAGACGGGCTGCTGTTCTTCCGTTTCCGCCTGGCGCTGGACGAGCCAGTCGATGTGGGTTCCGAGACCCTGGCGTACAAGGTCTACGACCCGACCTATTTCATCGAGCTCCTGCACGAGGAGCCGGCCGGTACGCGCATCGTCGAGGCCGACGGGCTCGCGGCTGCGGGCTGCAGTGCAGAGCTGGAGCGCCCCCGCCCGGATCCCCAACTCGTCGCCAAGGCCATGATGCTCGATTACGGGGCCACGGTGGACTATGACCTGGGGCGCCATTTCGCCGAGCGCGTGACCGTGCGCTGCGATTGATGCACCGAATCGTTTTGTTCCACAAGCCCTGGGGCGTGCTGCCGCAGTTCACCGATCCGGAAGGGCGCCCCACGCTGGCGGATTACATCGACATCCCCGGGGTTTACCCGGCCGGGCGCCTGGACCGCGACAGCGAGGGGCTGATGGTGCTGACCGACGACGGGCGCCTGAATGCGCGGCTGACCCAGCCGCGCCACAAGACCAGCAAGACCTACTGGGTACAGGTGGAGGGAGAGCCCGATGACGCCGCCCTGGAGGCCCTGCGCACCGGGGTGGATCTGAAGGATGGACGCACGCAGCCGGCGAAGGTCGAGCGCATGGCGCCGCCCGATCTGCCGGAGCGCGACCCGCCCGTACGCTTTCGCAAGTCCGTCCCGACGACCTGGCTCGCGCTGTCGCTGCACGAGGGCCGCAACCGCCAGGTGCGGCGCATGACCGCCGCGGTGGGGCATCCGACCCTGCGACTGGTGCGCTACCGGGTGGCCTCCTGGACCCTGGATGGCCTGGAACGCGGGGCGTTTTCGGTGATCGAACGCGAGTGAAACCGGTCACAAGCGCCGCGCCGGGGCATCGCGGGATTGTCGCGGAATGCGGCCCGGCCGGTGCGAAATCACCACAAGACCATTGCGCCCGCCACAGGTCGTGCGGAATATGAACGGATCAGCCAAGCGAGAACGCAATCCAATGCGCCTGCCCAGGATATTCACCACGGGTCTGACCGGTCTGGTCATGGCCTTCGCCGCCGGGGCTCCGGCGGCTAACCCGGGCCCGACCGGGATGGTCTTCGAACGCAGCCTGTTCCTGCATGCCGAACGCGCCCTGAGTCGTGGCGACATGGCGGCCTATCGCAATGCCCGCAGCACGCTCGAGGGCTATCCGCTGACGCCCTATCTGGATCATCGCGAGCTGGCTCGCGACCTGGGGCGTGCGGACCCCGATGCCGTGCGCGCCTTTATCGAAGAGCACGACGACACCCCGCTGGCCGGCCAGTTGCGCAGCAACTACCTCTCCTATCTGGCCCGCGAAGAGGCCTGGTCGCGGTATCTCGACTTCGCCGACGACGGGCGCGATCTCTCCGTCACGCAGGACTGCCAGCGGCGCAAGGCACTGATCGAGACCGGCAACACCTCCGCGGCGATCGAGGATATGGACTCCATCTGGCTGCACGGCCAGTCCCGTCCCAGTGCCTGTGATCCGGCGCTCAAGGCCTGGCGCGATGCCGGCGGGCTGACCGATGAGCTGGCCTGGGAGCGTTTCGCCCTGGCGATGCAGGCGCGCCAGACCGGGCTCGCGCGCTACCTGCGCCGCTACCTGGCCAGCGCCGATCGCGACTGGGCGGAGCGCTGGCTGGAGCTCGAGTCGCGTCCGGCACGGGTGGTCGAGGTCGACGTCCGCGCGGACGATCATCGTTCTGCCGAGGCGATGCTGGAACAGGCGTTCAAGCGCTGGATTCCGCAGGACCTGGATGCGGCACTGAAGGGCTGGGAGGAGCGCGGCGAGCGTCTGGGCTTCCCGGCCGAGACCGCCCGCGAGATTGAGCATGCGCTCGCGCTGCGCCTTGCCCTGCGTTTCCGCTCCGAGACGCTGGAGTTCATGGAGGGGCTGGACGCGGAGGTCTTCGACGACCAGCTGCGCCAGTGGCAGGTACGTGCCGCGCTCCATGATGGCGACTGGGAGACGGTCAAAAGCGCGATCCGCTCCATGAGCCGCGATGCCCGCGACGAGACCGCCTGGCAGTACTGGTATGCACGGGCGCTGGAGCAACTGGACGATGCCGACGAGGCACGTTTCTTCTACGAACGGGCGGCGCGGGAGCGCAACTTCCACGGGTTCCTGGCCGCCGATCGTCTGGGCCAGCCCTACCGCATCGGGCACCAGCCTCTGCAGCTGGCCAATGGTGCGCGCGAATCGATCATGGACCGCCCGTCCATGCAGCGCATGCGCGAGCTGGTGGCGCTGGACCGCTACGCCGAGGCACGCCGCGAGTGGACCCGTACCGTGGCCAACATGGAGCCGCCCGAGCTCGAGGCCGCGGCCGCCGAGTTCGCCGACTGGAACTGGTACGACCGCGCGATCTTCACCATTGCGCGGGCCCGCAATTGGGACGATATCGAGCTGCGCTTCCCGCTGGCCTTCGATTCCGTGATCGTCCCGGGCGCGGAGAAGCAGGGCATCGACCCGGCCTGGGCGATGGCGATTGCCCGCCAGGAGAGCGCCTTTCTGCATGACGTGCGCTCCGGGGCCGGTGCGTTGGGGGTGATGCAAATCATGCCGGCGACCGGGCGCTCGATTGCCTCCAGTGCCGGGGTCCGGGTCAACTCCGATTGGGACATCCTCGACCCGGCGACCAATGCGACGCTGGGCACCTACTACCTGCGGCGCAACCTGGACCGCTTTGGCGGGCACAGCCTGCTGTCCACGGCGGCCTACAACGCCGGGGCGCATCGCGTGCGCTCCTGGCTGCCGGACGATGGCGAGATGGACGCCGATATCTGGGCCGAGCTGATCCCGTTCTCGGAGACGCGCGATTACGTGCGCCGGGTGTATGCCTACCAGATCGTCTATGCGGTGCGTCTGGGGCAGGACCCGCCGTCGCTGTCGCAGCTGCTGTTCCCGGTGGCGCCGGAGTCCAAACTCGCGGCGAGCCGCGAGGATCACCTCCAGGCGCTGCGCAACATGCGCGAGGACCTCGCGCTCGGGCGCGCCTTCTGCGATGCGCCGGGCTACACCGAAAACGCCTGCTGACGGGCCGGGGCTGCTTCACGCGCTGAGGCTGGGCCTGGTTCGGCATCCGGTGTTTACGGTGCCTTCGGCCGGCCGCCTGCCATGCGCTCACTCGCGAGCGCGCCGCGAGGTACTTTCTTGCTTGCCCAAGAAAGTACCCAAAGAAGGGCACCCGGATTCCGCCCGGGGACCTTGCTCCAGGGCCCTCGGGCCGGCGGCGCTGAAACTCGCT